>NZ_QTWM01000002.1:0-548261 GCF_003461125.1 Roseburia sp. AF22-2LB
ATTTTCAAGGCTTGAAAGCGGTTTTCATCAACACATTTTGTCCTATAACTCTACATTATACGCCGCAGTGTGCATCCTCGCGGAGCGTTTTTTTTACTTTACAGGAAAGCAATTTCCTGTAAAAAAAGACCTCTTTCCCAATTTTGAGAACGAGGTCTTTACTATGTCATTATTATTTCTGAAAGAAAAATGACTGATGCCTTTTTAAATTCAACTCACGATAATTCATAATCTGCTCTGTACTTCCGATAAATAACATTCCATCTTTTGCCAAAGAATCATAGAACTTGCGATAAATCTCGTCTTTTGCTTCTTCTGTAAAATAAATTACTACATTTCTGCAGACAATCAAATGGCAACCTGATGGATATGGATCCCGCAAAAGATTATGTTCCCGAAATTCTACATGCTTTTTGATTTCATCGGAAATCTTATAGGATTTTCCTACCTGTGTAAAATACTTACGCTTCAAATCATCCGGTACAGATTCAATGCTCTTTTCGTTATAAAGTCCAACTCTTGCTTTCTCAAGTACCTGTTTATCAATATCAGTAGCAATTATATGTATCTGGTTCAGCGGAACATGCTTTGATAAAGCCATTACAAGAGAGTATGGCTCATCTCCGGTAGAACACGCTGCACTCCAGATTTTCAAATTGCTGCCAAACTGTTTTATAAGTGCCGGGAAAACCTCTTCGTCCAAAAACTTCCACTGTTCCGGGTTCCGGTAAAATTCTGAAACATTAATAGTCAGGAAATTAATAAACTGGTCAAACTTCTCTTTATCTGTATGAAGCAGATGTACATACTCATCATAGGACTGAGCCTTATTCTTTACCAAAAGGCTGTCAATCCTACGACGCATCTGTTTCTCTTTGTAAGCATTTAAGTCAATCGTGGTCATTGCATATATATCTTTTTTAAACTTTTCATAGCCTTCAAACATATATGCTACCTCCTACCTTATTATTCTTCTGTAGGAACTTCTTCGCTATATACTTCTTCTGTATCTGTTTCCTCTTCTGGCAGAAGTGCTTTCATGCTTAAGCTGATTTTCTTGTCTTCTTCATTAAAGTCAACTACTTTAGCTTCTACTTCCTGACCTACTTTTAATACATCAGAAGGTTTCTCAACATGCTCTCTAGAAATCTGGGATACATGAAGTAATGCATCTACTCCAGGAGCTAATTCTACGAATGCACCAAAGTCTGTCATTCTTGCAACAACACCTGTTACCACATTACCTACTGCATATTTCTCTGCAGCATTATTCCAAGGATTCTCATCCTCAAATTTCATGCTCAGTGCAATCTTACTCTCATTGATATCTTTGATGAATACTTTTACAGTATCGCCAACTTTGAATACTTTCTTAGGACTTTCAACACGTCCCCAGGACATTTCAGAAATATGTAACAGTCCGTCTGCTCCACCAAGGTCGATGAATGCGCCAAAGTCTGTTACGTTCTTTACTGTACCTTCTACAACATCACCAACATGGATTCTCTCCATGAGTTCTTTCTGTTTTTCAGCTTTCTCTGCTACTAAAAGCTGTTTTCTGTCACCAATAATTCTTCTCTTTCTTGGGTTGAACTCAGTGATTACAAATGAAATTTCCTGTCCTTCATACTTAGATAAATCTTTCTCGTAAGTATCTGATACAAGGCTTGCAGGAATAAATACTCTTGCTTCGTCAACTACAACACTTAATCCACCGGATAATACCTGTGTAACCTTTGCGGTAAGCACTTCCTGATTGTTGAATGCTTCCTCTAAACGCTTGCTTCCTTTTTCAGCAGCAAGACGTTTGTAAGTAAGAAGTACCTGTCCCTCTCCATCATTTACCTTTAAAACTTTGGCTTCCATAGTGTCACCTACGGATACAACGGTGGTCAGGTCTACATTTGCTTCGTTCGTATATTCATTACGTGTAATAATTCCGTCTGACTTATATCCAATATTAAGGATGATCTCATCTGGCTTAACACCGATAACGACGCCTTCGACTACCTCTCCATTTCTTATTGTTTTAAAAGATTCTTCCAACATTTGTTCAAAACTCATTTCTGACATTATTTTGAACCTCCTCAATAATTTTATTTGGGGTAGATGCCCCTGCGGTAATACCTACGTTATCAATGGTCCGAAGTACTGCCGGATCCAAATCATCTATGGTTTGTATATAGTAAGTATTTGCACATTCGTTTTTACATATTTCAAATAACTTCTGTGTGTTGGAACTGCTCTTCCCACCAACCACAATCATTGCTTCAACTTCTTTTGCCAAAGCCCTCGACTGGGTCTGCCGCTCTTCCGTTGCATTACAGATTGTATTTAAAACAATTATATCATAACCTTTTTTATTTATAATTTCAACTAATTCTTGAAATTTATTGTAGTTAATTGTCGTTTGTGATACGATACAAACCTTTTTTCCTGCTGAAACCCGGAAATTTTCTGCTGCTTCCCTCGTTCCAATTACCGTAATTTCCTCTTCATTTCCCCATCCACGGATTCCTTCTACCTCCGGATGGCTGGCATTTCCGATAATTACAACATGATAACCGGCATCTCCATATTCCCGTACATGACGATGTATCTTCTTTACAAAAGGACAGGTGGCATCCACGATATGGTAACCGGCATTTTCTAATGTCTGATATATTTTTTCGCCTACACCATGGGAACGGATGACGATGGTTCCTTTTTCTGATTCTTCTATTTCTGAAATATCATGGATTACGGTTACGCCCTTTGCCTCTAAATCCTTTACCACTTCTTCATTATGAATAATCGGTCCGTAAGTATAAATCGGGTCTTTTATTCCATCCTTTGTTTCATCGTTTGTTTCAAGCTGTGCATAAACCATATCTACTGCACGCTTTACGCCAAAGCAGAAACCTGCACTTTTTGCAACTCTGACATTTTTCATATTAACATTTTTCCCTATAAATATTTTTGATGGTTTCTACCACTTCTTCAATTCCCATATCCGAAGAATCTACAAGAATGGCATCTTCTGCCTGCTTTAATGGTGAAATTTCCCGATGCATATCCTGATAATCACGGTCCGCAATATCTTTTTTAATCACTTCCAAGTCACAGGCAGCACCTTTTTCCTGCAATTCCTGATATCTTCTCTCGGCTCTTGTTTCAACACTTGCAGTAAGATAAATCTTTACCTGGGCATTCGGCAGCACACAGGTTCCGATATCTCTTCCATCCATGATAACATCTTTATCTGCTGCAAGCTTCTGCTGTAATTCAACCAGTTTTGTGCGGACTTCCTTATAAACACTGGTGGCAGATGCCATTTTTCCAACTTCTTCTTTCCGGATTTCTTTGCTGACATTCTCACCGTTTAAAAGCACCTGCTGTTCTCCGTTCTCATAGGCAATAGATACTTCCACGGTTTTACAGGCATCTGAAATTGCTGCCTCATCTTCCTTTGCAATGCCATTTCTCATAAAATACAATGCCATACTCCGATACATGGCTCCTGTATCTACATATATAAAAGAAAGTTCCTTTGCAAGCTGTTTTGCTATAGTGCTTTTTCCGGCTCCTGCCGGTCCGTCAATTGCTATATTAAAGCTCATTTTTTATCCTCCGATTTTTCTGCTTTTTTATTCTCTTTATTCATTTCCAATACTGCTTCCTGCCAGATATCCGGTAGACCAGGCAATCTGCAGATTAAAGCCGCCGGTAAATGCATCCAAATCCAATACCTCTCCGGCAAAATAAAGATGCTTTGTTAATTTTGATTCCATGGTCGATGGATTTACTTCTTTTACAGAAACACCGCCCTTTGTAATAATGGCTTCCGAAAAGCCCCGTAAACCAGTCAGTGTAACCGGGAACTTCTTTGTCAGTTCCACCAGGCGCTGCCGTTCCTCTTTGGTTACTTCATTGACACGCTTTTCTGCTGGAATCTTAGCAAGTCTTAAAATAATCGGCAGGAATTTGGACGGATATAATTTTTCAATTCCATGAATCACCTGCCGGTTCTTTGCCTCTTCAAAGTCCCTTAAAATTCTGTGATCTAACTGTTCTTCTGAAAGTGCGGGTTTCCAGTCAATGTATAATTGCAACGGCTGTTTTCTTACCGCATCATTTACCACGCTGCTGGCGCTTAACATCAGAGGTCCACTTACGCCAAAATGGGTAAATAACATTTCTCCAAAAGCTTCATACAAAAGCTTTTTGCCCTGATAAATGCTCGCCTTTACATTTTTCAACGATAGCCCCTGCAATTCTTTGACATATTCCTCTTCTGCGTTAAAAGGCACAAGGGATGGACTGCAGGTTTTTATGGTATGTCCGCAGGCTTCTGCGAAACGATAACCATCCCCGGTAGAACCGGTAGATGCATAAGAACAGCCGCCTGTTGCAATAACTACTGCATCTGCCGGCATTTTCTTTCCCTCTGCAGTAATTACTCCATGTACACAATTCTCCGATACCATAAGCTTTTCTACCGTTGTATGATACATAATCTTTACTTTATGTGCATCCAGGGAGCGTTTTAAGGCTGCAATGACATCCGACGAATGGTCTGATACCGGAAATACACGGTTTCCCCGTTCCACCTTTACCGGTGTTCCATTCTGTTCAAAGAAATCCATGACCCGGAAATTGTCATAAGAATAGATTGCGCTGTATAAGAACTTGGAATTCCTTGGAATGTTTGAAAATAGTTCTTCCGTATCACATGCATTGGTAAGGTTGCATCTTCCTTTTCCGGTAATGAATAATTTTTTCCCGATTTTCTCATTGCGTTCTAACAATACGACCTGATGTCCCTGTTCTGCTGCA
Organism: Roseburia sp. AF22-2LB; assembly: GCF_003461125.1. Taxonomy (NCBI): domain Bacteria; kingdom Bacillati; phylum Bacillota; class Clostridia; order Lachnospirales; family Lachnospiraceae; genus Roseburia; species Roseburia sp. AF22-2LB. The sequence continues at coordinate 4,816 of NZ_QTWM01000002.1, forward strand.
GCAATTGCCGCAAAACAGCCCGCCGGTCCACCGCCGATTACAAGTACCTTACTCATCTGCATCTCCTAATTTGGCATATCTCATTTTGATTTTATCATCAATATAATTAATTTCATCATTTTCATATACCTGGTATTCATTCCAGATATCCTCCAGGGTCTCCAATGTCTTGGCAACCTCACCCTGCTTCTTCATACACAGAGCAACAATCAGTGCGTTGATAACACTAAGCGGTGCCACCAGAGAATCCACAATAGATGCCATATCACTTCTTGCAATCAGATTACAGGAAGAATATAAATTCATTGGGGAATGCACACTATCTGTTAATGTAATTACTTTTGCATTCCGGTTATTGGCAAATTCCATTGCCTTTAAGGTACGCATGGAATATCTTGGAAAACTGATTCCGATAATGACATCATCCTTACTGATTCGCACCATCTGTTCAAATAATTCACTGGAATTATTGGTCTGAAGCAATGTCACATTTTCAAACATCAGATTAAAGTAAAACGCCATAAAAGCTGCCAGTGGAGCGCAGCTTCGTATTCCAACAATATAAATATGTTTTGCTTTGATAATGGTATCTACTGCCAGTTCAAAAGCATGCTCATCAATATGTTCCAAGGTATCCTTAATTTTCTCCTGATCCGACTGCAATACCGTTTCTAATATATGCGACTGGCTGATTCTTCCATAAGTCACTTCCATACGCTGAATGGAGTTGAGCTTATTCCGAACCATCTCCTCTAAAGCCTTCTGAAATTCCGGATAACCCTTATAGCCTAAATGTGTAGCAAATCGTACTACAGTCGATTCGCTCACACCTACTACCTGTCCCATTTTTGCTGCCGTAAGAAATACAGCCTTATCATAATTATCCGTAATATAGGTTGCTAATATTTTCTGTCCTTTGCTTAAACTTCCATAACATTCGTTGATTCGACTGGTCAAATCATTAGTATTCCCATTCATAGTTCCTTCTTCTCGATTCTACAAATATTTTGCATTTTTTATGTCATTTTAACATTTTTTTGCAGGATTTTCGTCAGTTTCCATGTCGTCTGGCAATTTCCTGCTTCTGCTTGGAGGCGACATAAGTCCCCAAGTCGAGATTTGCCTGCTTTACCGTACATCCTACAATCACTTTCGTTTCATCTACCGGCTCCTGACGAACAGCCATACCGGATAACTGCACTTTAAGCCTGCTTGCTTTATCTTCAAACGTCAAATGAAACGGTCCCATGGAAAGATAATTCATATTCGGCTGTCCCACAAAGGACACTCCGGTTGCACTGATATCTTTTACAATCACAGAATAATTTGCTCTTGTACTGTCAATGGACAACATTCCATCCAGTCCCAGATACTGGCGGTATGCCTGTCTGCGGTTCCATCTCATTCCATCACGTTTACATACAATTGCGTGATATTTTTCTTTTCCTGCCTGGACGGTCTGCATTCTGCACCCCTCCCATATCAGCGGTTTGATTCCATCTTCCATATAAATCACACTGATATGCACCTTATCTCCGGAAAAGTTAATAATTTTCCCATCATAACGTATTGGCTCGATTAATAAAATGCCTCCTTTTCCAAAAGCAACTGTACTATCATATTCTGCTGAAGCATTCTCCACTTTCACCAGCACCTGCACCGGCTCCCCTGTCCCCAATTCATACAGTTTCATTGTCCTTCACCTTTTCCCTCTCAAAATACCGTGAAAGAACTGCCACAATATTTTCAAATGCTTTGCAATTAAAATTGTCTACCCCATGACAAATCATGACTTCATCATAGCAATCTTTTGTCCTCTTGTCCATAGAATTTTTATGTAATTCTGATATTCCATTATACCCATCAAAAGGAAAACAGCTACAGACATATTTGTCTGTAGCCGCTTCTTTACTGCTATAGATAGCAAGGTACCCTATACCGGATATGCTCCGTTCTTTGTATCTGCAATTGTTGTATCAACTTTCGTCTGCTGTGCCTGACGATATTTGAAGAACTCAGTAGCAACCTGTGGGAATAATGCATAGGATAATACATCTTCATCCTGCTGTTTGTACTGTTTCATTTCAGCTTCAATCTTATCTAATTCAGGCTCAAGTAAGTCTGCCGGACGGCAGGTAATTGCCTTATCTTTGTCAGCACCGAGAACCTTATCCACAACTTCCGGATTGAAAGGTTTTACAGTCTGACCATATTTTCCAAGAAGAATATCCTTGGTCTCTTTGGTAGCAACTTTGTAACGCTCACCCATTAATACGTTAAATACAGCCTGTGTACCAACAATCTGGGAAGAAGGTGTAACAAGTGGTGGCTCACCAAGGTCTTTACGAACACGAGGTACTTCAGCCAGTACTTCTTCGTATTTATCTTCCTGTCCCTGCTCTTTTAACTGGGAAATCAGGTTGGATAACATTCCACCCGGTACCTGATATAATAAAGTCTTGATATTAACACCAAGTACCTTTGGATTCATCAGACCGCTGTCTAATGCTTCCTCACGCATTGGGCGGAAGTAATCAGCGATTTCAGCCAGTTTGTTCTGGTCAAGACCGGTATCATACTGTGTTCCCTTGAATGCTTCTACCATAACTTCGGTTGCAGGCTGGCTGGTACCAAGTGCAAATGGTGACATTGCAGTATCGATAATATCACATCCAGCTTCTACAGCTTTCATGTATGTCATGGAAGCTACACCGGAAGTATAATGTGTATGCAGTTCGATTGGAAGGCTGGTTGAAGATTTCAGAGCCTGAATCAGTTCGGTTGCTTTCTGAGGAACTAAAAGTCCTGCCATATCCTTAATACATAAGGAATCAGCACCCATGTCTTCTACTCTCTTTGCCATTTCCATCCAGTAATCCAAGGTATAAGCATCTCCTAATGTATAGGATAATGCAACCTGAGCATGTCCTTTTTCTTTGTTACATGCTGTTACTGCTGTCTGAAGGTTACGAACATCATTTAAGCAGTCAAAAATACGGATAATATCAATTCCGTTTGCAATAGATTTCTGTACGAAATACTCAACCACATCATCTGCATATGGACGATATCCTAAGATATTCTGTCCACGAAACAGCATCTGAAGTTTAGTTTTCTTAAATCCATCTCTTAATTTACGAAGTCTCTCCCATGGATCTTCCTTTAAGAAACGAAGGCAGGCATCAAATGTTGCTCCACCCCAGCACTCTACTGCATAATATCCAACTTCATCCATTTTCGGGATAATTGGAAGCATCTGTTCTGTTGTCATTCTGGTTGCAATCAGAGACTGATGTGCATCACGAAGAACAGTTTCTGTAATTTTTAAAGGTTTTTTCATTTCTTCTGACATTTCTATCCTCCTATATACCAAAGATTGCCATAAATACACCGGCAGCTACTGCTGTACCGATAACACCGGCAACGTTTGGTCCCATTGCATGCATAAGTAAAAAGTTTGTCGGGTCTTCTTCTGCACCGACCTTCTGCGATACACGCGCAGCCATAGGCACGGCGGAAACTCCGGCAGAACCAATCAACGGATTAATTTTTCCTTTGGTAATCCAGCAAAGCAGTTTTCCAAAGAGGACTCCGGCTGCAGTACCAAACATAAATGCAATCAGTCCAAGAGCAACAATCTTAAGTGTGCTGACATTTAAGAATGCTTCTGCACTGGTAGATGCACCAACGGAAGTACCCAGAAGAATAACTACGATATACATCAAAGCATTGGATGCTGTATCTGTAAGCTGTCTGACTACACCAGACTCACGGAAGAGGTTACCAAGCATAAGCATACCAACCAACGGAGCGGTTGTCGGAAGAATCAGACATACAATTGTAGTAACTACGATTGGGAACAAAATCTTCTCCAGTTTGGATACCGGACGAAGGTTCTCCATCTTGATTGCACGTTCTTTCTTTGTTGTAAACAGTTTCATAATTGGCGGCTGAATAATCGGAACCAGAGACATATAAGAATATGCTGCCACCGCAATCGGTCCCATCAATGCAGCCTGTCCTAATTTACCGGCAAGGAAGATAGAAGTCGGACCATCTGCTCCACCGATAATAGATACGGCTGCTGCTCCCTTGTCATTGAATCCCATCAGAATTGCAAGCAGGTAAGCTCCGAAAATACCGAACTGTGCTGCTGCTCCTAAAAGGAAGCTGATTGGGTTTGCAATCAAAGGGCCAAAGTCTGTCATCGCACCAACTCCAAGGAAAATCAGAGAAGGTAAGATTGACCACTCATCCAGAGTATAGAAATAATAAAGTAAACCACCGACACCATTGCTGGTCTCTTCCGGACTTGCAATAATGTCCGGATAAATGTTAACCAGAAGCATACCAAATGCAATCGGAACCAAAAGAAGAGGTTCATAACCTTTCTTGATTGCCAGATATAAGAATACGCAGGCAATTACAATCATAAGGTAGTTACCCCAGGTCAGGTTAAAGAATGCAGTCTGATGCAGGAGGTTACTCATTGTGTCTCCAACATAACTTAACATAATTTTCCTCCTAGTTGTTCATTGTAGCAAGTAATGCTCCTGCTTCTACGCTGTCACCAACTGCAACTTCGATGCTTGCAACTGTTCCGTCTTCCGGTGCAACAACAGGAGTCTCCATTTTCATAATTTCAAGAATCAGAACTGCATCACCTTTCTTTACTGCTGTTCCAGGCTGAGCCTCAATCTTGAATACTTTTCCGGCTGCTCCGGCTTCAATCTTAATGCTTCCTGCTCCGGCTGCTGCCTTAGGTGCTGCTGCTTTTGCTGCAGGAGCTGCTGCTGCCTTTCTTGGTGCAGCTACAGGTGCAGATGCTCCGTTCTCTTCTACGGTAACATCATAAACATTTCCATTTACTGTAATTGTATAGTTTTTCATCTTTATATCCTCCTAATTATTCTTCAAACTATCTTCTCTTAATGGAACGTACTACAAATCCATCTGTAGAACTTCCTGTTGCTGCCGCAATTGCAGCAGAGATAACTGCAACAAGTTCCAAATCATCCTGAACCAGCTCTTCTTTCTGAGCAATCTGTTCTACTACTTTATCTTCTTTTGCAGCAGTTGCATCAGCCGCATTCTTTTTCTTATTCTGTAAATAAGGAATAATGCGGAATGCATAAATAATAATACTGATTAAAATTAAGATTACAAATACGGTACCCATGCCCATAAGTGTATTCATTCCGGCTTTGCCCATTTTCTCGCCAAGTGAATATACCTTGTCAAATGTCATACTGGTAAGTTCCGGTGTGTCTGTAGTTGTATCAAATACAACAGTAAAACTCAAATCACGGTTGGTATAATTCAATGTCTGTTCCATTACCATTGTCTTATTTGACTCTGTCATGGTAAAGTCACCAAATCCCTGGAAATCTCCTTCGTCAGCAACAGCTTCTTTCCAACTGCTATAGAAGTTGTAGTTTACTGCATCGCTCTTCTCTGAAATGGAAGAAAGAGCATTATCAATATCAGCTTCTGACACAGTAGTTATCTGCTGTACTGTCTGTTGTACTGTATCCTTCCACTGGTCATAGGTGCCTCCATTGAATGTTATTGAAGTCTGATCTGTCTTACCACAGGCCGTAACAGAAAATGCAAGCAGACAAACACATACAAGCATCCACAATTTTTTCTTCATAAGATTCACCTTTCTATTTTGTTCCATGTTTCTTATATGGAGTATCCATACGTTTTGTAAACAGCATTTCAAAAGCTGCTACAAGATATTTTCTGGTATCAGCAGGCTCAATAATCAAGTCTACATATCCTCTCTTAGCTGCAGTTACAACGTTAGACTGTAATGCCTCATATTCTTTTGCTTTCTCAGCAAGCTTGTCCGCATCAGCGTCTGCATACATAATCTCTGCTGCAAGACGTGCATCCATCATACCGGTCTTAACATCCGGCCATGCGTATACAAGGTCAGCACCGATTGCTTTGGAGTTCATCATTACTGCTGCACTTCCGTAAGCATTACCGGTAAGAAGGCTAACCTTAGGAACGGTAGCATTTGCAAATGCATATGTAAGTTTAGCCAGAGCTTTTGCAAGTCTTCTTTCGCTGCATTTTGTTGCTGTAAATCCAGCCACATTGGTAAGAGATAATACAGGAATATCAAATGCATCACAGAACTGGATGAATTCAGAAGCTTTTTCACAGCCTTTTGCACAAAGTGCTGCATCATGCTCTGCGACTTTCTTTCCTTCTTCATCATATTCTTCTGTGCAGTTAGCAACAGCACCGACAGTCAGTCCGTTTAACTGGATGAATCCGGTTACCATGCTCTTTGCATAATCCTTCTTTGTCTCTAAGAAATTGTGATTATCAGAAATCTCGCTTAATACGAAACGAGGATCGCCTTTCATGGTATCTACATTTTCGCATGCACGGTTCAAATCATCTTCACAGTCTTCCATATAACCATTCTCTGTGTTATCTGCCGGAAGCATGCAGACCAGTTCACGAATCTGTGCAAAGATTTCTTCTTCAGAACCTGCCATATCAATGACGCCGGTCTCTGTGCTCTGGAAATCTGCAGAAGAAGTATCACATTTTCCAACGTAATTTCCTTCGATTGCGTTTGGTGCATTTACAAACATTTTGGCTTTATCAGCTTCCATATATGCAAAATCACATAATCCAGGTACTACGGTAAGTCCGCCGCCACAGTTGCCAAATACAGCACAAATCTGTGGAATTACTCCGGATGCCATAACCTGTTTTTCATAAATCATTCCTAATGCATTCAAAGCATCTACTGATTCCTGAAGACGAACTCCGGCACAATCCAAAAGTCCGATTACCGGTGCACCCATCTTCATCGCCCTGTCATAAACAGCTGCAATTTTCTTTGCATGCATCTCGCCAATTGTTCCATTTAATACGGAAGAATCCTGACTGTAGACAAATACCAGATTACCATCAATCAGACCATGTCCGGTAATGACACCATCTGATGGCGTAGCTTCATCTGCCAGATTAAAATCCGTATTTCTTGCGGTTACCAGAGAACCGATTTCCATAAAGCTGTTTTCATCCAGCAAACGGCAAATTCTCTGTTCTGCTAAGTTATTACTTCTGTTGCTCATCTCTTAGTCCTCCATCTATTTTAGAAAAAATAAAATTTTTCGCTAGGGTAATTGTAGTACATTGACCAAAACTTTTCAATAGCAAATTGTTAATTTTTTCACAGATTTTACATATCGCATTTTATGGCTGATTTTCTGACTTTATAAAGAAAAAAGGTCAACCATTCTGAGGCAGCTGTAGCGGTAATCCCATGCCGGAACACTGTCTTTTAAGACAAGTTCTTCCTCTCTCACCACCTGCCCGTTCAGTATATACTTAAGGGTTCCAACAGTAGTTCCTGCTTCCACCGGAGCCTCAAGTCTCTGCTTTCTCTCCAATTTAAATTCAATGGATTCATCCTTACGAAGCAGTATATTTTCTATCTGTTTTTCCTCTGTCCTGTTCTGAACCTCTGTCATCTTAATTCTGCTACAGTCTTCTGTCTTTGCCCCACTTATCTCAAGGGGACATTCTGCTTCCTTGGGGATTTCCAACTCCAGAAGATTTACCTTTTCAAAAGAATCGATTCCATACTGCATCAGCTGTTTTGTATCTGCCCATTTATAGTTCTTATTGTTTGGCCAGCCGCAGCCCAAAAGTGCCACCACATAGGTACGGTCATCCCGCCGCAATGCTCCCACATAACAGTATCCGGCATTGCCCGTAAAACCGGTTTTACCACTGATTGCTCCGTCCATCATCGTAAGGAAACGGTTATGATTATTGCAGCTGTAGTTTCGTGTTCCTTCTATATTAGAAAAGGAATAGGACGGTGTCTGCGTAATTTCAAGAAAAGTCTCTTTCATGGGAGACTCATTGATGCAATAGCTCATAATCCGGGCAAGGTCGGCTGCTGTCGTTCCATGGAATCCGTTTTCATCTTCCTTATCCAGTCCGTTTGGCGTAAGGAAATAGGTATCCATGCAGCCAAGCTCCGCCGCCTTCTCATTCATCAAGCCAGCAAATGCCTCCACACTTCCTGCCACATGTTCCGCAATTGCCACTGCCGAATCATTGTGGGATTCTAACATCAGAGAGAAACAAAGGTCTTTTAATAAAAACTGTTCCCCACTTGCTCCATTCAGCTGCACATCCGGCTGGGAGGCTGCATAATCAGAAAATGTAACCACGTCATTTAAATCTGCATGCTCTAAGGTTACAATCAATGTCATAATCTTTGTCGTACTGGCATTTGCCCGGCGCACATCCTCTTCTTTTCCAAACAAAATACGCCCTGAATCCGCATCCATTAAGCATGCAGACAGCGCGTACAAATTCTTTGGTTCTTCGATTTCTATTTCATTTTCTTCCTGCGTTTCATCCGGATTATCCTGTGGCAGCGGTTCTGCCGGAATATGATTGGAACTAAAAAATATAAAAAGCAGAGATAATGCTGTCATTTTCTTCCACCGTCTCTTTTTCATGACCGCTCCGAAATACATTTTCTCTGCATTCTATTCATTTCTTTCTATGATTATACTTCGATTATACTTCCGCTTACTACATTCCCTGTTGCTATACTTCAAGCTTCATTTCTGCTTCCTGTTCAGCCTGATGCTTGAATTCTTCCACCTGGTCTTCATTCAGCACCGGGAGTTCATCGATGGAATGCACCCCAAAGCTCCGTAAGAATTCCTCTGTTGTGCCAAATAGCATCGGTCTGCCCGGAGCATCCAATCTTCCCACTTCATTGACCAGATTATATTCCACCAGTTTGCTTACTGCATGGTCGCAGGATACGCCACGGATTTTTTCAATCTCCGCCTTAGTGATTGGCTGCTTATAAGCAATGATGGATAAGGTCTCCAACAGTACGTCTGTAAGGACACGCTTCTTTGGCTGTTTTGCAATCCGAATCAGATATTCATACATTTCATTCTTCGTACACATCTGATAAGCGCCGTCCAGTTCGATAATCTGGATACCTCTTTCTTCCTGCTCATATTTCTGCCGGAGTGCTTCTATTTTCTTTTTGGTTTCCTGTTTGTCTAATTCAATTGCATTGGCAATTTTATCCAATTCTACCGATTCCCCCATGGTAAATAAAATTGCTTCTATAATTGCTTCATAATTCTTTTCTTCCATTACTACCCTCATATAATAAGAGCCTAGGCTGCAACCTTGGACTCTATTCTGATATCATCAAATATTTTATCCTGATAAATGGTTATCTTGCCCATTTTCATCAGCTCAAGCACTGCAAGGAAGGTCACGATAATCTCCATCTTGCCACACTGTGCTTCTAAAAGACTGCGGAAGCTGAAATGTGGATGTGCCATTGCATACTGCTCTAAATATACCATTTTATCGGACAGTGATACTTCTTCTTTCTCAATCTTGCCAAATTTGGAACGAACCGGGTCAATCTTATCTTCCTGCTTACGCATGATGGATTTGAAAATATCATTCAATTTCTTCAATGTGACATCTGCCATCAGTTCCTCTAAATCCACCGGCTCTTCATAGGCAGCTACCTCGTCCGGAATCGTCGGCTCCTTAAACATCACCTTTTCCGCATCCATCTGACGGTCTTTTAATTCATAGGAAATGCATTTATACATCTTATATTCCAAAAGCTGTTCTACCAGTTCTGCTCTCGGGTCTTCTGCTTCCTCTTCTTCTGTCTCTTTTGCCGGAAGAAGCATCTTTGATTTAATATCAATCAGTGTGGCTGCCATGACTAAGAACTCACTCATAACATTTAAATCCTGCCGCTTCATTTCCCGGATATATTCCATATACTGATTGGTAATCTCCACAATTGGGATATCATAGATATTTACTTTATTCTTATCCAGCAGATGAAGGAGCAAATCTAATGGTCCTTCGAACACCTGCAGCTTTACTGTTAATTCCATTTCAAAACCTCTCCATTCTTTCCTAGCACATCTATTTTAACGGTATCTAAGAAAAAACGCAAGTGTTTTCACAAGATTTAGTGTTTTTCACAACTTTATACCACAAATCAAGCAATATCTTGTGGTTTTATAACCATAAACACAAGTTCCGCCCGGTTAAAGATTCTGATATGAAAGGTATGGGTTCCAAGCCCCCGGCTTACGATTACTTTCTTTCCCTCAAAATCAAAGGCTCCTGCATCATATTTCGGGAACCACTGAAACTGCGGAGAAATCAGGCTTCCAACACCCGGAATCCGTATCAGTCCTCCATGATTATGTCCGCAAAGAGTCAAATCCGCTCCCCAGTCTGCATATTCCTTCGCGTATCTTGGATTGTGTGCTAACAGCACCTGAAATGTATCTTCCGTCTGCTCCGGAAGCGTTTTCTCAAGATAATCCTGTGGAAGTGGCACATCCACTCCTTTTTTATAACAGGACAATGGAATTTCAAGCCCGGTAACCGCCAGTTCTCCAAAAGCTTCTGTTTCATTATGCAGTACATGGATGCCAAGCTCTTTTACCTTATTTTCAAAAGCGAAAAATTTCTCCTGATACTTACTTTTTCTTATGTGGGCACGGGATTCATGATTTCCGTAAGAATAATAAACCGGTGCAATCCTGCACAGCTCTTCCAATATCTTTAACGCTGTCTCATAGGTGTCACTTTTCCTGCTGACCACCATATCTCCTGGAATCAGAATCAGATCCGGCTGTCCACTTCTAATTGCATCTAAAAGCGGGATGTTGTCTTTTCCATACTGAAAACCATGCAAATCTGCCAGTACTGCTGCCTTATATTCTCTTTGCACTTTACCACTTTTTATCTCATAATCCGTTCTTGCAAATTTTTTTAATTCCTGCCACTGCCAGATTATGTAAACCAAAATCACACATGCTATTACAATAATGATTTTTAATAACATCTTTCACCTCTTTGCATCAACAAAATAAACCATGCTTTATCTGCATATTTTTTTCTCTTCTCTATTAAAATGTAATAGAACATACCGGAGGTATTCTTATGCATACCATTCTTTCCATTTTCATAAGCCTGTCTCTTCTCAGCCCGGCCTTTTTACCAATGGCATCACAATTTTCTGTTCTTGCAGAAAACGAAAGTTCTACAGAATCCGGCAATCCGTCCCCGGATGCTTCCATGCCAGATTCTTCCAATCCGGATGCTGCTTCCGATGCATCTGCTCCGGTCGCATTGTCCGCTCCCAGCGCTCTTTTAATGGAAGCATCTACCGGAACCATCATCTATGAAAAGGATGCTCATTCCATCCTGCATCCTGCCAGCATTACGAAAATCATGACACTGATTCTGATTTTCGATGCTCTGGACGCACAAAAAATTTCCCTGGATGATGTTGTCACAGTTTCGGAACATGCTGCAAGCATGGGCGGTTCCCAGGTCTTCTTAGAGCCGGGTGAAACCCAGACCGTTGATACCATGATAAAGTGTATCAGTGTTGCCAGTGCCAATGACGCCTGCGTTGCCATGGCAGAATTCATTGCCGGTTCGGAAGATGCCTTCGTTGCCCAGATGAATGAGCGGGCTGCCGGACTTGGTATGAAGGATACCAACTTTGTTAACTGCTGCGGTCTTGACGTTGACAATCATATGACCAGTGCCTATGATGTTGCTCTAATGTCCCGGGAATTAATCACAAAATATCCGCAGATACATAATTATTCCACCATCTGGATGGAAAATATTACCCATGTCACGAAAAAAGGGTCTTCCGAATTTGGTTTAACCAACACCAATAAGCTCATCAAACAATACGCCTATGCCACTGGATTAAAAACCGGTTCCACCGGTCTTGCCAAGTACTGTGTCTCAGCCACTGCTGAAAAAGATAACATTAAACTCATCGCAGTCATTATGGCTGCACCGGATTATAAAGTGCGTTTTGCTGATGCGTCCGCCCTTTTAGACTATGGTTTTTCCGTATGCCGGCTCTATCAGGATACCACACCGCCCGCTCTGCCGGAATTATCAGTACGGGGTGGCACTGATAAAAAGGTCAGTCTTTCCTATGAAGGAACCTTTTCATATCTTGATACTGCAGGAAATGACTTAAATCTTATTGAAAAAAAGCTTTCTCTTCCAGAAGAAATAAAAGCTCCGGTAACACAGGGAAAAGAAGCCGGCACACTTTACTATACATTAAATGAAAAAGAAATCGGCTCCATCCGTGTCTTATATGATACTACAATTCCAAAAGCTACCTATCAGGATTATTTTCGTAAGACGCTTACTTATTTCTTCTCCCTGTAAAACCTTTTCTACAAAAGCGGGGCCAGCAGACGCAGACAGGTCTGTATCATCCGTACTCCTACAAATCTGTGTTTGCAGAATTCCAGATCAATCTGCTGTGACTGTCCGATTACCGCAAGTGCATCTTCTTTTAACTGCAGCACTGCCTCGGTCTTATAGCACCAGACTCCGCATTCAAAATGCAGATACATACTGCGGTAATCCAGATTGATACTGCCTACGGTAGCAATTTTATCATCACAGACAAAACTCTTTGCATGAATAAATCCCGGTGTATACTGATAAATCTTTACACCACTTTCAATAAGAACACCATAATCTGCCTGTGTCAGAAGATAAACAAATTTCTTATCCGGAATTCCAGGTGTTACAATCCGCACATCCACACCACGTTTTGCCGCATTCTGAAGGCTTACCAGCATTTCATGGTCAATAATCAGATACGGGGTGAAAATGTAGACATACTTTTGTGCTGAATTAATAATGTTCATGTATACATTCTCGCCGGTATTTTCGTGATCTAACGGTGTATCACTATACGGCTGCACATATCCAACGGATGGAATCTTTGCCACATAGTCTGCATCCGGCCGGAACTTCTCATAATCCTCCGTGGAATTTATTATATAATTCCACATTTCAAGAAACATACAGGTAAAGCTCCATACCGCTGCACCTTTCATACGGATTCCGGTATCCTTCCAGTATCCAAACCGCTCAATTTCATTGATATATTCATCTGCAATATTAATTCCGCCAGTAAATGCAACATTTCCATCAATAACGAGGATTTTTCTGTGGTCACGGTTATTCATAATAACAGCCAGTCTCGCCCGCAACGGATTAAACGCCGCACATTTAATTCCGATTTTCTGCAATTCCTTATAGAAATTATTCGGCAGTGTCGTAATGCAGCCAACATCATCATAAATCAGACGTACTTCTACGCCCTCTTCCACTTTTTCCTTCAAAAGCTGAATCAGCTCCCGGAACATCTTTCCATCATCTAAAATAAAATATTCCAGAAAAACAAACTTTTTCGCTTTCCGGATTTCTTCTAACATAACTGGAAACATTTCTTCTCCGGACGGATAATAATTTGTTGCTGTATGTTCATAAACTGGAAAATGCGCCCAGTCACTGATATATGCAGACTGTCCAGCGGCAACCGAATCTTCTTCTGCCAGCCGTTCTCTGCACGCTCTATCTTCTGTAAGAAGCGGTTCTACTTCCTCATTTACACGGTTCATTTTCTCTCTTGCCTTTCTGGTGAGTTCCGGTCTTCCAAATACCACGTACAGCAATAATCCGAGCAATGGAAACATCAGAATAATAAATACCCATGCCAGCCGGTATGCCGGATTCATTCTTCGATTTACAACGAATAAAGCTACGATAAATGCAAGTATATTGAGAATCAGGTTGATGTAAGTAGACATTTTACCAACTTCCAGCAGCAGATAAAATAAATATCCAAACTGAAGTAAAATAAGTAAAACTGTGATAAAAAGTCTGCTGATTAAAACTTTAACTATTTTCTTCACCTTATTCCCTCCTCTTTCTTTTTCTACCCCTTATTTTATGCGTATTTTTCATTTTACCGCATTTTCTCCCAGAAATCAAATGTCCGGCGTATTCCTTTCCCTCTGTCTCTGTCTCTTTCTTTCTGCTTTTTATCTCTTCCAGGCTATTTTCTTTTATCGAATCAGCCGCATGACATCCAGCCTCCCCCAGCCCTGTGCATGCTTGGATTTTCCAGTATCTACACTCGTCTCATAAAGCCGCAGTTTTACTTCTGCCGGTTTTAGATTTGGATAACGGCTTAAAAGCACCGCGACCGCCCCGGCCACCACCGGTGTTGCCATAGAGGTTCCACTTTTCATCTCATAACCATTTCCCATCCGCTTACAGCTGACAATCGCTGTTCCAGGAGCCACTACTTCTGGTTTCATAATGCAGGCTTCCGTCGGACCCCTCCCACTATACCCACGCATCAGACCCAGATTTTTTACTTCTCCTTCCTCATCATCACTGCTGCCCACCGTTATAATCTTCCGGCATAGCCCCGGTATCGTAATACTCTTATCCTTTGGCCCGTTATTTCCTGCAGCAGCAACCACTACGATTCCTGCGTCCCAGACTGCTTCAATTGCTGCTAACAATTCCTCCTGTTCTTCCCTTCTGGCCGAAGCAAGCATTCCTACGGAAATATTTAAGATTCTTATATTCATTTTCCCATAATTTGCAATCAGCCATTTTAATGCAGATACCACCAGTCTGGTATTACCTTTTCCCATGCGGTCTAATACTTTTATCGAAAATATCTGTGCTCCCGGAGCCATTCCCCGGTAACGTCCATGGGAAGCGAAACCAGAACCTGCAATAATTCCGGAAACATGGGTTCCATGACCGTTATCATCATAAAGTATCTTCTTATCACCTACATAATCACGAAATCCTCTGATTCTTTGTCCAAAATCAATATGAGTTCCAATTCCTGTATCCATCACGGCTACCGTGACATTATTTCCAATATATCCTAGTTTATGAGCTTCATTCACCCTTGTAATCTGTCTGACCCGTTCCATACTGCACCATTTTATGTTTTCTTATAATATATGCAGTGCAGCATTTTTGACCACCGGCAGAGCTTTCCGGATACCCGAAAAGGAAGTTTACTCAGCAAACTCGGCTCTTTTTTTCTGCCAGACTTTTTCTTCGCTACTTACGTAAAAAGGCGTATACCCTTGTGGATTTTCATCCGCAAAAGCATACGCCTTATTTTATTTATGTGAGTATTGAAAAATCACATGCCACGAATCTGCAATTAGTTCTGAGCAGGAACATCCTTGATGGAGAAGCTGATTCTTCCCATTCTGTCTTTGCCCATGCAGATACAGGTTACTGTATCACCAAGAGTCAGAACATCTTCTACATGTTCGATTCTCTCTTTCGCAATCTTGGAAATGTGAACCATTCCCTCTTTGCCCGGTGCAAATTCGATGAATGCACCAAATTCTTTGATGCTTACTACTTTACCAGTGAAAATCTGACCTTCTTCGAAATCAGTTGTAATGATACGGATCATGTCAGCAGCTTTCTCAAGCATTGCTTTATCGGTACCACAGATGCTTACTGCACCTTCATCATTGATGTCAATCTTAACACCAGTGCGGTCGATAATCTCGTTGATTGTCTTACCCTTCTGACCTACTACATCACCAATCTTAGCCGGGTCAATCTGAACCTGAAGAATCTTTGGAGCATACTGTCCAACTTCTTTTCTTGGCTCAGCAATTGCTTTAGACATAACTTCGTCCATGATATAAAGTCTTGCTTCCCTGGTTCTTCTGATTGCTTCTTCTACGATAGGTCTTGTTAATCCGTGAATCTTAATATCCATCTGGATTGCAGTAATACCGTCATGTGTACCAGTTACCTTGAAGTCCATATCTCCGAAGAAGTCCTCAAGTCCCTGAATATCGGTTAATACGATGTAATCATCATCTGTCTCACCAGTTACCAGACCACAGGAAATACCTGCAACCATTTTCTTAATCGGAACACCTGCAGCCATAAGCGCCATACAGGATGCGCAGGTAGATGCCATAGAGGTAGAACCATTAGATTCAAAGGTCTCGGATACGGCACGGATTGCATATGGGAATTCTTCTTCAGAAGGAAGAACCGGAACCAATGCTTTCTCAGCCAGTGCTCCATGTCCGATTTCACGACGTCCCGGTCCTCTGGAAGGTTTTGTTTCTCCAACAGAGTAGGATGGGAAATTGTAATGGTGCATATATCTCTTGGTGGTAATATTCTCATCTAATCCATCGATTTTCTGAACTTCAGATAATGGAGCTAATGTTACAACATCACAAATCTGAGTCTGTCCACGGGTAAACATAGCAGAACCATGTACTCTAGGAATAATATCAACCTCAGATGCCAGCGGACGAATCTGGTTGATTGCTCTTCCATCCGGACGTTTGTGGTCTTTTAAAATCATCTTACGAACGGTCTTCTTCTGATACTGATATACAGCCTCACCAACTAATGGAAGCCACTCTTCGTTATCTGCAAATGCCTCTTCCATTTTCTCTGTTACTTTACGGATATTTTCTTCTCTGGTCTGTTTGTCGTCAGAGAATACTGCTACTTCCATCTCATCCGGTGTAACAATCTCACGCATAGCTGCAAACATTTCCTCTGGAACTGCACAGCTTGTATATTCATGTTTTGGTTTACCAACTTCGTTTACCAGTTTCATAATGAAATCATTAATGGTCTGGTTGATGTCGTGTGCCATGTAAATTGCTTCAATCATTTTATCTTCCGGAATCTCATTTGCTCCGGCTTCAATCATGATTACTTTCTCTCTGGTAGAAGCAACCGTCAACTGTAAATCACCATTGTCCCAAACTTCCTGGGATGGGTTGATTACAAATTCACCATCTTTCATTCCGACCTGTGTCATAGCACATGGTCCGTCAAATGGGATGTCCGAAATGCAGGTTGCAATCGCAGAACCAAGCATTGCTACGATTTCCGGACGGCATTCCGGGTCAACGCTCATAACGAGGTTGTTTAATGTTACATCATTACGATAATCCTTTGGGAATAACGGACGCATAGGTCTGTCAATTACACGGGAAGTAAGAATTGCATTCTCAGATGCTTTTCCTTCTCTCTTATTAAATCCACCTGGGATTTTTCCTACTGCATAAGATTTCTCTTCGAACTCTACGCTAAGAGGGAAAAAGTCGATTCCGTCTCTTGGCTTTTCAGATGCTGTTGCAGTAGATAATACAGTGGTATCACCGTAGTGCATGAATGCACATCCATTTGCCTGTTTACCCACACGGTTAATATCAACCGTAAGAGTTCTTCCGGCAAGTTCCATTGAATAACTCTGGTACATATCATTTCTCCTTTTTTGTATACAGGATATTCCTGCTTATTATGGCAGAAGTTCCGAAATGGTGCTGTTTGCAGCCATCCGGAGGTGTATCGACCGAAACTACTGATTAACACAATCTGTAATTGCACTAATCAGTGGTCTCGGAATCGTCCTTCTGCCGTTCTTACATTGTCATCCATAAGACTCTGTACTTGCAGTTCCTTACGGATATCCGGCAACCTGTGGAAGCCTAGCAACCGAAAAATAGAGCGGACAACTCCGCTCTATTCTATACGGTTTCCTTTTACAAGAAATTACTTTCTTAAACCTAAACGTTCGATTAAAGAACGATATCTTTCAATATCAACTTTCTTTAAGTAAGCCAGTAAACGACGTCTCTGACCAACCATCTTTAAAAGTCCTCTTCTGGAATGATGATCCTTCTGATTTACTTTTAAGTGCTCATTCAGCTCATTGATTCTGGCTGTTAAAAGTGCAACCTGTACCTCTGGTGAACCTGTGTCTGTAGCAGTTTTACCATATTCTGCGATGATTTCTTCTTTTCTTTCTTTTGATAACATTTACGTTTCCTCCTTATATTTTCTTATCGCCTGATAATCAGCAAAAGGTCGGAGTGTCCATCTACCGAATATCGGCTAAATCATACCTAACAAATATAACATACTACTTATTATTTGTAAACAAAATTCTGTTAGTTTCCTTATCTAGTTTCCTAATACACGGACAACACATACTGGTGAACGATAATATGCATTGGAAATCTTGATTCCGGTAGAAGGTGAACTTGCATGAACAATCTGACCATTTCCGATATAGATTGCCACATGGTTGATGCCCTTACCGCTACCATAGAAGAACAAATCTCCCGGCTGTGCTTCGGATGCACTGATTCTGGTTCCGCATCCTGCCTGTGCTCTGGATGAGTGTGGCAGATATACGCCATAATTTGCATATACGGATAATACGAATCCGGAACAGTCCGCTCCTCTGGTAAGGCTGGTTCCGCCCCATACATATGGATTACCGACAAACTGTGTTGCATAAGCCACCAGTGATACTCTTGTATCTGAAACACCCTGACCATATTTTAATTCTGTCATGGTCTGTGCCTTTGGCAGCTGCTGTGAAATCTCTACATAGTCGGTGCTTGCATATCCTACATCACCATCTAAGTCTACTTCCACCCAGCCATCATACTGATTTAAAACCTCTAATTCTTCTCCTTCCGGCATCAATGCCAGTTTGGTACAATCGGTATTCATCTCAGCACGTACATTTAAAGTCTGTGTTGTAACGGTTGCAATGGTCTTCATTACTTCCTGGGCTTTTGCTACAGCTGCCTCTCCGGTAATGATATATTCTGCTTTTACATATCCGGTTACCTGACCAGATTCAATTTTAAGCCACTCGCCATCGTCCTCTAAAATTTCACATCCGGCATCACTCTGCATCTTTCCTACGATATCAGAATTGGTATCCGGCTGTTCCCTTACATTTAAACTGCTGTCAACCTGTGCAATACCAAGATTGGTATATCCACAGATTGTTGTATCTACAGGTACCGCTGTATCGGTTGCTGCTGTATCTGCAGGTACCGTTGTATCAGTTGCTGCAGCATCCTCAGACTGTCCTTCCATCGTTGTAACAGTATTGGTTGCTGAAACAACAATATCTGTATTATAATAGGAATCCATTGTAGCAAATATTCCTGCATTTAAGCCGGAACCTGCTGATGTCTGTGCAGCTGCGCCACCCTCAAGCGCCACTGTAAGTCCACAGGTAAGAATAAATGCTGTTGTCTTCCACTTTCTATTGTTCTTCATAAAAATATGCCTCCTGACATTGTAACGATGCAAAATGCACCCTGCATTTCCGCATCTGTTCGAATCAATATGCTTCTCCATATTTTAAGATTATAGCAACGTGATTTCATAATGTCAACATAAATATGTAACAATTATGTAACAATTGTTCGAAATTTTACGAAATTCATATATTTAATGCTGCTGTACATAAAATCTGCCATAGGCAATATCCTGTTCGAGTTGTTGCTTTAAAGCCTCTAAGGATTCAAACTTCATCTCGCTGCGCTCTCTGCTCCGGAAGCAGACACGCACTTTCTTTCCATAGAGATTCTCATTAAAATCAAAAATATTGGTTTCCACTGCTACCGGATTAACCCCTTCGATAGTCGGCTTACATCCCACATCTGCGATTCCATGATACGTCTTATCCCCTACTACAACATCACAAACATAGACGCCAAACGGCGGAAGCAGTTTGTTTTCAGGCGGTATGATATTTATGGTCGGGATTCCAAGTACCTTCGCGCCCATTTCTCTGCCATGTATTACAACACCTTCCACAAAATAATCATAGCCAAGAAGGTATTTTACTTTTTCCATATTGCCCTTTTCTACTTCTTCCCGGATAAAGGTACTGCTGATATCCCGATTCTCATACTGAACCTTATCTATTACCTTAAGTTCATAATGCAGCTTCTTCGCATATATTTCCAGCAGATGGTAATCTCCTCGGCGGTTATGTCCGAAATGAAAATCTGTTCCAACCACAATGCCACGGATTTTCATGGAAGAAGCCAGCATTTCAATAAATGCTTCCGGTTCCATGGTCATGACTTCTTTGGTAAAAGGATATTCAATCAGATAATCAATGCCCTGCTCTTCACAGATTGCAACCTTCTCTTCATTCGTCGTAAGCACCTTCTGGACTTCATTTATCCTGCCCGGTCTCGGCGGAATGGCAAAGGTAAACAGTACCGTTGCACAGCCTTTATTCTTCTGCTCCATCATATGTTCTAATAAAGTCTCATGTCCTCTGTGCAGACCGTCAAATTTGCCAAGGGAAAGCACGCATTCTTCTTCAATATGAAATTCTGTTGTTCCATGTATATACTTCATTTTTTATACCTGCTTAAATGTCTTTTTCCTTCTCATTGCTGTGTAAAGAAAAGTTTTACCGGCTTAAACAGCCTGTCCGCTGTACGGTATTCATATATTCCAACAAAATGATTTGCATTGTCATACACTCTGACTTTTTTGCAGTCATCTTCTTTATAAAAAGAAGCAAGCGTATGCTCTATCGTCTCTGCCTCTGCTATCACGGGCAGCGGCAGCTTATTTCCATTATATAAAAGTGCCGTACTATCTTTGCGGCTGTGAATCTGTGGCAGATTTTTAAATACGGTATCAATGGGATATAAAATCTCTTCTATCTTACCACTTTTCATTATTGTCTCAATTTCCTGCAGTGTTTTTGCATCTTCTATTTGAAAATCTGAAACGCTTGTCCGTACCAGGTACTCCATACAGGCTCCACAACCTAATTTTTCTCCGATGTCGTGGCACAATGTACGGATATAAGTTCCTTTGGAACAGTGCACCCGCATGGTCACTCGCGGCAAGTCGATTGATAAAATTGCAATATCTAATATCTGAACCTTCCTTGCCTTGCGTTCTACTTCCACACCGTTTCTTGCTAAGTCACATAATTTCTTTCCATTGACCTTCAGTGCAGAATACATCGGCGGAATCTGTGCATATTCTCCCACAAAACTTTCAATACACTGCTTTACTTCTTCTACGGAAAGATTTACCTCGGATTCCTTTAATATGGTTCCTGTCATATCCTGGGTATCCGTTTCTTTTCCCAAAAGCATGACTGCCTCGTATACCTTGTCCTTATCAGTTAAAAGGTCACAGACTCTGGTTGCTTTTCCTATACATACAGGAAGTACGCCCTCCGCATCCGGATCAAGCGTACCTGTATGTCCAATCTTTTTCATTTTTAAAATTCCACGCAGCTTTGCAACTACGTCAAAGGACGTAAATCCTTTTTCTTTTCTTACATTAATAATTCCGTCCATACGTTATCCTGTCTATTTCAAAAGCTGTTTTTCAACGTCCTTTACGATTCCCTCAAGAATCTCTTTGGCATTGCCTTCTATGGTTGCTCCGGCTGCCCGTATATGACCGCCTCCACCATAGGACATCATAATAACTGCCACATCTACCTTACCACTGGAACGCATGCTTGCTTTAAAGCTTCCATCCTCATTTTCGTAAAGAAAGATTGCAGCTTCCACATCTTTAGTAGCACGAAGCTGCTGTACGATTCCTTCTAAATGTTTCGGAAGAACCTGGTATTTTTCCATTTCTTCTTTTGTTACGATAGATGCAATGCATTTTCCATCTAAAAAGAGCTGGCTGTCCACCAATGCCTGACCCAAAATCCGGTTCTGCTCGTAAGTTTTCTCATAATAAGTCTTATCCACGATACGGCTGAAATCAATTCCCATTTCCATCAGCCTGCCGGCAATGTTCATGGTCTTTGCGGAAGTACAGGAATACTGGAACACACCGGTATCATGCACAATTCCCACATAAATACATTCTGCAATTTCCTTTGTAATCTTCTCTTCATCTATGAGTTCATATACAAGCTCACAGGTTGAACTTGCCTCCGGGAAAATGTAGTTTGCATCTGCAAAGCTCTGATTGCTGATATGATGGTCAACACAGAAGGTGCGTTTTGCTGCATGAAAATATTTCACTGCATTTCCCAGTCGTTTCTCATCACCGCAGTCCAATGCAATAAATAAATCGTATGGCTCTTTTTCTATATAAGAGCTGTCAATTTTATCTGCATTTGCAAGGAATTTGAAAATGTTTGGAATCGGTTCCAGATGGAGTTCCACTTCCATTTCCGGATGATATTTTCTGATATAGTTATATACTGCTAACGTGGAACCTACACAGTCTCCGTCAGGTTTTACATGACCGGCTATTGCTACACGCTTCACATCATAAAGCTGTTCCTCTAATTTCATTGGCAACACCTGCTCTCTTTCTCTTCGGATGAGGCTTAGGACTCTTCCTGTCCAATCACCTCATCAATTTTCTTTGACATGTTTACACCATACTCAATGGACTGATCCAGGATAAACCGAATCTCCGGAGTATTTCTTAAATTGATACTTTTTGCGAGGGCATGACGAATATACCCTTCTGCACTATTAAGACCTTTGATTGTATTATTCTGAGCTTCTTCGTCTCCGAATACACTGATATACGCCTTACAGGTTTTTAAATCCGGTGCCACTTCTACGGCAACCACGCTGGTCATCGGCGCAATACGCGGGTCTTTTACTTCACTCCGGATAATGTTGGAGAGTTCTCTTTGAACTTCTCCATTTATCCGCATATTTTTCATACTATTTTTTTGCATAATTTTCCTGTCCTTCTATCAGATTATCTGGCAACCTCTACCATCTTATATGCCTCTACCTGATCCAGTTCTGCAATATCATTAAATCCTTCGAATACAAGACCACACTCATATCCGGCTTTTACTTCCTTCACATCGTCCTTGAAACGTTTCAGGGAAGCAAGATTTCCTTCAAATATCTGTGTTCCCTCACGGGTAATACGGACTTTACATCCACGCTCAAAGTTACCATCCAATACATAAGAACCTGCAATGTTACCAACACCGGATGCTTTGAAAATCTGACGAACTTCTGCATGGCCGATTACTTTTTCTTCGTATACAGGATCTAACATTCCCTTCATAGCAGCTTCTACGTCTTCAATTGCGTTATAGATAACTTTATACAGACGGATATCTACACCTTCATTTTCAGCAGTAACCTTTGCTGTAGGGTCCGGTCTTACGTTAAATCCAATGATGATTGCGTTAGATGCAGATGCTAAAGTAACATCAGATTCGTTGATTGCACCAACACCACCATGGATAATCTTAACCACAACTTCGTCGTTGGAAAGTTTTACAAGACTCTGTTTTACGGCTTCTACAGAACCCTGGACGTCTGCTTTAACGATGATATCCAGCTCTTTTACATCTCCGGACTGAATCTGTGAGAACAGATCATCTAAAGACATTCTGGAACGGGTCTCCTCTAACAGTTTTGCCTTTCCTTCGGAAATATATGTCTCTGCAAAGTTTCTTGCATCTTTTTCACTGTCACATGCTACGAATGTTTCTCCTGCATCCGGTACACTGGAAAGTCCTAAAATCTCTACCGGCATGGATGGTCCGGCTTCTTTTACTCTTCTTCCTTTATCGTCAATCATGGCACGCACTTTACCATATGCACTACCACAGGCAATCGGCTCACCAACTGTAAGGGTTCCCTTCTGTACTAAAACAGTTGCTACAGCTCCTCTTCCTTTATCCAGCTGTGCCTCAATGATAACACCACGGGCTTTACGTTTTGGATTTGCCTTTAATTCGCTGACTTCTGCTGTTAATAATAACATTTCCAATAACTGGTCAATACCTTCGTGGGTATGAGCAGATACCGGTACAAAGATGGTGCTTCCACCCCAGTCTTCCGGAATCAGTTCGTATTCGGATAACTCCTGTTTTACTCGGTCGATATTGGCATTTGGCTTATCAATCTTATTGATTGCTACTACGATTTCAATTCCGGCTGCTTTAGCATGGTTAATTGCTTCTACCGTCTGTGGCATGACACCATCATCTGCTGCAACTACAAGAATTGCGATGTCGGTAGATTTTGCTCCACGCAGACGCATTGCGGTAAATGCTTCATGTCCCGGTGTATCTAAGAAGGTAATCTTCTGTCCGTTGATACTTACCACATATGCTCCGATATGCTGTGTGATACCACCAGCCTCACGGTCTGTTACATGTGTATTACGGATTGCATCCAGAAGGGATGTTTTACCATGGTCAACGTGACCCATTACACAGACAACAGGTGGTCTTGGAACTAAATCTTCTTCTCTTTCTTCATCCTCTTTTAAAAGCTCTGCAATTACGTCTACCTTTTCTTCCGGCTCTGCAATACAGTTAAATTCCAGTGCAATTTCTTCTGCACTGTCATAGTCGATTTCCTGGTTTACGGTAACCATCTGTCCCTTCATAAAGAGCTTCTTGATGATTTCAGAAGCCTGAACCTTCATCTTATCTGCCAGTTCCTTAATCGTCATACGCTCCGGCAGGGATACGCTGCGGATGGTATCTTCTTCCTTTGGTTTCGGCTGTGCAGGACGTTTCTTCTTACCGCCGTTTTTCTCAAGATTTACATATCTTTCCTGTTTCTTGCTTCCTAACTTATCGTGCTCCTGCACCTGTTTCTTACGGGTATTGTCACGGTCACGGTTCTCACGGCTTTCTTTTCTTAAATCGTCCGGTCCTGCCTGGATTGCTTCTTTATTGAAACGGTTTAATTCCTGATCGAATCTTCCACCATTTCTTCCGCCTCTTCCATTTCTGTCGCCTTGTGGACGGTTATTATTGTATGGTCTGTCTCCCTGTGGGCGGTTATTGTTGTACGGTCTGTCTCCCTGCTGACGGTTGTTATTGTACGGTCTGTCTCCCTGCGGGCGGTTGTTATTATACGGTCTGTCTCCCTGCTGACGGTTATTATATGGTCTGTCCCCCTGCGGGCGGTTATTGTTGTACGGTCTGTCTCCCTGCTGACGGTTATTATACGGTCTGTCTCCCTGTGGGCGGTTGTTATTATACGGTCTGTCTCCCTGTGGACGGTTATTGTTGTATGGTCTGTCTCCCTGCTGACGGTTATTGTTAAAGTTTCTTGTCTCCGTCTTCTTCTCTTCTGTTTTCACTACCGGTTTCTCCTGAACAGTTTTTGTTTCCGTAGTCTTTACTTCTGCAGTTTTCGTTTCTGCTGGTTTTACTTCTGCAGCCTTAACTTCTGTTGCTTTTACCTCTGCCGGCTTAACTTCTGCAGTTTTTACTTCTGCAGGCTTTGGTGCTGCCGTTTTTGCAGGCTGAGCTGGTCTTGCAGCCGGTGCCGGCCTTCTTGCTTCTCCGGTCTTGGCATTGGTGTGATAAGCCTGACGTCTGCTTCCCGGATTGGTCTTGCTGTTCTGTGGGTTAAATACAGCAGAAATACTTGCTTTTTTCTTCGGTCGAGCCGGTGCCTCTGTTGATTTTGCCTCGCCTGCAGCTTTTGCTTCGCCTGCCGGCTTTGTCTCTGCTGCTGGCTTTGCTGCCGGTTTTGCTGCTCCTTTTACTTTAGAACGTACCAGTTTCTGTGCATCTTCATCTATACTATTACTGGATGTCTTTACTTCATACTGGGTTCCTTTTAAGGAATCCAAAACATCCTGCGGCTTTATATTTAATTCTTTTGCGAGTTCATATACTCTGAGTTTTGACATATATAACTACCTCCGTTATTCAGTTGTTAACAGTTTCAATTGCTTTATGACGGCTTTGGCAAGACCTTCGTTGGTAACTGCCAATGATGCCCGAAATTCTTTTCCAATATGATGTCCGAGACTCTCCTTATCAGCATAAGCATAAAATGGCACTTCATAAAAGCTGCACATATCACGGAAATGTTTCTTCGTATTATCTGAAGCATCTCCTGCGACAATGACCAGATGAGCCTTTCCTTCTTTTACCGCTTTCTCTGTTGAAAATTCTCCGCTTGCAACATTTCCTGCCTTGGCAGAAAGTCCAAGCATGGATAACACCTTATCTTGTTTCAATATTCTGCATCTCCTTTTGCAATTCCTCATATATTTCTTCCGGAATCGCCATTTTCAAAGATCTTTCCAAGCCCTTTGTCTTTTTTGCTGCCAAAAAGCAATCCATATTCGGACAGATATATGCGCCTCTTCCATTCTTCCTTCCAGTGGAGTCCACTACAAGTTCATCTTCCGGCGTATGAATAATCCGAATCAGTTCTTTCTTGCTTTTCATTTCCTGGCATCCTACACATTTCCGCATAGGAATCTTCTTATTCGTTGCCATCTATGAACTCACCATCTCCTGCGTTTTCTTCTTCATAACCTTCCTCATAACCCTCTTCATACTCCTCATCATAGTCCTCGTAATCATTTTCATAATCCATGAATTCACCGGACTCTCTTGCCTGTGTCTCACTCTTGATATCAATCTTGAATCCGGTCAGTCTTGCAGCAAGTCTTGCATTCTGTCCTTCTTTACCGATAGCAAGGGATAACTGATAATCCGGAACAACAACCTTTGCGCTCTTCTCTTCGCCATCTGCGATTACGGAAATAACTTTTGCTGGGCTTAATGCGTTCTCGATTAACATAGCAGGATTCTCATTCCAGTTAATGATATCAATTTTCTCACCGCGTAATTCACTTACGATAGCATTTACCCTGGCTCCGTTCATACCTACACATGCTCCTACCGGATCTACATCAGGGTCATTGGAGTAAACAGCAATCTTTGTTCTGCTTCCTGCTTCACGGGCAATACTCTTAATCTCTACAATACCATCCTTTACTTCAGTAACTTCTGCTTCAAACAGACGTTTTACTAATTCCGGATGTGTTCTTGAAACCATAATCTTTGGTCCCTTTGGTGTAGATTTTACTTCCAGAATATATACCTTGATACGTTCGGTCGGTTTGAATACTTCACCCTTTACCTGCTCATTTTCAGTAAGAATGGCATCTGCTTTACCAAGATTAATGGAAATATTTTTTCCAACATATCTCTGTACAATTCCGGTTACAACGTCTTTTTCCATGCTATAATATTCGCTGTAAATTGCTTTTCTTTCTTCCTCACGAATCTTCTGTAAAATTACGTTCTTTGCATTCTGTGTTGCAATACGTCCAAATTCTTTGGATTTAACTTCTACATTTACCACATCACCAAGATTGTACTCAGAATCAATCATGCGTGCATTTGCAAGGCTGATTTCTGTTACATCATCTTCTACTTTTTCCACTACGGTCTTCTCAGCAAGCACATGGAACTCGCATGTTTCCGGGTCAATATTTACTTTAATATTATCTGCCTTTCCAAAATGGTTTTTGCATGCAGTCAGCAGAGAATTCTCAATTGCCTCAAGTAAAGTCTCTTTGCTGATATTTTTTTCCTGCTCCAGTATTGTCAATGCTTCCAACAACTCGTTATTCATTTCTTTATCCTCCTATATACTTATTTTCTAAGTTGTATGCTATGTTAATGATTAAAAATCGATGGCAAGACGGATTAATGCAATATCCTTC
Source organism: Roseburia sp. AF22-2LB (assembly GCF_003461125.1). Taxonomy (NCBI): domain Bacteria; kingdom Bacillati; phylum Bacillota; class Clostridia; order Lachnospirales; family Lachnospiraceae; genus Roseburia; species Roseburia sp. AF22-2LB. The sequence continues at coordinate 32,032 of NZ_QTWM01000002.1, forward strand.
TTATCAAATACCTTCTGTCCATAAGATTCGTCTTCAATTGTTACGGTATTCTCATCATATGCACTTAAGACTCCACAAAATTCCTTTTCATGATCTATGGCACGATACAGACGTATCTCCACTTCTTTTCCCATAGAACGGACATAGTCCTTTTCTTTCTTCAACGGTCTGCCAAGTCCCGGCGAACTCACTTCAAAAATATAAGAGTCTTCCACATAATCTTCCCGATCCAGAATCTCATTCATTTCCCGTGCTACCATTTCACAGTCATTGACGGTAATTCCGCCTTCCTTATCAATGTAAGCCCGTAAGTACCAGTCGGAACCTTCCTTGACATATTCCACATCTACCAGTTCAAAATGATACTTATCAACGATTGGCTGAATGAAGCTTTCTGTCTTCTGTTCATAAATTTCTTTTCTGGACATGTAACCACCTTTCCATCTGCTTAAATTTTGTTCTAAACATGAATTGAGAGTGGACGCAACGCCCACTCTCAAAGCCTAAATCATCATGTACTGTATTATTATAGCACTATTTTCTTAAATTGCAAGATTTTATTTCCAAATTATCTACTTTCTGCCGGCTTTTCCTGCCTTTTTCTGTGACCAGACAGAACATGCTCCAATCACTACGGCAACCAGAATTGTAAATACATATGCCATCCATGCTGGTAATGTTCCTGCAGATACTACTGCTGTGCTGCCGTTTCCATCACCTTTTACTAAAATCAATGCAGAAACCGGAGCTACTTCTGCTGTTCCAGAAATTGTTTCAATCGTATCTGTTCCTGCTAAGGTATCATTAATGCATACATTCCAGTTTCCTTCCGGAAGAGTTACTTCTTTTTTCTCATTATTGGCATTGAAGATCACATACATTCCATCTGCTGTCTCTCCGTCAACATCACCGGTAATTGCAAACGCTACTACATTATCATCTAAATCTTCTACCGGAGTCACATGTGCTTTTACATCCTCTGCATTGTCAAGGCGAAGCACCGGATGTGCCTTACGGAATGCAATCAGTCCTTTATAATACTGGTAAACATTCTGATACTGTTCATCTTCCAGATTGCTCCATTTTAAGCTGTTTACTGAATCTGGTGAGGCATAGCTGTTTTCATCAAGACCACCATCTGCTTTCACTTTGCTTCTTAAGAATTCTTCTCCTGCCTGCATAAACGGAACACCCTCTGCCGTCATATAAATGGCTGCTGCAAGATTGTTCATGCGGATTCGCTCCTCCACGGAAGCTTCCGGAGTAGAACGGATAATACGATCCATCAGGGAAAGATTATCGTGACAGGATGCGTAGTTAACGGACTGGGAAGGTGTAGTACACCATTCCGGTGATAATCCCATAAAGCATTTCTGTAAGGTCTTCTCTTTGCCATTTGCTCCGGATACAAAACCCTTTTCTGTAGTTGAAAATGTATTTCCTTTTAACAAATCTCTTAAAGTATCACTGAAAAAAGCCATTTCCGGTACTTCTGTGGAATTGGTCTGTGTTGTCATGGAATATCCTTCTTTGGTAAGGCTTGTCTGCATCGACCATCCTTCTCCGTAGAAGATAACATCCGGGTGGTCTTTGTGCACTTCCTCGATTACCTCGTTCATGGTTTCCGTATCCAAAAGTCCTACCAGGTCAAAACGGAAGCCATCAATATGATATTCATCTGCCCAGTATTTCACAGAGTCCACAATATATTTCTTCACCATGGAACGCTCGGATGCTGTGTCATTTCCACAGCCGGAACCATTAGAATAAGTCCCATTATCATTTACTCTTGAGAAATACTCCGGCACAATTACGTTAAAACAGAATTCCCCTGCATTGTATACATGATTGTAAACCACGTCCATAACGACACTGATATCGTTATCATGTAATGTTTTTACCATTTCTTTAGCTTCTTTCACCCGGACTTCTCCATGATATGGATCCGTGGAATAAGAGCCTTCCGGTACGTTGTAGTTGACCGGATCATATCCCCAGTCAAACTGCGGTGTATCCAGCTTTGTTTCATCTACGGAACCATAATCATAAAACGGAAGTAAATGTAAATGTGTGATTCCCAAATCCTTGATATGGTCAAGTCCGGTCGGAACACCATTTTCAGTTGTGGTTCCGGTCTCTGTCAGTCCTAAATATTTTCCAACGTTTTCAATTCCGGAACTGGAATCTGAAGAGACGTCACGGATATGCATTTCATAAATAACAGCATCATTAATACCCTCTCCGGCATGTGGGTTACCGTCACTGTCCCACCCTTCCGGATTGGTGGATTCCAAATCAATTATCATGGCACGTTTTCCGTTGACACCTGTGGTTCTTGCATATGGGTCATTGGCTTCTTTTTCCTCACCATTAATGGTAACGGTATAAGTATAATATGTACCATTTAAATCTCCATCCTTTGATGCCACCCAGGTTCCGTTTATATCTGCAGTCATTGGAATGGATTCGATTAAATCATCGGTTCCTTCTGTTCCTGATTCATAGAGATTTACAGAAACAGCCTGTGCGGTTGGTGCCCAGAGACGGAACGCTGTGCTGTCTTTTGTCCAGGTTGCACCAAGGTCATCTCCGTCATAAGTATATTCTTCTTCAAATTCTTTGGTGGAATATACGCTCGGCATCACTACTTTATATTCAGTTCCTTCGTATGTAATCTGATAGCTCTTATAAGCATCTAATGGTTCTTCCACAACTACCTGATATACGAAATCATCATCTTGTGTTACTTCTTTGATAGTAACCGCCACACCATCGGCACTCTTAATGGAAAATGCCTGCATCAGATCCCCTTCAATTGCTCCGGTCATCTGAACGGTTACTGCGCTTTCCCCATCATATTTGGCTCCGGATAATTTAGTTCCGGTTACAGCATCATCACCATATTCTTTGGTATATCCTTTCACACCGGACTCCACATAAATATCCACAGTGCCGGATACCATCTCGGAAATATCAATAAACTGGTCTTCATCAACATCCTTGGTCCAGTCTGCTGTACGCACAATAAATCCAACAGAGGTTGTACCCGGTGTTACTTCCATGGTTGCCACATGGTCACCATCTTCCTCTGCCAGTTCATAAGCTGCACCATCCGCACCTTCTCCCCACATCCAGACATCCCATCCATCGTAATTGTCGTCTGCTCTGTGGTAATGCAGCTTAATCAAAAGTTCGTCAGCCTTTACCATTGCCGCATCTGAGACTACTGAAAAAACAGTCATCATGATAAGCAGCAATGCCATCCCCAATGCTTTTCCTCTTCTCTTCATGTCACCCTCCATCATACATTTGTTAGATTTGCTTATTTTTTCCTTGTTTGTTACCGGAAACATAGTAAATTGTAACATAATGTTTGATGATTTAGAAGAGAAATTTTCGTAAATTTTAGTATTTTTACATTTTTTAGTTATAAAAAAACATACCAAATCCTATTTTGATATGTTTCTTTCATTTACTTATTCATCTTCTTCATCACTTCTCCAGGATGAAATCAGATGTATTTCTCCAGTATCTAAATCCAGTGCCATGTTGTCTGACACTCTTGACATCAAATGTCCCTCCATATCCATTGCGATATTATCTGATGTCTGACAGAGCATATCTCCATCATTGTAATCAAGCATATTTCTATACATATTCTATTTCTCCTCTAAAACCATCTTTAACATTTTAAATGCAGCTCTCTTTTTTGCTTCTTTTTTTGCTGTTGCATCTGCCATGCAAATACTATCATATTCTTTAATTACACACTCACAATGCCAGATTGGATTACCATTCGAATCATATTTCTCCGCAAAGTTATATTGCGGAATGGAAAAATAGCCTCTCCTTGCAAGAATTTCAAGTTGATTAATAGAATCTTGTTTATTTGGGTGTTCTATTTCATCCCTAATAGTAAACAATAAGTTATTCTTTTCCAGGTACTGGTATACATATTTTGCTGCAGCCTTTCTGGCTTCTTTCTGCGAGTCACCAAACCCAAGAATAATATTGTCAAATTCTTCAATTTTTAGATACGCCTTATATAGTGGCCTTTTTCCGTTTATCGGCCACTCACTACACACATAATCCCCCATATACCAATGTGCAGTATTGTATTTTTCCACATGATATAATGGCAAAATTTCATATTTTCGTAATGACCACTCCTGCAAAAGTTGAATATAATTGTCATCTTCATTCTCTAAATCAGGTTCCAGCATCTGCTCAATCACCTGTTTAAGAATTTTCATATTCCAATTACAATCCAATACTACTGCCCCAATGATTGCTTCAAACAAATCTTCTTTTACAGCATCTTTTTCTTCCGCATGTCCGTTAATATCACTTTTTCCCATAATAAGAAAATCAGCGAACCCCAGCATATCAATTCTTTCTGCCAGATTCTTCCTTTGAACAAGTTTGCTCTTAATTTCTGTCAATTCACCTTCATCACATTCAGAATAAAATTCATTACACTCATCCCTGTTGAAATCATCGCACTCAGATGCCATATAACCGTACTCTTCTGTAAGCAATTGAACCACAACAAAATCAAGAGCCTTATCACCAATGAACTCTAAAACTTCGTTATTTGCCCCGCCATTTTCTGCAGAATACGACCTGCGAACAAATGCCTGTTGTAACAAGTCCCGGTTTTTAAATTTGTAATCAATTTGGTTTTCGATACCAATTAAATCATTTGTATCCATATGATACCTCCTAGTTTATTTTTACTAGAAGACATAAAGAGTCCAATAATAAACAATCCATTCTTATAATGCATTGCTAAATTGAACAAGATAAGATAAATTTGAATCTTTGTTTTTCTATGTTTACATCATTTCACTTTCATAAAATGAAATAAACCTATGAAAACAATGGTTTTAATTTATAATATTATGCCTTCTGTTTTTAATATAACAGAAAGCATGCTGTTTTTCAATTCTTATTTTTCATATTCCTACCAATCAAAATCGAAATTGATTTGAATTCAAGTATTCTCCCCCCTTAATCATTTTGTACAAATTCAAGCATTTTAATTGTGTATACATTTCCACAAATTTACCTTTTCTTTTTTTGTAGAATCTCCTTTATTTTTTAATTTTTAAACATATTGCTTTTATCCAATATTTTAAGGAGGTAACGATATGTTGCAGTTTTTAACAGCGGTTCTATATGTATTCTTCAACATTGCAAATTATTATTTTGATAATTTTTTAACATCTTCTTACTAATATTTTTGAAGAGCACTATGAAAAAATAACACAATTACTTTTACAAAGCATCAAACACTATAGGGACATCCACTTTATTTTTCTCCGCCTGCAGCTAGCCTTCTCCATTTGTGATGCAATCAATATTCAAGGCAAACCTCTTTTTATTCCATTGCATTTTCATGCAAACTAGAAAGCTGTCAGCATACCTATAAAAAGGTTATTGGCACTGTCACTAGAATTACTGTGTCAACTAATAATGCCTTACATAACTTTCAACTGTTGCAGACTACTATGCAGCTGCGTCCTCCACCACTGCTACATTACACGAATAATACGAATCCAATTAAATATCATCTCAGCTTTTCAACTGTCCCAGCTACACTTATAGCTCATAAACTATCCATATCCTTATCAACTCAGCAATCCGGAGTAGCATAATAAAACGATTGCTTCATTCCTTTTTAATACACACACCACAACTTTCTCGCTTAAATCAGAAAGCAAATTATAAAAATCAAAATTGGCATAAGAACTATTACCCCATAAAGAATATTGATACAAACAACTTTTATTTGCTGTAAAAAGGGATTATTTTCGCTTAGATAATTGTTTAACTTATCCAATTGTCTTATTCTTTCTTTTTCCAATGTACATCTTTTTGCTTCTATTATATCATTCTTATAACAGTACCATCTTATGCTATACTCTTTGCATCTTTGCTTAAGCGTATTAAAAAAGTCTACCTCCGCCCGATATTCCATTCTGTCAATCACTTCGTTATATTCGGACTTTTTATCAGAAAGATTTTCATCAGTAAGTTCTCTTTTTAACACTTTGATTGCATTCAACGTCGATTCTGTTGCTTTAATTCTTTCAGAGTATTTTGAATTTCCATTTATAATAGAAAATGCCAAGATTACAACAGAAATGATTATGCTAAAATATCCAGACAATATTTCATCATAATATTTAGGAAAATACAATGAAGTTAACGAATAAATAATCAAGACTATACTGTAATAAATAAGCACAAAACTTGAAAATTTTGAGTTCTTATCTAATCGCTTCAACATATTGGCTTGATTGCATTGAGTCACATTCATGATATCATATATTCTATCTCTCGTATATTCTTCCATAATTCTCCTCTTTTCCTCTGTATAAAACAATTATATTTCATATCGGTATAAACTGCAACTACACTTATGACATACCATATACTCTTTTATTTAAGGTCAAAAACTAAACCGATTTGTGGTCGATTTATCTTGGGTAAGCACTTTTGCAGGACTCTCCTTTCCTGCGTATTTTATCAATCGAACATATGTTAGAATACCTTTTTGAATACCTCGCACTTTTAGCAATGTATTTTTAAGGCTTTTTAGAACAACTACGAGATACAAACTTTGCGAGTTTCCCGAGTTATCGCAGTGCTTGCCAAATATGCATGCAAGCATGCGATTTTTCTCGCTACTCGCGTAAATAAAAAATGCTGTAAAACCATTATCTGGCTTTCAGCATCTTCTATGGGTTGGGCTATTAAATTATTAATAGTGAGCAGTTCATAGGGGAATCGAACCCCTGTTTCCGCCGTGAGAGGGCGGCGTCTTAACCGCTTGACCAATGAACCGGACAAGTGATACTATAACACGACGCCCTCTAAATTGCAAGCACTTTTTTAATTTTTTTGCAATTTTTTTCTTCAGCTTCTTTCTAGTCCTCATATCCATTCGGATTATTCTTCTGCCATCTCCAGGAATCGGCACACATTTCACGAATGCCAAACTCTGCTTTCCAGCCAAGCTCCCGCTCTGCCTTTGAAGGGTCGCAATAACAGGTCGCAATGTCGCCGGCACGACGTGGCTTAATGGAATAAGGAATCTTTACGCCTGTTGCTTCTTCAAAATTCTTTACAATATCAAGTACACTATAACCATGTCCGGTACCAAGATTGTAAATACTTAATCCGGCATTTTCCTCAATCTTCTTTAATGCCTTTACATGTCCCTTTGCCAGGTCTACTACATGAATGTAGTCTCTTACCCCGGTTCCGTCCGGTGTATCATAATCATTTCCAAATACGCCAAGCTCTTTTAACTTTCCAACTGCCACCTGGGTAATATATGGCATCAGATTGTTCGGAATTCCATTCGGGTTTTCTCCCATAGTTCCGCTCTGATGTGCTCCGATTGGGTTAAAATATCTTAATAAGATAACATTCCATTCCGGATCAGCTTTCTGCATATCCATAAGAATCTGCTCTAACATGGATTTCGTCCAGCCATATGGATTGGTACACTGTCCCTTCGGGCATTCCTCTGTGATTGGAATCTGTGCCGGATCACCATATACGGTCGCGGAGGAAGAAAAGATAATATTCTTGCAGCCGTGCTGGCGCATCACATCTACTAAAGTCAATGTTCCTGCAATGTTGTTATTATAATATTCCCATGGCTTTACCACAGATTCTCCAACTGCTTTTAATCCTGCAAAATGAATGCAGCAGTCAATCTTCTCTTTTTCCATGATTTCATTTAAGATATCACGGTCTAATATATCTCCACGGTAAAATGTAACTTCTTTTCCAGTAAGCGCTTTTACACGCTCCAATGATTTTTCGCTGGCATTGGACAAATTATCCAGCACTACTACGTCATAGCCTGCCTGCTGTAATTCCACGCAGGTATGACTTCCGATATAACCTGCTCCACCTGTAACTAAAATAGACATATTCTCCACTCCTTTGTACTAAAATATGTATTTTCGTGTTCCTTACAAATAATAGTATACCTTATATTCCTGTATTTGAACAGTATCTATTGTATAAACAATATGTATTTTTGTTGCATCTGCAAAGGACAGCCTCTATAATATATCTATAATCTATCTGCAAATTCCAGAAGGGAGGCATACGATGGACCCAAAATATAAGAATTCTTATAAAGTAAATAAAAAAGAACTGGTTTCCCTTTCCGTCTATAATGTCGGTTTCCAGAAATGTGAACCTCTTTACCAGTGGGGACCGGGAATCCGTGACCATTATCTGATTCATCACATTCTATCCGGCAAAGGATATTATTCTGTTGGTGGTAAAGTTTATGCCCTTTCCACCGGAGATACCTTCCTTGTCTACCCTCAGACCGAAATCACCTATTATGCAGACGAAAAAGACCCGTGGGAATATGCCTGGGTAGGCTTTAATGGCAGTGACGCTGCCATTATTTTGAATGCCACAGATTTTTCCAGGGAGTTTCCACTGATTCACCAGACGCCGCTTTCCGAATCCATCCGGGAACACCTTCTCGGTATCTATGAAGCCTGCGGAAATGATTTCATGGATTCTGTAGAAATGACCGGACGGCTCTATCAGACGCTGGCTCTTTTTATGAAACATGCCAGCAATAATGAACAGTATAACAGTTCCAGCAACTATGTCCAGAAAGGAATTGCCTATATTTCCGCCAACTATTCCTACCCGATTCACGTAGAAGATATTGCTGATTATGTAGGCGTAAGCCGGAGCCATCTGTACCGCTCTTTTGAAACCATACTGGGTCAGTCGCCGAAAAATTATCTGACCCAGTTTCGTTTAAAACAGGCATGCTATCTCTTAGAACACTCCAGCCTATCCATTACTGCTGTAGCTAATTCCGTAGGCTTTGACAATGGGCTGCATTTTTCCAAGACGTTCCATAAGCTGAAAGGAATATCGCCCCGGGATTACCGGCTTGCATCCTTAAATAATAATACAGACTAATCCGCCATTATTATCATTTACAACTTTCTGCATGGTATCCTGCAGTTTCATCTGGCTTTCATCATCCATCATGCCAATCTTGCTGCGGATACCGTCTTCCATCAGTTCTCCAATGGATTTTCCAAAAATGCTGGTTCCCCAGACTCCATCTTCTGTGCTCTGTCCCTCTTTGATATAATGAATCAGGTCGTTTGCCTGCTCTTCACTTCCTACAATCGGTGCAATCTCCGTTTCAATATTTGCCCGGATCATATGAACAGACGGTGCTACTGCCTTGATTTTTACACCAAACTTATTGCCATGTTTAATCAGCACCGGATCATCCATTTTAATATCTGAAAGCTTCGGACTCACCACTCCATATCCTTTCATTTCTACCGATTGTACCGCATCCGCTACCTTCTCATATTCCTTACGTTTCTCAGAAAGCTCTTTTATCATGGAAATAAGCTGGTATTCCCCAGTCACTTCTGTTCCGGTCAGTTCACTGATATTTTCATAATAATACTGATCTGCAATATCCAGCCGGATATCTGCTGTGCCATTTTCCAGATTCACCGCCTGCATCATCATATTGGAAATGTAATCTCCCTCCGGAGCCATCTTGTAATCCATCAAATCTTTAATCAGAGTTACTTCCGACAGCATTTTTCCAGCATTTGCAACCACATTTTCTTTGATTGGATGACTCATTTCCAACATTTCTACCCATTTCGGAAGAAAGAAATTCATCTTCACCACCGGGAATTCATAGAGGATACCCTTCAGCACTGCATAGACATCTTCTTTTCGAAGCTGCTCACAATTCAGTGGAAATACACTGACTTCATATTTTTCTTCTAATTCTTTTGCCAGTTGTGCCGTTTCCTCGCTGTATGGTTTTACGGAATTCAGTACCATAACAAAGGGTTTTCCGATTCTCTGCAGCTCTTTTATGGTTTCTTCCTCACCTTTCACATAATTCTCCCGCGGGATATCTGTGAAACTGCCATCTGCAGTTACTACAATTCCAATGGTTGCATGGTCATTAATAACCTTTCTGGTCCCGACCTCTGCTGCCTTTGTAAAAGGAATTTCCTCTTCAAACCAAGGCGTCTTTACCATTCGCTCCACACCATTTTCCAGATGTCCGGTGGCACCCTCTACCATATAACCCACACAGTCAATCAGCCTCACTTTTACTTCGGCATCTTCGCCAAGCCGGATTTTTGCAGCATCTTTTGGAATAAACTTCGGCTCTGTTGTCATAATGGTTTTCCCCTGGGCCGCCTGTGGCATTTCATCCACCGCACGCTGGCGGCTGTTTTCATCCTCCATAAACGGAAGTACCATCAGCTCCATGAAACGTTTGATAAAAGATGACTTTCCGGTCCGCACAGCTCCAATCACACCTATGTAAATTTCCCCATTTGTCCTTGCACTGATATCTTTATACATATCATAAGTGCCTGTATTAAAATTTTCCATATAAATTCCTCCTGCCTATACTGTTATATGTATATGCAGGAGGAAGTCACCTTTATAACAAAATATTCAGTTTTCCAGAAAGACATCTAAACTCTGCGTGCGTCACATCCCCACAATATTCTCCGTCAGCATGCAATACCATTGGTTTTTCCAAATCCACGCTGAATTTTCTGCAATTATGGATATCAAAGCACTTAAATCCTGTATGTTTTCCCTTTACCAGAAATGGCAGCAGAAAAAAGGTACGCCACCTTGCCACTCCATAGCCACAGCAGACCGAAAATTCTCCGTCCGTAGCCACTGCATCCGGAGCCATCGGCACTCCGCCGCCTTCACAATACTGATTCATTCCAGCAATAAAAATCATCCGGGAAATCGGCTCTTCCACTTCATCATCAAATACTATCTTCGCCTCTGCTGTCGGCATGGTAAACAGGGATTTTATCGTAAGACAGACGTAGGTTAATGAACCAAGTCCCAGTTTATTTAATGCTTTCTTTAATCCGGAATGCAGTGCCTGTTTACATACATCCGCATCCAGTCCAAGACCGGAACTAATTGCAAAAATCTTCTGTTCCTTCTGTCCTTCTTCCACCCAGCTGACACAACCTAAGTCAATCGGCGTTGTCTCTTCCGCCTGAAGTATCCGCTCTAAATTTTCTGTAGGTGTTCCATTGATTTTCATACCTCTTGCGAAATCATTCCCGGAGCCGGTCGGTATGTAGCCAAACCGGATTTTTTCAAAATCATGCATCCCGTTCAGTACTTCATTTAACGTACCATCACCACCGACCACAATAAGATACACTTTTTCTCTATCAATATCACATACACGGTCTGCAAGCTTCTTCGCATGGCCCTCATACTCTGTAAAATGTGCTTTATACCTTATTTCATGCTCCAGAAGGTAATTCTGCAGTTCCTCCCAGACCCGTTTGGACCTGCCGCCTCCCGAGGTATTGTTTACTATAAAATGATACATTTTATTCTGCTGTTTCTAAAGCTTCCAGCTCTTCTTTTGTTTTTCTCTTTCTACAGTAGATTTCCATATTTTTGCAGACTTTCTTTGCAAGTGCCGAAGTAATCTGTCCATCTACTGCACGCCATTTCCAGTTCATGCCAAGTGTAGATGGTGTATTCATACGTCCTTCACTGCCAATTCCAAGAATATCCTGCATCGGAACAATAGCCATATCACCAACACAGCCCCATACTGCTTTCATGGTGCCCCAGTTATATCCTTCTTCTTTGTTTAATCTTAAATATTCTTTGGCATATTTAACGCTTTCCTTTGGAGCCGTCTTGAACCATCCCATAATGGTATCATTATCATGAGTTCCAGTATAAACAACACAATTCTTTTGATATGTATGTGGAAGGTAATCACTCTCTTCTCTGCTGTCAAAAGCAAACTGGATTAACTTCATTCCAGGGAAACCGGTATCCTTTAACAACTGTTTTACGGACGGTGTTAAATAACCCAGATCTTCTACAATAATATTTAATCTGCCAAGTTTCTTTTCCAGAGCATTGAACAGGTCCATACCAGGACCTTCTCTCCACTCTCCATTTCTTGCTGTCTTATCCTTTGCAGGAATTGCGTAATATGAATCAAAACCTCTGAAGTGGTCAATACGAACAACATCATACAATTCAGACATTGCTTTGATACGTTTTGTCCACCAGGTATAACCATCCTTCTTCATAGCATCCCAACGGAATAACGGGTTACCCCATAACTGTCCATCATCGGAGAATGCATCTGGAGGACATCCGGATACATCAATCGGATCCAGGTTCTCATCTAAATAGAACTGTCCCGGATTTGCCCATACATCTGCGCTGTCACCAGCAACATAAATAGGTACATCACCGATAATCTGAATGCCTTTTTCATTAGCATATGCTTTCAGCTCTGTCCACTGTTTGAAGAACAGATACTGCAGCATTTTCCAGAATTCAACATCATCTGCAAATTCTTCTTTCGCATTTTCAATTGCTGATGGTTTGCGGAGTTTTAAATCTTTCTTCCATTCAAACCATGCAACCCCGCCATTTGCATCCTTCAATGCCATAAACAGTGCATAGTCCTCTAACCAGTCACTGTTTTTCTCACAAAAGTCCGCAAAATCATCCGGTAATGCTTTTTTAAAGCGCTGATATGCTTTTTTCAATAAAGGAAAACGGTTTTCATAAAGTGTTCCATACTCTACAAATTCCGGATTTTCTCCCCATTCATAGCTTAAACATTCCTTTTTTGTCAGTAACTTATCCTTACAAAGATAATCTAAGTCAATAAAATATGGATTCCCCGCAAAGCTTGAAAATGACTGATACGGAGAATCTCCATAACTGGTTGGGCATATCGGTAATATCTGCCAGTAAGTCTGTCCTGCTTTATCCAAAAAGTCTACAAATTTTCTGGCTTCCTTTCCCATTGTACCAATTCCGTATGGTGACGGAAGTGAAGATATATGCATTAATATCCCACTTGTTCTCATAATTAAATTCCTCCTGCAAACTAGATTATTTTCCTATCTCACGAACACTTTCCCCCAGTGCAAGTTCAAAAGGTATTATCTCATGTACTGCCTTGGTTTTCAAGTCAATTGTACGAAATAGTATTTCAAGACTGCGTTGTGCCATCGTCTGGTACCGCTGTCTTATAGTGGTCAGCTTTGGATTATAGTAATCCGCCATTGGTATTCCGTCAAACCCCACAACGGAAATATCATCCGGTACCAACAGACCTCTGTCTCGTATCGCACGAATTGCTCCAATTGCCATGACATCACTCATCGCAAATATAGCAGTCACATCCTTTGCCTTCTCCAAAAGTTTTTCCGTAGCCCGATATGCACTTCCAAAGTCAAATCTTGCTTTCACAAAATATTTATCGTAATCAAATATTCTTCCCTTTTCACCAAAGCATTTCTCGCACCCGATATAACGCTGTTCACTGACATAAGAGGAACTTAAATTTCCTCCAATTACCCCAATATGAACATGCCCCTGATTCACCAGATAATTCATGGCACATTTCGCTGCTTCCACATCATCTGTTGCTACACTGGACAGGTTCGGAAAGCCAAGATCTTTTCCTGCTGTAGACACTAATACCGATGGAACTTTTACTTCATGAAACTTTTCCCTGAAAAATGCAGGATTACCTCCGAGGAATAAAATCCCCAGAGGTTTTCTTTCACGACACTGAATAATTGCCTGTTCTACTTCATTTTCTTCTTCATCCAGATATATCATATTCAATGTATAACTGGTCTTATTTACAATCGTCTGAATTTCTTCTGCTATCCCTGAAAAAACCATATTTGACGTACCTTTTACCAGTACGCAGATGGTTTTAGAGGCAATCTGTTTCAAATGTTTGGCATTTCCATTTGGAACAAAATTGTGTTCTGCAACAATCCGCCGAATCTTCTTTTCTGCTTCCGGACTCACATCATCCCTGTTATTCAGAACCCTCGACACAGTACTTACTGAATATCCGGATTCTTTTGCAATATCTTTTATTGTCATGTTTTGTCCTGCCTTTACACTATATCTATAGCGAAATACTTATTATATAAATGCTTAACCTTTTACAGCTCCTGCAACAACGCCTTCGATAATATATTTCTGGCAGATTCCATAGAAAATGATAATTGGAAGAATTGCCAGTACCAGCATAGCCATCATTGCACCCCAGTCGATAGAGCCATATCCACCTTTCAAATACTGAATTGCAATCGGAATCGTTTTCCATTTTCTGATATCGAGTACCAGATATGGAAGAAGGTAGTCATTCCAAATCCACATTACCTGAAGAATTGCAACTGTAATTGCCGTAGGCTTTAAAATCGGGAATACAACCTGGAAATATGTCTGAATCGGGCTGCATCCATCAATCATTGCTGCTTCTTCGATTTCAAGCGGGATACTCTTTACAAAGCCGGTAAACATGAATACCGCAAGTCCTGCTCCAAATCCAAGATATACTAAAATGATTCCAACCGGATTTCCAAGATGTAACATATTGGACAGCTTGGATAATGTAAACATTACCATCTGGAAAGGTACAATCATGGAAAACAGGCAAAGGCAATATAAACCTTTTGAAAACTTATCATTCACGCGGATGATATACCATGCACACATAGATGTGCAGAGAATAATTACTGCAACAGAACATACTGTGATAAATAATGATGTTCCAAACGCATTAAAGAAGTTAATCTTGCGGATACCTTCTGCATAGTTGGTTAATCCAACAAATGCCTTCTGTACTCCGGCAACAAATCTGTCCCATCCGTCAGTCATTTTAAACGGTCCTAACTGGAACGGGAATCGGTTAATATATGCCTTTAATTTAAAGGAGTTCATAAATACGATTACAATTGGAAGTACCCACAGTACACTTAAAATAGTAAATATAATGGTAAAAATCCAGCCATGTTTTGCTTTTCTTACATTACTCATTACTGCTGCACCTCCTTACGTCTGGTCAGATAGTTCTGTCCAAGTGCAATTATTGCTACCAGAATAAAGAATACAACTGCTTTTGCCTGACCAACGCCTTCCCATCCGTTTCTACCATAGAAAGTATCATAGATGTTCAATGCTAAAAGCTGTGATCTCTTTGCAGGTTCACCTGCTGTCAATGCTAAGTTCTGGTCGAATAATTTAAATCCGTTGGTCAGTGTTAAAAATGTACATACGGTAATAGATGGCATTACCATCGGTAAGGTTACATTTTTAAGTACCTGCCAGGAAGTTGCCCCGTCGATTTCTGCAGCTTCAATCAAATCTCCAGGAATATTCTGGATACCTGCGATATAGATAATCATCATATAACCTATCTGCTGCCAGCACATCAGGATAATCATACCCCAGAAACCATATTTTTCATTATATACCAATGTTCTGCTGTAATTTGCGAGAATACCATTGAAAATCAACTGCCAGATATATCCTAATACAATACCACCAATCAGGTTCGGCATGAAGAAAATGGTACGGAACGCATTTGTTCCTCTAATACCCTTTGTTAAAAGCATCGCAATTACGAATGCAAAAAAGTTAATGGCAAGCACAGAAACAATTGTAAAGAGTGCTGTATACCATAATGAGTGAACAAATGTCTCATCTCCAAAGATTTTGGTATAGTTAGATAGTCCTACAAACTTTGCATCCGTAACAGTTGTGAATTTACAAAAAGAAAGATAGATACCCATAGCAAAAGGAATTATAAAACCAATTGTAAATGCAACTAACGTTGGAAGTGCAAAAAGAGGAAAATATTTTTTAATTGATTTGTTCATAATATTTTTCCTTTCCCTTTATAAAGGGCAGGCGATATCCGCCCGCCCTTTTTTCACATATTGTTCTGATTATATGTGATAAGTCTTACTCGTTTGCTGCTGCGTACTCAGAAGCCCAGCCATCAACGAATGCAGTTACAACATCATCCCAGGAACCTGTTCCAGCAGCATAAGCTGTTAATGCAGAACCTACGCCATCTTTCCAAGCCTCAGAAGGCATTGTTGTAAAGCACCAAGCTACAGAAGTCTTACCATCTGCAATGTACTGGTTAGCTGCATCCATGAATGCATTGCTTGCCTGATATCCATCATCAAATGAATCAAATGGTGTTGTGAAGCCCATCTGGTTAGCAACAACGTCACGTCCTGTGTCACTTGTAATAACCCAGTTCAAGAAATCTTCTGTTGCTTTGATGTTTTCTTCAGAAGCATTAGCATTAATACACCAGTAGTTCTCAGATCCTGTACAAAGTCCCTGATTCTCTTCTCCATCAACTCCGATGTAGATAGGCATCATTCCAAGGTCATCATCTGTTAATACACCAGCATTGATAATATCATTGTATGCCCATGTACCATTCTGATAGAATACAGCTTCGCCTAAGCCAAATTCAGCTGTTGCATCATCACCAGTCTTGCTTGCTAACATAGAGCCTTCGCAAGTAGAATCTGTTGTGTATAAATCCCAGATCTGTTTGTAGTTATCAAGGTAAGTTCCTTTGATAGCATCTGTAGATCCGATTCCATCTGCTTTGTATTCATAGTAGATTGGAAGGTTTGCTAAATGGGTTTTGAATCTCCAGTCAGAAGATGAATCCATACCAGCTGAAGTAAATGCACCCTTAAGGTCATATTCAGGACCAGCTGCTTCACTTACTTCTGCAAGTCTTGACTGAATATCATCTGCTACTTCTTTTAATTTTGCAAAGCTGTTGATTTCATCGATAGAAGTAACTTTAGCTCCGTCCATTCCGCAATATGCGTTTAATACGGTTTTGTTGTAAATAAGACCATAAGTCTCAAGTACATATGCGATACCTTTTACTTCGTCTCCATCTTTCAGTACAAAGTCATCACTCTTAACATGTGAATAAACATCTGTTCCTGATAAGTCTGCGCAGTAATCTTTCCATGTTGCAAGACCAACCGGTCCGTTTACCTGGAAAAGTGTAGGTGCATCAGATTTAGCCATCTCAGACTTTAAAGTCTCTTCATATGTACCAGATGCTGCTGTAACAACTTCAACTGGGACACCAGTCTCATCTGTGTAAGCTTTTGCAAGATCCTGCCACTGCTGATCCTGTTCTGGTTTGAAGTTCAAGTAGTAAACAGAACCACTTGCTGCTTCTTTGCTGTCATCTGTCTTCTCTGTTCCTGCTGCATTATTGTCAGCTGCTTTCTTGTCGTCGCTTCCACATCCAGCAACCATAGCTGCTGTCATAGATACAACTAACATAAGAGATACTAATTTTCTTTTCATAGTACATCCTCCTAAAATATAATATGCTGTCCTTCCTGAAAACCTCTTCCCCAATCTGTATACCGACTTGTCTGGAACCTAGTTGGTTACGTTCTCGGTAACGTTTTCAGTGGATGTATATAATATAACCCCATTACTCAAAAATAGCAATGGGGTTTTCAACATTTTGTACACTTATATAATTTTGACATTCTGTTTTTGTGCACTTTTACCATAAAATTGTGTTTTTTCTATGAAAACAAGTGCTCTGCTATACGGACTGCATCTTCAATACAGCCATCGCAGCTCCGCAAAACCTTTCCGGTTTCAATTCCTTTCAATTCTTTACAGATATGAGAGCCGTTTTTTTCATCAAATGCTGCTGTCAGTCCCTTTACCGTCTGATATGTTCTGCCTTTGGTCATGCCCTTTTCAATTGCTCCCGAGCTTCCCAGTGCTCCTGCAATCATATACATGCCGGTTACTGCTCCACAGGTTCCCTGCATATCTGCCATTCCTGCGCCGAATCCTTCGGACAGACGGAATAAAGTTTCCTCGTCAATTCCAAGCTTATCACTGTAACTGCATAATACTGCCTGCGCACAGTTATAACCACTGTGATGTTTTTCTTCTGCTAATTTTACTCTTTCTTCTATTGTCATCTTCTAATCTCCTTTTTCTGTTTCCCGCTATTCTCTGTAATAACTTTTTCTTGCTTATAAAATGCTGCCTTCTGCCAAACGTTTTCTTTTCTATCCATCTGGCAAAAGATTTTTCCTGCGGATACACTCACGGCAGCTTTCAAATAATAATTTCTTACTGCCACAGACTGTTTCCGGATTCTTCATTCCTGCCTTTTCCCGCATCAGGCACAATTTGTGTACCGTATCTGCATCCAGCTCCCGGTCCATTTCCATCATTTTACTCTGGTAAAGAAGTCTTGCATATAATTCTACCGACTCCATCCGGTAATAAGCTTCCGTCAGGTCCTTTCCATAAGTCAGTGCCCCATGATGCGCTAAGAGCAACGCATCAAAATAGTCAAGATATGGTGCAATGGCATCCGGTATTTCCTGCGTAGACGGCAGCCCATATTCTGCTACCGGCACACAGCCAAGACTTACAATGGATTCTGATATGATTGCACGATTTAATGCCTGACCGCCAATCGCAAAGGTTGTGGCATATGGCGGATGCGCATGTACAACTGCTCTTACATCCGGACGTTTTTCATATACTTTCAAATGCATCTTCATTTCAGAAGACGGGCGGAACCCATCCTGACAGGATAAGACTTCTCCCTGCAGATTTATCTTACATAAACATTCTTCCGTCATATATCCTTTAGATATTCCGGTTGGCGTACACAAAATTTCATTCTCTGATATACGCACAGAAAGATTACCATCATTGGCAGCCACCATTCCACTCTGATAAATTCTTTTTCCAATCTCTATCATCTGCCGGCGTATCCTGATTTCTGATTCCATCTTTCTTCCTCCATTGCCTGTAATTTCCAGATTTTATAGAAAGCCTTCACTTATTATAGTCACCCCGGTTATTTTTTGCAAATAAAATTCTCTTCATTTATCTCTTCATTCATCTTGTAAATTTATTTCCAGAATGCTACTATTTCTTATAGAATATATATTTTTCAAAAAATACAAACAATTTCTGCTTATAATATTTACTTTATATAAAAAAGGAGTTACTACATCATGAACGAACCAGTTACCAAAGAACTTGTGATACATAAAATCAAACACAATCTGCGTCGTCTGCGTACCGCCATAAAATGGATTATTTTTTCTATTCTGTCCGGTCTTCTCATCGGTATGGTGGGAATTGCCTTTTACTTTGGCATGACATGGGTCACCGATACAAGAACTGCTTATCCATGGCTCATCTTCTTTCTTCCGCTGGGTGGAATCGTGATTGTACTGCTCTATCATCTTCTCCATGATGAAAAGGATACTGGAACCAACCTGGTGCTTTCCGCCATCCACTCTGGGGATGAAATTCCACTGCGTATGGCTCCGCTTATTTTTATCTCCACCTTAATCACACACCTCTTTGGTGGTTCTGCCGGCCGGGAAGGTGCAGCACTTCAGCTTGGCGGAAGCATCGGAAATTCTCTCGGAAGACTTTTCCGTTTTGATGAAAAAGATAAACATATTATGATTATGTGCGGCATGAGTGCTGCTTTTTCCGCCTTATTCGGAACACCGATGGCTGCAGCTATTTTTCCGCTGGAAGTAGTCAGTGTCGGCATCATGCACTATTCTGCATTAGTGCCATGCGTTATCTCTGCTTTAGTAGCACATGGTCTGGCATTACACTTTCAGATTGCGCCGCCGTCCTTTGCTATTTCAGACATTCCGGAATTCGGAATTTCTTCTGCAGTTACCGTAACGATTCTTGCCGTTTTATGTGCATTGGTCAGTATCCTGTTCTGTATTTCCTTACATTACAGTGAAACCATTTACCGTAAATTTATCAAAAATCCTTACCTTCGTGCTGCGGCAGGCGGCTGCATCATTATTCTCCTCACCCTTCTGGCAGGTAATCAGGATTACAACGGAACCGGCGTTAATATTATTTCCAAATGCTTTGACGGCACAGTGGCACCGGAAGCTTTTCTTTTAAAAATTATTTTTACTGCCCTGACTCTTGGTGCCGGCTTCAAAGGTGGCGAAATTGTTCCTACTTTCTTTATCGGTGCAAGCTTCGGCTGTCTCTTTGGAACGTTGACCGGTTTCTCCCCAACCTTATGTGCCGCCATCGGTATGGCCGCCATTTTCTGTGGTGTCACCAACAGCCCGATTACTTCTTTGCTGATCAGCTTTGAAATGTTCGGCTTTGCTGCAATGCCGTTCCTGCTTCTTGCGATTGCATTCAGTTATATGCTCTCCGGCTATTACGGACTGTACCGCAGCCAGAAGATTATGTATTCAAAATTTAAGACAAGCTATATTAATAAACAGACGCACTAACTACGAGAAACACGCTTTGCGAGTTTCTCGAGTTATCGCGGTGCTTGCCAAATCTGCATGCAGGCATGCGATTTTTCTCGCTATTCGCACAAAAAGAACTTCTGCTGATTGTTTTCCAACCGGCAGGAGTTCTTCTCATATCATTCACAATATGCTATTTTTAATCTCTTCTTATAAGTACTTCTGAATCTCTTCAAATACGTTTTCTACCGGAACCTGTTCCTTTAAAGTCTTATCACGGGATGTCACTTCAATGATTCCCTGCTTCATATTTCTTGGGCTTACGATAACACGAAGCGGAATTCCAAGAAGGTCTGCATCGGCAAACATAACGCCGGCACTTACGGTACGGTCATCATAGATAACTTCAATACCAGCATTCTGCATTTTCTCATATAAATCATCAGCAAAAGCCTTTACTTCTTCATTGTCCGGTCTTACTGCACAAAGGTGGACCTGCCATGGAGCAATTTCCTTTGGCCAGATTGGACCATACTCATCATGATGTGCTTCACATACAGCAGCAGCAAGTCTTCCGACACCGATTCCATAGCAGCCCATGATTGGAGTCTGTCTCTCACCATCTTTATCTACATAAGTCATCTTCATGGACTTGGTATATTTGGTTCCAAGCTGGAAGATATTTCCCACTTCAATACCTTTAGAAATACGGACGGTCTTCTTACCACATTTCGGGCAGATTCCGCCTTCGTATACCTTAGCAAAATCATGATATTCTGCGTCTTTTACATCACGCTCCATATCAAGTCCTTTGAAGTGGTATTCCTCTTCATTTGCTCCGCAGGATAAGTTATTTCTTCCTTCCAGAGACTTATCATATAAAACCACATGAGGTGCATTGATATGTAAGCCAACTGGTCCGATATAGCCTGCATTTAATCCGCATTCTTCTGTAATAACAGCAGCATGAATCTGATCACCAAGATAATTAACAAGCTTGGTCTCATTGATTTCCAGATCGCCACGGATAAATACAACCACATAGCTGTCATCTGAATTTTTCTGATAAACAACTGCTTTACAGGAGTTGTTTGTCTTATCGCCAAAGAATTCACAGATATCTTCAATAGTATGGATATTTGGTGTATGAACCTTTTCCAGTTCTGCTGATTCTGCGGCTCTTGGAATATCAGAAATATTTTCTGCAGCTTCCATATTTGCTTTGTATCCACAATCATCACAAAGTACAATGGAATCTTCTCCAATCGGAGTAAGAAGCATGAACTCATGGGAAAGGCTTCCGCCCATCATACCGGAATCAGATGCAACGGATACCACTTCCGGAATACCGGCTCTTTCAAAAATACGCTCATATGCCTTGTGTACTCTCTGATAATACTGCTCCAAATCTTCCTGGCTGGTATGGAAGGAATATGCATCCTTCATGGTAAACTCTCTTACACGGATTAATCCGGCACGAGGTCTTGCTTCATCACGGAATTTGGTCTGAATCTGATAAATCATAAAAGGATATTTGGTATAGCTCTGTGCATACTCACGAACCAACTGTACGGCTGCTTCTTCGTGGGTCATGCCAAGTACCATCCTGGCACCGTTTCTGTCTGTAAAACGAAGCAGCTCGTCTCCGATGCTTTCATATCTTCCGGATTCTTCCCAGATAGATGCAGGCATAACAACCGGGAACTGTACTTCCTGTCCGTCTACCTTGTCCATCTCTTCACGAAGAATCTGCTCAATCTTACGTGTAATTCTCTTTAATGGTAGGAATGAAGAATAGATACCATTTGCCACATATTTGATGTATCCACCTTTTACCATAAGTGCATGACTGTCAATCACACAATCTGCCGGTCTCTCTTTAAACCGGTCACCAACTAATTTTTCCAGTTTCATTTTCTTATCTCCTTTTTCTATTCTTGCAACTCATCTGCTTAAAGCAATATAAAAGCCCTAAGCTATGATTTAGCTTAGGGCGAATGTTTCATCCGTGGTACCACCTAAATTCAGGACTGCTCCTGCACTCCGGCACATCTTCTTATGCCTTCTCTCTGTAACGGGAGAACCCGACATACCTTCACTTCTGCTTGGATATGCAGCTCCAAGACTGGTTCATCATCTTCCGTCAAAAACTCTCACCTGCCGTTTTCTCTCTGAAGGCTTCCAATGATTACTATTTCTCTTCCACACTTTCTCATATATTTTACCAACGGATATTTTACTTGTCAATCCTTTTATTCCGCAATTTCGGTTGTGCTTTCCGTATCCCCGTCTTGTAGAGTATCAGCTTCTTCTGTCTCTTCCGGCTGTTCAGTCGCCGATTCCTCAGTACTCTCCGTTACTGTAAGATCCGCGATTCCTTTCTGATAAGTGGTATATACTGCACTTCCTGCCAGATAAATACTATTAGACTGATCCGTCTTTACATAATACTGGCTCAGCATGTCATTTTTATTTCCGATCAGAAGTGTTGTTGTTCCATCCCCTGTCGTCAGGGTAATGGTATTTGACGGCGTTTCAAGCCCATACTCTGATAAGTCCTCATAATCCTTGATTTCCTGCTCTGCCGTAAGCTGTGCTGCGGTGGTAACCAATGTTTCCACGGCATCCTGGTCTAATGCAATGCTTTTATCTGCCTCATAATACCATGTATCATCTTCTTTTACAAAAGACAGTGTCTCATTATTATATTGATAAGAAAATGCATTTACATCTTCTGTGTTAACATCTGTCACCATAACTTTGGATGCTTCTTCCTCTTCCTGTTTTTTCTGTTCCTGGCTCTTATTCCACTTCGTCAGGCCAACCCATGCAACAATACAGATAAGAAGCAGGATGCATAAAGCAATCAACTGTTTTTTCTGTTTCTTCATTACTTCTTTCTCCTTCTCATCCAGATTACGATACCGATTGCAAGAAGCAATAACGGAATTACTGCAATGCCGATTACAGCTGATGCAATGACAACCGAAGCCGGTACGGTCAGAGTACTGCTGTCATATTCTTTGACCGGAATCACAACTGCTGAACCGCTGTCTTCCGGAATATAGCTTGCAATGGATTTTGAAAATACGGATAAATTATTTCCGGATACCATACTGTCTGCATCATCCGTAAACATACTCATGGAAGAATATACAAGAATATCTGCGATTGTATCATCCATGGTTTTTTCCGCCTTTAATCCTACCGTAAACGGTCCTGTAATATCATCCTCCGTCTGCTCTAAGGAGCTTGTAGCATCTGTCTTACTGTACGCTGCATCCGAAGTGGTAAGTAAAGGTGTATAGGTTACATTTTCGGTATCGGTATTATAGGTAAGACCTACTGCATACGGTGTAAATACATAGCCATCCACACCGGAAGTCAGTGCACTGCTTTCTACATTTGGTAAAAGATAATATGGTGCCTGATAATAAGAACCGGTATTGCTCTCCATCACCATTCCATCTACTGCAGTAATGCCAAACTCATTTAAAACCGAATAAAAATTACTCATATCAGCATCTGTATAAGATAGCGTTACAAAAAGTTTTCCACCTTTATTGATATAATCAATTACTTTTGACGCATCATCGGATGAAAAATCAGAGGTCGGTCCATTGATAATAAGTGCCTGTGCATCTTCCGGAATGCTGTCTGCCTGCATCAGGTTGAGGCTGTTTAAAGTGACATTTGCTTTCTCAACAGCATCTTTAAAATTACCGTTCAATGCTGTCTCACCATGTCCCTGCAGTTCGTACATAACCGGCATTTCATCCGATGTGACATAGGAAATGGCACTGGTAAGCTGTCCCTCTCCATCATAACCTGTAGTCTGGCTGCTATAAGTACTGTAATCTATACTGGTCTCATAAATATTGCTGTAATTAATTACTTTGGAACGTTTACTGCTTTCTACAATCAGACTCTTTCTGGTGATAGATGTATCATCCGTATAATCCCGGTAAAAATTCGGATAAACGGAGGGGTCTTTATATTCTACCGAAATATGGGAAGATTCGCCTTCATAACGCTTTAATGTCGTTGCAAGAGTATCATCCATATTTCCTTCCGCTTCCAGAACATAAATTGTGACATCCTCATCCAGATTATGAAGAATCTCTTTTGTATCATCAGAAATGGAATACATCTTCTGTGCTGTCAAATCAATAGACGTAATGGAAGATGGCAATGCATTTACTACAAGGTTTACTGCGACTGTAACCACGATTCCGATCACAACCATGGCAGAACTGAATACGCCAAGCTTTAATTTCTTACTGCTCATACTCCAGCGACGCTTCTGTATGGACTGTACCGTCAGGAACAAAAACAGGATAATCATGGAAATATAATATACAATGCCGGATACATCAAGAATTCCCTGCATCAGCATATCCATGTGTTTTGTCAAATCATAACAGCCTAAAATCTTTGTAATCATATTTCCATTCTGTGAAATCAGATTGGTAATTCCGGTCATCAGATATCCCACAAAGAGAAATACAAAGGTTAATACTGCAGAAATTACAATACTTTCTGTCAGTGAAGATACAAAGGTTCCAATGGCAATACAAGTCATACCATATAACCAGAAGCCCAGTACTCCCACATAGCTCTTTACAAAAGCAACACTTCCATATGCTGACATAATTAACGGTGCCAGACACATAACCGCTGCACTAATGGTAAATACAGTTCCGGTGGCGAGATATTTTGCCAGAACCACTTTTTCTACTGATACCGGCGAAGTTAAAATCAGCTGGTCTGTCTTATTCTTCCGCTCCTCTGCCAGGGTACGCATCGTAAGAATCGGCACAGTAACCAGAAACAGAAACGTTACTGCTGATAAAGTACTGCTGATGTCTGTCGAACCATAATACATATTGTATACATAAAAATAAAGGCCAAACAGTGCCAGTGTTGCTGCAATAAAAAGCCATCCTGTCACCGTCTGAAAATAAGATTTTAATTCTCTTTTCCATATTGCACGCATTATTCTTCCTCCTTTGATGTAAGTTCAAGAAAGATATCTTCCAGTGATTTACCACCGTTTATCATTTCCAAAATCGGCATATCACTTTCTGCACAAATATGAAAAATCTCTTCTCTGACATCTTTATTTTTTTCTGCCGTTACAGTCACCTCAGTAACTCCATCCTCCGGCAGTTCTTTCGTTTCTACTGCAGTAATATGTTCTGCATCTGCAAAAACTTCTTTTACTTTTTCTTCTTCAGCTTTTAACTTAAGCTCTATTACCTGTCCACCGGACATCCGCTCTACCAGTTCTTCTGTTTCTTCCGATGCAACTAATTTTCCATGGGAAATAATAAATATGTAATCACATACTGCCCGGACTTCCGAAAGAATATGGGAACTTAAAATTACAGTGTGCTTCTTGCCAAGACTCTGAATCAGATCACGGATTTCAATAATCTGTTTCGGGTCTAAGCCTACTGTAGGCTCATCTAAGATAATAACTTCCGGATAACCTAAAATTGCCTGTGCCAGTCCGACTCTCTGCCGGTATCCTTTGGACAGATTTTTAATCAGTCTGCCTTTCATATCAGTAATCTTTGTGGTTGCCATGGCATCTTCTACATATGGTTTCCGGTTCTCCTTTGGAATCTTCTTAAGTTCTGCTGCAAACAAAAGATATTCTTCTACCGTCATATCCATGTATAAAGGTGGCAGCTCTGGCAAATAGCCAATACATTTCTTTGCTTCCTCCGGCTGTGCCAAAATATCAAATCCATTGATTTTAATGGTTCCCTCTGTTGCCCCCAGATATCCGGTAATCATGTTCATTGTAGTTGATTTGCCTGCGCCATTCGGTCCTAAGAAGCCATAAATTCTTCCCGGCTCAATAGTAAGATTCAAATCATCTACCGCTACATGCGTCCCGTATTTTTTCGTCAAATGACTAATCTCTATCACGTTTCTTCCTCCTTATAACATCTTACCTCAGAAAGTTTATGAGAAAGTTGTGTTAAAAAGACGATGTTTTTGTGATAAAAATGCAGTCAAACTGTGTTTTTTGTGTGACGGAATTAATCTAATAATTCTTCAAAGCTTAGGATATAGCGGTCGGACAGCTGCATGATTTCATTTTTCTCATAGGAGGAATGGATATCTTCCACACCTACCACATAGAAATCATCCATCTTTGCACCTTCCACACCTTTTAAAATATCTTCATATACCACACACTGCTCCGGTTTCAAAGAAAGCTTTTCTGCTGCAAGCTGGTACACATCCGGGAATCCCTTTCCCCGCTTCACTTCCTGCGTCACTGTAAATGCATCAAAATATTTCATGATGCCGCAATGGGTAAGACAGGGACGAAACAGCCTCTCATCGGAAGAAGTTGCTGCTGCAATCTTAATTCCTTCTGCCTTTAATTGCTTCAGGTAATCTATAACACCGGCTTTCAACTTTACTTCATTGGTATAAGATTCAATCGCCATATCAAACCATTCTTTGATAATCTCTTCTTCGGACTCCGGCAGATTAAAACGCTCTTTGGTATATTCTGCTGCCGCATCAAAGTTCTTTGAAGTAATTGCTACCAGATAATCATCCGGCACAATAAATCCTCTTTTGCCAAGAAAATCCTCATCAATTTTCCGCCATACTCCCATGGAGTCTAAAAGAGTGCCATCTAAATCAAAGATGGCACCCATTCTATTGTCAATCATATATTTTCCTTTACATTCTGTCTGGTGCAGAGAAACCTAATACATCGATACAAACCTCTAATGTCCGCCTGGTCAGTGTTAATAAACGAACATAGGAAGCCTGCACTGCCTCGTCTTCTTCTGCCATAATCTTTGTCTCATGATAAAAATGATTCAATGCATTTGCCAGGTCATAGATATAAGAACATACCTTATGTGGTGCTGTCTCTTCGTAGGCATTTTCCATCATGGCATTGAAACGGGTCAGCTCTAACATCAATGCCTTCTCGCTTTCGGAATGTGCCGGAAGAATTGCTGCTGTTCCTGCTTCTTTTCCTGCTTCTTTATATTTGTTCAGAATGGATTTGATTCGGACAATCGTATAAAGAATATATGGGCCTGTGTTTCCTTCAAATGAAGTAAAACGGTCGATATCAAAAATATAATCCTTGGAAGCCTGATTGGAAAGGTCTCCGTATTTTACTGCTGAAAGTGCAACTACTTTTGCGGTTGCCTTTGCTTCCGCTTCTTCTACCGTACGATTCTCTGTAATCTTGCGGTACATCTCATCATTGATGCTGGAAAGCAGTGTCTCTAACCGCATGACACCACCCTCTCTGGTCTTAAATGGTTTTCCGTCTTTTCCATTCATGGTACCAAAACCTAAAAACTGAAGCTCTGTATCATCATCCACAAGATGTGTCTTTCTGGCACAACGGAACACCTGTGTAAAATACAGCTCCTGACGTTTATCCACTACATAGATAATTTTATCCGGATGATAGTCTTTCATACGCCATACAATCGTCGCAAGGTCTGTTGTGTTATAAAGAGAGGCCCCATCGGATTTTAAAATCATACATGGCGGGATCTCTTTCGTATCAGTCTCTTCTTTGACATCTACTACCAGTGCACCATCACTGATATATGCATAACCGTCATCCTTCATCTTCTGTACCATGTCCGGGATATATGGCTGTGCGTCAGACTCACCCTTCCATAATTCAAAAGATACATTTAAATTAGCATAATTCTTCTTTAAATCCGTTACAGATACATTTAAAATATGGGAAAGTAATGCCTGATAGCCTCTTCTTCCATGCTGCAGTTCATAGGTTGCCTGCATGGCAGCTTCTTTATAAGCTGCATCCTCTTTGGATTTTCCGCTGGCTGTCGGATAAATTTCTTCCAGCTCGGAAATGGTAAATGGAGGCTCAACCGGATATTCTCCCTCATAATTTTCATCAAAATAGCAAAGTTCCGGTTTACGGAGCTTTAACTCAGTAATAATCAGTCCCATCTGAAGACCCCAGTCTCCCAGATGCACATCACCAATCATATTGTGTCCCATGAATTTACCAATACGTTTGATGCTTTCACCGATAATAGCAGAACGTAAATGTCCTACATGAAGTGGTTTTGCAACGTTTGGTCCGCCATAGTCAATCATGATGGTCTTTGGATTTTCCACCTTATCACAGCCTAAACGCTCTGTATCCTCCTGCATCTTACTGATATAGGAAGCCACAAATTCATTATTCAGCTTTAAGTTAAGGAAGCCAGGTTTTACAGCTTCTACGGATTCAAACATTGCGTTATCCTTAAGCTGTGCTACTACTTCCTCCGCAATCATAATCGGTGCTTTCTTATATTCTTTTGCAGCAGCCATAGCGCCGTTGCACTGATATTCACATAAGTCCGGTCTGTTTGAAACAGTTACTTTTGCATATTTTGCATCAAGTCCGGCTGCTTCAAATGCTTTCACCATCTCATCTGTTATTAAATCCAGTATCTTTCTCATTCTTTCTCATGTTCCTTTCTGAGCATTCTATTTTTCCATTTTATACTCAAAGACAAGCAGTTGTCAACTACGCCAGAAAGTGTTCTGCCATCAGAATTGTTCCGATTTTCTGCACCTCTCCAGTAAGGAACACGCTGCCATCCTCTCCGATTTCTATCAGTAACTGCCCACCCGGCATCGTGACTTCAATTCTGTCATCCACCAGTCCCAGCTTATGGGATGCTACCGCTGCTGCACAGGCTCCGGTTCCGGAAGCTAAGGTATATCCGGCTCCCCGCTCATAGATTTCCACCCGGATATGACCTCTATCCATTACTTTACAAAGCTGCATATTAATCCGGTTTGGAAAATAAGATGCATTTTCCACATAAGGTCCTAATTCCATTGCCTTTTCTTTACTGATTTCATCTAAATGAATCACGCAGTTCGGATTTCCCATGGAAACACAGGTTGCCCGGTAAGGATGGTCATGAAAAACCAGAGGCCTGTTTATAATTTCCGGAGGCGTACCTACATAAGCAAGTACCCCTCCGGTAAATTGTGGTATTCCCATATTTACTTTCATAAGACTTCCGTCTTCATTTAAAAAATCAATCCTTACTTCGCCTGCCTTGGTATAAAGGCTAAACGGTCTGTGTCTGATATATCCGGCATCTAATAAATATTTTGCAAAAATCCGAACACCATTTCCGCTGCGCTCTGCTTCACTTCCATCCGGGTTAAATATCTTTACATAAAGCTTCTCATCCTGCCATACCGGTCCATATAAAATGCCATCAGCTCCTGCACCAATATTTCTTCTGCATAGCTTTACAATATGACGTTCCAATAAATGTATCTTATTCTTATTCGGGTCGAGTACAAGATAATCATTTCCTAATCCATGATACTTCTGTAACAGCAAGGCATCATCCATACTTATGCTCCAGTTTTACTTCTTATTACAATATATGAATGAGATATTGTCCGTTAGAACCCGACTTATTCCTGTTCTGTTTCAACGGTCGCTTCTATGACCTCAGGCACTTGTTCTCCACTGTCTGTCTGTTTCTCCACCACCTGCGGTGTTTCCACCTCCTGTGACACTTCCGCTGCCTGCGGTGTTTCTTTTCGTTCAGGACTCTTTTCTCCTAAAATAGCAGATAACTTATCATCTGAAATCGTTCCATCTGCTTCTTCTTTCTGTAAACGTGCTCTTTCTTCCTCAATCTGCTGCCTTACTGCCGCATCAATCTCACGCTGCTTTTTTTCTTCTTCCTCTGCAGCCACTCTTGCAAGACGATCAAGAATCTCCTGTGCCCGCTGTTCATCCTGCTGTTTCTTGCGTGCGGCTAAAATCTCTTCTTCCGACATGTAATGAACATTCCAGCGTTTCACAATACTATGAGCAATTCGATCTCTTTCATTTCTCTTATCTATTGCATCCTGCATATTATTCCACTTCCATTTTTTCTCTTTATATATATCATAGCTTTCACTCATTCGTTTTTCAAGATGAAAAATTATTAAATTTTTATTGTTTCCGGCATATTTTTATGTAAATAAGGACATCCTTTCTGTATCAGCCAATGGCTGCAAAAACATTTTAACCCGGAGGTACGCATCATGTCCGTCTACAAAGTTGAAATCTGCGGCGTAAATACCGCAAAGCTTCCAATCCTAAAGGAAGAAGAAAAGGCTGCTCTATTTGCCAGAATCAAACAGGGGGATATGACTGCAAGGGAAACATATATCAAAGGGAATCTTCGTCTGGTCTTAAGTGTGATTAAACGTTTTTCCGGAAATCAGGAAAATATTGATGACCTCTTTCAGATTGGATGTATCGGACTGATTAAGTCCATTGACAATTTTGATGATACACTGGGGGTAAAATTTTCCACCTATGCCGTTCCTATGATTATTGGCGAAATCCGCCGCTATCTGCGGGATAACAACAGCATCCGTGTCAGCCGTTCCCTGCGGGATACTGCCTATAAAGCCATTCATGCCAAAGAAATCCTGATGAAAAATTCCATGCAGGAGCCTACTTTACAGGAAATTGCAAAAGAAGCCGGACTTACCAAAGAGGAAATCGTCTATGCCCTAGATGCCATTCAAAGTCCGGTCAGTCTTTATGACCCGGTCTATACGGATGGTGGTGATACACTCTATGTGATGGATCAGATTAGTGATAAAAAGAATAAAGAAGATAACTGGGTGGAAGGGCTTGCCCTTTCCGATGCAATGAACCGGCTCAACGACAGAGAAAATCATATCGTTAAGCTACGGTTCTTTGAAGGCAAAACCCAGATGGAGATTGCTGATGAGATTCATATTTCCCAGGCTCAGGTCAGCCGTCTGGAAAAAACTGCTCTTAAGACTATGAAAAATTATCTTGCCCTGCATACCTGAGCTCTGATTTTTGGTGCAATTAAAATTGCCAGTGCCATTTTTACCAGGTCACCAGGAATAAAAGGAATTACACCAGCCCATAATGCTGCCATCATGTCCATCTTTGCTTCATAAGCAAGCCATGCTGTTCCTAACGCATAGCAGACAATCGTTCCAATAATCATTGCCAGCAGACATAAAAGCCATTTCTCAGTATATTTATCAATTACAATACCGGCAATGATTGCCATTGGAATAAATCCGATTAAATATCCACCGGTTGGGCCAAAAAGTTTCGCCGGTCCTGCGGTAAATCCTGAAAATACCGGTACACCAACCAGTCCAATCAGAAGGTAAATGACGTAGCTTAACGTTCCAAGCTTCCAACCCAGTAAATACAATGAGAAGTAAATAACCAGATTGGTAAGGGAAATTGGTACCGGACCAATTGGCAATGAAAATGGTGCCAGGATACAGGTCAGTGCTGTCATGATTGCTACCAGTGCCATCTGCTGTGTTGTTATTTTTCTTTTTTCCATAATAATGCTCCTATCATTGTGTTTTTTTCAGGCGATTATGAAAGGAAATACCCTATCATTCACTAAAATTTCAGCTATTCAA
Source organism: Roseburia sp. AF22-2LB (assembly GCF_003461125.1). NCBI lineage: Bacteria > Bacillati > Bacillota > Clostridia > Lachnospirales > Lachnospiraceae > Roseburia > Roseburia sp. AF22-2LB. The sequence continues at coordinate 63,675 of NZ_QTWM01000002.1, forward strand.
AGGACATATCTTTTAAGCCACCAGATGCCGCAATTCTAAACAGCATGTTTTCCTTTTTGCTATGAAAACAGTCTTTCCAATGTTTGACAAGATAGCGGCACTGTCCGTTGAAGGTACGGATGCATTAGAATGACTGTTAGGGGCACTTGGAATTTCGTCTGTCACCCGGCAACGCTGGCACAGGGATGTGCCAGCGAGGCGCATCTGAACATGGATGTGAATATGCGCCGGTTGCCAGACGAATCCATATATGTTCCGAAATTCTTAGTGCCCCTTGCAGACGTTCGGCTGCATCCGTATTCAACGGACAGTGCCGCTATCTAAGTCAAAGCAACGGAAAGACAGTCTGCATTCAAGGAAAACATGCCGCTAAGAATTGCTGACATCTGGTGCCGTATAAAATATAGTCCTTTGAATATCTGAATATTTTATTGGTAATATTGGTATTTCTTTTCACAATCGCCTAAAAATACCCTATAGATTTTATCCATAGGGTATTATATGGTATTCTGGCTTATATTGTCAACCTATATTTGTAAAAGGTTAACATTCCGTTTTTACGGTGCAGATTTATTTCTGTTTTTACGCTTCGTTTGATACCTTCACCAGCTCCGCTAACTTCCCTGCTGCTTTTCCACTGTCGATTGCTTCTTTTGCAAGGGTGATTCCATCTTCAATGGTGGATGCTGCTCCACCAACATACAGGGTTGCACCGGCATTCAGTAATACGATGTCACGTTTTGCGCCTTTTTCTTCTCCGGAGAGAATTTTCTTTGTGATAACGGCGTTTTCTGTTCCATCACCACCACACAGTTCTTCTAAGGAAGCACGTTTTAAACCAAACTGCTCCGGTGTTATGGTAAATGTATTTACTTTCCCGTCCTTGATTTCAGATATTACGGTCTCGGTTGTGGTTGTGATTTCATCCATATTGTCTTTGCCGCTTACTACAAAGGCACGTTCAACGCCAAGCCTGCTCATGGCAAGGGCAATTTTTTCTGTCAGGGCTGCATCATAGACACCTACCACCATATTTTTTGCTCTGGAAGGATTGGCAAGAGGTCCTAAAATATTGAACACAGTACGCACACCCATTTCCTTTCTTGCCTGGCCTACATATTTCATGGATTTGTTAAAGAGCTGTGCAAACATAAATCCGATTCCGGCTTTCTCCACGCAGGCTTCTACTTTTGCAGGCTCTGCCATAATATTTACGCCCAGTGCCTCTAATACATCACCGGCTCCGCTCTTTGAAGAAATGGAACGATTGCCATGCTTTGCTACCGGGAGTCCGGCTGCTGCAACGACAAATGCAGAAGTGGTAGACACATTAAAAGTATAAGTACAGTCTCCACCGGTTCCAACCAGATCCACATAATTAGAAACCTTCGGTGAAATAGTATCTGCCTTATCCCGGAGTACTCCTGCAAACCCGGTTAATTCATCTAAGGTCTCACCTTTCATACGAAGTCCCATTAAAAAAGCACCAATCTGAGCCTGGGATGCTTCCCCGCTTAATAAGATTTCCATTGCTGCTTTTGCCTGTTCTTCTGTTAAATCTTTTCCTTCTGCAACCAGTTCAATATATTCTTTCATCGCAAATTCCTCCTTTACTGATTCAGTTCTTTTTTAAATGTGCCACAATAAGTTTCGATTGCCTGTAAATCATAATTATTTTCTTCCATCAGCTTGATGAAATGTGAGCCTACAATTGCTCCGTCGATAATATTTTTCATCGGTGCAACATCCTCTGCAGTGCGGATACCAAATCCCATCATGACAGGAATTTTTGATACCGCTTTCACACTGCCAAGATAATCTATTACACTCTTATGGAAGGTTGCTTTCTGTCCGGTTACACCCATGGAAGATACGCAGTAAACAAATCCTCTTGCATCCTTTAAAATCTCAGGGATTCTGTCTTTCGAAACCGGAGATACCAGTTGGATAAGAATCGGTGCATTTTCCTTCTGTAAAAATTCCTTTATCTCATCCTGTTCCTCTAATGGCAGATCCGGAATAATCAGTCCGTCTACTCCACTTTCGATACATGCATCCACAAAGGCTTCCACACCATAGTGAAGTATGGTATTGTAATACATCATAAATACGATTGGAATCTCAATTTTTGCACTGCGAAGCTTTTTCATGGCTTCTAATACTTTCTTTAAATTCACACCTTTTAAGATGGCATGATAGGAAGCATCCTGAATAACCGGACCGTCTGCTACCGGGTCTGAAAATGGAATTCCAAGCTCGATGATGTCTGTCCCCGCCTGCTCCTGTGTGCGGATAATCTCCTGCATTTTATCAAAGTCCGGCATTCCTGCTGTCATATATGTAATAAATGCTTTTTTGTTCTGTTCTTTTAACTGTGCTAATTTTTCTTCGATTCTGTTCATGCTGCACCTCCTAGTTTAAATAACCCTTTCCTGCAAGATAATCTGCAATTGTATTTACATCCTTGTCGCCTCTTCCGGAAAGGCAAACCACCATAATATCATCCGGCTTCATTTTCTTCGCCTGCTTCTTTGCATATGCCACTGCATGGGCACTTTCGATTGCCGGTATGATACCCTCTAATTTACAAAGCTCCATTAATGCATCCATAGCTTCATCATCCTTGATTGCAACATATTCTGCTCTGCCGCTGTCCTTAAGATAGGCATGCTCCGGTCCAACCCCCGGATAATCCAGTCCTGCGGAAATGGAATGGGCAAGCTGCACATTTCCATCCTCATCCTGTAATAAATAGGAACGCATACCATGTAATACGCCAGGCTCGCCCAATGCCATGGCACTGGCATGCTCCCCTGTCTCAATTCCCTTTCCGGCAGCTTCTACACCAATCAGTTTTACATCCTTTTCTTCAATAAAATCTGCAAACATTCCGATAGAATTAGAACCTCCGCCAACACATGCCATAACCACATCCGGCAGTCTTCCTTCCTGCTCTAAAATCTGTTTCTTTGCTTCTTTGCTGATGACGCTCTGGAAATATTTTACCATCTTCGGATAAGGATAGGGTCCTACTGCAGAACCGATAACATAGAAGGTATCTTCTGCTGTTTTTGCCCAGGTACGGATTGCTTCATTGGTAGCATCCTTTAAAGTATTGCTTCCGGAAGTAACCGGTACTACTTTGGCACCAAGCATTTCCATACGCATTACGTTAAGCGCCTGACGTTTCATATCCTCTGCACCCATATATACGGTACATTCCATATTAAAAAGAGCTGCTCCGGTTGCAGTTGCCACGCCATGCTGTCCTGCTCCGGTCTCTGCGATTACTTTGGTCTTTCCCATTCTCTTAGCCAGAAGAATCTGACCGATTACATTGTTAATCTTGTGGGCTCCGGTATGGTTTAAATCTTCTCTCTTTAAATATATCTTTGTTCCGTATGCTTCACTTAAGCGGCTTGCAAAGTAAAGCGGTGTCTCTCTGCCTACATATTGTTTCAGATAATAGTCCACTTCCTTTAAAAATTCTTCATCTTTTGTATACTTTTCAAAAGTATCATCCAACTCTTTTAAAGTATTCATCAATGATTCTGCTACATACTGTCCACCAAATGCTCCATAATAACTCTTCTTATTCATGTTCTCTCACCTTTCTTACAAATGCTTCTACTTTTTTATAATCTTTTCCATGTTCTCCTTCTACCGAAGAACTGACATCTACTACATCAGGTTCAAATAACCGGATACCTTCTTCTACATTTTCACTGCTTAAGCCGCCGGCTAAAATAAATGGTATCCTTCTTTCCTGCCATTCCCTTCTTTTTTTCATCGGAAAATCCTGCCAGGAAAAAGTCTTTCCACTGCCATATTCCGGTGCGTCTAATAAAATGCCGGAAGTACCATCCGGAACATTTATTTCTTCTGCTTCTTTCCTGCTTCGCACCTGATATGCTACCCAGACCGGAATTTTAAGATTTTCAGGGAATTCCTGCATCTTATGAATCTGCAGAATATCAAAACCTGCTTCTATGATTTCATCTATCAAATCCAGTGCCGGATTTACAGTAACTGCCACAGTTTTAATAGAAGGCTTCAAATGTTTCTTAATTTCTTTTGCCTGCTCTATCGAAACGTTTCGTTTGCTTTTTTCAAAGAATACAAAGCCTGCATAATCTACCTGCATCCGGTTCAGCACTTCTGTCTCAGATTCTCTTGTGATGCCACAAATCTTAATCTTTGTCATGCCATTTCTCCTTACTTTGCGGCTTCCTTATAAACCTGTTTCCAGTGGGCTGCCAGTGCCTTGGGATTTTCATGTTCCATAAATGCTCTTCCGATTAAGAATCCGCTGACACCGCAATCTGCAAGATATGCCACATCATCATCTCTTACAATTCCGCTTTCTGCGATTAAGAGTTTATCCTTTGGCACCATCTTAGAAAGTGTTTTGGTTCGTTCCAGCGAAATGGTAAAATCTTTAAGATTACGGTTGTTGATTCCAATGATGTCTGCATCCAGCTTCAATGCCCGTTCCATTTCCCATTCATCATGGGTTTCCACCAGTACATCTAACTTTAATTCCTTTGCAAGCTGATAAAAGTCATACATTTCCTTGTCATCTAAGATTGCTGCTATCAGTAATACCGCATCTGCATCAATGGCTTTTGCTTCATAAAACTGATATTCTTCAATCATGAAATCTTTCCGTAACATTGGAAGCGGAGTCAGATTTCTTACTTTCCGGAAATAATCAGTATTTCCAAGGAAATGCTTCTCTTCTGTCAGGCAGGATACCGCATCCACAGAAGCGGTATAATCTTCCATCCGCTCTTCCAATGTAATCCTGCTTTCTATCTTTCCAAGGCTTGGAGATGCATTTTTAAATTCTCCGATAATGGAAAGTCCATCTTTGGCAAGATTCTGATAAAAGCTTCTTACCTTTTCTTTCTTTGCTGCTTCTTCCCTTAACTTCTCTTCTGCCAAAGTCCGCATCACGGTCAGATCTGTTTTCTGCTTATCCCGAAATAGCTGCTCTCTTTTATCTGCAACAATTTCATCTAATATCATGTTCTATATCCTCCCATTCAAGAAATTCTCTATCATACGCTTTCCATGCTGTGTATAAATGGATTCCGGATGGAACTGTAATCCAGCTACCGGATAATCTTTATGGCGCATTGCCATGATTTCTCCATCCTCTGTCTCCGCCGTTACCACAAGGCACTCTGGAAGACTATCTTTCTGAACAGCCAGGGAATGATATCTTGCCACCTGAATCGGGCTTTCAATTCCCTGAAAGATTCCTGTGCCGTCATGGACAATCAGGGACTGTTTTCCATGATATAATTCCTGTGCATAGCTCACTACGCCGCCAAAGGCTTCCCCGATACACTGATGTCCTAAGCAGATGCCAAGGATTGGAATTGTCTTATAAAATTCCTTCACCACATCCATACAGATGCCGGCATCCTTCGGTGCTTTTGGTCCCGGAGAAAGAATGATGCGTTCCGGGTTTATGGTGCGGATTTCTTCTATTGTAATCTTGTCATTCCGTTTTACGATAATGTCCTTCGTAAAAGTTCCTATATACTGATACAGGTTATAGGTAAATGAATCGTAGTTATCAATCAGCAGTATCATAAGTTCTCCTCCTCAACCAAAGTCTTTGCCAATGCCATTACTTTATTGCAGCATTCATAATATTCATTTTCCGGTACGGAATCTGCTACGATTCCGGCTCCTGCCTGAAGGTATACCTCATTTCCTTTCTTTACCATGGTCCGGATTGTAATACAGAAATCCATGTCTCCACCGAAATCAATATATCCGGTTGCTCCACCATATAAGCCTCTTCGTACACTTTCTAATTCATCAATGATTTCCATGGCTCGAATCTTTGGTGCTCCGCTTAAGGTTCCTGCCGGAAGGAAGGATGCCACCAAATCTAATGGATGGGATTCTCCTTTCTTGCGTCCCTCTACCTGGGAAACAATATGCATTACATGGGAATAATTCTGTACTTCCATAAACTGTGTTACCTTTACGGTTCCAAATTCACTGATTCTTCCCATATCATTTCTTGCAAGGTCTACTAACATAACATGTTCTGCCCGCTCTTTTTCATCGGAAAGTAGTTCATCCCGTAGCCGTTTGTCTTCTGCTTCATCTTTTCCTCTCTTCCGGGTTCCTGCAATCGGACAGGTGAACACTTTATTTCCCTGCTTCTTTACAATCATCTCCGGTGAACTTCCGATTACTTCAAAGGTTCCATAATTAAAATAATAAAGATATGGAGAAGGATTTAATTCTCTTAATTCCTTATATAATTCAAAACCGGTCTGTCTGGTTTCAATCGTCCAGCGCTGTGACAATACGGTCTGGAACACATGGCCTTCTCTGATATAATGTTTGATTTTCTCTACCTTTTTGCCATATTCTTCGATACTGTCTGACTTCTTAATAATTTTTCCATCGTGGTAGAAGTTCCGTTTGCATTCCTTCTTCTCCATGGCTTTCTTTATCATCTGTCCTGCCTTTTCCATTGCCTGCTCTCTTCCTTCTTCCGAAGGCTCTTCTAATACTACAGCAGTCAGTGTTTCTGCTACATGGTCTACCATAAGGAAAGAAGTCATCAACATCATCTGTATGGTTTCGATTCCGATTTCATCCGGGTTATTGTCCGGAAGCACTTCAGAATATCTTACGAAATCATATCCAAGATTTCCAACCAGTCCACCGAAGAAGGACAGCTCCTCATCTTCTTTTTCGATATGAAATTCACTGTAATATTCTTTCAGACGCTCCAGCGGATTTCCTTCTCTTACTTTCTCTGTGCCATCTGCTTTTGTAATCACCAGTGCATTTCCTCTTGATGTTACAATTTCTTCCGGCTCCATGCCAAAGAAAGTATAGCGGTCATAATTCTTATCGTAACTTTCTAACAGGAAGCCTTTTTTATCTCCTACCAGACTTTCGTACATGTCTGTTGATTTTTCATTGACAATGCTCACTGTTTTTTTGAATACTTTTCTGTTTCTTACCATAATCATCCTCCTATAAACCGGCTTTATAAATGCTGCTCGTGCAAAGAAAAAGTCCCTGACCGGAAAATGTTCTTTTCCAGTCAGGGACGCTTATCGCGTGGTGCCACCCATCTTCGCTATGTCTGCTTTTTACCTGTAAGTAACTAAAAAAGCGGATATTTTCAATCAGAAAATATCCGCCACTAATTCAAACATAACCTCTTGGATACAGAAGTCTCCTTCGATATCCTCGTCCCTGTAACGTGGGAAAACGGCATCCGCTACTATTGTTCACTTTGCATCTGACAAATCCATTCCGAATAAACTATCTTACCGGCTTCCACCAACGCCGGCTCTCTGTAAAGAAATCATTTACCGTACTACTTTTGCTCACTGATTTTATTTATTCAGTTCATTAATTGAGCATAGTTTATCACTGTAAAGTGATGATGTCAATGTATTTTTATAAATGTTTTGATTTTTTTCTGCAAAAAAAGCAAAAAAAGAAAAACATTGTCAAGCTGACTTTAATATGATACCTTAATAGAGTACAACCATTCACGTAATATATGAAAAGGAGAAAGTTATGTATAATTTAAATGGAGAAAATGTAAACGACAATCCAAATGGTTTTTCCGGAAATGAACCTGCCGGAACTCCAAACCCAGACAACAATGCTCAGATGAACTATGGTCAGCCGACTCCTGAGCAGCAGGCATTCAACCCGACCGATTATAATCCAAACAGCTTTAATCAGAACGCTTATAATCAGTCGGCTTACAATCAGCCAGATTACGGACAGCAGGCATTTAACAATGGAAGCACCTATAATGGAAACAGCTACAATGCAGCACCTTCCTACAATATCAACGGTGATGCGCCGAAAAAATCCTGTGTTTTTGGTGTCCTTGGTCTGATTCTTGGTATCGCAGCTTTACCTTTCGGATGGTTTGTTCCAATTATCGGAATCATTCTTGGTATTGCTGCTATCATTCTTTCCATTCTTGGAATGGGTAAGAACCGTGACCTTCGTGGTGCAGCAATTGCCGGATTAATCATTTCCATTCTGGCAACCATCTTTTCTATCGGTGTTATTGTATATGCAGTTATCAATGTTTCTAAAACCTTAAGCAATGCTGGAAAAGAACTTTTTGACAACAGTGGTATCACATCTGATCTTGATGACTTTGATTTTGATTCCGATTCAGATGATAGTGATGACTATGATGACAGTGATTACAGCTATGGCGATGACAAAGAAGTTCCTTTAGATAATGTTGTATTATACTCAGCTAATGATGTTACCATTACAGCTACCAGTATTGTATACAGCTACTATGATGATTCTGTAATTCCGGAAATTAAAGTTACTGTTGAAAACAATACTTCTAACGACCTTGGAATCAATGTTGATTATTGTGCAATCAATGGTGTAACCATGTATGGTTATATTTCAGGTGACGTCGCTGCCGGCAAAAAAAGCAACGAAGAACTTAGCATTTCTACTGATGATTTCACTTTAACCGGTTTTGACAGCATTGATAATATTAAACTTCAGGTAAGCTTCTATGATTCTGATACTTATGATACTTTGATTGATGATGGTGTTGTACAGGATATCAATCTTTCCGATTCCTATACCCCATTCTCTATTTCCTCTGTTCCGGGTGCAGTTGCATTAGATTCCTCTAATGGCATCAATGCATATTATGTCGGCACAACAACCGGTTGGGATGATACACTTGTATTTGTATTCTATATTGAGAACACTACAGATAAAACCTGTGTTGCTGAATCCGATGATTTCTCAATCAATGACTTTATGCAGGATGATTACGGATATGGATATCTTCTTCCTGGAACCGGTACCTTTATGTCAATTGAAGCAAATGATGATATTACATCTATTGATGATGTAACCAATGCTTCTATTAAATTTGAAGTACGTGATTATGATTCTTATGAGACATTCTATTCCTCTGATGAATTAACATTTATCTCAAATAACTAAGGAATTTTAAAATAATACAAATCATCATAAAAGGACCTGCCACTTATCATAAGTGACAGGTCCCTTTTCATCGCTGTGAACACCTTTTCCGAAATGCACTTCAGCTTAAATATTCTTCCTGGCTTTACAGATTCTCCTGTAAGAATGCACTTAATTTTTCAATTGCTGCATCTTCATCTTCACCTTCAGCACGAAGTGTGATTTCTGCACCTTTCTTAGCACCCAGCCCCATAACGCCAAGGATTCTCTTTGCATCTACTTTCTTACCATCCTTTTCAATGGTAATTGCACTTGCAAATCCTGCAGCTTCCTTTACCAGTAATCCTGCCGGTCTTGCATGGATTCCCTGCTCATCTGTGATTGTGTAAGTAAATTCCTTCATGTTCTTCCTCCTAAAAAGTTATATTTTTTCCCGTTTTTTATACCATAGTTTTAATTTGCAAGTATGTTGACTCGCTTATGCTCACTATTCGTGAGTACATCACTTATTATATCATACAATCTTCTTTTTTAACAATCCCAAAAGCAGACAAGATACTGCTGAACCTGCAATCAATGATAAAAGATACCAGATTGCATTACCCATTACTAAGAATACGAAGATTCCACCATGTGGTGCCATCAGTGTACAGTTAAATGCCATAGACATTGCTCCTGCAATTGCAGAACCTACCACACAGGCTGGAATCACGCGCAGCGGATCCGCTGCTGCAAACGGTATTGCACCTTCTGTAATAAAGGATAATCCCATAATAAAGTTTGTCGGTCCGGCTTTTCTTTCTTCTGCTGTAAATTTATTTTTGAAAAATAAGGTTCCAAGTGCAATGGCAATTGGTGGTACCATACCTCCAATCATAACGGCTGCCATAATATTATAGTTTCCAGCGGCAATGGATGCAGTTCCAAATACATATGCTGCCTTATTTAAAGGACCACCCATATCCACAGCCATCATTCCAGCTACCAATGCTCCCAGTAATACCGAGCTTACACCATTCATATGTGCCAGTCCTGTATTAATTGCAATATTCAAAGCTCCGACCGGTGGTTCGATGATAAAGGTCATCAATGCACCTATTAACAATACACCAAGCAGCGGATACAGTAGAACCGGTTTCAATCCATCCAGGCCTTTTGGCAGTTTGTCAAAGATTTTCTTTAATAACTGGATGATAAGACCTGCGGCAAATCCGGCTACTAAGGCTCCAAGGAAACCTGATTTTCCATTTGCTGCAATTGCTCCTCCAACGAAACCTACTACCAGTCCCGGACGGTCTGCAATACTCATGGCAATATAGCCAGCCAGTACAGGAAGCATAAAGCCAAATGCCAGTCCTCCAATGGACTTAAAGAATGCTGCTGCCGGAAGAATTGTACCAAAATTAGCACGCTCATCCGTAGGAAGTGATGCAAGGTCTACACCAAAGCTGTCGATTAAAAATGCAATGGCAATCATAATACCACCACCGACAACAAACGGAAGCATATGGGAAACACCATTCATCAGATGCTTGTAAACTTTGTGTCCAAAACTTTCTCCGCCCATGCTTTCACTTTCTGATGCTTCGCCGCTGCCTTTATAAATTGGTGCATCCTTTGCCATAGCGCGCTGTATTAATTTATCTGCTTTACTGATTCCATCGGAAACCTGACAGATGATAACCGGTTTTCCGGCAAAACGATCCATCGGGACTTTGGTATCGGCTGCTACAATAATACAATCTGCCTCTTCAATTTCTTTTGCAGTAAGCACATTTTTTGCTCCGCCGGAGCCTCTTGTTTCCACCTTAATAAAGCAACCTAATTCTGCTGCCTTCTTTTCCAGACTTTCTGCTGCCATGTATGTATGGGCAATTCCAGTCGGACATCCGGTTACTGCAAGAATCTTTTTCTGATTTTCTTCCGGTTCCTTTATTTCTGTTTCCTTCTGTTCTTCCTTTTCTTCCTTCTCAGACTCTGCTTCATCAATGACTTTTAAGAATTCTTCAACCGAAGTAGCCTGTTTTAATCCGTTGGTGAAATTCTCATCCATCAGAAGAACAGACAGACGGCTTAATACGTCAAGATGTACATTATCTTCTGTATCCGGTGCTGCAATTAAGAAGATTAAATGAACCTTCTCTCCATCTAAGGCATCAAAATCTACCCCATTCTTTAATACCATTGCACTTAATCCCGGTTTCTTTACGGCTGCTGATTTGCAATGAGGAATTGCAATGCCCTCTCCAATTCCTGTGGTACTCTCTTCCTCTCTTGCAAAGACTCCTTTCCGGTAAGTCTCTTCATCTGCTATTTTTCCACTCTTTACCATCAGGGAAACCATCTGGTTTAATACATCTTCCTTTCCGGTTGCTGAACCATTCAACTGAATGCTTTCCGGTGCCAGCAAATCTCTGATTCTCATATACCTTCCTCCTTTTTCTTAAAATGAAAATGCATGATTCTTTAATAATTGTTCTACTTCTTCTTTCGTTGCAAGTTCTTCTGAAAATGCACTGGCGCTTCCGGTACAGACTCCCATCTTAAACGCCTGCGCATAATCCTTATTCTTTAAATATCCTGCCAGGAAACCTGCCACCATGGAGTCTCCTGCTCCTACGGAATTCTTTACTTTACCCTTCGGAGCTTCGCTCTCAAAAGCTTTTCCCTCTTCTGTCAAAAGCACAGCCCCGTCACCTGCCATGGAAACAAGTACATTTCTTGCACCCTGCTCCTGCAGCTTCGCTGCGTATTTCTTTACATCCTCTTTGCTGCTGATTGTCACACCAAATAACTGTCCTAATTCATGATTATTCGGTTTAATCAGGAATGGATGAAGCGGAAGTACATTTGCCAGAAGTTCTCTGGTTGCATCTACAGCAATCATGACATCCTTTCCTTCCAGGTATTTCATGATATCCATATATATGGACTGCGGCATAATATCCGGTATACTTCCTGCCAGTACCAGCACATCTCCGGTTTTTAAGGTATCTAATTTAGCATAAAGCTTCCCGATATCTGTGCTGCGGATCATCGGCCCCTGGCCATTGATTTCTGTTTCTTCTGTGGACCGAAGCTTCACATTAATTCTGGATATTCCTTCCTCTACCTGAATGAAATCGGTATTTACACCTTCTTCATCCAGACGCTTGCTAATTTCTTCTCCGGTAAAGCCAGCTAAAAAGCCCCATGCGGTACTCTTTAATCCCAGATGATTCAGTACGATGGATACGTTGATTCCCTTTCCTCCCGGGAACATTTTCTCCTGTTCCGTCCGATTTACCTGACCGGTTTTGAAGGTTTTTACATCCACCACATAATCCAGTGACGGATTAAAAGTTACGGTATAAATCATTCTTCCACCTCCTTTATATTTTTATACTTCCGATAAGACTCCAAGGTAAGACCTGTTGTAATCACATCTGCTGAAGCAAATGGTGCAAATGTCACACTGGATATCTGTGCAAATTTACTCTTATCTCCCAGGATATAACACTGTCTGCAATTTGCCATTGCTTTCTTCTTTACCATAGCCTCTTTCACATCCGGTGTGGTATATCCTTTTTCTACATTAATTCCATTGGTTCCGAAGAAACCTTTTGTAAAGTTATATTTATCCAAGGACTCCACTGCCTCAGCACCTACCACAGCTTCTGTGGATGCCTTGAACTCTCCGCCGATGATATAAACCTCACATCCCAGTTCAGAGAGCCGTTTTGCATGGGCTACTGCGTTGGTTACCACACAAGATGGCTTCACATCCATAAAATCAATCATGCAGTCTGTTGTAGTTCCTGCATCCAGATAAATAAAATCATCTGCTGTAATTAAGGATGCTGCATACTTCGCTATGACTGCCTTCTCATCACGATGCATGTTTCTTCGAAGTGGCACATCATCATCCTGTGTATGAAAAACTGTTCCTCTTAAAATTGCACCGCCATGAACCTTCAAAAGCTTTCCATTTTCGTCTAAAGTATTCAAATCTCTTCGTACTGTTGACTCGGAAGCATCGAAAAGCTGCATCAGCTCAGTTACTTTAACACTGCCCTGTTCTTCCAGCAGGGAAAGGATTTTTCCGTATCTTTCCTCTGTCAGCATATCATCCCTCCCATTCCTATTTTCTTCCTTCTATGGTTTTATTATACGTTCAAAATCCGTCATAGTCAATCATATTCCGTCATTTTCATTCACAAAAATCCATTTCACAATTTGTGCAAAATATACAAAACAGGATACACCTTGGTACATCCTCGCGGAGCGTTTTTTACGTTACAGGAAAGCAATTTCCTGTAACGTAAAAAAGAAGCCTGCAAAAGCATCACCTTTTACAGACCTCTTCTCGCCTTTTTAAACCGTTTTGCGGTTTTAATTCTTATTATCTTTTAGAAGCTTCGGATTTTCTCGTTCTCTTCTCCGGTATTTTCAATTTTACGGATTATAACATCATAACTGTAATCGTCATTTACCTTCACACTGACACGGTCTCCTACCTTATGACCAAGCACTGCTTTCCCCATAGGAGATTCAATACTGATTAATCCTTTCAGCGAATTTCCACGCATGGTAGTCACCAATTTGAAGGATTCTTCCATGTCATCTTCTTCAATATAAACCGTCACCGTATTATTGATACCTGCCTCGTCTTCCTTAGAGTCATCTGACACCACGACTGCAGTACGAATCATGCGCTCTAAATAACGAATTCTGCTTTCGTTTTTATTCTTATCTTTCTTGGCAGCATAATACTCGAAGTTTTCACTTAAGTCACCCTGTTCTCTTGCTTCCTGTACAGCACGGATTGCATTCTTTCGTACCACTAATTTCCGATATTCAATTTCTTCTTCCATCTTCTTGATATCACTTTGTGTTAATTCGTTATGCATACCGTCACCTTTTCATTCTAACAGCTTACGCTAATGCAGCTGTAATAATTGCCATGGAATATACTTCTGATGCATTACATCCACGGGATAAGTCATTGATTGGTGCATTTAATCCAAGAAGAATCGGACCATATGCATCAAAGTTACCAAGACGCTGCGCAATCTTATATCCAATATTTCCTGCATTGATATCCGGGAAAATAAATGTATTTGCATGTCCTGCCACTTTGGATTCCGGACATTTGGTACGTGCAACTCTTGGAGATACGGCTGCATCAAACTGAAGCTCTCCCTCGATTGGAAGCTCCGGATATTTTTCTCTTGTCTTGTTTGCAGCATTACGCATCTTATCTACATCCTCGCCCTTTCCGGAGCCTAATGTAGAATAGCTTAAGAATGCCACCTTTGGATCTACACCGAATATCTTTGCACACTCTGCTGCTTCTCCGGCAATTTCAACCAGTTCATCTTCTGTCGGATGAATGTTGATTGCACAGTCAGCCATTGCCAGTACTTCATTCTCGCCGGTTGCAGAAGGACGTACCAGAATAAAGCAGGATGATACAATGCTGTTACCCGGTTTTGTCTTAATTAACTGTAATGCTGGACGAACAGTATCTGCTGTAGAATAGGTTGCTCCACCTAACAGTGCATCAGCATATCCCATTTTTACTAACATGGTTCCGAAATAATTAGCCTGTGAAAGAATTCCTTTTGCCTGCTCCGGTGTTACGCCTTTGCTCTTTCTTAAATCACAGAACATGGTAACCATTTCATCAAATTTTTCAAAATGTAATGGATCGATAATTTTGGCTCCACGAATATTAAATCCGCTCTCCTCTGCTGCTTTCTGAATCTCAGCCTCATTTCCAACCAGAATCGGGCTTAAGAAATTACTTGCCAGCAGGCGGGATGCTGCCTCTAAAATTCTTGGGTCATTTCCCTCTGTAAACACAATTTTCTTTGGGCTTTTCTTTAAAATATCAATCAGTTGACCAAAACCAAACATATCTTTCTCTCCTCTTTTTCTATGTATTATTTTAACTGCATATTATTGTACCCTCTTTTAAATAAAAATCAAGTTTTGAATTCAGTACAATTTCTCAAGAGTGCATTTTCTTCTATTACAAATATGCATCTCTGTTCAGGCAAAAATGATTCTTCCGGAAAGAAAGCCGTCCCTCATCTCTTAATTTTCCAAGCTCCGTTGACATCGCACTCCGTTCCACAGAAAGATAATCTGCTAACTGCTGTCTGGAAAATGGAATATCAAACTCTGATGTTCCATGCTTCTGTGCCTCTGCTGACAGATAGGACAATAACTTTTCCCTGGTATTGCGTTTTCCCATATGGGTTAATTTTTCATTAAAGCGAAGATTCTTTTCTGCCATATTCTCTAATAAATTCCGAAGCAGAACCAGCTTCCAGCCTTCCGTTTCTCCATCTGCATCCAATATATTCTGAACGTTCAGCCACAGCACATCTGCCGCCTCTTCTGCAATCACATTTACATTAATATTCCGCCTCTGCATACAGGCAAAGGTCTCTGCAAAAACATCCCCTGGACCTATCTTTGCAACCAGATTCCGGTTTCCCCAGAAATCCTCCTGCACAATCAAAAGTCCGCCAGAAACCAGCAGCCCCATTTCTTTTACCTGCTCTCCGCAGTGCAGAATATAATTTTCTTTATCATAAGTCATCTCATGGGCATCTAATCCCTTTAAGACTTTCTCCTCTTCTGTTTCCTCAATTCCTTCAAAAAAAGGTGAATTTTTCATTTCTGCAGGAAATTTTTTCATTTTATAACCTCCGTTGTTTTTCCAACCGATTATTTATTGCTATTATAGTATACTGACCATACAAAATCAACGAGGAGGAATCTAAAATGATTCGTAAAATAATTCATATTGATAAAGAAAAATGCAATGGATGCGGTTTATGTGCATCCGCCTGCCACGAAGGTGCCATCGGCATGGTCGATGGAAAAGCCCAGCTTTTAAGAGAGGATTACTGCGATGGGTTAGGTGACTGTCTTCCGGCATGTCCTACCGGTGCTATTACCTTTGTACAGAGGGAAGCCGCAGCTTATGACGAAGCCGCTGTAAAAGAGCACTTAAAGAACCGTGAAGCGGCTTCGGTAAAACCTGCAGTTTCAGCCAATCACGCAGCTCCGGTTTTCAGCGGATGTCCGGGCAGCCGGATGCGCTCCATGCAGCGTAAAAACACGGAAAATACTTCTGCAGGCTCTAATACCGCATCCGGTACTGCATCCAACGCAGTCACAGCAGGAAACGCACCGGAAAGCCAGCTTACCCAGTGGCCGGTTCAGATTAAATTAGCACCTACAAATGCTCCGTATTTTGACAATGCAAGACTGCTGATTGTTGCAGACTGTACAGCTTTTGCCTATGGCAATTTCCATGAAAAATTCATAAAAAACCACATCACCCTGATTGGATGTCCCAAACTGGATGATGTGGATTACAGTGAAAAGCTTACTGAAATTATCCGTAATAACAATATCAGAGATATCAGTATTGTGCGCATGGAGGTTCCGTGCTGCGGCGGCATTGTAATGGCTGTCCAGAATGCCTTAAAGCAAAGCGGGAAAATGATTCCATGGCAGGTTGTTACCATCTCTGTTGATGGCAAGATTATGGAATAAATTTCCAGATTAAATTGCTTCCACAAATCTTACTTTTCTAATTCTAAGACAACGGTTTCACAGCTGTCTAATGTAATTGTTCCATTTAAGGCTGCCTCAGCATTGATTGCTTCCTGGCGGCCTTCATTGGTTAACAATACCTTGGCAATTCTTTTCTCTAATGTGATGGTATGCTCTTCTGTTCCAAAGTTTGCAAGAATCAAAAGCTTCTGACCGCTTTCTTCATTTACCCGTTCAAAAGCAAATATGTCATCTGCATTTTCATACTTTGGTTTAAAAATACCATAAGTGAAAGTATCTTTGTATTCTTTTGCCTTACGCAGTGCAATTAATTTCCTATAATAAGCCAATACAGAATCTGCCTTATGTTCCTGGGCTGCTACATTGATTTCCATGTAATTCGGATTCATGGCAAGCCATGGAGTTCCATCGGTAAATCCGCCATTTTTTCCATCGGACCACTGCATTGGTGTTCTGGCATTATCACGGCTGTTCTCATAACAGCATTTCAGTGCTTCTTCTTCACTGAGTCCTGCACGCAACGCCTCCTGATACTGGTCGATGGTGCTGATGTCATCATATTCTGAAATATCATTTCGTTTGCAGTTGGTCATCCCGATTTCCTGTCCCTGATAGATAAATGGAATTCCACGCAAAAGAACGGATACGGTTCCAAGCATCTTCTTTCCTGCATCATTTCTGGCATGCTCCGGCAGATAATGAGTTGCTCCTCTTGGTTCATCATGATTTTCAATAATGTTTGCCTTAAAGCATTTTCCCTGTAATTCCTGCTGGGAATCGAAAATTACTTTCCGCCATTCCTCAAAACGTAATGGTTTCTGGTCGTACCAGCCATGCTCACCAAAAGTAAGCACATGGGCGCTGAAATCAAACATCGTAGAGAAATGTCCATCCTCTCCGATAAATTCCAAGAGTTCATCTTCCTTCATATTAAAGACTTCTCCTACTGTAAAGGCATCATACTTTTCAAAAGTCTCATGTTTTAATTCTTCGAGAAAATCTCCTACTCCATTTACCTCTTCTACCATCCTGATGCAGGTTACAAGTCCGTCCGGTCCATCCGGCTCAAAGGACGGGAAGTTAATATCTTTCTTGATATTGATAATTGCATCTATACGGAATCCTGCCACGCCTTTGTCTAACCACCAGTTCACCATTTCATAGATTTTCTGACGTACTACCGGATTCTCCCAGTTTAAATCCGGCTGCTCTTTGGCGAACATATGAAGATAGTATTTATCACTGTTTGGCACCTTCTCCCAGGTACTTCCGCCAAAATAGGAACGGTAATTACTTGGAGCCTTGCCATCTTTTCCTTTCACAAAATAGAAATAATCTGCATACTCTCCATCCGGGTCTGCCAGTGCTTTCCGGAACCACTCATGCTGGTCGGAGCAATGATTTACCACCAGATCCATTACGATATACATATCACGTTTCTTTGCTTCCGCAAGCAGCTCATCAAACTCTTCCATGGTTCCGAATTCTTCAGCAATATTATAATAATCTGAAATATCATATCCCTGGTCTACAAATGGGGATTTATAAATCGGTGAAAGCCATACGATATCGATACCCAGTTCCTTTAAATAATCCAGTCTGGATATGATTCCTCTCAAATCACCGATTCCATCTCCGTTGCTGTCCTGAAAGCTCTTTGGATAAATCTGATATGCCACCTTGTCATGCCACCATTTTTTCTTCATGTTCTCATCCTCCATATTTCCATTATTCCTGTATTTACACTTCGTTCTTTGTATGATACTGTTATTATATACGAAGTTTTAGGAAGTTTCTTCCGTGATATTTGCGTTTTTATTGCACAATCCTGCTCTTTTATGTAAAACAAAATAAACGATATGATTATGGATTTCAGATGCAGACGGTGGAAGGTAGGTTATAGGATACAAAATAGCAGCATTTCTTAGATACATTTTTTCTTGATTATAAACTGTCTTTCCGCTTGCTTTGACGAGGATATCTGCACCGTCTGTCGAGTGTGGATGCTGCATAAAGATAGTAAGGCGCACTAAGAATTTCAGTATTAATATTATTTTATCTGCCAACCGGCGCAAATTCACATCCATGTTCATATGCGCCTCGCCGGCACGTCCCTGTGCCAGCGTTGGCTATTGCTGTATGAAATTCTAAGTGCGCCTAACAATCCTTATCATGCATCCATACTTCGGCGAACGGTACAGATATCTTGTCAAACATTGGAAAGACTGTTTTTATCATAGAAAGAAAAAATGTATTTTAGAAATGCACTGTTTTGCATCAGACCTACCTTCCATCGTCTGCATCCAAAATTCCATTTCTTTCATTTTGTTTGTATAAAAAATCAGGATAAATGCTGTTTAAATAAGCAACATTAAAAGGAGATTCCCATGAAAGATAAAAAACAACTCCCTCTGGAACAAAAAGAAAAGGCCGTTCATGGCGAACGAATTTTTCCATTAAAGAAATATCTTACTACGTTGCAGGAACGGTATCCCATTGTTACGCCACACTGGCATGAAGAGGCTGAATTTACCCTGATTACCAGCGGTGTCTGTACGTATCAGGTTGACCTTGAAAGCTTTCAGGCTATGCCTGGAGATTTCGTTTTCATTCCTCCTCTGGCTCTGCATTCCATTGCCATATTACCTGCCGGGCATATGCATTCGGAAACATATGTCTTTCACCTTGATTTCCTTGGTGCATCCTCTGCAGATATCTGTGCCATGCGATATCTGATGCCCCTTGCCAAGCAGCAGCTGATTCCCCCTTTTCATATAGTAAAAGAGCACCCGGTCTACCCGGATGCCCTCGCATTGTTCTATGAAATCAGCAGCTGTTATTCCGCTGCCCAGCCGGGATATGAACTAATGTTAAAATCCCTGCTGTTAAAGCTTCTTACCCTTCTACTTCCGTACTGCAGCAAAAGTTCTGAGCAGCCACAGCTTCAAAGCGAACATACCCAGAAGATTAAGGGTGTCTTAGAATATATCGGATTACATTATACCGAAAATATTTCTATTGAAAGCCTGGCATCCTCCTGCTATTTCAGCGAATACCATTTCATGCGCTTTTTTAAGAAATATGTCGGAATGTCATGCTTAGATTATATCAAGAGCCTGCGCCTGCAAAAGGCTGCCGACCTCTTAGAACAGCAGGAGCTTTCCATTACAGATGCCGCCATGACTGCCGGTTTCAGCAGCCTTTCCTACTTCTACCGGGAATTTAAAAAACGCTATGGCATGACACCACGCCAGTTTATCCATTCCCTTCCGGAACGTCAGCATACGAATCGTACCTCTACTCCAGGCAGTCCTTTTTCTCCACTTTGATTTCCCAGTGGATTAAGAAAGTCAGGTCTGCCCGGAGTGCAATATATAGGGGTTCTTTTCCATATTGTATCCTGCCTTTTATTAATTATCCACGAAAATCTACATTCCAGCCAACCTGTTTTTCCTGTGGTGTAAATACATAATCGCTCATGCTGTCATATAACATATCCTGGATTTTCTTTTCCAGTTCTTCCAACGAACCAGCAGTAACCGTTACAAGCTCTTCACTCTTACCAGTTTTATCCGTGCTGTCAGTCCTGTCCGATTTCTTAACGGAAGATGTATCTTCATCCTCCTTATTCATTCGTTTCTCATAAGCTTCCTTCTGAGCTTTCTTACGTTCTGCACGGTTTTCTTCCTGTTTCTTTTCGATACGTTTCTTCTGAAGAGATAAAGACTTATCTACAACTGCAAAAAATGATGCATTGCCGCCATCATTTACCTGAATGCCATATGCCTTCACACCACTCTGTCCATTAGCAAACCGACTCTGCATGGTTGCAAGCTGACTGGATGCATTGGCTATGATTCCCTCGTACTGTTTCCGGTAAGACTCATCTTCTGCCATCCGCTCAATCTTCTCTTCATCAATCAGGACCACCATTTTGTTGGCATTGGCATACTGTCCTGCATTGGCTTTTGCTGTCTCTTTCATATCCTTGGATACCAGAATGAAATCCATCGTGCTAAATTTCTTTTTCAGCTTCTCATAATACTCTTTCGCCTTATCCGAAAGCTTTGGCTCTCCAATGGTTTTTCCGGAGACTTTGCTGCTCTTTTCCGATTCCGTATAACCAGAAACGTTTTCTGCCACCTGATTTACTGCGTTTGTGTTCATAAAAATTCCTCCTTGAAAATATCTATAAGCAAATCCTTTTGCTTAAAACAATCTGTTCCATTCTTTATATCGGAAGAATCTCTCATTTTCTTAAGCGGTTCCTATAGTGCAAAATAGCCTAAAACAATGGCTCCAAGAATAATCCGGTACCAGCCAAATACTTTAAAATCGTGTTTTTTGATATAGCCCATCAGAAAACGAATGACTACTACAGATACCGCAAATGCTACCACGCAACCTAAGCCTAAGACACAAAGTTCCTGAGCAGAAAACGCAAAGCCGAACTTAATAAGTTTGATCAGGCTCCAGCCAAACATAACCGGCACAGCCAGGAAAAATGTAAACTCTGCTGCAGCCACACGGGATACTCCGATTAAAAGTGCTCCGATAATGGTTGCACCGGAACGGGAGGTTCCCGGAATAATTGCAAGTACCTGAAAAAGTCCGATAAAAAATGCTGTCTGATAAGTAATATCATTTAAGCTTTCCACCCTTACTTTCCGCTTTTTATTCCAGTTTTCAATCAGAATAAACGCAAAACCATAGAAAATCAATGCAGCAGCAATCACAAGCGGTGTATGAAAATGTGCATCCACATAATCATCAAACAAAAGCGTTACCACAGCTCCCGGTATGCAGGCAGCTACAACCTTAAACCATAAAGAAAAAATATCTTTCCGGATGACCGGCTGTGTCTTGTCTTTAAACTGAAACGGGAACATTTTCTTCCAGAACAAAAGCACTACCGCAAGAATAGCTCCCAACTGTATCACCACGAAAAACATCTCTTTGAATGAATCTGTCATATCAAGCCTGATAAATTCATCCACTAAAAGCATATGTCCTGTGCTGCTGATTGGAAGCCATTCTGTAATTCCTTCTACAATTCCAAGAAAAATAACCTTCAGCATTTCTACAAAATCCAATAACATTTCGTTGTCCTCTTTTCCTATTATTTCCGATTCCTCATTTTAACATACTATGCCGATAATATATATATTATTTTTCTTAAGATATTCTGTTTACTTGCGGAATGCTGAAAATAATCCCTTCTTCTCATATGGTTCTTTTGTTACTTCTAACGCATCATATCCACTGTTTTTAATCACTTCTTTGATTTTTTTCTCTGGAATATCGGTATCGGTAATAATTACGGTCTCTTTTTTACTGTGGGATGAAGTTACTTTCTTTACCGGAAATGCTGCCCGCACTGCATCATTTACATGTGCCTCACACATTCCACACTGCATACCATCTACTTTTACTGTTATTTTCTGCATAAATCCTTCCTCCTTCATTTCATTCCATCACATTATAATCTCTTTTTTTCTAAAAAAATATAGGATTAACGATATTTTTTCTCACTAATTTTTCGCTCTTCCTTTTCTGAAAAAATTATTGTAAAATACTTTACTGGGATTAAATTTTAAAAAGAAAGGATTTTATATATGAAAAAACCATTCCGTCTTCTTCTATGTCTTGCGCTGCTTTTTGTGAGTGGATGCAGTGGTTATCAGAAAACCATCCGCTTTGGTGCCGCTGACATAGGTGGAATCTACTATACCTTTGCCAATACCTTTACCGGGCTTGCCTCCTCGGAGGATGATACCTATCAGTTTGAAGTTAAGACAACCGCAGGCTCTGCTGCCAATCTAAGGCTGCTCTCCGGTGGATATATCGAACTTGGATTAGCCCAGTCTGACCTGATTGCCTCCGCCTATGAAGGCAGTGGAATTTTTGAGGGAGAGCCTTGTCAGGGATATTCCGCTATTGCCGGGCTTTATACGGAAGCCTGTCAGATTGTCGTCCGTGCAGACTCCAATATTCAGACGCTGGATGATTTACAGGGCAAAATCGTCAGCATCGGTGCGGAGGATTCCGGTACTGAACAGAACGCTAACCAGATTCTGACCATGAGCGGACTTACCACTGAGCTGGTGAAAACAGTAAACCTCGATTATACCGATGCTGCTGACCAGCTTATCAATGGAAAAATCGATGCATTTTTCTGTACTGCCGGTATCCAGACAACTGTAATCGAAGAATTAGCCAAAGAATGTGATATCCGTCTTTTGGATATTGATGAGAAATGCAGGAATAAATTGCTGTCTGCTTATCCATCCTATAGTGAATATACCATTCCTGCCAATACTTACACCGGACAGACGGAAGATATCCATACCCTTGGTGTCAAAGCGGTTCTCCTTGCTTCCGACAAGCTCTCTTCCGATACGGTAGAGCACTTGACGGAATGGCTTTTTTCCCATGCGAAGGATTTACAGTATGCAACTTCTTTAAACCTGCAATTAGATGAAACTTATGCTACTGATGGCATACCGATTCCATTCCATCCGGGTGCTGTTGCCTATTATGAGAAACAGGGCATTACGCTTTCTTCCGAAAGCAATACACCAAACTAGAAAGGAACACTATGAATATACATTTAGATATGTACCAGACCTTAGCTGTTGCTGTGCTGGTACTCATGCTAGGGAGTTTTTTACGAAAGAAAATACATTTTCTGGAAAAATTCTGTATTCCGGCACCCGTTATCGGCGGTCTGCTCTTTGCGATTTTCACCTGTATCTGTTACAGCACCGGAGTTGCAGAATTTTCCTTTGATGATACCCTGCGGGAAGTATGTATGGTATTCTTCTTTACTTCCGTAGGATTTCAGGCTAACTTAAAAGTCTTAAAAAGTGGTGGGAAATCCATGGCAGTATTTTTAGGACTGGTCATTACCCTTATTATTACCCAGAACTTTCTTGCCGTTGGATTATCCAAACTATTAGGATTAAATCCATTAATCGGTATGTGTACCGGTTCCATTCCAATGGTGGGCGGACATGGTACAGCAGGTGCTTTTGGACCGGTACTGGAGGATTTCAATATCCATGGTGCCACTACCATCTGTACCGCTGCTGCTACCTTCGGTCTGATTACAGGAAGCCTGATTGGCGGTCCTTTAGGAAAACGCCTGGTAGAAAAGAAAAATCTTCTCTCTACTGTTGCTTCCGAAGATGACAGCCTCTTAGTGGAAGATGAGAAAAAACACGAACGCCATACCAACATGTATGCTTCCGCTGTTTTCCAGCTTATCCTTGCCATTGGACTTGGTACTATTTTCTCCTATTTTCTGACAAAAACAGGACTGACTTTTCCAATTTATATTGGTGCCATGTTAGCAGCCGCACTGATTCGTAATATTGTGGAATACTCCCATGGCAATGCCACGATCCATATGGGAGAAATTAATGACCTGGGTGGTATTTCCCTGTCATTATTTCTTGGTATGGCTATGATTACTTTAAAATTATGGGAACTGGCTTCTCTGGCACTTCCGCTTATCATTTTATTAAGCTCACAGGTCATTCTGATTGCTGTATTTACTTACTTTATTGAGTTCAATATTATGGGGCGGGATTATGATGCAGCAGTCCTTGTTGCAGGTACCTGCGGATTCGGTATGGGTGCCACACCAAATGCCATGGCAAATATGCAGGCTCTCTGCGACCGCTATGTTCCATCCGTCAAAGCATACCTTCTGATTCCACTGGTGGGAAGTCTGTTTGCCGATTTCATCAACAGCCTTGTAATTACATTTTTTATTAATATTTTGTAAATAAAGGAGCACCTTATGTTTCATTTTAAAAATAAAATCAAGAATGCAAGAAAAGAACGTGAAAAGAAAAATTATGATCTGACTTATGATAATGTTGCCATTCCAGAGGTGCACAAGACATCTTCCACTCCGGATACAGCAGAAAATACCACTGCTGCCTTTCCATCTGAATCTTCCGATGAACAGACTTCCAGTGTCAGCTTTGATAATGTTGCGATTCCGGAAATTCATATACGAAAGAAAAACTAATTTCACTTTTGAATACAGACCGCCGGCAGGAAAAACACATTCCTTTCTTATGTGTTTTTCCTGCCGGCCGTTTTCAATCTTTCCTATTTTTTCAATTTTTCTGTTTCTTTCAATTTTTCTGTTTCTTCAATTTTTCTATTTTCAATCTCTTTCTATCTGCTCAGAATTTCCTTATAAATTTCTTCTGTCTGTGCATCATCCACTCCGCTCATATAATATTGTTTTCCATTTGCCGAAAAATGCAAAAATTTCTTATTCTGCGGATTTAAAAACTCCTGACATTCTCCCTGCTCATAAATCTTAAATGTTCCTTTCTCAAGATTATCCATTCCTGTTCCATTTATCTTAGACCTGCGCGGAAGTTCTGTCACCATTTCCACCTCTTCTATGGTATCCAGCGGAAGCTCATAATCGGTGCGGATATGCTCTGCACAAAGATTGCCATTTTCTATTTCCAGATGAATCGGTGTAAACTCTTCTGCAATCACCCAGGCACATAAAATTGGAATAGTAAGAAATACCAGTGCTGTAAATAGCATTGTTGCTTTTCCAGCTTTTGACGCCATATTTACAGTTGTTCCAATGCCGACTTTTTTATCTACCATCGTATGCGGATCATTAGGATTATAATAAAGAACACCGCCTATCCAGTTTCTATCATCTTCTGTTCCATTGCTTAAATCATGTTTGCCTGCATAAGCCTTTTCCACTTTTCCCAGTCTGATAAATACCGGAATGCATATCACCAGCAGGAGAACTGCATACACTATCATGGCAATAAGCATTATGCTTTCTACCTTCTTATCTACGAATGAAATTGCCAGAAGAAATAATATCAATATGGTATTCATCCAGATACAGCAAAGCCAGAAATTTTTCCAGATATTTTTCTTTGCCCTGCTATAATTGATATTAATGTCACTATCTGAACTGATGACCTGTATCGGCTGTCTGTCCATAATAACTGCGACTAGAAAATAAATGAATCCACAGGCAGCTCCAATCAGACAGGATATTCCAACCATTTTATAAACCGGCAGCGCTAAAGCTGCGCCTATAATGCCTATGGCAAGCGGAAGAAAGAATTGGAAAAAATGTATGCACCGAATGGCTCCCGCATTCTTTAGTTCCACATATCGCTCTGTTGACTGTGTCTCATAGTATCCCTTTTGCCGCTTCCATTCTTTCAGCCGGCTATTGGCAAAGACCAATAGCAGCATCAGTAATATAATTGCTCCAAACATCCATACCAGCCAGATCGTCATCTGGATGGAAAAATACGGTGTCAAAAGACTGCTAAAAGGAATTACCGCAAGCAGCAGCCCATACCATCTCATTTCTCTTTTAAACCGCTTCTGAATTGCCTTTACTTCATCCTCTTCGAACCATTCCGGTTTCATATTTACACCAAAAATACTTCCATTCTTCTGTCCGCTTTGCAGCGCCATTACCACATATACAATAAATAATACCGGATACAATGTTGCAAAAAATATAATATTAAGAAACATCTTCATCACCCCTTATACATATTCCTGCATAATGCTAAAAATTCTTCCTGCGTTATGCCACATATCTTTGCCTCGGAAATCACCTGTTGTAATATTATTTTGGATTTCTCCTGCAGTTCCTTTGTCTCAGTAAATTCATTCCGCACATGAGCGCCATTCCGCCGGTCGGTATAAATATATCCTTCCTGCTTTAATAATGCATATGCCTTATTTACTGTCATAGAATTGATTCCTATCTCTCCTGCCAAAGCCCGGACCGTTGGAAGCTGCTCACCTGGCTTTAACCTGCCATCCGAAATTCCCAGTACAATCTGATTACGAATCTGCTGGTAAATCGGCACTTCCGCTGTCTCATCAATCGATATGACCATCTGAAAACTTCCTTTCTAAACTTCCTTTCTAAATTTTCTTTCTAAAATTTTCTTTGTCTCATTTGTGTTATTAATTATAATACAAATGAGACAAAGATGCAAGGAATATATTCACATCATATATCCAATCTGACAGCATATTATTCTGTTTCATCAATCATCATATGTATCATCTTCTTTACACCTGAAATATCAAATGGACTTTCCGAAGATTCATAAGTAAAAATAACATCCCGCCCCGGCATAAGATAATTTTCTATATATAAATTCTGCTTTCGGATAAAATTTCCTACATAAGATATATTATCCATCATTCCCGCATGTTCCCAATAAAGAATCCGCCCGGTTTCCTTATTTAAAATTGTAAAATCCGGATATATTTCTATCTCTTTTCCTTTCTTTTTTAACTTTAATGGGCGTTCATACTTATATAGCAGAATGTCTTTTTTCTGATGCAGCATATTAGCTATAAGCACTTCTGACTTGGAACGCACCAGTTCCCCATGCTCCGTCTCATATCGTAAATTCTCCGGATATTCTATATTCTGCTCATATTTTTCCTCTTCCCATTCCTTCAAAACAACTTCTTCCGGTTTTAGATATGGTGTGATCAGCTTCTTCCTCTGGTATTCCTGCTCCTCATAAATCTCTCTCATCCATCCTATATCATAATCAGCCTCCACCTGCTGAAGTATTTTTAAATTTCTCTCTGCTTTGGTCTTAAGCTTTTTGCAATAGCTCTTCTGTGCCAGAATACGAATAAAATTCATTTCTCTTAGTGGAAGATATTGTTGTATCATCTTCCCTTCTTCATCTTTCATCTGCCTGTAATAATACGTTTTTCCATTTTTATTATGAATTCTCAGCGTACCACTTGGTGCTTTCTCTTCAAAATGCTTTATATCATTGAGTATCTTCTGCAATTCATTTATTTCATTTTGTATCCAATTTTTCATAAGCATTATTCCTTTCTTTTATAAGATTTAAAGTTCTTATATTCTTTACAGTTCTTGTATTCTTCACAGTTCTTATAGCTTTTACAATTCTTGTATTCTTTACAGCTCTTATAGTTTTTATAGCTCTTATATTTTCATATTTAAACAATGATTCCTATTGTCACATACTTCGCATGATAGTCTGCCTTATGCCATAATCATACTTCTTTTTCTTGCAGCATATATCTAGTATGATTTTTTCAACACTTTTTCAGCTTTCTTCATACTAAAAAACTAGATTCTACTGTTTAGTATGATTTTTTTCATTTTTCAGGGATTTTTTTGATATAAATGGAGATTTTTTCATACTAGAAACTTTAAAAGAACTGAATTAGTATGATTAGACTAAACAATATGATTTGACTATATAATATGATTAAACCAAACAATATGATTTGACTATATAATATGATTAAACCAAACAATATGATTTGACCATATAATATGATTAAACTAAATAATATAATTAAACTAAATGATATGATTACTTTCAAAATATAATTACTTGAATATTATGCCTTAACTGAATTTTGTAATTAAATGGAATTTGATAAAGAAACTTAAGATTTTTCAACAAATAAGCGAATGGATTCGTAATAAGAATATTCTGTTATCATCCTGCCAGAAGAATAAGAACCTGGCAGCAAGCGAAATATAAGGTCATATAACAATCATGCTGCACAAGCTAAAAAGCACTATGCAATATAAAAATGCTATGCAATACAAAAATACTATACAATATAAGTACCATTTCACAAGATAGATAAGCCTCACCATACGGTGAGGCTTATCCTGCATATACAGCATTCCCACGATATATGAGATATGCTGTATATTATATTGTTCCTGTCCAATAATTATTTGTTAGCGATTGCTGCCTGAGCTGCTGCTAATCTAGCGATTGGTACACGGAATGGTGAACATGATACATAGTCAAGACCAATCTTGTGGCAGAATTCAACAGATGAAGGATCTCCACCGTGCTCTCCACAGATACCAACGTGAAGGTTCGGATTAACTGGCTTACCAAGTTTCAGTGCCATATCCATAAGTTTACCAACACCAGTCTGGTCTAACTTAGCAAATGGATCGTTCTCGAAAATCTTCTTGTCATAGTAAGCATCTAAGAACTTACCAGCATCGTCACGGGAGAATCCAAATGTCATCTGAGTTAAGTCGTTAGTACCGAAGCAGAAGAAGTCAGCTTCTTTAGCGATTTCATCAGCTGTAAGAGCAGCTCTAGGAATCTCGATCATAGTACCAACTTCGTACTCTAATTTAACGCCTGCAGCTGCGATCTCAGCGTCTGCTGTCTCAACAACTACTTTCTTAACGTATTTAAGCTCTTCAACTTCACATACTAATGGAATCATGATTTCAGGTTTCACATTCCAATCTGCATGCTCTTTCTGAACTTCGATTGCTGCACGGATAACAGCTTTTGTCTGCATCTTAGCAATTTCAGGATATGTTACAGCAAGACGGCATCCTCTGTGACCCATCATTGGGTTGAACTCATGAAGTCCATCGATGATTGTCTTAATCTGCTCAACAGTTTTGCCCTGAGCATCTGCTAATTTCTTAATATCAGCTTCCTCTGTAGGAACGAACTCATGAAGAGGTGGATCCAGGAAACGAATAGTAACCGGGCATCCTTCCAGTGCTTCATAAAGAGCTTTGAAGTCTCCCTGCTGATATGGAAGAATCTTCTCAAGAGCTGCTTCTCTTTCTTCTACAGTGTCAGAACAGATCATCTCACGGAATGCTGCAATTCTGTCTTCTTCGAAGAACATATGCTCTGTACGGCAAAGTCCGATACCTTCTGCTCCAAGCTCACGAGCTTTCTTAGCATCTGCAGGAGTATCTGCATTAGTACGAACTTTAAGTTTTCTATATTTGTCAGCCCAAGCCATAACACGGCCGAACTCACCAGCGATGGTAGCGTCAACTGTCTTGATTTCGCCATCGTAGATGTTACCTGTTGTACCATCGATAGAGATGAAATCTCCCTCATGGAATTCTTTTCCAGCAAGAGTGAATTTCTTATTCTCTTCGTCCATAGCGATATCACCACATCCGGATACACAGCATGTACCCATACCACGGGCAACTACAGCTGCGTGAGATGTCATACCACCACGAACAGTTAAGATACCCTGGGAAGCTTTCATACCTGTGATGTCTTCCGGAGATGTCTCAAGACGAACAAGTACAACTTTCTCTCCGCGAGCGTTCCAAGCTTCTGCATCTTCTGCTGTAAATACGATCTTACCACAAGCTGCTCCAGGAGAAGCTCCTAAACCTTTTCCGATTGGTGTAGCTGCTTTTAATGCTGCTGCATCAAACTGTGGATGAAGAAGTGTATCTAAGTTACGAGGATCGATCATAGCTACTGCTTCTTCTTCTGTCTTATGTCCTTCATCAACAAGGTCACATGCAATCTTAAGAGCTGCTGGAGCAGTTCTCTTACCATTACGGCACTGAAGCATGTATAACTTCTTGTTCTCTACTGTAAACTCCATATCCTGCATGTCATGGTAGTGATTCTCAAGAGTCTCACAAACCTTGATGAACTCAGCATATGCTTCTGGGAATTCCTGCTCCATCTGAGCGATTGGCATAGGTGTACGAACACCAGCAACTACGTCCTCACCCTGAGCATTGATTAAGAACTCACCCATTAATTTCTTCTCGCCTGTAGCAGGATCACGGGTAAATGCAACACCTGTACCAGACTCATCATTTAAGTTACCGAATACCATAGGCATTACGTTAACAGCTGTTCCCCAGGAATATGGGATATCGTTATCACGACGATATACGTTTGCACGTGGGTTATCCCATGAACGGAATACAGCTTCGATAGCTAATTTTAACTGCTCTACAGGATCAGATGGGAAATCGGTTCCTAACTGGTTCTTGTACTCAGCTTTGAACTGCTCTGCTAATTCTTTTAAGTCAGCGGCTGTAAGTTCAACGTCGAACTTAACTCCTCTGTCTGCTTTCATCTTATCGATGAGCTGCTCGAAATATTTCTTACCAACTTCCATAACAACGTCAGAGAACATCTGGATAAAACGTCTGTAAGAATCATATACGAAACGCTCGAATTTAGGATCTGGGTTTCCAGCGATCATTGCTGCAACTACTTCGTCATTCAGTCCAAGGTTTAAGATGGTGTCCATCATACCTGGCATAGATGCTCTGGCACCGGAACGAACAGAAACAAGTAATGGATTCTTGAGGTCTCCGAATTTCTTTCCATTGATCTCTTCCATTTTCTTAACGCCTTCCATAGCCTGTGCCATGATTTCGTCGTTAATCTTGCGGCCATCCTCATAATACTGAGTACAAGCCTCTGTTGTGATTGTGAATCCCTGTGGTACTGGAAGACCGATATCAGTCATCTCGGCAAGGTTAGCACCTTTTCCACCAAGGAGATTACGCATGGACATGTTTCCTTCACTGAACATGTAAACCCATTTGTTTGCCATTTTGAATTCCTCCTAATAAATTTACTTTGGTTTATTGATATGCGAACATCGTCTGTTATCAACAACAATTGATATCCACAATGTCACCCATTATGCGTGCCACTTGTCCACAAGCGCACATATTTATTTTATCATAATTTTATAGTTTCGCAACCATTTTTTCGAAATCAGACCATTCAGTCATGTAAAAAATAAAGTGTTTGATTTAGAAAGTGAATTTTTCTGCAAAATATGTATCTAAATCTTCGATTTTGATACGCTCCTGCTCCATGGTATCACGGTCACGTACCGTAACTGCTCCGTCTGTTTCTGATTCAAAATCGTAAGTTACACAGAATGGAGTTCCGATTTCATCCTGACGACGATAGCGCTTACCGATATTTCCTCTGTCATCAAATTCGCAGTTGTATTTCTTGGAAAGCTGTGTAAATACTTTCTCTGCACCTTCATTTAATTTCTTGGAAAGCGGAAGCACACCAATCTTAACCGGTGCAAGTGCCGGATGGAAATGAAGAACGGTTCTCATATCCGGTTTCTCTTCTGTTCCGATGTTCTCTTCGTCATATGCTGCACAAAGGAATGCAAGTACCACACGGTCTGCTCCAAGAGACGGTTCAATAACGTATGGAATGTATTTTTCATTCTTGGTATCATCAAAGTAAGACATATCCTGACCGGATGTATTCTGATGCTGTGTCAGGTCATAGTCGGTACGGTCTGCAATTCCCCACAGCTCGCCCCATCCGAACGGGAATAAGAATTCAAAGTCGGTAGTTGCTTTACTGTAAAATGCAAGCTCTGCAGGATCATGGTCACGAAGACGTAATTCTTCATCTTTCATGCCAAGGCTTAACAGCCAGTTATGGCAGAAGGTTCTCCAGTACTGGAACCACTCAAGGTCGGTACCCGGCTCACAGAAGAACTCCAGCTCCATCTGTTCAAACTCTCTGGTACGGAAAGTAAAGTTACCAGGAGTGATCTCGTTACGGAAAGATTTTCCAATCTGTGCAATGCCGAAAGGCACTTTCTTACGGGATGTTCTCTGCACGTTTTTGAAGTTAACAAAAATACCCTGTGCTGTTTCCGGTCTTAAGTATACCGTATTCTTTGCATCTTCAGTTACACCCTGGAAAGTCTTGAACATCAGGTTGAACTGACGGATATCTGTAAAGTTATGTTTTCCGCAGGATGGACATGGAACACTGTTATCTTTGATGAAGTTCATCATTTCTTCCTGACTCCAGCCATCTACAGAAGTCTCTAATGTAATGCCATGCTCTTCTGCATAATCTTCAATAATCTTATCTGCACGGAAACGTTCATGACACTCTTTACAGTCCATAAGAGGGTCTGAAAATCCGCCTAAATGTCCGGAAGCTACCCATGTCTGCGGGTTCATAAGAATGGCACAGTCTACACCAACATTGTATGGATTTTCCTGTACGAATTTCTGCCACCAGGCACGTTTCACATTATTCTTTAATTCTACACCAAGGTTACCGTAATCCCATGTATTTGCCAGTCCACCGTAAATCTCGGAACCCGGATATACAAAACCTCTTGCCTTTGCTAAAGCTACAATTTTTTCCATTGATTTTTCCATAAAATTCTTCCTCGCATTCTATTTATAAATAATATATCTTGCTTCTGCTGTCTCACCAGCAGGAATTTCATCCACAGTTGCAGTGTTCTTATCCTTGACGATTACCCCGGATGAAACATACTGCAGTGTTCCATCAACCGTAACATCTACACCCTTGCTTAATACGATAACATGATAGTCATCATTTTTCATGACATCTTTGCTGTCCGCTGCATCTCCGGCAGCTCCATCTGTTACCGCTACGAAATCTGTATTAAAATCATATCCGGCAGCAATTGCCTGTACCACCGTTCCGGTAAATACGGTATCTCCCACAAATGCAGAATATGCTGTGCTGTCACTGTAATGCATACCAAGCTTTGCGACTCCGTCTTTTACGGAAAGATTTTTTAATTTTACTGTCCCGGCGCCATCATTGTCTTCATATTCTTTGATGGAATCCTTTACATACTGTTCTAACTCATTCTCATCATAATTGTCTTTGTCAAAGTCGCCTACTGCAACTTCTGTGATTCCACCCTTTTTCTCCGGAAAGAGTGTCGTGGTATCTGCATCTTTTGTAGCACCGCAGCCGCCAAATATTCCACAGACTAACAGCATTACAAGGAGTGCACTTATCTTTTTCTTCATACGAACCTCCAAATCCCTATATCTCATAATCTCAACAATTATACTATTTTCGGTTTGGTATTTCAAGCGTTACCTCAGGCAAAATGCCCGGCTTCTCCATAAATCAGAAAAGCCCTTCTAAAAATTGCTCTGATTTAAATGTATGGGGTGCATATTTTTCCCGAAATTCCTTCACCGTCCGAATCAGTTCAAACAACACTTTTTCTGATACTGCAAAATGAAAAAGCTTTGCTGATTCCGTGGTAATAATATACTGCATCGTATAAATGGTAGATGCATCTAACCGTCTGCCATGCTCGGTTTCGCTGCAGGAATCACAAAGAAGCCCGGCGCGCTGCACACTGAAAAACTGCATCGGTTCCTTTCTTCCACATTTCTGGCAGGAAAAAAGATTCGGATATACTCCGTTTAGCACCATCATTTTCAGTTCATAAATCACACGGACCAGCCGGTTATCAAAATTCTTCTTTCCAAGTGCCTTTAAGGACTGGTAAAGAAGCTTTAGCATTTCCCGGTCATCACTGTTTTCCTGGGCATAATATTCTGCCATCTCAAGAAAATAAAATCCATAGTATGTATCATTCAAGTCTGTGGTGAGTTCGGTAAAATAATTTTTAATTTCTGCCCGCACCACATTGTAGGAGGTACGGCCCTCATAGACTTCAAACTGTCCGAAGGAAAAGGGATTGCAGGCTGCCAGCAGTGTACTGTTCGGTCTTCTTGCACCTCTGGCAAACGCCGTAATCTTTCCCCTCTCCAGGGTCAGTATCGTAATTCGTTTGTCATATTCACTGATTGGCATTGCGGTAAGCACCATACCCGTAACCATCACGTTTGTGCCCACGGTCCTGTTCACCTCTTACTTTCTCTTTCAGGCTGCCCAATCCATCCTGTTCTTCTTTTTCCTGTTCCTTAAACTTAAGATAATCATCTACACTTCCGGTCAAAGTAAAATGATTCCAGCTTGCTCTTACAATATGCTTCCTTCCTGCCCTTTCTTCATACTTGTATGAAATTAGGTTTTCCAGAAGCACTTAAGATAATACTGTCAATATTTAGAATTCCTCTTCCCGGTATCCGAAGTTCTTAATCATATAATCGCTGTCACGCCAGTCTTTTTTCACTTTTACCCAAAGTTTCAAATTAACCTTGGCATCTAAGAGGTGTTCAATTTCATATCTGGCATTGGTACCAATCTTCTTTAACATGGCTCCCTGCTTGCCGATAATAATTCCCTTGTGGGAATCCCGCTCACAGATAATCGTAGCATCAATATCAAACATTTTCCTGCCTTTGCGTTTCTTCATCTGGTCAATAGAAACGGCAATTCCATGAGGAATTTCTTCATTTAAAGCATGTAAGGCTTTTTCACGAATCAGCTCTGCCACAATCTGACGCTCCGGCTGGTCAGTAATGGTATCCTCATCATAGAACATCGGACCATACGGCAGATATTTAAAAATCAAATCAATGATAACATCCGTATTTTCTCCCCGCAGTGCAGATGCCGGTACGATTTCCGCAAAGTCATAGACTTTACGATAAGTGTCAATGTACTCCAGCATTTTATCCTTGTTATCCAAGGTATCTAATTTATTGATAACCAGAATAACCGGTGTCTTTACAGTTTTTAACTTTTCAATAATATGCTGCTCTCCTGCGCCGATAAAATCACTCGGTTCCACCAGCCATAAAATGACATCCACTTCATTTAATGTGTGTTCTGCCACATTTACCATAAATTCGCCCAGCTTATTCTTTGCCTTATGGATACCAGGTGTATCCACAAAAATAATCTGTCCTCTGTTTTCATCCGTATAAATAGTCTGGATACGGTTTCTGGTAGTCTGCGGTTTATTGGATGTAATTGCAATCTTCTGTCCAATCAGATGATTCATCAAGGTGGACTTTCCTACATTCGGCCGTCCAATCAGTGTTACAAAGCCTGATTTAAAATTTTCCGTCATACTTACTCCTTCTTATGTATGCTGCGGGACTATTACCCACAGCTTTTAATAAAGATTCTTTACTTCTAAGAACATATCTTTTTCTGCTTCTACATTTTCCTCTGCACCGATGACACACAAGGCATCCTGTGCGAGTACCGCTTCAATAAGCACTGCGAGATTTTTAATGTTTTCCGGCTGTGCATCTAAAACTTCATTTCTCTCACGCTGTAATTCCTCATAAGAAATATTGGTAAGATAAGCACTTACGGAACGCATGCCCTTGGCAGCCGGATTCAACGGGGTATCCATATCACTTACTGTTCCGATGATATATTTTGTCATATCACGTTCATCTGCATCAAAGGCTCTTAAATATGCCGGGATACCTTCGTAAATCTCATTGGTGCTCTTAAGGTTCGGGTCACGGTAAGAAGTGAAATATGCATCTCCATTCCGCATAAATCCGCTCATGCAACCATATGCACCACCCTTTACCCGGACATTAATCCAAAGGTAATCATAGCTTAAAATTACTTTTAAGATACGAAGTGCTCCGGTATAGGAATATCCTTTCGATAAATAATTTCCGGCTCTGGATACATACTGTACTTTGGATGCATCTAAGAAACCTTCATTCTTTTTCTCACAATGGAAGGTAACTGCTTCTCCCTCTTTTGCTCCATCCGGTAAAACAGTTAAGAACTGCGGGAATTTTTCTTCTAACAGCTGATATCCTTCTGCGTCTGCCGTCAGGGAAATCAACAGTCTGTTCTTTACAAATATTTTCTCTGTAAGGCTTCTTAATTTATCCATTAAGAACTGCTTCTTTTCTTCAAAATGTTCTTCTAATTCTGCAATCGTCCGGTACAGTGCAATTCCGCCAACCAGGTCATTGAATCGGGCTACCGGTGAGAAATAAGACATTGCCCGCATGGCAGATACGGAATGTCCGGCAGAGCTTAAGGACATCTGCAGTCTCGATTTGATACGCGCTAAAATCTCATAGAGACGTTTTTCATCTGTAATCTGTGTGCCCATCAGAATCTCAGAAAGAAGTCTAAGCCCCTCTTCTAAATTCTGATAAAGAATCTTGGAACGTACTTCGTATTTTGCATGGAAACTGTCTTTTTTCTTAGTATCCGCATAAATATTAATCTGGGAAGAGATACCGCCGGTCATAAGATTAATCTCATTTGCTAAGTCTGCATAATTATAATGCTCTGTATCCATATAACCAAGTACAGCTTTTAACACCCCAAGGTATGGCAGTTCTTCTTCTGTAATATCACTGATATCAAACATCAGATTCAGATAATGAATGCCATTGGAATAAATGTTGGTATGAATGGTTTCGATGCCATTGCAGCTTACCTTTTCATATACCAGCGGCTGCGCTTCACGCTTCATGTCCTGCCGTTTTAACATCGGAATCTTCATCAGGTCTTCCTTTGGTGACGGCTCTTCCTGATACTGTTTTAAATGCTTTGTATCCTCTACTAACTTATCAATCTCTTCTTCTGATAAGTCTCTCTTATAAGCAGCCAGTTTCTCTTCTAATTCTTTTTCCAGCCTGGCATTTAAGCCTTTTTCCGGTTCAATGGATACATAGGATTTATGGCTGTTATCCAAAAGATATTTCTGAATCAGTTCTTCAAAATATCCTGTTTCAATCTTTTCCTTTAATGCTGCAAATACGTCTAATATTTTAAGATATAAGAATGGTTCGTCATCATCATAAAGCCAGCTGTCCATACAGGATAATCCATAAATTAATCCCTTCGGGAAATTACCGTAATCTGCTTCACGGAATTTGAATTCTTCACTGTTGATTCCTGCTAACAGGGATTTTCTATTGAGACCGTCTTTGACGATTTTCTTTAAAGTATCTTCGATAATTCCTACAAACTTCTCTTCGTCTTCTTTATTGGCATTCTTTGCCACCACAGAAAAAATTGGCTGTAAGGTGCTGTTATCAAATCCGCCCATGATATCTTTTCCGATTCCTGCATCAATAAGTGCCTGCTTCAACGGTGCTCCCGGTGCACTTAATAGTGCATAATCCAAGACATCAAATGCCAGAGTCAGTTCACTCTCAAGATTCGTTCCGATTGCCACATTATAGGAAAGATATGCATTATCCTCTAAGCTTTCGGAAGATGCAATGGAATATGGCTTGCTGATGGTTACCGGCTTTTCAAAAGGAGCCTGCAGCTGAATTGCGGAATCTACTTCGATTTTATCATAATGGCTTAAATATTCTTTATCGAGAAACTCCAGTTTTTCGTCCATATCCATATTTCCATAAAGGTAAATATAAGAATTACATGGATGATAGAATTTCCGGTGGAAATCAAGGTACTGCTCATAAGTAAGCTCCGGAATTACTTCCGGGTCACCGCCGGACTCATTGCTGTATGTGGTATCCGGGAACAGGGAATTTAATACTACACGGTCTAAGACACCCTCCGGAGAAGAAAATGCGCCCTTCATCTCATTGTATACCACTCCATTGATGGTAACCGGTGCATCTTTATCCTCTAATTCATAGTGCCAGCCTTCCTGTTTGAAGATTTCTTCTTTCTTATAGATATTCGGATGGAACACAGCGTCTAAGTATACATCCATCAGATTAGCAAAATCTTTATCATTGCAGCTTGCCACCGGATAAACGGTCTTGTCCGGGTAAGTCATGGCATTTAAGAATGTATTTAAAGAACCCTTCACCAGTTCCACAAACGGATCCTTCACCGGAAACTTGTCCGAACCGCACAATACCGTATGCTCAATGATATGTGGTACGCCGGTGCTGTTCTCTACCGGAGTACGGAATCCAATATAAAAGACCTTATTTTCATCATCATTGGAAATAAGGCTGATTTTAGCTCCACTCTTTTTATGTCGAAGCAGATATCCCTTTGCATGGATGTCTGTCAGATTTTCTTCTTTGATTAATTCATATGCTGTTAACGCTGCTAAATTCAAATGTTTTATCCTCCATGTTCTCATAATCTGACTCACAGTCTTTATCAGTATAACACATTTTTTTTACATTTACACCTGATAAACCTAAAAACAGGAAGACGGATATCCATCTTCCTGCTCTGCGCTTATTTCATATTCAACTCTATACGAATTAACCTAAGCGAACTACGTTAGCTGCCTGAGGTCCTTTTTCTCCTTCTACTACCTCAAATTCAACTGCTTCTCCATCTTTAAGCTCTTTGAATCCATCCATATTTAATGCGGAGAAATGAACGAATACATCATTTCCTTCTGCATCTGAGATAAATCCATAACCCTTCTTTGCGTTAAACCATTTTACAGTTCCCTGCATTTCTTTTTCCTCCTAATACACAATAAATCTAAAAAGTTGCACAAAATTGTGCACGACTACATGGCTAACAGTAGCATATTTTCCAATATTTGTCAAACTTTTTCACTTTTTTGCCCGATTTTATACCGGATTCTTTACGTTGACATCAAGCTGCGGGAACGGAATTTCGATTCCATTTTCATCCAGAGCATTTTTCATCTCCTCAGTCAGTGCCCAGCGGATATCCCAGTATAAATCAGTCGGCACCCACACTCTTGCACCAATGGTAACACTGCTGTCTCCCAATTCCGATACAAAGACCTGCACCGCCTCGTCCTTAAGCCGGCGTTCTTCGGAAAGAAGCAACTGCTCTATCACAGCCTTCGTCTTCTTTAAATCCGCCGAATAGGACACCCCTACTTCCAGGTCAATCCTGCGTTTCTCACTGTAGGTTACATTGGTAAGGCTGCTGTTGGCTAAGATTCCATTTGGAATTACGATAATCTTATTGTCAACACTCTTTAACTTGGTGTAGAAAATCGAAATCTCTGTTACCGTTCCTTCGTTGCCATGGCTGTCTTCTACAATATAATCCCCCACTTTAAACGGTTTTAACATCAGTATTAATACGCCGCCGGCAAAGTTGGATAAGCTTCCCTGCAGTGCCAGGCCTACCGTCAGTCCTGCAGAACCTGCAATTGCCATTACAGATGTGGTTGCAATTCCAAAGAGCGAAAGAATGATTACAATCAAGAAGAAATATCCAATGCACTTGACCAGTGCATCCATAAACTGTTTTACACCCTTGTCAGCATCCTTTTTATCCAGCCATTTCCGGACGAGTTTCCGGAAAAGCTTGATTAACTTTACGCCAATGGCATATACCACGCAGGCAATCACCACCTGAAAGAGAAACGCCAGTAAATCCGGCACCAGCCCCTCCAGGTAAGTACGTACCACGCCCGGTTTCTTCATCTGTTCAATAGCATCGCTGACTTCTTCCGCTGTAATGCCCTCTGTGCTGGCTTCTAATGCGGTCAGATAAAATCCCATTTTAATATCCTCCAGTTATTTATGAAAGTTATTATGAAAGTGCATGAATAAATAATCCACTGCGAAGTTTTGGCTCAAACCAGGTGGATTTCGGCGGCATCAGTCTTCCGGCATCTGCTACTGCAAACAACTCTCCGATGCTGGTCGGATACATGGCAAATGCCACTTTACAGTCACTATGTACTCTGCGCTCCAATTCCTCCAGTCCACGAATTCCACCTACGAAATCAATCCGCTTATCGGTCTTCGGGTCTTCAATGCCAAGTACCGGATGCAGTAACACATTCTGTAAAATTGATACGTCCAGCCCATCTACCGGGTCACTGCTTAAATCCGCTTCTTTCATCCGGCAGGCATACCAGTTATCCCCAAGGTACATGCTGAAACTTCCTTTTTCAGCCGGATGAACCGCTTCCTTCTGTGGTGCTCCCACTTCAAACAGGTCGTTCATCTTTCCAAGGAATTCCTCTTCTGTCATTCCATTTAAGTCTTTTACCACACGGTTATAATCCATAATCATAAGCTGGTCATCCGGGAATAATACGGATAAGAAATAGTTAAATTCCTCAGTTCCGTCATAATCCGGATGCTCTGCTCTCCGCATCAGTCCTACCTTTACTGCGGATGCTGCACGGTGATGACCGTCTGCGATATAAATTTCTTTTATCTTTGCAAATGCTTCCTCGATAGCCGCAATATCTTCTGCCTCTGCAATTCTGTATACACGATGTCCGATTCCATCCTCTGCCACAAAATCATAAAGAGGTGCTGTCTTCTTTACCTTCTCTACCACTGCATTGATGGTATCATTGGAACGGTATGCTAAGAAAATCGGTCCGGTC
Organism: Roseburia sp. AF22-2LB; assembly: GCF_003461125.1. Classification (NCBI taxonomy): domain Bacteria; kingdom Bacillati; phylum Bacillota; class Clostridia; order Lachnospirales; family Lachnospiraceae; genus Roseburia; species Roseburia sp. AF22-2LB. The sequence continues at coordinate 104,022 of NZ_QTWM01000002.1, forward strand.
TGTGCATCACAGATATTTACATGGTTGATTCTGTCCTGCTCTTTATCTGCTCTGGTATTCTCATGTTTTTTAATGACCTGATTCTGATAATCATCAATTGAAGCACAGGCTGTAATACCGGTCTGCACCCTTCCGTCCATGGTCAGTTCGTAAATATAATAGCACGGTTTCTCTTCTTTTACGAAATCACCTTCTGCTACCATATCCCAGAGCATGTCATGGGCTTTCTTATATACCTCCGGTGCATAAGTGTCTACGGAATCATCAAACTGTGTCTCGGCACGGTCAATGCGAAGAAAGCTTTTGTCATGTCCTTCTACCGCTTTCTTTGCTTCTTCTCTGTTATATACATCATACGGAAGTGCTGCAATCTCTGCCGCCTCATCCTCTCTTGGTCTGATACATAAAAATGGTCTGATATCTGCCATTATTTTCTCCTTCCTGCGTAATTGCGAAAAACACGCTTTGTGAGTTTCCTGCGTAAGAGAAATGGACTGTCGCGGCGTAACCGGGCAGTCCATATATTATCTTTTTCTCACCTGCATTTATTATTTTACAATACGAACCTTTAATACACCATCTAAGGTCTGAAGTTTCTCTTCTACTTCTTTGGTAACAGGTGCATCTACATCAAGCAATGTACATGCATAATCGCCACGGCTCTTATTGGTCATATCAGAAATGTTGATATTTGCATCTCCTAAAATAGAAGTATAGCTGCTGATCATTCCCTTTACGTTACGGTGTAACAGTAACAGTCTTCCTGCACTCTTGCACTCGCCCATATTGCAGTCCGGATAGTTTACAGAATGTGTAATATTTCCATTCTCTAAGAAATCACGAATCTCTTTTACTGCCATTACTGCACAGTTATCTTCGGATTCTTCGGTAGAAGCTCCAATATGAGGAGTTACGATACAGCCTTTCTTTCCAACTGTGGTTGGATTTGGGAAGTCGCTGACATATTTTGCAATCTTTCCTTCCTCTAATGCTGCTACCATTGCCTCTTCATCAACCAGTAAGTCTCTTGCAAAGTTCAATACTACAGTGGTAGGTTTCATCATTGCAATTGCTTCTGCATTAATCATTTTCTTGGTAGAATCTAAAAGCGGAACATGAATTGTGATATAATCACAGTTCTTGTAAATTTCTTCTACAGCATTTACATGATTTACATTGCGTGATAAGCTCCATGCAGCATTTACAGAAATGTATGGGTCATATCCGTATACTTCCATACCAAGATGTGTTGCAGCATTTGCTACTTTAACACCGATGGCACCAAGTCCGATAACGCCAAGCTTCTTTCCTGCAATTTCGCTTCCGGCAAAGTTCTTCTTCTGTTTCTCAGCAAGTTTTGCAACATCTGCATTGCCTTCCTCGCCTTTTACCCATTCGATTCCACCGACTACGTCACGGGCTGCCAATAACATTCCTGCAAATACCAGTTCCTTTACACCATTTGCGTTTGCACCCGGTGTATTGAATACTACGATACCTGCTTCTGCACATTTATCCAATGGGATATTATTTACACCTGCACCTGCTCTTGCAACAACTTCTAAAGTCTTTGGAAGTTCCATATCATGCATTGCTGCACTTCTTACCAGGACTGCCTGTGCATCTTTGATATCATCTACTTTGTTATATTCATCTGACAAAAGGTCTAAGCCTACACCAGCGATTGGATTTAAACATGTATAGTTAAACATTATGCGTTCTCCTCCTCAAACTTCTTCATAAATGCCACCAGCTTCTCAACGCCTTCTTTTGGCATTGCATTGTAAATGCTGGCACGCATACCGCCAACGGTTCTGTGTCCCTTTAAGTTTACAAAACCAGCTTCGGTTGCTTCTTTGACGAATTTTGCATCTAAGTCAGCATCACCGGTAACGAATGGTACGTTCATAAGAGAACGGTCTTTTGGAACTACAGTTCCCTTGAATAACTTGCTCTGATCTAAGAAATCATAAAGAATCTTAGCTTTCTCTTCGTTACGCTGTTTCATAACTTCAAGTCCGCCCATCTTCTTTAACCATTTGAATACTTTACCACAGATATAAATGCCGTAGCATGGTGGTGTATTGTAAAGAGAATCTGCATCTGCCTGAGTCTTGTATTTTAACATTGTAGGTGTTCCCGGAAGAACATCATCTGTAATTAAGTCTTCACGAATGATTACGATTACAACACCTGCAGGTCCAACGTTCTTCTGAACGCCGCCGTAGATTACTCCGTATTTGGTTACATCAACCGGTTCTGATAAGAAGCAGGAAGATACGTCTGCAACAAGTGTATGTCCTTTGGTATTTGGAAGTTCTTTGAACTTGGTTCCATAAATCGTATTGTTTTCACAGATATATACATAATCTGCATCTTCCGGAATATCCAGATCTGAACAATCCGGAATATAAGAGAAGGTCTTATCTGCTGAAGATGCTACTTCTACTGCATCCCCATACATTTTTGCTTCCTGGTAAGCTTTCTTAGCCCACTGTCCAGTTACAATATATGCAGCTTTCTTATTTTTCATCAGGTTCATTGGAATTGCAGCGAACTGCTGGGAAGCTCCACCCTGTAAGAATAATACCTTGTAATTATCCGGGATATTCATTAAGTCTCTTAAATCAGCTTCTGCCTCTTTGATGATGTTGTCATATACTTTGGAACGATGACTCATCTCCATTACGGACATTCCACATCCTCTGTAGTCTAACATCTCATCTGCTGCTTCCTGTAAAACTTCTTCCGGTAATACTGCCGGACCTGCAGAAAAATTATATACTCTGCTCATTTTCTAATTCCTCCTCACTTCTTACACATATCTTTCTATATGTAATGGCTTATTATTTTAAATCTTCCTCGGTAAACACCTCAGATATAGCTGCCCCCGGTGCTACCATTGGCCACACCTTATCATCACTATCAATTATACAGTCTATAACAACTGGTGTACTACTTGCAAGTGCTTTTTTCAAAATATCGACAAATTCTGCCTGACTGGTTGCCCGATATCCCGTTGCTCCCATGGCTTCTGCCAGTTTTACAAAATCTACTCCATCGTCTAAAACAGTTGCAGAATAATGCTTCTCATAGAAAAGTGTCTGCCACTGTCTTACCATTCCAAGCACATGGTTATTAATGATAACTTCGATTAACGGAAGCTTCTGACGGACTGCTGTTGCAATCTCATTCATATTCATACGGAAACATCCGTCACCGGCAATATTGATAACCTGTTTATCCGGATTTGCTATCTGCGCACCGATTGCTGCCCCCAGTCCATAACCCATGGTTCCAAGTCCGCCGGATGTCAGAAGTGTTCTCGGCTGTTTGTATTTATAATACTGTGCTGCCCACATCTGATGCTGTCCGACCTCCGTTACCATGATAGCATCTCCGTTGGTCTGACGATAGATTTCTTCGATTACGAACGGACCGCTTAATCCTTCCGGATGATAGCTCAATGGATATTCTTTCTTGTATTCCATGATGTGCTCCATCCACTCTTTATGCTCCATCGGAGATAACATCGGATTGATTCTTGCAAGAATCTTCTTTAAATCACCAATCACGCTGTTTGTTACCATGATATTTTTATTAATCTCTGCCGCATCCACATCAAACTGTAAGATTTTTGCATGATGGGCAAATTTCTTAGCATTTCCAAGCACACGGTCTGAGAAACGGACACCTACTGCAATCAGAAGATCGCACTCGCTGACTCCAAGATTGGAAGTCTTGGTTCCATGCATTCCAAGCATTCCGGTATAACGTTCATCCGTTCCGTTAAATGCACCTTTTCCCATCAGGGTATCACAAACCGGTGCATCCACCTTATCCACAAATTCTCTCAATTCATCCGAACAGTCGGAAATCACGGCACCGCCGCCCACAAAGATATATGGTTTTTTCGCTTTCTGAATCAAAGCAACTGCTTCTTCTAAATCTTCCTCCCGGATGGTTTCTGTCACACGCAGTACCGGTTCAATACGCTGTGCGTTATATTCTGCCCTGTTAGCAGTGACATCCTTTGGAATATCCACAAGAACAGGACCCGGTCTTCCTTTTTTTGCAATGCGGAATGCCCGGCGGATGGTATCTGCCAGATCATTGACATCTTTTACAATAAAGTTGTGCTTGGTAATCGGCATGGTAATTCCTGCAATATCAATTTCCTGGAAACTGTCTTTGCCAAGAAGCGGCACATTGACATTACAGGTAATTGCTACCATTGGAACAGAATCCATATATGCGGTTGCGATTCCGGTTACCAGATTAGTTGCACCCGGTCCGCTGGTGGCAAAGCACACACCAACTTTTCCGGTGCTTCTTGCATATCCGTCTGCCGCATGGGAAGCTCCCTGCTCATGGGAAGTTAAAATATGTTTTATTTCATTACTATGTTTATATAACTCATCATATACATTTAAAATTGCACCACCCGGATAACCAAATACCGTATCCACGCCCTGCTCTTTCAAACATTCTATTACGATTTCAGCACCTGTTAAGAGCATTGAAATTTCCTCTCTTTCCAACTTATCTTTCTGCTGTATATTTACAGATTACCGGTTCTTATTTTTCTTCCCCGGTACCTGGAATCTGTAAAATTGCACCGCGGTTTCCTGAAGTAACCATGGAAGCATAACGTGCCAGATATCCGGTTGTTACCTTCGGTTCTCTTGGCTGCCATTTTGCTTTACGGGCTGCCAGTTTTTCATCGGATACTGCAAGCTCTAACTTCATTTCCGGAATGTTAATCTTAATGATATCGCCTTCTTCTACCAATGCGATTGGTCCGCCTACGGCTGCTTCCGGTGAAACATGACCGATGGAAGCTCCACGGCTTGCGCCGGAGAAACGTCCGTCTGTAATCAATGCTACGGAAGAACCAAGTCCCATACCTGCGATTGCAGAAGTCGGATTTAACATCTCACGCATACCAGGGCCGCCTTTTGGTCCTTCGTAACGGATCACGACTACATCACCGGCAACAATTCTGCCACCCTTGATTGCTGCAATGGCATCTTCCTCACAGTCAAATACTCTTGCCGGTCCTTCATGAACCATCATCTCTTCTACGACTGCGGAACGTTTTACAACACCGCCGTCCGGAGCAAGATTTCCTTTTAATACGGCAAGACCACCGGTCTTACTATACGGATTATCCAGTGGACGGATAACTTCCGGATTCTTATTGACTGCATCTTTGATATTCTCGCCTACGGTCTTACCGGTTACGGTCATACAGTCTGTATGTAAAAGTCCTGCATCTGCTAATTCTTTCATGACAGCATAGACACCGCCGGCTTCATTTAAGTCTTCCATATAGGTCGGGCCTGCCGGTGCCAAATGGCAGAGGTTCGGAGTCTTCTCACTGATTGGATTTGCAAAGGAAATATCAAAATCAAATCCTACTTCATGTGCGATTGCAGGCAGGTGAAGCATACTGTTGGTAGAGCAGCCTAACGCCATATCTACGGTCAGTGCATTTAAAATAGCATCCTTTGTCATAATATCTCTTGGACGGATATCTTTCCGATACATATCCATAACTGCCATTCCGGCATGTTTTGCTAATTTGATACGCTCGGAATATACGGCAGGAATGGTTCCGTTTCCACGTAAGCCCATACCAAGTGCCTCGGTCAGACAGTTCATGGAGTTTGCGGTATACATACCGGAACAGGAACCACAGGTCGGACATACTTTCTCTTCGTATTCCCTTACTTCTTCCTCTGTCATTGTACCTGCTGCATAGGAGCCTACTGCCTCAAACATGGAAGATAAGCTTCTCTTACGTCCCTTTACATGACCTGCTAACATCGGACCACCGGAAACAAATACGGTAGGTACATTAATTCTTGCTGCTGCCATCAGAAGTCCCGGTACGTTCTTATCACAGTTTGGCACCATAACCAGTGCATCAAACTGATGGGCTAATGCCATACACTCTGTGGAATCTGCAATTAAGTCTCTTGTTACCAGGGAATATTTCATTCCGATATGTCCCATGGCAATTCCATCACAAACTGCAATTGCAGGGAATACAACCGGTACTCCACCTGCTTCTGCAACACCTAATTTTACAGCGTTTACAATTTTATCCAGATTCATATGGCCCGGTACGATTTCATTATAAGAACTTACGATACCAACCATTGGTTTCTTCATTTCTTCTTCGGTAAATCCCAAAGCGTTAAAAAGACTTCTGTGCGGAGCCTGCTGCATTCCGGCTTTTACATTATCACTCTTCATCTTCGTTCTTCCTCTCTTTTTTATTGTTCTGTCTGAAAATTTCTTATCTCTTACAGATTCTCTACGATTAAGTCACCCATTCTGGCTGTTCCTACCTGGGTTACGGTTGCTTTCTTTGCTTCTTCCTGTGGCATAATGTCAATGGTACGATAGCCTGCCTTTAATACCTTCTTTACGGCATTTTCAATGGCATCTGCTTCTTTATCGAGATCAAAGGAATATCTTAACATCATCGCTGCACTTAAAATGGTTGCAATCGGGTTTGCAATTCCTTTTCCTGCGATATCCGGTGCAGAACCACCGCTTGGCTCATAAAGACCGAATTTCGTATCATTTAAGCTTGCAGAGGATAACATTCCGATGGAACCAGTTACCATACTTGCTTCATCGGATAAAATATCTCCAAACATATTCTCAGTTAAAATTACATCGAACTGCTTCGGGTCTTTTACCAACTGCATGGCACAGTTATCTACCAGCATATGCTCATATGTTACTTCCGGATAATCCTTTGCTACTTCTTCTACAATCTTTCTCCAGAGTCTGGAGGAATCCAGTACGTTTGCCTTATCCACGCTGGTTACTTTCCTGCGGCGTTTCATGGCAATGTCAAATCCACGTTTTGCAATTCTGCGGATTTCATTTTCGTTATATGTCAAAGTATCGGTTGCCGTCATCACACCGTCCACTTCTTCTGTCTTTCTCTCGCCAAAATAAAGTCCGCCGGTCAGTTCACGCATAATCATCATGTCAAATCCGTCTCCGATAATATCATCACGCAGTGGACATGCTTCCTTTAATTCTTCATAAAGGTATGCCGGTCTTAAGTTAGCAAAAAGGTTCAATGCTTTTCTCAATTTCAAAAGGCCTGCCTCCGGGCGAAGGGATGGCTCTAATTTGTACCAAGGGGATGTTGCTGTATTTCCTCCGATGGAACCCATCAGAACTGCATCTGCCGCTTTTGCATGTGCAATGGCATCATCGGTCAGCGGTACACCGGTTGCATCGATAGAACAACCGCCCATCAGTATCTCGTCATATGTAAAGGTGTGTCCGAATTTTGCTCCAATGGCATCTAACACCTTTCTTGCTTCGCTTACAATCTCCGGTCCGATTCCGTCACCGGCAATTACTCCAACATTATAATTCATGGGTAAATCCTTCTTTCTTTTCCTATTGCATGCATCCCAATTTCATAACTACTGATTATGGTAATGCTCATTATCCTATATCATAGCTTATTTATCCGAAGAATTCAATAAATTTTACCATTATAGTTTCTCATAGTTTTTATAAACTGTGGTTATATTCTGTTCTTTTGATATGATTTGTTGTTATTATACAAATCTTTTTCTTGTCAGATGGGGACTGGTACAGTAGACTTGAGGTAGGTATTTTATAGGAATTGAGGAATACTCTATGATTCATCAGATATGGATGCGAGGCAAAACGGTAAGGGGCATCAGGCATTTCTACCGCAATACTAATACCGTACGGCAACCGGTGCAGATTCACATCCATGTTCAAGCTGCACCTCACCGTCACATCCATGTGCCGGTGTTGCCTGATATTGTACGAAATGCCAGGTGCCTCTAACCGTTTGCTTCAAGCATCCATATTCTGATGAATCATAGCTTTTTCACTCTCACCTATATAATGAACCAATTAACTTATCCATTTGTAAGGAGGACTAACAATGCCATTTATTAACATGAAAACTACTGCTACTTTAGATATTGCCAAAAAAGATGCCCTGTCCAAGGAGCTCTGCATCATCACCAGAGACTGTCTCGGCAAAGGTGAGAACTGGGTTATGACCGGGTTCGAGGGTAATGCTTCTCTTTGCTTTCTAGGAAGCACCAAAGACATTGCTTATGTAGAAGTGAAATGCTACGGCTATCCGACCAAGCCACAGATGAATCTTATGACAAGAAAAGTCTGTACGCTCTTAGAAAATGAGCTTGGCATTCCGAAGAAGCGAATCTATGTTGCTTACTTCCCGACCGAGGACTGGGGATGGAATGACAGTAATTTCTAGGGGACTAGAAAAGGCATATCACACTAATAGCTATACGTTGTGTGATATGCCTGTCTTTTTGTGTTTTATTCTATGGCAACCCTATCTTATGATTTCCAGTTCCAGTCCTCTAAAAAGCTCATCAGTTTATACCAGTTATCTACCGGTTCCCAGATTACAGAATCCTGATTATGAGGGTCTATACAACCTAAGCAAAACTCTTTTACTGGCTTTTCTTTCACTTTATAAAATTTCCATATGAGTCCATTTGTATAAATTACTTTTCCATAAGAATTAAGGTGTCCTTCTATCTGCTCTGTTATCTCCATATTATCATACGGTCGTTTTGCTTCTATGCACCCATATTTAGCTGCATCTCGACTTTTCTTCCTTTCCAGCACAACAAAATCAGGAAAACCTGCTTCCCCTTCTAAATTCTTTGATAATTTGCTGTCTGCTAATTTGTGGAATACTATGAAGTCCAAAAAGATATCCCAATACCAGCTTCTAAAGATGGGCATTGATAATAAAACTCTGGATGGATTAAAACACAACAAAAATATTACTGTACTCACCTTGGAAAAGCTCTGCACCATTATAGGCTGTACTCCAAATGATATTATTGAATTTAAATAGAGCGATACACCTTTGTCGATGTACCGCTCTATTTATGATATGAAACTATCTCATTTTCCTATATTTCATTTTACCACAAATCATATTTTTCCATGGTTTCTGCATTTCTGAATTCATGCTTCTCATAATAGCCAATCAGCTTTCCCTCGGCATCCCTTAAAGCAACCATATACACATCTTTATTCTGCTTCACGTTATGGGAGGTATAGATGAGATTGTGGCTTTCATCTGCAGAGAACCAGTCGATTACCTGCTGGATGCGTTTTTGCGATTCTTCATTATGGCAGTTTAAAAGGCTTCTTCCAACAAGGCTTTCACCGCCCCATTTCTCATAGCTTTTTACTGCAGTTGGATTCATATAAATGATTTCGTGCTTTAAATTGCATATCACAACGGAACAACGATCCTGGTCTATGATGCTTTTAAAATATGCTGCGTTAATGTCTGTCTGCATGGTTATGCTCCTTTTCCTTCTGTCTTGAATTTCTATTATGCTTTGCTTAATATTCCTTTTCTATTTTTCCCTCAATTCCATACATTTTCCGGAACGTATCAAGGTCTGCCTCATTTCTTATCAGCATTATTTCTTCTATCTTTCCTGTATGGATATCTTTAAAGCCTGCCACCTGTTCTCCATTGCAGATGCTGGCTTTAATAACAGGCTTCTTGTTCATTTTATCATAGGGCAATGGCGTGGATTTTTTCTTGAATATTCTCATATAACCTTACTCCCTCTTTTCAAAAAAATCCGTGGCTTGTACATTGCGCACACTCCACGGATTTTCTAAGGTCTTATCTTATTTCTTCTCTTTGGTTTCTTTTGCTTCTACTGCTTCTTCCGGTTTTTCGATTGCGGCAATTGCTGCTTTCTGCATTGGGATACGGCAGTTTCTGTTGCTGCCAAACTCAACGATAACAGTATCATCTTCAGATACATCAATTACGATTCCGTAGAAACCGCTGGTTGTCAGTACGGTATCACCTACTGCTAACTCCGACATCATCTGCTCTTTTTTCTTTGCTTCTTTCTTCTGTGGACGAATCATGAAGAAGTATACAAATACAACCATAATTACTACCCACATAATAATGCTTCCCCAGGCCTGTGCCTGCTGTGATGCTAAAATAGACATTTCTTTTCCTCCTGAATTACAAACTTAAGTTCATGAAAAACATTGTACACAAAAAGACTGCGTTTCACAAGTATTTTCCCGATATTTCATTCTTTTTTTAGATTTGTGCCTCTTTTTCCCTGTTTATCTGGTTCATACCATAGAGTTTTTCCTCTTTGTATGACTTATAATTGCCGGCATCAATGGCGTCTCTGATTTCTTCCATCATGGTATTGTAGAAATACAGATTGTGTAATACGCAAAGACGCATACCAAGCATTTCCTTTGCCTTTAATAAATGGCGGACATAGGCTCTGCTGTAGCGGCGGCAGGTCGGACACTGACAGCCTTCCTCGATTGGGCGCATATCCTTTTCATATTTCTTATTGAAAAGGTTAATCTTTCCCTGATTGGTATAAAGATGTCCGTGGCGGCCATTACGGGTCGGATATACACAGTCAAAGAAATCCACACCACGGTCTACTGCCTCTAAAATATTTGCCGGAGTTCCGACACCCATAAGATAGGTTGGTTTCTCAAGTGGCAGATATGGAACGGTCTGGTCTAAGATATCATACATCTCTTCGTGGGTCTCGCCTACTGCAAGTCCACCTACTGCATAGCCGTCTAAATCCAATTCACTGATTCGCTTTGCATGGTCAATCCGGATATCCGGATAAATGGCTCCCTGGTTAATTCCAAACAGCATCTGATTTTTATTAATGGTATCTTCCAACCCATTCAGTCTTGTCATTTCCGCCTTACAGCGTGCCAGCCAGCGGGTTGTTCTGGCTACGGATGCCTCTACATATCCACGGTCAGCCAGTGCCGGTGCACATTCATCAAATGCCATGGCAATGGTGGATGCCAGATTAGACTGTATCTGCATACTTTCTTCCGGTCCCATGAAAATTTTTGCTCCATCAATGTGGGAATGGAAATAGACTCCCTCTTCTTTGATTTTACGGAGTCCTGCCAGTGAAAATACCTGGAATCCACCGGAATCGGTAAGAATTGGTTTGTCCCACACCATGAACTTGTGCAGTCCGCCCAGCTCTTTGATTAATTTATCTCCCGGACGTACATGCAGATGATAGGTATTGGATAATTCCACCTGTGTCTTAATCTGCTCTAAGTCTTCGGTAGAAACAGCTCCCTTTATGGCAGCGACCGTTCCTACATTCATAAACACCGGGGTCTGTATATCACCATGTACGGTATGAAAAATGCCCCTCTTTGCTCTTCCATCCTGTTTTAATAATTCGTACATATAATCTCCTGTTTCTGTTCTTTTTACAAATACTATCCTAGCATACCTTGTTTTCGCACTTTTTGCAACTGTGGGATTGCCAGTATCTGAAAAATCTTCTATAATAGAGTCTGACTTTTTTACAAAAACAAATCAGGAGGATGCTATGGCAGGCTCAACTATTGGAACTAACTTTAAAATTACAACCTGGGGAGAATCACACGGAATAGGAATCGGTGTCGTAATTGACGGCTGTCCTGCCGGACTTTCCCTTTGTGAAGAAGATATACAGACCTATTTAAACCGGCGTAAACCGGGACAATCTGCTTTCTCTACCCCGCGAAAAGAGGATGATGCAGTACATATTCTTTCCGGTGTCTTTGAAGGCAGAACCACCGGAACTCCAATCTCACTGATTGTGGTAAATGAAAACCAGCATTCCAAAGACTACAGTGAGATTGCTTCCTACTATCGTCCGGGACATGCTGACTTTACCTTTGATGCCAAATACGGTTTCCGGGATTACCGTGGTGGCGGACGTTCTTCCGGTCGTGAAACTATCGGACGTGTGGCTGCCGGTGCGGTTGCCGCAAAGATTTTAAAGGAACTTGGCATTGAGATTCTCACCTACAGTAAGAGCATCGGTCCAGTTACCATTGACGAAACCAGATTTGATGCTGCAGAAATTACGAAGAATCCACTCTATATGCCGGATGCAGATGCTGCTGCAAAAGCTGCTTCCTATCTGGAAGAATGCAAAGCCATGCAGAACTCTGCCGGCGGTATTATCGAATGTGTTATTACCGGTGTTCCTGCCGGAATCGGTGACCCGGTATTCGAAAAAATCGATGCAAATTTAGCCAAAGCAATTTTCTCCATTGGTGCTGTAAAAGGCTTTGAAATCGGTGATGGATTTGCAGTTGCTGCTGCTACCGGACTTACCAACAACGATGCCTTTGTAACGGATGAAAACGGTTCTGTCACAAAAGAAACCAACCACGCCGGCGGTATCTTAGGCGGCATGAGTGATGGCTCGCCGATTGTATTCCGTGCTGCCATCAAGCCGACTCCTTCCGTTGCTTCCACCCAGAAGACCATAAATAAAAACGGCGAGGAAATCGAAATCAATATCAAGGGACGTCACGATCCGATTATCGTTCCAAGAGCTGTTGTGGTTGTCGAATCCATGGCTGCCATTACTATTTTCGATGCCATGCTTTCTAACATGAGTGCCCGGATGGATGGAATCAAAGATTTCTACAAGAAATAAAGGCTTCTATCAGAAATAGCAAAATCCCTGTCTGCTACAAGTCACAAACTCAGGTGACCTTCCGCTGACAGGGATTATTATTATTATTATTATTTTCTACGCCTGCATTTTGCTTAGAATCTCATCAAAGATAGCTGAGGCAACTTCATCCTTCGACATAATCGGAAACTCTTTTTCTTCTGATTCTGTAATCAAAGTTACCACATTGGTATCGGTACCAAATCCGGCTCCCGCTGTCTTAAGATTATTGGCAACAATCATATCAAGCTTCTTCTTTTCTAACTTGGCTTTGGAATTTTCTTTCAGATGCTGTGTCTCCATGGAAAATCCACACAGGAACTGGTTTTCCTTCCGGGCAGAAACTGTTCCTAAAATATCTTTCGTGCGTTCCATTTCCAACGTCAGTCCGCCATCGGCCTTTTTGATTTTTTCATCCGCAACGGTCTTTGGACGGTAGTCCGCTACTGCTGCCGCCATGACTACAATGTCCTGTTCTGCAAATGCATCTGTGACAGCCTGATACATTTCTTCTGCCGTAACAACCGGAATTGTATTTACAAAAAATGGCTCTTCAAGGCTGGTCGGTCCGGTGACCAGTGTTACCTCTGCCCCTCTTCTTGCCGCATTCTTTGCCAGTGCATAACCCATTTTTCCGGTGGAATGGTTGGTCACATAACGTACCGGGTCAATTGCCTCCCGGGTGGCTCCTGCTGTGATGAGAACCTTCTTTCCTGTCAGGTCTTTCTCACAGGCAGCTTCCTGCAGAATATATTCTAACAGTTCTTCCGGTTCCGGAAGTTTTCCCCTTCCGGTATCGCCACAGGCAAGATAGCCTGAGGATGGCTCAATAATGTGATAACCATATGTTCTTAGCTTCTTAAGATTATCCTGTGTTAACGGATTATCAAACATATGTGTATTCATTGCCGGGGCAAGATATATCGGAGCCTCACAGGCTAACATGGTAGAAGTGAGCATATCATCTGCAATTCCGTGTGCCAGCTTTGCAATGACATCTGCAGATGCCGGAGCAATCATCACCACATCTGCTTCCTGTGCCATAGCAATATGTGCCACATGATATCCGCTGTTGCGGTCAAAGGTGTCGTCAATTACCTTATTACCAGTCAGTGTCTCAAAGGTAACCGGTGATATAAACTGCTCTGCATTTTTCGTCATAATTACATGCACATCTGCGTGCTGCTTTACCAGCATACTGGCAAGTGATGCCGCCTTATATGCTGCAATGCTTCCTGTCACTGCCAGTAATATGTTCCTGCCCTTTAACATATGAATTACCTCCTGTGTACTTTATTCAATACCATTCCAATTGCTGCTACCAGAACGGCTGCTACAATTGCTTCTATAATTCCATTAAAGCTGATAACGCCAAGGATTACGCCCATAACTGCGCCCGGCTCAATGCTCAATGCATTGGCATATGCCTCTTTATAGAAAATATAAATCATCGGCATTACAAGCAGTGTATTGGTCAATGCACCAGTCACGCCGGCATAGACATAGCCCAAGAATCTGCCATCCTTCTTTCTCCCGGTCAGTTCCACTACAATAAAATAAATAACTGCTGCAGCTGCACCTGATATCCAGCCAATCATTTCCTTCGAATCTGTTGTCAGCATTTTAGCAAAGAACGCATGGATACCAACCAGTAAAAGTACACTGATTACAAGATTACTGATTACCTTTGCAGCCTTTGCATGGCTGGATGTGGTTAATTTTACAATTCCACGATATACGAAATATGGGATGATACCTACTAAAATTCGTGGTACAAAACAGATAATGGTACTCTTTACCACTCCTGCTGCGCCATCGATGCTGCTTGCCAGTATCGGTGAAAATACAAATGCTGACATAGAAGTTGGCATCAATGTATTTTTAATAAAACTGGTTAATCCAAATACAAATCCCAAAAAGGCACCTTTTTTCGGTCCGCAGAAAATTGCACCTAAAATAACCGGTATATGGATAATCGTTGCATTAATTACTACTAAAGGAATAAATCCTAACGGGGTAAAAGCCATTACGACGATAATGGCGGTAAATAAAGCTGTCAGAACCAGCTCATAAGATTTTGGGATACTTCTGTCCCTGGTAAAAGCTACGTTTTTTTCACTCATAGTCTCTTCCTCTTTTCTTAAATTTTCTTTTTTCTCCGCATTTTAAGGCTTTGCGGCCAAGCACTTCCATTGATAGCCTCCGGACCGGTAGGCTTCAACCGTGTTATTCTATCATAGTTTTTCCAAAAAAGAAAGATGTCGTCTGTTATTTTTTTAACAAATGACATCTTTTTTTACCCTTTTTACATGAATACCGAAAAATGCCTGGTTAAAGCATGTTTCCCGCAGTTCGCTTCTAACTTAGTTTATGGATGTAAATGCAATTCGGTTTATCTACCGGAATTGGTCTCTCTTCCATCAGAATGTATTTCTTCTCATAATCTACCTTAAACATGGTAATCTCATTGGTCTCATTATTAAGGCTCATGAAATGCATTCTGTCCGGACAGATACCAATCATTTTCGGATAATCACCACTGATTTTCGAATTACACATCATGGTAAGACATCCACTCTCTTTATCAATTTCATAAATCGATACGGAGTTTGCACCTGCATTACTGCAGAATAAATATTCACCATCCATTGTCACTTCCAGACCGGATGCAGCACAGACATCAGCTTCCTTCGGTATGGTCGTTGTAATGGTCTGAACCTTCTCGAAATGCGGCTGGTCATTTTCTAACGTATAGGAAAATACCTCTATCTGATTCAACAGCTCATAGAGAATATAAGCAAATCTTCCATCACGGCTGAAACGAATCATATGCGGTGCAGATTCCAACGGACAACGGATGATATCTGCAAGCTTCATCCTGCCATTCTCATAGTCAATCCGGTAAATCTTTACATGATCTAATCCATTATCCACTGCACACAAGAACTTCTCGTCCGGTGTCAGCTTCACGCAGTCTACATGTGGCTTGGAACTTCGCTCTGCAATGGTCCGTCCCATTCCCTTATGAAAGATACCGTCTGCGATTTCTCCGATGCTGCCATCTTCTTCCAACTTCATCATGGTCACTCTGCCATCATGATGACCGCCTACGAAAAGATAACGGTTCTTACTGTCCACTTCCACATAACAGCCACGCATACCGCCAATCCACTGCTTGTTCATTGGCTCAAGGTCTCCGTCCGGCAGAATGTGAAATGCTTCCACGCCTTCATCTGCGATGGAATATAAGAATCTGCCATCCTTCGATACCAGCAAATCGGAAGGATTATTGATGGGAACCACTTTCCGTTCCTTCATTTCTCCGCTTTTTGCATCCAAATCATATAAATGGATTCCGATACTGTTCTCATGGGTATACGTTCCGACATAAACAACATACTTTTCTTCCATAGGTCATTCCTCCTGTCTGCGTAAAATATCATACATCTCCAGTTCCTGTCCTAAATCAATGTAAAGCACCTGTTTTGGATGTGGTGCTGATTCCATTTCATTTCCATCTTCGTCCACAATCCGTTTTACGGTAACCGGAATATTTCTTCCATCCGGTTTCATGACTTCAATCTGTTCCCCTACGGAGAATTTATTTCTCTGTTCAATTTGATATAATCCCTCTTCGTTGCGTTCTCCTACAATTCCAAGGTAGGTATACTCTTTGATATAAGTGTTATTATCGTAAATCTGGCTCTCTTCCGAAGGCTTTCCAAAGAAAAAGCCGGTGGTAAACTGGCGATAAGTACAGTTAGAAATCTGTTCTAAATACCAGTCCATATTTTCTTTATATTTCTCCGGTGAGGTAAGATAATCATCAATGGCTTTCCGGTAAGTACGTGCTACAGTAGCAACATAAAGTGCTGTCTTCATACGTCCTTCTATCTTAAAGGAATCAATACCTGCCTCAATCAGTTCCGGGATGTGCTCAATCATGCACAAATCCTTGGAGTTAAAAATATAGGTACCACGTTCATTTTCATAAACCGGCAGATACTCTCCCGGACGTTTTTCCTCTACCACTGCATATTTCCAGCGGCACGGATGAGTGCAGGCTCCCTGGTTGGCATCTCTTCCGGTAAAATAATTACTTAAAAGACATCTTCCGGAATAGGAAATACACATTGCTCCATGCACAAATGTCTCGATTTCCATTTCATCCGGAATATTTTTGCGAATCTCAGCAATCTCATTTAAAGAAAGCTCTCTTGCTGTTACCACACGCTTTGCGCCCTGGTTCCACCAGAACTGATACGTTCCATAGTTGGTATTATTGGCCTGGGTACTGATATGACGCTCGATTTCCGGGCAGATTTCTTTTGCAATGGTATAAATACCCGGGTCGGAAATAATCAGGGCATCCGGCTTGATTTCCTTTAACTGGGTAAAGTACTCTCTTACACCTTCCAAATCCCCATTGTGAGCCAGTATATTTGCTGTTACATAAACTTTTACGCCATGCTCATGGGCAAACTGGATGCCCTCTGCCATATCCTCCATGGAAAAGTTTTTTGCCTTCGCACGAAGTCCAAATACTTCTCCGCCGATATATACGGCATCTGCTCCATAAATGACTGCAATTTTTAATACTTCCAGACTGCTGGCTGGAATCAGTAATTCTACCGGTCTCATTGATTTATTTCTCCTAATATTTCAATCTGTATCATCTATTTCTTAATGCTAATGGTAACACCGTCTCCAATCGGAAGCACCGATGTGGTAAGACTGTCATTGTGTGTCAGTTCATAAAGATATTCCCGCATTCTCTTATGAATGGTCCGGTTTCTTCTGGTTACTGCATAATGGGATTCGATAATATCTCCCTCCTGCAGCACATTGTCAGATACCAGTAATGCACCAGGCTTCATCAGCCGAAGAATATCCGGCAGGAAATTGATATACTGTCCCTTTGCCGCATCCATAAAAAGAAAATCATAAGGATCTTCTAACGTCTTTAACACCTCTGTGGCATCTCCCGGAATCAGTGTGATTTCTTTCTCTTTTCCGGCATGTTTGAAATTTTCCTGTGCAATAGGAATTCTTTTCTCGTAATTTTCTATAGTTGTAATCCGGCATGGCACCGGATTATATTCTTCCATCAGAAGTGCAGAAAATCCTACTGCAGTTCCCACTTCCAAAATCCGCTCCGGCCGCTTTAATGCCAGCATGGATTTTAAAAAACTCTGCATTTCCTTACGAATAACCGGCACATAATTCTTCTTTGCCTCTGCCTCAATTTCCTCTAAAAGCGGTGTATTTCCACTGTCTAAGGAATTGATATACGTTACTAATCGTTCCTCTACTATCACGTTGTACCCTCTGTATCTTTTTCCAAAACCGGTGACATGGCTTCCATCATTTCTTTCGCTGTCATGGAAGTATTCAGCGTATATATTCCCGGTTTGATTTTTTTAGAATACGCAGAAAGCTTTAACTGCACTGCAAAAAGCCTGGCATCACGGATAAGTCCTTTCTCCTCTAACATACTTCCAATATCACTACCGGACATTCCAGCCTCTATCTGAACCACAATATCCTTGCCATCACCGGATGACACCGGCTGCTCTGTATACACGCGATATCCGAAATCATATGCATAGCTTCCTGCCTTAAAAAGTACAAAAATCACCAGTACAACAACAAGAACAGAAAAACTGATTCGGACAATTTTCATCACAATCTTACTGGCACTCATCGCACAACCTCTCCATTATCTTTCGTTTACAAAACCTACTTCAAAATTCAGGCCGCCAACCAGTCTGAAATTAATTTTCTGCAGCAGACGGCAGAATGCAAGCTCTGCTGTCATAAATTCTTCTGCAACCGGATTCTTGCGGATATCTATATTTTCCCGCTCCAGCTGGTCTACTTCCCAGAACAGATCCACATTTTTACTGTTCTGGATCTGGTAATTCTTCTGGCGGAATGCAAATACAATCTGCTCTAATTCCGGATTCGCATGCAGCTTATTCTTTGCTTCCTGATAACGCTTATATTCATTGGTATCCTGAATTGCATTTACAAGTTCTGTTACCTTATCTTCTACTACGCTCATGTTCATCCACCCACATTAAACTTCCATAATAATTGGAATAATCATCGGTCTGCGCTTTGTCTCTTTCCAGACAAAATCACCTAAAGCATCTTTGATTTCTGTCTTAATCTTGCTCCAGTCTGTAATATTCTTATCCATGCAGTGTTCCATGGTTCCCTCTAATACATGACGAGCTTCCTCCATCAGGCTTTCTGCCCCACGTACATAGACAAATCCTCTGGATACGATGTCCGGTCCTGCCAGCACCATTCCGGAGCCACTTTCCAATGTCATTACAACAATAATGATTCCTTCTTCTGCCAGATGCTGTCTGTCACGCAATACAATATTTCCTACGTCACCAACACCAAGTCCGTCTACCATGACATCGCCTACCTGTACATGTCCGGTAACTGCTGCGCTTTCCTCATCCAGTTCTAATACATCACCGGAAGACAAGAGGAAAATATTTTCTTTATCAATGCCAAGTTCTTCTGCAATCTTAGCCTGGGCAACCAGATGACGGTATTCTCCATGAACCGGAATTGCATATTTCGGTTTTACCAGTGAGTAAATCAGTTTGATATCCTCCTGACAGGCATGACCGGAAACATGAACATCCTGGAAAATAACCTCTGCACCTTTCATGGTCAGTTCATTAATGACACCGGACACTGCTTTTTCATTACCCGGAATCGGGTTGGAACTAAAAATAATGGTATCCTTTGGTTTAATTGTTATCTTACGATGCATGCCGGATGCCATACGGGATAATGCCGCCATGGATTCTCCCTGGCTTCCTGTTGTAATGATAACCGTCTGCTCATCCGGATAATTCTTCAGCTGTTCAATATCAATCAGGGTCTGCTCCGGGATGGTAAGGTATCCCAGCTCAGACGCAATCGTAATGATATTTACCATGCTTCGTCCTTCAATCACTACTTTTCTGCCATACTTATTGGCAGAGTTCATAATCTGCTGTACACGGTCTACATTGGATGCAAAAGTTGCAATAATGATTCGTGTGTTCTTATGGTCAGCAAAAATATTATCAAAGGTCTTTCCTACGGTACGCTCCGACATGGTAAAGCCAGGACGCTCTGCATTGGTGGAGTCACACATCAATGCCAGTACACCCTTCTTACCAATCTCACCAAAACGCTGTAAATCGATAGCATCACCATATACCGGTGTATAATCCACTTTAAAGTCTCCGGTGTGGACAACTGTTCCTGCCGGTGAATAAATGGCAAGAGCTGCCGCATCCTGAATACTATGGTTGGTACGGATAAATTCCACGCGGAAGCAGCCTAAGTTAATATGCTGTCCGTATTTTACTACCTTACGTTTTACTTTCTTGAGCATATTATGCTCTTCTAACTTGTGTTCGATAATTGCAATCGTAAGCTTGGTTGCATAAATCGGCACATTGACTTCTTTTAAAATATAAGGGATTGCTCCGATATGGTCTTCGTGACCATGGGTAATAAAAAATCCCTTTACTTTGTCAATATTATCTTTTAAATAAGTCACATCCGGGATAACAAGGTCTACACCAAACATATCATCCTCCGGGAATGACAAACCGCAGTCCACAACAATAATACTGTCTTCGTATTCAAAGGCAGTTATGTTCATTCCAATCTGCTCTAATCCGCCTAATGGAATGATTTTCAATTTTGAGTTTGCTTCTTTTTTCAAAATATTACCTCCATAAATTCTTTCTTTTCGCGCTCATTGCATTTGTCCGCAATTACATAAGTTCTCCTAGAATTCAATGTCTACATCTTCCATTAATTCTGCGAAAATTTTTGCAAGTGCTTCTAACTCTTTATCATCTTCCACCATTTCATAGATGGTATTGTGATCATCTTCATTCTGTGTTTCTTTTAAAATAAATGCATCCGAATCACCCTCTTCGTCTACTGTGACAAGAAGGTAATTGATTCCCCGTATGGTTGTCTGCTCTAATACATAAAATTCTGCTGACTCATTGGTATCCGGGTCTGTAAAATTTACTTTTTCCATATTTACTCCTAATTCTTTTCATTCTGCAGATAGTCAAGGTATCCCTGTAAAATAAAGGATGCCGCTATCTGATCCACATATTCTTTGCGATTCTCTCTTCGGATTCCGGCTTCCATCATAAGATTATCCGCCGCAACAGTAGTAAGGCGTTCGTCCCACAGCTCTACTGTAAGTCCGGTACGCCTTTCTAACATTTCTTTAAATTCTAAGGTTTTTTCACAACGCTCGCCTTCACTATTATTCATATTTTTCGGAAAGCCGAGAACAATTTTCTCCACGTTATATTCTTTGATTAATTCTTCAATACGTGCCAATGTCTGACGCAGCTTATTTTCTGATTTTCTGCGCACAATCTCAATTCCCTGTGCAGTAATAAGCAGTTCATCGCTAACGGCAACTCCAACGGTTTTAGAACCGAAGTCAAGACCGATTATCCGCATCAACTGCCTCCTACTTCCATGAATTTGTATGGATATATTCCTTTAATATCTCTTCTACAAGTTCGTCACGTTCTACTTTCATAATCAGACTTCTTGCATTATTGTGACTGGTAATATAAGTCGGATCACCAGACATAATATATCCAACAATCTGATTGACCGGATTGTATCCTTTCTCGGATAATGCCTCGTATACAATCTTAAGTACATCATGTACCCTGATTTCCGGTTCTTTTTCAACTCTAAAATATTGTGTGTTATTCATGTTCTGCATTTTTTCACGCCCTTATTTTGCTCTTTTGTTCTTCCTAATGAAAAAGCATCGCTAAATCTATTCTAATATAAAGTACTGCAAAATTCAACCATTATTCAAAATACACTTCTCATACACTTATCTTTTCCCGATAATTCTACTCTGCTTTTTCAATATTTTCCATCCGGTATACATCTGCTGAAATCCGTCCGGTCACGATGCCTTTCACCAAAATATTTTCTTCCCCTTCTGCCTCCGGCACTGCTATCTTTACATATTCTTTGGTATATCCGGTAAAATATACATTTCCTGCGATTTCATCGGTTTCTTCTAATAATATTTCTTCCGGTCTGCCAACATAATACTCCCGGAATTCTTCTGACATTTCCTGTGCCAGTGCCAAAAGCACCTTACTGCGTTCTGTCTTCACCTGTTCTGGCACCTGATCCGGCATCACTGCTGCCTTCGTACCTTTGCGCTTGGAATACTTGAAAATATGCATCTCATAAAAATGAATCCGCTCTAAGAATTCCTTTGTTGCCTCAAATTCTTCCGCTGTTTCTCCCGGGAATCCTACGATAACATCTGTGGTAATTGCCGGATGGGTAAAATATTTCCGAATCAGCTTACAGCCTGCTTCATAAGTGGCTGTATCATATTTCCGGTTCATCCGCTTTAAGGTTGCATCGCATCCGCTCTGCAGGGACAGGTGAAAATGCGGACAGATTTTTTCTAATTTTGCCAGCTTTCTCACAAAATTCTCATCGATGATTCCAGGCTCCAAGGAACCCAGACGAATCCGGCGGATACCTTCTACTTTATGCACTTCCTGAATCAGATGTAAAAGATTATCTCCATGGTCTAATCCATAGGAACTTAAATGGATTCCGGTCAGTACCACTTCCTTACAGCCATTTGCTGCAAGTGTCTCCACTTCACGCACGACCTCTTCTGCCTTACGGCTTCTGATTCTACCTCTCGCATATGGAATAATACAATATGTGCAGAACTGGTTGCAGCCATCCTGCACCTTTAAGAAAGCTCTGGTATGTTCTTCCGTCCGGCTGATAGACAGTGCTTCATATGCTCTGCCTTTTTCATTAATATCGCAGATATTTTCCTTCCAGTCATCCACTCCTTCGGTTTCTTCGTTTGCATTTTTCTTCTGGTTCATACAGTTTTCAATAAGCTCCACCAGTTCATGTTTCTTGTCATTTCCGATAATGATATCCACGGATAAATCCCTTGCTGCTTCTTCCGATGAAGTCTGGACATAACAGCCGGCAGCGACAACGATACTGTCCGGATTTTCTTTTTTTGCTTTATGAAGCATCTGGCGGGATTTCCGGTCTGCCATGTTGGTTACCGAACAGGTGTTAATCACATAGACATCCGCCTGTTCCGTAAAAGGAACAATCTCATAACCTGCCTGTTCTAATAACTGCTGCATAGCCTCCGTCTCATATGCGTTCACCTTGCATCCCAAATTGTGCAATGCTGCTTTTTTCATTCGATTTTTTCCTCACTTCTAGTTGACTTTTACCTCCAAAGAAGTTACTATTAAGAAAAAGTATTTATAGCAACCAAGGAGGTCTTACTATGAAAACAGTTCAAATTTCATTAAACTCAATCGATAAGGTGAAATCCTTCGTAAACGCAATCACACAGTTCGAATTTGATTTCGACTTAATCTCTGGAAGATACGTTATCGATGCTAAATCTATCATGGGTATCTTCAGCTTAGATTTATCCAAACCAATCGACTTAGCAATTCATGCAGAGTCTAATCTGGATGAGATTATGGAAGCATTAAAACCTTATCTTGTATAATTGAATTGATGTAAATGAATTGGGGGGATTGCGAAAGCAATCCCTTTTTTTATTTGTGCAGGAACCCGCTACGCTGTGCGAGTCCCTTATTTAATTCCGTTTCTATATATTGCTCTGCTTTTATATATTATCTGTTTCTACGTAATATTCTGCTTCTAAACAGCATTCTATTTCTATTCACACTACTCTGCTTCTACGTGAATCACTTCTACCGTATCAATTGCAGTCTGCATCAGGTCATCAATCTTCTCTTCTAACTTTGTTTCAGATTTCTTGATGTATTCAATGTTCGGTTTGGTAACCGGATGCTTTGCCACAAAAATGGTACAGCAGTCTTCAAACGGCTGGATAGATGTCTCATAGGTATCAATTTTTTCTGACACTTCTACGATTTCCTGCTTGTCAAATCCAATCAATGGGCGGTATACCGGCATGGTACATACTTCATTGGTTGCCGCTAATGACTGCATAGTCTGGCTTGCAACCTGTCCGATACTCTCTCCGGTAATCAGTCCTAAACAGCGGTTTTCTTTAGCAAAATGCTCTGCCAGTTTCATCATATAGCGGCGCATGATAATGGTAAGCTCCTCATGTGGACATTTCTCATAAATATAAAGCTGGATATCGGTAAAATTCACTACATGAAGATTGATAGGTCCGCTGTATCTTGCTACCAGTTTTGCCAGATCCACTACCTTCTGTTTTGCACGTTCTGAAGTATATGGCGGTGCATGAAAATAAGTTGCGTCCAACGCTACTCCACGTTTTGCAATCATATAACCTGCTACCGGACTGTCGATTCCGCCGGATAATAATAACATGGCTTTTCCGTTAGAACCTACCGGCATTCCACCCGGTCCCGGAATTTCCTTGGAATAAATATTGATAAGGCTTCTGATTTCAATGCAGACCATAACCTCCGGGTTATGCACATCTACCTTGCTCTCCGGGAACGCATCTAAGATTTTTCCACCCAGTTCAGCATTGATTTCCATGGAATCAAGAGGATAATTCTTTCTTGCTCTCCTTGCATTTACTTTAAAGGTAAAGTTCTTTTCCGGATATTCTTTACCCAGATAATCTACCACTGTCTCCGCTAATTTATCGAAGCCTTCATCCTCTACCTGAAGTAATGGACAGAATCCTACAATACCAAATACACGGCTTAATGCTTCTACGGTCTCGTCATAATCATAGTCATCAGATACTACATTGACATAGATTCTTCCCTGCTCTTTGGTTACTTCAAACTCGCCCTCTGCTGTCTTTAACGCATGGCGGATCTGCTCCATTAACATATTTTCAAAAATGTAGCGGTTCTTTCCCTTTACTCCGATTTCTCCATATTTTACCAGAAATGATTTATACATATGATTTCCTTTCTCTTTTAATGTCTTGTATATTTCTTCAGTACCGGAAGCAGTTCTCCCAGTACTTCTAATGTGTAATCAATCTCTTCTTCCGTTGTATGCACACTGAAGGAAAAACGCAGTGTGGAATCCAGAAGATTTTCCTTTAAATGAATGTTTCTAAGTGTCTTACTGCCCTTCTGCTTACCTGCATGATTGTTCGAAGAACAGGCAGAACCGGAAGATACATAAATCCCCCTGTCTTCCAGTGAATGTAATAATACTTCACTTCGGATTCCTTCAAAGCTGACGCTGACGATATGTGGTGCAGAATCCTCTCCGATCTTTCCATTTACATGGGTTCCTTCCAGCCTTTCGATTCCGTTGATAAAACGCTGCTTTAATCCGTAAAGATGCGCTCTCTTTTCATCGAGATTCTCATAGATTTCTTCTGCTGCTTCTCCAAGACCTGCAATTGCCGGTACATTTTCCGTTCCGGAACGCATTCCCTTCTGCTGTCCACCGCCTAATATCAGCGGCTTTAATTTCGTCTTTTCCTTCACCCAGAGGAATCCGCTTCCCTTTGGCCCATGAATCTTATGTCCGCTGACGGAAAGCATGTCTATGCCAAGCTTCTTTGGATAGATATACATTTTTCCATAAGACTGGATTGCATCTACATGAATCAGTGTAGCCGGATTCTTTTTCTTAATAAGCTCTGCAGCTTCTGCAACCGGCTCGATGGCTCCGATTTCATTATTTACCTGCATCATGGAAACAAGAATAGTCTGTTCCGTTACTGCTTCTTCTAATTCTTCCAGTGAAATAATTCCATTCTCATCCACAGAAAGATAAGTAATGTCAAAGCCCTGCTCCTTTAAGAATTCCATTGGATTCTCTACGGATGCATGTTCAATGGATGTGGTTATAATATGATTTCCCGCTCTGCGGTTTGCCATTGCAGCACCGATAATCGCAAGGTTATTTGACTCCGTTCCACCGGATGTAAAGATGATTTCTTTTTCTGATACTCTTAATGTTTTTGCTATTTTCTTCTTTGCAGTCTCAACAAATCGTTCTGCCTCAATTCCTTTCATATGAAGGGAAGATGGATTGCCATAATCCTTCGTCAGAAGGTCTACCATTAACTGACACGCCCGGTCACTGCAGCGGGTGGTCGCAGAATTATCCAGATATGCTTCCATACTTTTCTACACTTTCTTACTGTTTTTTCGTTATATACGGCTCTCTAATTGCAGCATCAGCATGGACATCATGCAGATACCTGCTGTATCTGTCCGAAGTATTCTTCTTCCTAAGGAAATGGACTGCATGGTCTCTCTTGCTTTTGCAATCTCTTCCTCTGCAAATCCGCCTTCCGGTCCTATCATAATGCTGATACTCTTCCCCGGTTCGATTTGCTCTAATACTGTCCTGGTTCCTTCCATGCCATTTTCATTTTCATAAGGCACTAAGCGGATATCACAGTTTTCTGCCAGCTTTAAGGCTTCCTTGAAAGATACTACTTCATGAATCTTTGGAATGATACTGCGCTTTGACTGTTTTGCTGCAGTCTCTGCCTGCGCCTGCCATTTTTGTACCCGTTGTGCTGCCTTTTTTCCTTCCAGCTTTACCACACAGTATTTCATGTCTACCGGAATGATTTCATAGACACCAAGTTCTACTGCCTTTTCAATCACCGTTTCCATCCGATCTCCCTTCGGCAGTGCCTGAAATAAATAGATTTTAGACGGAAGCTCGGTTCCTTCTTCGTCCACAGATACTATGTCTGCCTGCACGAAATTTTCTCCGGTTTCTGCAATCTTACAAAAATAATTGCCACCTTCCCGGTCACTGATGCGAATCGTCTCTCCGATTTTCATACGCAGTACATTCCGGATATGATTTACATCGCTTCCGGTTATGGTAACATATTCTTTGCCCACCTGGCTTTTTTCAACAAAAAACTGATGCATCTATTTTACCTCTGATTTTTCCGTGCAGTTACATTGACCCATTCGCCCTGATGGTTGACTTCTAAGATTTCAAAGCCTGCCTGCTCTAAAGCTTCTTTTACTTCGTTTTCTTTAAAATCAATAATTCCGGAAGTAATAAGCACTCCCTGCTCTTTCGCACACTGATAAAGTGCCGGTGCCATCGGAATAATAATATCCGCTAAAATATTCGCTACGACCAGATCATAACCTGTGCCAATCTTTTCCTGAAATGCTTTATCGTCAATCAGGTTTCCAACATAAAATTCACCTGAATTTTCTGCCAGATGATTGACTGTCATATTTTCATGAGTTGATGTGATACAATCTCCATCCACATCCGTACCCACTACGCTGCCTGCACCAAGCTTTAATGCTGCAATGGATAAGATTCCGCTGCCGCATCCTACATCCAGAACACGCTCGCCCTCTTTTAAATATTTACGAATCTGGCGGATACAAAGCTGTGTTGTCTCATGCTTTCCGGTTCCAAAGGAAATACCCGGGTCAATCTCGATTAAGAATTTATTTTTATCCTCTTCCTTTAATGGTTCCCAGGTTGGTTTGATTAAAATATCATCGATATAAAAAGACTGAAAAAACTGTTTCCAGTTATTAATCCAGTCAATATCCTCGGTCTGGCTGGAGGTAATATCTCCGCTTCCGATTTCTACCATGCTTCTTAACTGCTCTAAACCAATGCGGACTGCCTTTAAAGTCTCGGTATGGTCTTCGCCTGCCTCTAAATAAAAGCTGACTTTGCTTTTTCCTTCGTCTGGTGGAAGCTCCGGCGGAAAATCAATAAACATTTCTCCTGTTTCTTCTTTCGTCAATGGTACATTATCTTCGATTTCAATTCCTTCAATGCCATTTTCTGATAACATCATGCTGATAAAATCCTCAGCTTCTGTTGTTGTATCTATTGTATATTTATCCCATTTCATAGTTTCTGCTCCTGTTCTTATCTTAACCTTCTATTATAAAAAGCAAACATTTTAATCTTAACATAGCTTTTTATTTTTCGCAACTGTAAGGGAATCAACGGCAACCAGCAGACAGCTTCTTTAGATACATAGCGACGCCTATGCATGTCTGGTAACACAAAAACAGCGGAACATATTTCTTCTGCCCGCTGATTTTCCTGTTTATTGCTATGTCATTGCTGTGCTATTATTGCAATCTTATTACTGATATTTTACTTCCAGTTTCTGCATCAGCACCTGATATTCCCGGTTAATTTCCTGAATGGTACCGGTGTCTCCATTGAGATTATCCGGATGATATATTTTAATCAAATCCTTATAACGCTTCCGCAATGATTTTTCATTGCCCACGCCCATAAAGAACATTTCTCCCTTCACCACATTGGATGATTGGTTTCTATTCTCCTGTTCAAATTCATGTACTCTGCTGTAAAAGTCTCTCTGACGCTCCATTTTCTGCTTTTCGGCAGCAAGTTTCTGAAGTTCACTTTCTAATATTTTCCACTTCATGTCAAAAAGATGCTGTTCCCGCTTCATCCGCTCCTGTTCAAGATTCTTCTCCATCTCGAATTTCCGCTTCTGACGTTCTAACTCCCTCTGATGGTGTTCCATCTCGCGTTTGGAATTTTCCAGTTCTCTCCTTGTATGTTCCAGTTCCACAGTCTGCTGAAAACACCATTTATCAAACTGTGCTGCATCCTTCTTAATCACAGCGCTGTTATGCTGCTTCATAAATCTCTCTCCTTGTCTCATAAACGGTTGCCTAAATCAACATATGGTTACAAAAAACTTATGAATCAGAAACAGTATACAATATGTTGTCACAAAATGCAACAACGAGAAACTCACTTTTGCAGTTTTCCCGAATTATCACAATACTCAACTACGAGAAACACGCTTTGCGAGTTTCTCGAGTTATCGCGGTGCTCGCCAAATCTGCAAGCATGCGATTTTTCTCGCTACTCGCGTAAAAAAAGCTGCCTCCATTTTTCAGGAAACAGCTTTATCATTTTTATAAATCATCGAAGGACTCTTTAATTTTTCCCATAAATCCCTTTTTCTTTTTCGTGCCTGCCGCACCATTCTGTGTCTTTAATGAATTACCGGTCTCTGCATCAAACTGGCGCAGTGCCTCTTTTGCAGCTTCATTTAATCCGGTCGGGACCTGAACCACAAGTGTAACATACTGGTCACCACGGACTGCCTTGTTACGCAGGGATGGGATTCCTTTTCCTTTCAGACGGATTCTGGTGTCGGTCTGTGTACCAGGTTTTACTTCGTAGACCACATCGCCGTCGATGGTTGTAATTCTTACTTCTCCGCCCAATGCTGCCTGTGCAAAACTGATTGGTGCTGTTGAATATACATCCATGCCCTGTCTCTGAAGGATTGGATGGCGGGATACTACTACTTCTACCAGAAGATCTCCTCTTGGTCCGCCATTTACCCCCGGCTCACCTTTTTCACGGATTCTTACACTCTGACCGTTATCAATTCCGGCAGGAATGCTGACCTTAATCTTCTTCCTGCTGGCAATGTAGCCGGTTCCACGACAGTCCGGACATTTGTCACGAACAATTTTACCGCTTCCGTTACATTCCGGACAGGTCTGTACATTCTGTACCATACCAAATAAGGACTGCTGGGTATATACCACTTTTCCTTTTCCCTGACATTTGCTACAGGTCTCCGGACTGGTTCCCGGCTTCGCTCCTGTACCATGACAGGTCTTACATTCATCCTTTAATACTAAATCAATTTCTTTCTCACAGCCAAATGCTGCCTCTTCAAATGTAATTCTGACACTGGCACGTACATTGGCTCCCTTCATCGGTCCGTTGCTGCTGCTGCGTCTTCCGCCGCCAAAGAAATCTCCGAAAATGTCTCCAAAGCTTCCAAAAATGTCTCCCATATCCATACCTGAGAAATCAAATCCGCCTGCTCCGCCGGCACCTCCATCAAAGGCTGCATGGCCAAACTGGTCATACTGTTTTCTCTTCTCCGGGTCGCTCAGTACTGCATATGCTTCAGATGCTTCCTTGAATTTCTTTTCTGCTTCTTTATCCCCCGGGTTCATATCCGGATGATATTTCTTGGCAAGGACACGATATGCTTTTTTTATTGCTGCGTCATCTGCGTTTTTATCAACGCCTAAGACCTCGTAATAGTCTCTTTTCTGTTCTGCCATAATCTATTCCCTCTTTACCGTTTGTAAGGGTTGACAGTAAAACTGCCAACCCTTTCTACTGCTTTTTATCTGTAGAATTATACTTCTTTGTAATCAGCATCTACCACATCATCATCTGCGGAACCTGCAGTTGCTCCACCGGCTGCACCTGCTCCCATATCAGGGCCTGCACCAGCGGCTCCCTGAGCTGCCTGAGCATTCTCATACATCTTAGCAAATACTTTCTGTGCACTTTCCATCAGTTTCTCTTTTGCTGCTTTCATCTCAGCAACCTGATCCTCTGTCATGTTTTCAGCCTGTGGATTTGCATCTACTAAAGCTTTCAGTGCATTTAAGTCAGCCTCTACTGCAGATTTATCTGCCGCATCAAGGTTATTTCCAACCTGGTCTAATGCCTGCTGTGTCTGGAATACGAAGGAATCTGCATCATTTCTGGTGTCAATTGCTTCTTTTCTCTTCTTGTCCTGTGCTTCAAATTCAGCTGCTTCTTTTACTGCTTTATCGATATCTGCATCAGACATGTTAGATCCGGCAGTAATTGTAATATGCTGTTCTTTTCCGGTTCCTAAGTCTTTTGCAGATACGTTTACAATACCGTTTGCATCGATATCGAAAGTAACTTCAATCTGAGGAACTCCACGACGTGCTGGTGGGATACCATCCAGACGGAACTGTCCAAGGGATTTGTTATCTCTTGCGAACTGACGCTCACCCTGCACTACGTTGATATCTACTGCTGTCTGGTTATCTGCTGCTGTTGAGAAAATCTGACTCTTTCTTGTAGGAATTGTTGTATTTCTCTCAATCAGTCTTGTTGCAACTCCACCCATGGTCTCGATAGACAGTGACAATGGAGTAACATCCAGAAGAAGGATATCACCTGCGCCGGCATCTCCTGCTAATTTACCACCCTGGATGCAGGCACCAAGTGCTACACACTCATCCGGGTTTAAGGATTTACTTGGCTCTTTGCCTGTTAACTGTCTTACTTTATCCTGAACAGCCGGGATACGTGTAGAACCACCAACCAATAATACCTGACCTAAGTCTGCATTGGTTACGCCTGCATCCTTCATAGCATTCTGTACCGGGATTGCTGTTCTTTCTACTAAGTCATGTGTCAACTCATCAAATTTTGCTCTTGTTAAGTTCATATCAAAATGCTTTGGTCCTTCTGCTGTTGCAGTAATGAATGGCAGGTTGATATTGGTTGTTGTTGCAGAAGATAACTCTTTCTTAGCTTTCTCTGCAGCTTCTTTTAATCTCTGAAGAGCCATCTTATCAGTAGATAAATCAACGCCTTCTGCTTTCTTGAATTCGTCAATCATCCACTGTGTAATCTTGTTATCGAAGTCATCTCCACCTAATCTGGTATCACCGTTTGTAGATAATACTTCGATGACTCCGTCACCAATTTCAATGATAGATACATCAAATGTACCACCACCTAAGTCGTATACCATAATTTTCTGTTCTTTTTCGTTGTCCAGTCCATAAGCAAGTGCTGCTGCTGTCGGCTCGTTGATGATACGTTTTACATCAAGTCCTGCAATCTTACCTGCATCCTTGGTTGCCTGACGCTGTGCATCATTGAAATATGCCGGTACAGTAATAACTGCTTCTGATACTTTCTCTCCTAAATATCCTTCTGCATCAGCTTTTAATTTCTGTAAAATCATTGCAGAAATCTGCTGTGGAGAATACTGTTTGTCATCAATGCTTACTTTGTAATCGGTTCCCATATGTCTCTTAATGGAAGAGATTGTTTTCTCTGCGTTGGTTACTGCCTGACGTTTTGCAGGTTCACCAATCAGACGCTCACCTGTTTTTGTAAATGCTACGATAGATGGTGTTGTTCTTGCACCTTCCTGGTTTGCTATAACGGTAGGTTTTCCACCTTCCATAACTGCCACACAACTGTTTGTTGTTCCTAAGTCAATACCAATAATTTTACTCATGTTCTTATCCTCCTATGCTTAATTCGCTACTTTTACCATGCTATGTCTGATTACATTTTCTTTGTACTTGTAACCTTTCTGTAACTCCTCGGCTACTACATTCTCACCGAGTTCTTCATCTTCCACATGCATTACTGCATTATGGAGATTCGGGTCAAACTCCTGACCGGCTGCTTCAATCGGTGTTACACCAACCTCTGTCAGCACTGTCATCATCTGCTTATAAATCTTATCCATACCTTCTACGAAGCCATTGTTTTTGTCTTCTTCCGGTACAGCTGCAAGCCCTCTTTCAAAATTGTCGATAACTGGAAGGATTTTCTCTAAGATTGCGCTGGCTCCCATGTCATACATCTGGCTCTTTTCCTTTTCCGTTCTCTTACGGAAGTTTTCAAATTCTGCCATCTGACGTTTCAGCCGGTCGGTTAAATCTTCAATCTGTTCGTCCTTCTTATCTTTCTTGTCTTTCTTTTTAAAGATACCTTTCTTTTTCTCCTCATCTTCTTTCTCTATTTCTTCCGGTTCAGATTCGGTATCTTCCGTTTTTTCTTCTGCCTCAACTTCTTTTTCTTCTGAGGCGGTATTCTGTGCTTCTTCCTGCTTTTTTGCATCCTCTGCTTCTAAGTCTTCTAATACTTCCTCAAGCACTTCTTCTTTCTTTTCTTCTGCCACTTCCTTACCACCTTTCTATGCTATTCTTTCTTCGGCTTATCAAATATGCCTTCTAGTTGTGATTTCAAATTTTTCAGATTATCCATGACGTTCTCATAATCCATACGCTTCGGTCCGATAATTCCTATCGTTCCCTTCACGCCTTTACCAAGTTCATAGGTAGCTGTTACCACACTGCAGTCCTTCATGGTCTGAATTGGAGATTCATCTCCTATATAAACCTGTATGCCGTTCTCCTCATTGCTGAGGTTATCCGTCACCAGACTTACTAACTGTTTCTTCTCTTCTAACGCATCTAAAAGCTCTCCTGCTTTCTGCGAATCCGATAACTCCGGATATTTTAAGATATTCGTTGCACCGCTGGTATATATCTCCAAATCCTCGTCTTCGCTGATTGCTTCTGCTACTGCATCCAATACATCACTGATGACTTTGGAATGGATACCGGCTTTCTCTTTCAACACTGCTATGGTGCCCAGATTAATCTGATCTAATGACAATCCATTTAAATGTGTATTCAAAAGCATGTTAAGTTTTAACATATGCTCATTATCTATCGGCTCTTCTATCGGAATCATCTTATTTTTCACAAGATTGCCTTCCAATACGACAACTGCCAGAATATGTTCATCATCCACATTGGATAACTGGATGAACTTCAGGCTGTTGTGGTGATACTGCGGTGCTGTTATCATGGTGGTGTAATTCGTGTTGTTCGCCAACAGCTTTGCCACCTGCTGCAATACCTGTTCCATCTTCTCCGTATGTTCAATTACGAACTCTTTCATATCGGATACTTCTTTGTCCTTCTCTGCAATCAGATTATCTACATAGAAGCGATATCCCTTATCGGATGGAATTCTTCCTGCCGATGTATGTGGCTGCAAAATATATCCCATCTCTTCCAAGTCCGACATCTCATTCCGGATTGTTGCGGAACTTAAGTTCAAATCCGTATACTTGGAAATGGTTCTTGAACCAACCGGCTCACCTGTTTCCAGATAGTTGCGAATGATTGCATTTAAGATTTTTGTTTTTCTTTCATCTAATTCGTTCTCGTTCATTCACGTTCTCCTGAAAATGAAACTTTTATAGGTATTTGAAAAAGCTTTTTGTACTGCTTTTTCTTAGTTGTTAGCACTCAACTTGAAAGAGTGCTAATTTCTATGTACTTAAGATAGCACCATTCGTTTTTTTTGTCAACAGCATTTTATAATTTTATATTTTCTTTAGATTTGTTCTGATTCAATGCGGTTCAACACCGCACTACTTAATCCAGTAAAAACTGGGCGAGTACATAGTTGCTGATGTCCATGCCATGGTCGCTGAGCTTTATTACACCGGCTTTTTTCTCGATTAAGTCCTCTTCCTGAAGCTGGTTTAAGACTTCGCCATATACTGCTTCTATTTCCACGCCAAAAGTCTCTTTGAATTCTGTTCTTGTAACTCCCTTTAACATACGCAGGCCTAAAAACATGAATTCTTCCATCTGGGCATGGCGGCTGATTGCATCTGCACTCTCATGGAGATTCAATGCCGGTACTCCATCTATTTCCTTCGCCGAAATATTACCACATGCTTTGATATACGCTTCAATCTCTCTTATATTACTGTAGCGTACTTCTCCAATCAGGGAAGCCGCCCCAAGTCCTACCCCAAGATACGGTACCCGCTTCCAGTATCCGATATTATGCCTTGCCTCTTTCCCCGGCTTTGCATAATTGGATACTTCATAATGCTCATAACCTGCCTCTGCAAGAATCTCCTGAGTCTTTTTATAAATTTCATACTCCGTCTCTTCAGATGGCAGATGTTCTGTCGGCTTTCCGGCTTCCCGGAGCACTGCCTCGAATTTATATTTCTCATAAAATGGTGTTCCCTTTTCGATAATCAGGGAATAGGCTGAAATATGCTCCGGTTTTAATGCTATGACACGCTTTAAGCTGGTGACAAATTTCTCCGTACTCTGATAAGGCAGGGCACTCATCAAATCAACGTTGATATTTTCAAATCCACATCTTCTGGCACATTCATAATTCTCCAAGAACTGCCGGTAAGTATGGATTCTTCCTAATATCTTTAATTCATCATCAAAGGCAGACTGTAACCCTATGCTGAGACGGTTAATGCCTGCTTCTTTATAGGTAAGAAGTTTTTCCTCATTTAAAGTTCCGGGATTACATTCTATGGTAATCTCTGCATCTGCTTCCACCTCAAAGCTTACCTGAATCTGTTTTAAAAGAAGTGCGATATATTCCGGTGCTAAAAGAGACGGTGTTCCGCCCCCTATATATATAGTAGAAAGAGCCGGACGTCCCATTGTCTGTCCGTAATATCTGATTTCATGCAAAAGAGCACCCACGTAGCGGTTTTGTAACCGCTCGTCCGCAGGTGCTGATAAGAAATCACAATATTCACATTTTCTTACACAAAAAGGAATATGCACATAAAGTTCCATCTATGTTCTCCTGTCATCTATTTCTCATCTAACTTCAGTACACTCATAAATGCTTCCTGTGGAATCTCTACATTTCCCACCTGACGCATACGTTTCTTACCTTCCTTCTGTTTCTCTAACAGTTTACGCTTACGGCTGATGTCACCGCCGTAACATTTTGCCAGCACATCTTTTCGCATTGCTTTTACTGTCTCACGGGCAATTACCTTGCTTCCAACGGCTGCCTGAATCGGGATTTCAAATAAATGTCTCGGAATCTCTTCCTTTAACTTCTCACACATCTTTCTTCCACGCTCATAGGCGGTATCCTTAAATACAATAAAGGAAAGAGCATCCACTTCTTCTTTATTAATAAGAATATCCAGCTTCACAAGCTCTGACTGCTCATAACCCTTCATCTCATAATCAAAGGACGCATATCCTTTAGAACGGGATTTCAATGCGTCAAAGAAATCATAAATAATTTCATTTAACGGAAGGTCATATTTAATAACTGCACGGGTCTGCTCAATATATTCCATACTCTTATAGATACCACGGCGTTCCTGGCACAAATCCATAATGGCACCTACATATTCGGATGTCACCATAATTTCTGCTGCAACCATCGGCTCTTCCATATATTCGATTTCGGATGGATCCGGAAGATTGGATGGGTTTGTCAATTCTATCATGGTACCATCAGTCTTATGTACCCGGTATACAACGCCTGGTGCTGTCGTTACTAAATCAAGATTAAATTCTCTCTCTAACCGCTCCTGAATTACCTCCAAATGAAGCAGTCCCAAGAAACCACAGCGGAAACCAAAGCCCAATGCAATGGAAGTCTCCGGTTCAAACTGTAAGGCTGCATCATTTAACTGTAATTTTTCCAAAGCGTCACGAAGATCCGGATATTTGGCTCCATCTGTTGGATATAATCCACAGTATACCATCGGATTAACTTTCTTATATCCCGGCAATGGTGCATCACAAGGACGCTTTGCTTCTGTTATGGTATCACCCACACGGGTTTCTTTCACATTCTTAAGGCTGGCAGTAATATAACCTACCATTCCGGCTTCTAACTCATCACATGGAATGAACTGTCCGGCTCCGAAATATCCTACTTCTACTACATCTGCTTCTGCTCCGGTTGCCATCATGCGGATGGTTGTCCCCGGTTTTACGGAACCTTCCCGGATTCTGCAGAATACAATAACACCTTTATAAGCATCATACACAGAATCAAAAATCAACGCCTGAAGAGGCGCTTTGGCGTCCCCTTTTGGTGCCGGTAATTTATGCACAATCTGCTCTAATACTTCTTCCACATTCAACCCTGTTTTGGCAGAAATCCGTGGTGCATCCTGTGCCTCAATTCCAATCACATCTTCAATTTCTTCTACTACTTCTTCCGGCCTTGCACTCGGCAGATCAATTTTATTAATGACTGGAATCACTTCCAGATCATGGTCTAATGCCAGATATACATTGGCAAGGGTCTGTGCCTCAATCCCCTGTGCCGCATCTACTACCAGCACTGCACCGTCACAGGCAGCAAGACTTCTTGATACTTCATAGGTAAAGTCCACATGTCCAGGTGTATCAATCAGATTGAAAATATATTCTTCTCCATCTTTGGCATGATATATAATACGGACTGCCTGGGACTTAATGGTAATTCCACGTTCCCGCTCCAAATCCATATTATCTAAAACCTGCGCCTGCATTTCGCGGCTGGTCAGAAGCCCTGTCATTTCGATAATACGGTCTGCAAGGGTTGATTTACCGTGGTCAATATGGGCAATGATACAAAAATTACGAATCTTACTCTGGTCGATTGACATATATTTACTCCTTCTTTATTCCATGTTTCAAAAGGAAATCCGTCCACAGGGAATAATATTTTCCCAGCAGGTGAATCTCATCATAAGTATATTCCGGATTCAGATTTCCTGTTTCGTCAGTCACTACTTCATTTACATCAATATAAAATATATCGTGATTATTTGCAAGCATTGCAATTCTGTCATTCCGTTCTTTGATTGCCGGATTGTTAAAAATCGGGTCGGTCTCTGACTTTTCCTGTTTTACATACATAATGCCCTGTAAGAAAATCAGTGCATCCGGCTGTAATTCCCGGATATGATTGACAGCTTCTTCATATTTTTTCATAAAGCTGTCTACTGTACCGGTTCCCATTTCGTTGATTCCAATCATCAGATAGACTTTACCAAACTGATGCTCGCTTAATGCTTCTTCAACGGTAATCTTCGCGCCGTTTTCCTCGACAATCGGCGTATCAAACATATCATAGACCGTAAGTCCGATACTGGCATAATAAGTTGCATTATCCCAGCCGCCATAATCCCTTAATCCAACGGTTCTGGAATCTCCGATAAATACCGCATCATCAAAATAATCCTGAGTTACATCGGTAAAAGTATAAGTCTTATCCTCTTCTGCCTCCGTATCTGCAACTGCTTCTGTTGCTTCTTCCGTTGCCAGCTCCTCTTTGTCAGCATATACGCTTTCCAAATCCTCCTCCGGTTCTGCCTTATCCCATGGCAGAATGCCCTCTTTGGATGCCTGCATCATGCCAGCCACCGCCGGAACCTTCGGCCAGTCCTTATTATATTCTTTATATGCGCCCTTTGTTCCGGCTAAGGCGACACCGCTTACCAGCAGCATACTGATTGCCGTAACAATAAGAAGCGGACATTTCTTCCATTTCTTCATGGCAGCCTCCCATTAAAAACTAAAATACATAAACGGATTGTTCAGTCCATTTGCAATCTGATAAATACAAATCCATAATACAACAAACAAAATTGCTTTCATCCACCACTTCTTCCAGCATTTTTTTAATATCTTATCCATAAAAGGAAGTGATACCACAAATGCCAATAGGAAAAACACTCCATAGGTTCTGCCGTATTTCAGATAATCGCCTGCATTGACTGCGATTCCGGTTCCAAAGAACGGGAACAGTCTTGCAAAATATACTTTCAAATCAGATAACTTCGTAATTGCAAACACGACCCAGGTCAGAGGGATTACAAACCAGATGTAAAGGTGTGCCAGCCATCCATGTTTCTCTAAAAAATTTCTGATTACAAATCGTTCCAACGCAATAAATACAAATAAAATCAAGCCCCATAATGGAAAATTAATGGTAGAACCATGCCACATTCCGGTTACAACCCAGACAATCAGCAGATTGAAAAATGTCCACGCATTTCCCTTCCGGTTGCCTCCCAAGGGAATATATAAATAATCACGGAACCATCTTCCCAGTGTAATGTGCCACCGGCGGTAAAACTCAGACACTGTCCTGGAACGATACGGATGGTCAAAGTTCTTCGGCAAATCAAATCCAAGCATCTCTCCGATTCCGATTGCCATCAGGGAATATCCCTGGAAATCAAAGAATAACTGTGCAGAATAACCGAATGCTCCCATCCA
Source organism: Roseburia sp. AF22-2LB (assembly GCF_003461125.1). Taxonomy (NCBI): domain Bacteria; kingdom Bacillati; phylum Bacillota; class Clostridia; order Lachnospirales; family Lachnospiraceae; genus Roseburia; species Roseburia sp. AF22-2LB. Next base: position 142,228 of record NZ_QTWM01000002.1, read on the forward strand.
CGCTAACGGTGTGGAAATACTCTCAAAGCCAATGCCCTGAATATCACGCCAGAGAATTGCCAGATGATTTGCAATAATTACTTTATATCCCAATCCTATGATAAAAAGAGTCAGACCATGTTCGATTTTCTCCAGACGGATTGGATGTTTCTTTAACTGCCCTGCCATATTGGCAAACTGGGCAATCGGTCCGGATATCAGCTTTGGGAACAAAAGGATATAAGTTCCATATTCCAGATAATCCCTCAACGCTGCAGTTTTCTTCTTATAGACATCCAGCACATAGGAAAGCATGGTAAAAGTATAAAAGCTGATTCCAAGCGGAAGCGACAATCTTGTATATTTAAATATACACAATAATCCGATATTATAGCAAAGCAAAATCACAAGCATGGTATTTCTGCTGCTCTTCCTACTTATATGATCCATCAGTAATACCAGAATGTAGTTCAGACTCATGGAAAACAATAAAAGAAGTGCATCCTTCCAGTTTCCCATGGCATAGAATACCAGACTGCCAAAGAAAAGTACCGGATTTTTATACTTTACCGGTACCAGATAATATATAATAAGAAAAATCGGCAAAAACCGAAATAAAAATTCTAAGCTTGAAAATTCCATGATAACTCCATATCTTTCGTTTTATTTTACGCATCTCTTTTATTATATAAGAAATGCAAGTGATTTCAATGTGTTTTTCCGAAAAAGTTATTACATTTTCATTACGAAATGTTTTTCTAATTTTCTCCATGCAGCACTCTGTTCAAAAGGTCTGCCAGTGGAACCATGGCATTGCGTGCCTCCTCCTGCGTGTTAGTATAGGAACCCATTTCGATCAAAAGATATTTCTCTTTAAAATGCATATTATACCGGTATCCTTTTAAATAAATCGGGCGGGTAAGATTCGGATAATACTCTGCCGCTGCAATCTGCATCTGCAGGGAAAAAGCAAGATTCCCGGTAAGGTTTGGATTATTGAGATAAGAAATATCTCCTAACGCCTTTGTCCGGCTCAGTCCGTTAAAGAACATAATCGGTGCCATCTGCACCCCGTTTACCTCCCGCACCATATGCTTATCCACTGCATCACGATGTAAATCTATTACCACTTCTATGCTCGGATTCTCTGCTAACAGCTGCTCAATGGGTCCCTCCGCATTGGCATAGGCGTGATCTCTGTCTCCCACATCATACTGTCCCATATGATGCATGACCTGAAATCCATATTTTTCCTGTAACAGGCTGGTAAGATATTCCCCTGTTCCCATAACGCCCGTCATTACATCATTTGGGTCGGAATCTGCAAACATTTCCTGGGAATGGGTATGGTAAATCAGAATCTGCGGCTGGTCTGCCGGCGTTTTTATGGTTAAATCCATATTTAACAATTCTTCTGCATTTAACTGACTGCTATTGATGGTTGTTGTATTGTCCACCTGATAAAAATTCTGAATCAGATAATCAAAATCATTTAATTTTTCTCTTGGAATCTCCACCAACGGCTGAGAGCTGACTGCTGTATTATCCGGGGCTGCCGGCTGCTCTGCCGCTTCTGCTGCCGCATCTGCTCCTGCCTGCGCATTTTCCTGCTCCATTTCTGCCACTATGCAGTCCTGATTCTCTCTGCTGGCTGCCTCCGCCATCTGCTTAGCCTCTACTTCCGCTTCATCCTTTCCTTCCAGTGCAACAATCTCTTCTTCTGAAAGGCTGCTCTCAATTGTCGTATCATAAGTCCTTATGGTATCTGCATATCCGATAAGTGGTATCTGGTCTGTCACTTTTTCCAGCAAAAAATCACTCAGTGTCTGTTCCTGCCTGCCCTCTGCCATATAGGCAACAGTCGGAATATACTGTCTGGTCATGGACATGGATATCTCATTTTGTATATAAGAAAAAAAACGTTTTGCCAGTGTTTCCCTTCCGGTTCCCGCTTTCACCATAAGAAAAAATGCATACAACAGAAAAAGTGCAATAGCAGACTGCCTGTACCATTTTTTTCGTTTCCTGACCAGTTCCGTTTTTCCCTGATATCTTTGCCCATAGACTCTCATGCTGCCAGCACCTCCTGTTCTGCCATAGCAAACACTATATTCTATGCAGCTTCTGTCCCTTTAGAACCGGGAGAATGCCAGATTCAGTCCCTCTGATATGGTATAGCTCAGCCTTTTTACCGCTTCATCAATATCTTTTGGGGTTACAAACATTGCATTCAAATGTGGAGATAAAAGTTCTCTTGCCAGCTCATGCTTTTCAATTTCATCCAGACCTGCCAGCCCATTTCCCACGCTTTTTAGCTGCGCTGACTCCCGCATGGCTCCGATTAAGTCACTCATGGTATCCGAAACTATCGTTGCGGCATCTACTACGGTAGGAATTCCTATGGCAATTACCGGAATTCCCATGCTTTCTTTATTAATGGCGTGCCTGTGATTGCCCACACCGGAACCGGGATTGATTCCGGTATCCGTAATCTGGATGGTACGGTTCAGACGCTTCACGCTGCGGGCCGCCAGTGCATCCACCACCATTACAATATCCGGTTTCGTCTCTTCAATGACTCCCCGGACAATCTCTCCTGATTCCATGCCGGTCTGTGCCATTACGCCCGGCACAATTCCGCTTATCTGGCTCGTCGCCTTATTTCCAAAGGCATATTGTCCATATTCCTTGATAATGTGCCTGGTAATCATCATATTATCTACTACATAAGGTCCTAATGCATCCGGTGTCACTTCCCGGTTGCCAAGACCCACTACCAATATCTTGAGTTCTTCTTTTTTCCCCGGCAGCATGGTTTCAATCACTTTTGCCAGCTGCCCGGACACTTCTCTGTGATAATCCTCATCTTCTTCCATCATGTCCGAAGCCTCAATGGTAATATATGTTCCCTTCGGTTTTTTCATTGCCTTTGCTCCGTTTTCTGTGTCAATAAATACCCTTGTAATCATGATTTCCGGTGAAATTCTTTCCTCATCCACCCGTACTCCCTTTACTTCAATATGATCTTCATCAAATTTTTCTCTCGTCTCTAACGCGAGGTCTGTTCTTACCTGAAACATAGCTTCACTTCCTGTAAATAATTTTTCCAAATAAATTTTCTTTATTATTTTTTACATTTTTTCTCCAAATATGTATTGACAGATGTAAATATGTGGGATAAACTATCATAGTATGTTTACATTAGAACGTCCGTGTCCGGCTTTAATGAAACAACCAAAAACAATAAAACAATCATATTGGAGGTGTACAGGTTGGCTAACATTAAATCTGCTAAGAAAAGAATTCTTGTAAATCAGACCAAAGCTGATAGAAACAAGGCTATTAGATCAAAAGTTAAAACATCTATTAAGAAAGTAGACGCTGCAATCGCTGCAAACGATAAAGAGGCTGCTGCTGCTGCATTAGTTGCTGCAACATCTGAAATCAACAAAGCTGCTACTAAGGGTGTTTATCACAAGAACACTTCTTCCAGAAAGATTTCACGTTTAAACAAAGCTGTGAACAAAATGGCATAATTGCCGGAAGAGCATAGATTATAAACGATTATAAAAAAGAACGTTTCGTACCGTCATTCGAAACGTTCTTTTTTTATGCACTGTATTTTACAATCAGAAGTTCTACGGCTAACTGGTCTGCCATTCTTCCCGTCTTGACATCCTCTTCTGCCTGTCCGCAGTCTTCAATTGCTTCCTTTAACTGATTTATTTTAAAAGCTCCTGCCTGCCGAAGATTCTTCTGCACTGCAAAGCTTGGCATCCCTGCAGTCTTTGCAATACTGACAGCAGGATATCCTTTTGCTGACATGCTTTTTATCAAAAGCAGATTCTGGAACTGTCTTGCAATCAGGAACAAAATCCGCATGGGTGCTTCCTTTAATGCCAGTAAATCGTAATATAAGTCCAAAGCCTTCTTCTGATTCTTAGCAGAGATGGCATCAATCATTTCAAAGATTTTATTTTCCGTCTGTCCGGTACAGATTGCCTCTACATCTGCCGCAGCAATTTCCGTCTCATCCAATGTATAACAGATAAGCTTTTCTAATTCCTTATCAATATTTTCCATATCGGAACCGGTCTTTGACAGGAAAAGCTGCATCACGGACTGGGTAATTTTCTTCCCTTCCCGCTGGATTCTGCCCAGTATCCAGCGAATCAGCATATCTTCCTTCGGGGTCTCAAATTCTACGGCACTTCCAGCCCTGGATGCTGCTTTAAATAATTTGGAACGCTTATCCACTTCTTCTTCCACAAAAACAAAGCAGGTGGATTCCGGCACCTGGCTCATATATTCTGCCAAATCATCACAGCTGTTTTTAAAGAAGCCACTGTTTTCCACCAGAATCATACGTTTTTCTTTAAAGAATGGCAGTGTCTCCGATAAATCAATCAGTTCCTTTGGATTAATATCCTTTCCCTCATATGCTGAAAAATTCATCGTATCATCCGGCTCTACCAGTGCATGTTTTAGCTTATCACGATACTGCCGTTTCAGATAGTCTTCCGTTCCATATAAAAGATATACGTTTTTTAATTGTCCCATTTTAATGTCATTATCTATTGTTTTCATAAAGGATATTATACTATATTTTTACTTCTTTATCAAAGCATACTTACCGAAAGCTTTGAATTGTGATCCTTCCCTTTTCCTCTTCCAGCGAAATCTGACCGCCTTCCATCGTATCAAAAATTTCTGCCGAAGCTTCTTTTAATCGATTTATGGTCTCCTGATGAGGGTGTCCATATCGGTTGTTTTCCCCACAGGAAATCAATGCCAGTTCCGGCGAAAGTGCTTTTAAAAATTTTTCTGTCGAGGAATACTTTGAGCCATGATGTCCTACTTTAAGAAAATCTACTTTCCACAACCGCTGCTTTTCTAAGAGCCAATTTTCTTCTGCTTCTCCAGCATCTCCGGTAAATATCCCGGAAATATATTTCGTCTGATAGAGCAATATCATGGATTTTCCATTCTCATCCTCTGCCTGATACTCTCCGTCCGGAAGGAGGCAGCTTATGGTATCCTCGCCACTTCTTATGCAATCTCCTTCTTTCATATATACGATGGGAATGTTTCTCCGCTCTGCCAGTGCACATATGCTCTGATAATTCTTTACATCCGGCTGTTTTCCAGGCAATATAATATTTTCAACAGAATACTCCGTCTCAAGAACTTCTAACAATCCGTTCACATGGTCTTCGTCATAATGGCTTATAAACCAATAATCTATCTTCGTGATTCCATTGCTTTTTAGAAATGGCAAAATCCGATACGTTCCCACCTTAGACACATCAGTGCTTCCGCCATCCAGAAAAAGATTGGTATCTTCCCCCAGTCGTACATAGATGCCATCTCCCTGCCCCACATCAAGAACTGCCATAAGATGATTACTCTTTACCGGACGAAGAACCAGAAGTAACACCACGCTTCCAATCAAAACAATCGGAAACTTTCTAAGGAGTATATTTGTATTTCTATTCCCATCTCTGTTTCCTCTTTTCTTTGTCCGGTTTTTTATCAGCAAGCAGGTGGCTGCAAGCATCAGATAATAGAATATGATGCGCTGTATCGGCCACTGTCCTACTATCTTCGTAGCTCCCGGGAGCCGGCTGCACCAGCTGACTCCAACATAAATTCCGTCCAGCAATAATTCCAACATCATGATTACCGGTCCCGCAAACAGCCTTCCTACAACAATTTTTCCCATACACATGAGCAATGTTGCAGCTATCCCGTTTATTAAAACTACACTCAACAAAGAAACTATCAACAGATTCAGAATCAAAGCATAGACCGGCACTTCATAATAATAGTATGCCACCAGTGGAAGTGTTGTAAGTTGAACGGAAAGCGAAACCAAAAAGTTCTGCCGTATTTGCCGTTTCCATATTTCCCGTATTTTATTTGCCGCCTTATCGCCTGTTTTCCGTTCCTGTGTTTGCTGTTTTTGCTCCCTCGGAAACAACTGTCCAATACATTTTGCCACTACTACCACACCAAGAATTGCAGCTACCGAAAACTGGAGTCCTGCATTTTCAACCAGATACGGGTTTTTCCATAAAAGCACCAGCACTGCCACAGAAAGAGCGGTTCTGCTATCATAGCTTCGCCCGGACAGCTTTGCTGCCATAAGAAGTGCAAACATAATCCATGCCCGGATAGCAGATATTCCCATCCCGGTCATTTTCACATAACAGAACAAAAATACAACCGCTGCCGTACAGGCACAAAGAGAATTTCCTTTTTTTCTAAGAAGTCCATAACAGAACAGTCCAATGCAGGAAATATGCATTCCACTGATTACCAGCACATGGCTGGCTCCTGCCTGTTGAAAGACTGTTGAAACCTCCTTTTCCAAAAGTTCTTTATCTCCTAAAAGCATTGTTCCAAGAATCCCAGCATTTCTTTCCGATAAATTATTTATATAATCTTCTTTTAATTTTTCTTTTATTATAAATAATTTCTCTGCCAGTACATCTTCTCTTCCATATTCGCCACAAATCCTTTCGGCATCAAAATGATAATCCATATTCAGACTGTGATAATATTGAAATTCATCATAATTACCATCATTGGCAGCGCGATTCAGTTGTCGGATATTTCCTTCTAATACAATGGTTGTTCCAATACGACACGATTGGTCAGATGGTTCCTGCTTCAGTCGAACCAGGACAGAATTGGTTTTATAGGTTTTATCTCCAATCCGTAAGAAAACATGATTAAGATATAATCTTGTCTGATTGTTTTTTCGTTCTTTTTTCTCTATCTTCCCCTGTAAAATTGTCTTTTCATTTTCCGTCTGCCAGCCTCTGGAAGCATCTGTTTCTACAGAAAGGCTGGTCTCCTGCTCTTTTAAAATCGTCTCAATGGTATAGCTTTGCTGCTGCATATACCAGATTCTTGCAATTCCCAGCAGAAAAAATCCTATTCCAAGTACTGCTGTAAACCGGTATACCCTCCGTTTTCTTTGCCGCAGGGCATACAGCAGATACATCTGACCCCCTGCCACAAAACTGATAATGATAACTTTTATGACCGCCGGAACAGACAGGCAGACAATAATACCACACAGGAACAATATTGTTCCATAGCATAAGGGGCGTTTTATAATTTCGATATAACCCCTCCTAAATATTTTTCTAAGATGTTTCTTCTTAATATGCTGCTTATAAGATATGTTACTTATAAGATACTTCTTCTTAAGACCTTCTACTAAGGTGTCTCTTCTGTTTGTGCTTCTGTAGATACCGTCTCGTTCTCATCTGCACTTACCACATAGTCAAGGTTCCGTTCATAAAGCTGGTCTAATGCAAAACTATCCCGGTAAACACCGCTGGTCTTTCCATTTACAGAAATCTGCACCTTACTAATGGTTGAAATCTCCGATAAAGAGTCTACAATAGAATAAATGACAATTGGCTCCTGTATTTCATAATTCTGATTCAGGAACGCCTCATCTAATGTAACATAGCAGATTCCATTGGTTGTCGTAACATTGACAAGATTTGTTCCTTCCGGAAGTGGTGCTTTCAAATTCTTATCATCCGGTCCCTTTAAAAGATTCTCCATAATCAGTTTTTCCAAGGAAATGTTACTGCTATACTGTACTTCTTTTTCGCATTCTACCAGTCCGTTTCCATCAGCATTTGCATAATATAAATGTAATGTTGTTGTCTGAATGGAATTAATCTGTTTTCCCGGATTCTCAACAAAGCTTTCTTCTGTCATCAGTCCGATTACATTATCCCGGCTGTCTGCCAACGGTGCATCTCCCACATAAAAAGATACATATTTTACATCCGGAAGCTGTACCAGTGTCTTTACCACTGCTGCCCGGCACAACACCTCATCCGTAGACTGCATTTTGGAATAATTATCATTAAAGTAAAGAAACAGCTGATTGCTTTCCAGTGACCAGTCTGTAATTGTAACATCACCAGGAACCGGTTTCTGATACTCCACGCTATCCGTATTGGTGCACAACGCATCTAAAAGAGTGGATATCATGTCCTCTGTCTTGCCCTCTTTTAAATCATATGGCTGCTCTACCACTTTTGTTTTTTCTTTATTCAGATAATAAATATAATACGCCGGGTCATCTGTCTCCTGTCTGCCACACCCTGTGAACAGCGATACCAGAAGGATAAAACTCAGCCATCCTGCAATTTTCTTCATGCCAGACCTCCTAGGCAATGTAATTCAGCGGAATCCGCACAGTAAAGAGCGTTCCCTCACCCTCTGTACTAAATACCTTAATTGCACCACGGTGCATTAATATTGCATTTCTTGTAATGGCAAGTCCAAGTCCGGTTCCACCTATTTCTCTGGAATGGGACTTGTCTACGCGATAGAATCTTTCATAAATATGCTCTAAGGAATCCTCCGGAATACCGATGCCGGAATCCTCTACCTTAAGATAGAAATACTGATAATCTGCATTCAGGGACACATGTACCCAACCGTCTTCCTTATTGTATTTGATTGCATTTTCCACCAGATTGGTAATGGCAAGCGTCAGCTTTACCTCATCAATTTCTGCTGTAACAGGCCGGAAACTTTCCAACACCAGATCTACATGCTGTTTTTCCGCAATCGGTTTTAATCTCTTTAAAATTAAATCCAGCATCTCATTGATGTTAACTGACGTGATATTCAAATCTGATGCAGACTTGTCCATCTTAACCAGCGAGAGCAAATCATTAATAATTTTATTTTCACGTTCAATTTCATTTCCAATGTCTAACATAAATTCACGATACAGTTCTACCGGAACATCTTCCTGTCCATTCAGTGAGTCTGCCAGTACCTTCATAGAAGTAAGCGGTGTTTTCAGCTCATGGGACACATTGGACACAAATTCCTGTCTGGAGTCATCCAGCATCTTCATTCTGCTATAAAGTTTATTAAATTTTTCCGAAATCTGAACTGTTTCAGAATAATCCTTAATCATCAGCTCCCCATCACTGGTTCCATATCCATTCTGAATCTCAGCAATAGAGGATGCCATATTCTTCAACGGGTTTGTCAGACGAACGGATAAAAATACGCTGACTGCAAACAGTAAAACTGCCCCGAAAATCTGAAGCACTAATGCAGCATTTCTCATATATTCCAGATTGGCAAGAATACTATCTGTCGAAACACTGATAAGAAGCACTCCGATAATACTCTTCTCCCCTGACTCTACGTTATCTGTAGTCAGCGGAATCGTCATTTCCACATAATGATTATCCACATCATAATTCATAGAATCCTCACCGCGGAATGACTTTATGACTTCTTCTGAAATAATTGTTTTATCGGTATCCAGATCATAAGTATCTTTTATAATATGAAAAGAAGAATCTATCAGAAGAATTCTTCCATCATAAATACGTGACATCTGCTGCAGCTGTGAAGTGATGCTTTCCGACTCCGCTCCATTGATATAATCTGTGGATACCATCTGGTTTGCAAGAATCTTTGCCTGACCAATTACATCTACACTCCGATTAGAAACTGCATGTTTCTCATACGCAGTTAAAATCCCGGTCCGGATTAAAATTCCGGCCAAAATACCAATCAGCATAAAAAGACAAATCAGCCGGAATTTCATGCTTTTCAAAAAATTGCGAATACCTTTTTTTCTATTCATAAGTCTGTACCTTCATCCTCTGCTATATCGCTGTTATTTCTGATAGAAATAACCTACACCCCATTTCGTATGCACATATTTTGGCTCACTCGGATTCGGTTCAATCTTCTCACGCAGTCTACGCACATGAACATCCACCGTTCTGACATCGCCCGGATATTCATAACCCCATACCAGATTCAGCAGATTCTCACGGCTGTATACCTTATTCGGATTCATAACAAGAAGCTCTAACAAGTCAAATTCCTTGGCTGTCAGATTAATCTCTCTTCCCTGGACAAACAGTCTGCGGCTCTCACAGTCTAATTTTAAATCGCCGCTCTCTATCACTTTGGAATTTTCTTCCTTCGGTTCACTGGCAGCAGTTCTTCGCATAATTGCTTTGATTCTGGCTTTCACCTCAAGAATATTAAACGGCTTGGTGATATAATCATCTGCACCATATTCCAGTCCTAAGATTTTATCCATATCATCGCCTTTTGCTGTCAGCATGACGATTGGCATATTAGAAAACTCCCGGATTGCCTGACACACTTCAAATCCATCCATCTTTGGAAGCATGATATCCAGTAAAATCATATCAAACTTATTCTCCTGTGCCAGACGCAGTGCCTCTTCACCATCATACGCACAGGTTACTTCCATTCCATCCTGTTCCAATGAAAAACGGATTCCTTTCACTATTAATTTTTCGTCGTCCACAACCAGAACTTTTTTTGCCATTTTACACCTCAGTTAACCCTTATATTATCTTTTATTTTTTCAAAAACGCCATTTTTAATTCCGGGAATATTCATTAAATCTTCAATGGACTGAAATGCACCATTCTTTTCCCGGTAAGAAATAATTGTCTCAGCTTTTGATTCTCCAATTCCGGAAAGTGTCATAAGCTGTTCCTTTGATGCAGTATTCAGATTAATTCTGCCATCCTCCGGCTCTGCTACCGAATCAGCACTCCCTGTCTGCTGCAAAAGGTAAGTTTCCTGATCCGGCACCTTTATCATCTGTCCGTCAACAACCGGTTCTGCCTGATTGAGTGCCTCTTTTGCTGCAGCATCCTTTAAGCCTCCTGCCAGTTCTAATACATCGCAGACCCTGGCTCCTTCTGCCACTTCATATACCCCCGGGTGCACTACCTCACCACAGACATATACATAACAAGAAGCCGGCGGGCATAAGACAGCTTCTGTAACCTCTTCACTCTCCATTTGCGTATCCGGCTCAAAATATACGGTATCTTCTTTTCCACATGCCGTATATATAATCCCACAATATAAAGCCAGAGCTAATAACCCGACTTTTTTCATCCGTATCACTCCCTTACATAAATTCTGTTATGCAAGAAAGTCCCCTAATGCTTACTGTTTTCTATTTTAACGAAAATTTGCCCTTTATACAAGTAGTATTTTCAAATTATTCCTGTGGCAGGCTTCCACCATTCCACAATGCCTTCATCTGCCTTGTAAATTCTGACCAGAACTCACCTGCATTTGCAGCATCCGGTACCAGCTGGCTGTTCTGATACTGCATAAAAGCTGCCTGTTCTGCTTCATCCCGGCTGGCACCTTCATCTGTAGAAATATGACCAGTCATTGCATGCAGGGTATCCACTTCTTCTTTTTCTATAAAAGCAGCAAAATCAGACGCCATATCTTTTTCCCCCGAAAATTCATTTACCAAAAGGATCCCCGTTCTGGCAACCCCCTGCATCGGTGTGGTATCGTCTAACATCGGCAGCCCGCAAACGCCATAATTTTCTGCTGTCATCTTATTTAAATCATCAGAATCAATGATTGCACACAAAGATGCTCCCTGATTAAAATTCTCCACCACCTGATTTCTGTCAATTTCATCCGTATCAATCCCCACAGTTTCTGAAAGGTTTTTAAAGAAAGTTAATTCATCATTATATTTTTCTCCATATGTCGTCAAAAGGGTATAGTCCGTCTCATTCCATTCCACTTCAGTCCCCACAAATGGATAATCATAAAATCCATCTGCCACATTCCATTCCAGCAGATTTCCTACACCTTCTCCTAAAAGGTTATTCTGTCCATAGTCTAAAATTTCCGAAATACTCTCCGGTGCTTCCAGGAAATTCTCTTTCTGATATACCATCACCAGTGTATCAAAAAACAATGGGTATTCTTCTTCCGTTGCAACACCATATAAATACGCCTTGTCTTTTGCATCATTCCAGGCAAGATACAAATCCGGATAGTCTTCTTCCGTCATCGTTGCATCATAAATCTGTTCAAGGTAAGATTCCTCATCTACATAACGGATCCCCACTGCGATACCGGTTTTGGCATAATAATCCACTGCACACTGTTCAAAATAATTCCTGCAGTCTGCATCGCTGTACCAAAAGGATAGCTCCTTTTGTGCTGCTTCATATGCTTCTTTTGTTTCCTGCTCAGATGTTATCTGCTCTTTTCTATCTGTTTTTAACTCTGTTTTGCCAGTTTCTTTGCTGCTGTAAAATGCAGCCGCTGACAGCAGGATAACTCCCACTGCCAGCGTTGTTGTTTCTATAATTTCCTTTGTTTTCTTTTTCATATACCCTGCCTATATACGATCCAGTACTTTTTTCAATTTCGATATCATTTCATCCACATGCTCTTTTTCAATCACAAGCGGCGGCACCATACGGATTACATCTGCGCCAGCGGTTATAATAATTAAGCCTTCTTTTAACGCATCTGTTGCGATGCTTCCAACCGGTTTTGTGCTTACGAGTCCCTGCATCAGTCCCATGCCACGGCGGGCTGTAATAAAATCATATTCTTCTACCAGCTTATCCAGTTCTGTCTCCAGATACTGTGCGATTTCTTTTACATGGTCTGTAAGCTTTAATTCTTCAAATAAGTCCATTACCTTACTGACCGCTGCTCCGACAAACGGATTACCTCCATATGTGGTTCCATGGTCACCCGGTGCCAAGGATTTCTCTACCACACGTTCTGTCATGGCAAAAGCTCCTACCGGCACTCCACAGCCCAATGCCTTGGCACTGGTCATAATATCCGGTTTGATTCCATAATGCTGCCATGCAAACATTTCTCCGGTTCTTCCCATTCCACACTGGATTTCATCTAAAATAAGAAGAATATCTTTTTCTTTACAGAGTGCTGAAATCTCTTTCATAAAGGATTCCTCTGCCGGATAAATTCCACCCTCTCCCTGCACGGTTTCAAAGATAATGGCACATGTTTTTTCTGTTACCTGTGCTTTTACACTTTCAATATCATTAAAATCTGCAAATTTCACACCACCGCAGAGTGGCTCAAACGGTTCTCTGTAATGGGCATTTCCGGTTACGGATAATGCACCCAGGGTTCTTCCATGGAAGGAATGGTTCATGGCTATAATCTCATGGTCTGCATGACCATCTCTGGTATAGGCATATTTTTTTGCTGCCTTAATTGCTCCCTCAATGGCTTCTGCTCCACTGTTGGTGAAGAAAACCCTGTCCATTTTGGAAACTTTTAAGAATTTCTCTGCAGCTTCCATAATCGGGACATTATAATAAAGATTTGAAGTATGTGTAATTTTATCAATCTGGTCTTTCAATGCCTGCTTATATGCTTCATTGCTGTATCCTAACGCTTCTACCGCAATACCTGCCGCAAAATCAAGATACTTCTTTCCATCGGTATCATAAAGATATACGCCCTCACCATGATCTAATACCAGAGGGAAACGATTATAAGTATGCAATAATGCTTTATCTTCACAATCCATATATTCCTGTTTATTCATGATAAAACTTTTCCTCCGCATCTCCTAAAATTGCTGTTCCGATTCCTCGGTTTGTAAAGATTTCCAGTAACAGACAATGTGCAATTCTACCATCTAAGATATGTACTCTGGACACACCATTTTCAATGGCATCGATACAGTTATTTAATTTTGGAAGCATTCCGCCGCCAATATAACCATCTTCAATCAGCTTGTGTGCATCTGAAATCTTAAGTTCGGAAATCAGTGTAGATTTATCATCCGGATCTTTGTATACACCTTCAATATCTGTAAGGAATGCAAGCTTTTCTGCCTGTACGGCACGGGCAATTGCACACGCTGCATCGTCCGCATTGATATTGTAAGTATCATAATTATCATCAAGACCTACCGGGCAGATAATCGGCAGGAAATCTTTTTCGAGAAGATCATATAAAATCTTTGGATTTACTTCCTTAACTTCACCCACATACCCGATATCCTGTCCATTGGATAATTTCTTATTTACCTTCAGCAGTCCACCATCTTTACCGCTGATACCTACTGCGTTCACGCCAAGCTTTTCTACCATCTGAACCAGTGATTTATTGACTTTTCCAAGAACCATCTCTGCAATTTCCATGGTAGGTGCATCGGTTTTACGAAGTCCATTGATAAATTCCGGCTCCATTCCGGCTTTTGCAACCCATTTGCTGATTTCCTTACCGCCACCATGAACGATAATCGGTTTGAAACCAACCAGTTTTAAAAGAGTTACATCCTGGATAACGCTCTGCTTTAACTCTTCATCTACCATTGCACTTCCGCCGTATTTTACTACGATAATTTTGCGGTTGAAACGCTGGATATATGGCAATGCCTCAATTAATACCTCAGCTTTTTTCAATATTTCCTGCATACTGTTTTCTTCCATCTGACCAATCCTCTTTCCTTTTCTTAAAAAATCTTTTTTCGTATATTTTTTCAATCAAATCTTTTTTAAGAACGATAATCTGCATTTATTTTAATATAATCATAGGTCAAATCACAGCCCCATGCTGTTGCACAGGCTTCACCCATCTTCATATCTGCAATGGCAGTTACTTCTTTTTCAGATAAAATCTTAGTTGCCTCTTCCTCGGAATAATCTACGGCAACACCATCTTTGATAATCATCAGCTTGCCGGCTGCACTTTCAAAGTAAAGGTCAACCTGCTCCGGATCAAATTCCACGCCGGAATAGCCCAATGCACATAGGATTCTTCCCCAGTTAGCATCATGTCCAAAGATTGCAGCCTTGGTAAGGCTTGATGTTACTACGGATTTGCTTAAAATAACCGCATCTTCTTTGGATGCCGCATGCACTACTTTTACTTCAAATAAAGCAGTTGCGCCTTCGCCATCTCCTGCCATCATCTTAGCCAGTGCTTCATTGACATAATAAAGTGCCTCACAGAATGTTTCGTAATCTTCATTCTTCTCTTTGATTTTTTCATTGCCTGCAAGGCCATTTGCCAGTACCAGGCAGGTGTCGTTGGTGGAAGTATCTCCATCTACGGAAATCATGTTATAAGTATCTGTTACGGTACTGCTCAGTGCTTCCTGCAACATTTCTTTTGAAATTGCCGCATCTGTTGTGATAAAGCTTAACATGGTACACATATTCGGATGAATCATGCCAGAGCCTTTACACATTCCACCGATGGTAACCTTCTTACCGGAAAGCTCTACCTCCACTGCAGCCTCTTTCTCATGGGTATCTGTTGTCATAATAGCAAGCGCCGCATTATGTCCACTAATTAAATCACTATTTAATTTCTTACTCATTTGTTCCACACCGGCACAGATACGGTCAATCGGAAGCTGTTTTCCAATTACTCCTGTGGATGCCACAAGAACTGCATCCTCCGGAATATCCATTAACTCTGAAGTTTTCTTTGCGGTATCTTTGCAATATCCTAATCCTTCTGTTCCGGTACATGCATTGGCAATTCCGGCATTTACTACAACTGCCTGTGCAAATGCACTGTTCTTTACAATGTCCTTATCCCATTTTACCGGTGCTGCCTTTACGACATTCGTGGTAAATGTTCCGGCAACTGCACATGGCTCTGCGGAATAAATCATTGCCATATCTGTTCTGTCTTTATACTTAATACCTGCTGCTGTGGATGCAGCCTGAAAACCTTCTGCTGCGGTAACGCCGCCTTCTACTTTTTTCATAATATGCCTCCTGTCCTGCTTTCCTCTGTCTTTTATCTTAAGCTGTCTGCTTTCCAAATTCATTTATGGATTAAATACAGTTACATTTTCCGGATTCAAATCAAATTCATAATAATTCATATCCTTCCGGAATGTCCAGCCCATATTCTTCCAGAATCCATTGCCCAGCTCATTACTGGTAAATGCCACCAGATTTACTTTGTTGATGCCTTCTTTTTTCAATGCTTCCATTGCCATCATTGCCATTGCTTTTCCAATACCATGTTTCCGGTAATCCTCATGGACGCATACATGATAAAAGCATCCTCTTCTTCCATCCTGTCCGCAAAGAATAGCTCCTACGATTTTTCCATCCATACATGCCACGATACTGGTGTCCGGATTTCTTCGGATAAAACGTTTCACATTTTCTTCCGAATCATCAATGCTCCGGATGCCAAATCCGTGAATGCTCATCCAGAGTGCATGGACTTCATTAAAATCGTCTTCTTTCATTGTTCTTAATATATATGTAGCTTCTGCCATATTCTCTCCTGCTTACGGGAACATCGGTACCAGTTCGAGACCTTCCGATTCCTTTAATCCAAATAATAAATTCATATTCTGAACCGCCTGACCGGCTGCTCCTTTTACCAGATTATCCAGTGCACCCATCATAATCACTCTTCCGGTACGCTCATCTACTACAAAGTTCACATCTACATAGTTGCTTCCTTCTACCCATTTGGTTTCCGGGCACACACCATCCTCTAATACCCTGACGAATTTCTCGTTCTTATAATATTTTTCATAAGCTGCACGAATCTCTTCTTTGGTTGGATAGCTTCCGTCTGCTTTCTTTACCAGTGATGCGTACTCTGTTGCTAAGATACCACGGTTCATCGGAACAAGATGTGGTGTAAAGCTGATGGTAATCTCTTTTCCGGCTGCATAACCTAACTGTTCTTCAATTTCCGGTGTGTGTCTGTGGGTTGCCACGCCATATGCCTTCATATTTTCATTTACTTCACAGAACAGATTATTGACCTTTGCTCCACGTCCTGCACCGGAAGTACCGCTCTTTGCATCCACAATCAATGTATTGGCATCAATCAGTCCCTCTTTTACCAACGGATATGCGGTTAAAATAGAACAGGTGGTATAGCATCCCGGGTTGGCTACCAGTCCTGCATTTTTCACCTTTTCACGATTGATTTCGCAAAGTCCGTAAACGGCTTCTTCAATAAACTGTGGACTCTTATGCTCAATTTTATACCATTTTTCATAAGTAGCCACATCTTTAATACGGTAATCTGCGCTCAAATCAATTACCTTTGTCTCGGATAAAATCTTCTCATTCAATACAGAGCCAAGGAAACCCTGCGGTGTTGCTGTAAAGATAACATCCACCTGCTTTGCCAGCTCTTCTATATTATCATCGAGGCAGGTATCCTCTACGATTTCAAACATATTACGGTAAACATCTGCATACTTCTTATCTATATAACTTCTGGAGCCATACCACTTAATCTCTACGGAAGGATGTCCCATAAGAATCCTTACCAGTTCTGCTCCTGCATATCCGGTTGCTCCGATAATTCCTGCTTTAATCATTTTTACATCTTCTTTCTTCTTAAGATTATGGCACACACGAAATCTGCATGCCATTTACAGTGCATAATTATACATTCGTTTTATACATTGTGCAAGTATTATTTTCTGTTTTCACGCTTTTTCAGTTAATTTGTGATTCTATAAGTCTTCTTTTATTAATATATTATCCGTTTTTTATACATAAATATGTACCCTTTGTATATAATTATGCATTTTTATAAGTATATTATGTATATTTTTTCGCTTGCGTATTTAATTTTTTTGTTGTATATTAGTCCTAGTTAAAAAACATCTGAAGAAAGGATACCTATTATTATGAAAGAAAAAGTTGTTTTAGCGTACTCTGGTGGACTTGATACAACCGCTATCATCCCATGGTTAAAAGAAAATTATGATTATGAAGTAATCTGCTGCTGTGTTGACTGCGGACAGGGTGAAGAGCTGGATGGTCTTGATGAAAGAGCAAAATTATCCGGTGCAGCCAAATTATATATTGAAGATATTACAGATGAATTCTGTGATGACTATATTGTTCCATGTGTTCAGGCAGATGCCGTATATGAGAACAAATATCTCTTAGGAACTTCTATGGCTCGTCCTGGTATTGCCAAGAAATTAGTTGAAATTGCACGAAAAGAAAATGCTGTTGCTATCTGCCACGGTGCAACCGGTAAGGGAAATGACCAGATTCGTTTCGAGCTTTCTATCAAAGCACTTGCTCCTGATATTAAAATTATTGCTCCTTGGCGTGATGACAAATGGAAAATGGATTCCCGTGAATCCGAAATTGAATACTGCAAAGCACATGGCATTCATCTTCCATTCTCTACTGACCAGAGTTACAGCCGTGACCGTAACTTATGGCACATCAGCCACGAAGGTCTTGAGTTAGAGGATCCTGCAAATGAGCCAAACTATGACCACCTTTTAGTTCTTGGTGTTTCTCCGGAAAAAGCTCCGGATGAGGGCGAATATGTAACCATGACCTTTGAAAAAGGTGTTCCTACTGCTGTTAATGGAAAGAAAATGAAAGTTTCCGATATCATCTGTGAATTAAACCGTTTAGGCGGCAAACATGGAATTGGTATCATCGATATCGTAGAAAACCGTGTTGTTGGTATGAAATCCCGTGGTGTATATGAAACTCCTGGCGGAACTATCCTGATGGAAGCACATCGTCAGTTAGAGGAACTCGTATTAGACCGTGCTACTATGGATGTTAAAAAAGATATGGGCAATCGTATGGCTCAGATTGTTTACGAAGGAAAATGGTTCACACCTTTACGTGAAGCAGTTCAGGCATTCGTTGAGTCTACCCAGGAATATGTAACCGGTGAAGTAAAATTCAAGCTCTACAAAGGAAACATCATCAAAGCCGGAACAACTTCTCCATACTCTCTCTACAGTGAGTCACTGGCAAGCTTTACAACCGGAGACCTTTATGATCACCATGATGCAGATGGATTCATCACACTGTTTGGTCTTCCATTAAAAGTTCGTGCTATGAAAATGCAGGAATTAGAAAAAAATAACCAGAAATAGAATTTTCTAACGCAATATAGAATGTAAAAAAGGCATTACATTCGACAGCCGCCGATATGTAATGTCTTTTTTATTTATCCAGAATCTCTCTTAATACAGCAAGACCCTGTTCCATTTCATCTTCTGTCAGATTACCATATCCAAGCACCAGTGTCGGAACTTTCTTTTCCTTTGGCTTTTGAATCACATATTCACCCAGTCCATGAATTTCAATATGCTGCTCTCTCGCCTGCTCTACCACTTCTTCTTCCTTCCACTTCACATCCAGTTCTACCAATACATGCAGGCCGGCATTATCACCGTAAATGCGGCAGACCCAGTCTTCCTGCTTTAAAAGACGCATAAAAGTATCATGCTTATTCTTATAGTTATTACGCATACGGTTCAGATGCCGTTCAAAATGCCCTTCTTCCATAAAATGGCACAATACTTCCTGACTGTTCCGCGGCACCGTACAGGCATAGAAACCACAGGAACTGTGGTACCGCTCCATCAGGGAATGGGGCAATACCATAAAACTGATTCGAAGAGAAGGTGCAATACTTTTTGAAAAAGTTCCTATATAAATCACATGCTCTCCGGTATCATTTCCCCACAAAGCCGGAATCGGCTTTCCTTTATAACGGAACTCACTATCGTGGTCATCTTCTATGATATAACGTTCTTCTCCTTCAGACGCCCACTGTAAAAGTTCCAGCCTTCTTCGCAGCGGCATGACATTTCCCAACGGGAACTGATGGGATGGCATGACATAAACCATATCCGGATTTTCTTTCCGGATAGCCTCCATACAAATTCCATCTTCATCAATTTCTTCTGCCAGCACCCGATATCCCATATTACAGAAAGTATAATATGCCTGCAAATAAGTATAATTCTCCATTGCCACTTTCTTATCCCGCCCCATAATCTGAGCTAACAATAACAGAAGATACTCATTACCGGCACCAATAAGAATCTGTTTTTCATCGCAGACTACCCCTCTCGCCTGATAGAGATAGCGGCTGATTGCCATTCTAAGATTCAGTTCTCCCTTTGGATTTCCCGAAAGCAATAAATCCGGGTTATCCTCCGGCACTACACTCTTATGCATCCGATACCATATTCCATAGGGAAAATGCTTCCGGTCAATCTCATAAGGAGAAAAACTGATTTCATACTGCTTTTTCTGCCGCTCCATGAGTCTTCCCTCTTCTGGCTTTTCCTGTCCACGGCTCAGTTGATACAGCATGCTGATATCGCATACAAAATAGCCTGCGCAGGGTTTTGGTTCAATATAACCCTCTGCTGTAAGCTGTTCATATGCCAGTTCCACGGTACTCCTGCTGATTTGCAGATTTTTGGCCATAAAACGAGTAGACGGTAATTTTTCCCCCGGGGAAATCTTACCGTCTGCTATATCCTTACGAATGTATTCGTAAATCTGCTCATAAAGTGCGCGTGGAGAATCCGGCTGTAAATCAATCCATAATTCCTTCATCCCGTTATCCACCTATCGATTTTTCTTAAGCTCTTTTAAAATAATTTCTTTTAATTCCAAGGATTTATCCTTAATCTTACGATTTGCACTTGCGGAACTCAAAACACGGCTTAAGCATTTTGATGTTACATCATACTGCTTATAATGGAATGCCATATTTGCAAGAAGATAATCCATCGTACTCTGATCCATTCCACAAATCGGGAACATCTCTGTACTTACTGCCTTCATCATGCCATCATAGGCCTCTTTATAGAAAGATTCCTCTTCCTGTCTGCAGGCTGCTGCCTCTTCTTTTTTACCGGCAGTCTCTAATTCCTCTGCTTTGGTGCGAAGCAACCATGCAAGAATCAGACAGTTATATGCTTTTTCACTGGTTCTCGCTTTCTTTACCATCGAATTAAACAAGGATAACTTATGCATTTCAATTGCCTTATCATAATCCCATGTTGCATCGTCAGATGGTGCCTGCGGATGAAAATTCCGGCTAATCTGTTCCTTAATCAATTTAATCTGACCCATGGTAATATGTTCAAAATAACGATTCAGAGAAGTATATCCGCAATTCGGGCAGGATGCCACATCATATTTCAAAGAATCCACATACTGCTGTCTCGGTCTCAAATCTGCATCCGGCTCCAATCGCTTCACCTTACCGGCTTTTACCATTTTCGTCTTAAATTCTTTATCACATACCGGGCAGCGCACGGTCTTATCTAAAAGGAAATCCTCTTCCTTTGGCTGTGCTACGGCTGTTTCTACTTTTTCTTTTGTTTTCTTTTCTGTTGCTTTCTCATCGGCATAAAGGTCTGTACTGTCAGTTGCCTTTATTCCGAATTTTTCCAATCCAGTAAATAAATTCATATCTATTCCTCCGCTCTACTGCTGAGCTGGCAGTTTATAAGAACTCTTTAGTGAAACGATGCGGTTAAATACCAGTGCATCTTCTTTTGAATCTTTCGCGTCTACACAGAAATATCCCTGTCGTACAAACTGGAAGCTGTCATATCCTTTTGCATCTGCAAGACCTGGCTCTACATAGCACTCTTTTAATACGGTAAGAGAATTCGGATTTAAGTTCAGGCTTCCGTCTTCGTTATATACGCCCAACTCTTCGTCCACAATATTCTCGTATAATCTTACTTCTGCTTTCACTGCGGTTGGTGCTGCTACCCAGTGAATGGTTCCTTTTACCTTTCTTCCATCCGGGCTGTTTCCGCCTCTGGATTCCGGGTCATAGGTACAGTGAATCTCTGTCACTTTTCCGTTCTCGTCTTTTACAAAGCTGTTGCATTTCACAAAATATGCATGCATCAGACGCACTTCGTTACCCGGGAACATACGGAAATATTTTCTCGGCGGTTCTTCCATGAAATCTTCTCTGTCAATGTAAAGTTCTCTTGCAAACGGAACCTTACGGCTGCCTAGAGCTTCATTTTCCATATTATTGACCACATCAAAGTATTCTATCTGATCTTCTGGATAATTGTCAATAATAACCTTAATTGGATCTAATACTGCCATCACGCGGGAACGTTTTAATTTCAAATCCTCACGGATACAATATTCTAACATTGCATAATCTACCGAACTGTTTGCCTTAGAAACGCCGCACAGCTCTACGAACATTTTAATAGACTCCGGTGTAAAGCCTCTTCTTCTCAAAGCGGCAATGGATACCAGACGCGGGTCATCCCATCCATCTACAATATGCTCCTCTACCAGCTTCTTAATGTAACGCTTACCGGTTACCACATTGGTAAGATATAATTTTGCAAACTCAATCTGCTTTGGTGGATTCTCATACTCTAACTCACGGACAACCCAGTCATATAAAGGTCTGTGGTCTTCGAATTCCAGCGTACAGATAGAATGTGTAATTCCTTCAATGGCATCCTCGATTGGATGTGCAAAATCATACATCGGATAAATGCACCATTTATCCCCTGTATTCTGATGAGTCATATGTGCCACACGGTAAATAACTGGGTCACGCATATTCATATTTGGAGAAGCCATATCAATTCTGGCACGCAATACCTTTTCACCGTCTGCATACCTGCCATCTTTCATTGCTTCAAACAGTTCTAAGTTCTCTTCTACACTTCTACCGGCTGACGGATCTTCTTTTCCCGGCTCCTTTAAGGTTCCGCGGTACTCGCGCATCTCTTCTGCGCTTAAGTCAGAAACATATGCTTTCCCTTTCTTAATCAGTTTTACAGCTGCTTCATACATCTGATCAAAATAATTGGATGCAAAAAACAATCTGTCGCCCCAATCCGCACCCAGCCATTTAATATCCTCTTTGATTGACTCTACGAATTCGCTTCGCTCTTTGGTCGGATTGGTATCGTCAAAACGCATATTAAATAAGCCGTTATATTCCTGTGCAAGTCCATAATTTAAAAGAATAGATTTGGCATGTCCGATATGCAAATAGCCATTTGGCTCCGGTGGAAATCTGGTATGCACCGTTTTGCAATGTCCTTCTGCTAAATCTTTGTCGATAATCTGCTCAATAAAATTCTTGGAGACAGCTTCGTTTTCCATTTTGTCTTCCTCCTGGGTTCGTTTCTTCGCTAATATATCTATTATAAAGTCAAACGTCTGCTAAATCAATAACGATTTTTGGAGTTCCGTCAAAATGTTGTCCGGTCGCATTTTCCTTTTCTAGCTGTGCTTAATATGCTGATGGGTAAACAGATGATCCTGACAATATTCGTAATTGCCATCGCACTTGGAGCAGAAACGGAATTCCAGGTTTGGATCATCCAGCTCGGTTCTTCCGCAGACTGCACATTTATGCTTTGTCACCATGCTGCCTCTCCTCGGTTCCTGCATCTGAGCCTTAAATACCTGCTTCCGGTGAATTTCCTTCGGGGATACCCTTCTGTAATTTCTGGTAGACAGGAAGAAAATCAGGAAGTTTAAAATAGACATAATGATAGCAATTCTTCCGCCCCAGCTGGTTAAAATCAGATTAATTGCAATCAATACTGCGTATACCACTGCCATCCACTTCATTTTTACCGGAATAATAAAGAACAGTAAAATCTGCATTTCCGGATACATGACCGCAAAGGCAAGGAATATGGTCAGATTGATATAATTCGTAGTGAAAGTAAGGCTTGAAATCAATGAAATTGTTTCTAAGCTTCCTGTTCCGGCTGCTGCATATATTCCATATAAAATAAACGCTCCGATTACGGTAAATAACATTCCGCCGAAAATATAAACATTAAAACGGAATGTGCCCCAGCTCCGTTCCAGTGCAGAACCAAGCTGATAATAAAGAAGCGCCATAATCAGCAGTGAGAATACTCTGGTGTCTGTCGGCATCAGAATCCAGGTAATCAGTCTCCATACCTGTCCATGCAGAATATGATAAGGGCTTAAGGTCAGCATCAACATAAAATTCGGATTTACCGTATAAATCACAAATCCGATGCAATATGCTGCAATCAGATAAATCATCAGATTCGGGATGGCGTATTTTCCAATTTTGCGCTCCATTTTATTCAAAAAATTCATATTACACCTCATATTTCATAAATTAGTTTATTGCAATCTGTCTACTATTATAGAAGTATCCCCAAAGATTTGTCAACGACACCGGGACTTCTTCATAAAAATTTCAGATTCCCCACTATTTCTAAACAATCCATAAATTCTTTTATTAGGAATTGTTTTTTGAAAAATACTGTCGTATAATGGATTTTGTTTTGGAATTTATGAAACACATTATTAATATGAAGTAACAGACTAATACAGGGTGATTATTATGGAAAACAAAAATCTTAACAAACTGGGAATAGACATCGGTTCCACAACCGTTAAAATTGCTGTTCTTGGAAAAAATAACGAGCTGCTGTTTGCAGACTATGAAAGACATTTTGCCAATATCCGTGAAACCTTAACGGATTTATTAAAAAAGGCATTTGATAAGCTTGGGAATTTAAAGCTGGCACCGATGATTACCGGTTCCGGCGGACTTACCCTTGCCAAGCATCTTGGCATTCCGTTTGTGCAGGAGGTTATTTCCGTATCTACTGCCTTACAGGACTATGCGCCACAGACTGACGTTGCCATTGAGCTTGGTGGTGAGGATGCCAAAATTATTTATTTTGAAGGTGGTAATGTTGAGCAGCGTATGAATGGTATCTGTGCCGGTGGTACCGGTTCCTTTATTGACCAGATGGCATCTTTGATCCAGACAGATGCATCCGGTCTGAATGAGTATGCCAAAAATTATGATGCCATCTATCCGATTGCTGCACGATGCGGTGTATTTGCAAAAACCGATATCCAGCCATTGATTAATGAAGGTGCTACCAGAGAGGACTTATCTGCTTCTATTTTCCAGGCAGTCGTAAACCAGACCATCAGTGGTCTTGCCTGTGGAAAACCAATCCGTGGTCACGTTGCTTTCTTAGGTGGACCACTGCACTTCCTTTCTGAATTAAAGGAAGCTTTCATCCGTACCTTAAAACTGGATGATGAACACATTATTGCACCGGAAAATTCCCACCTGTTTGCAGCCATTGGTTCTGCATTAAATTATAAAGAAGATGTCACTTACGATTTATCCGATATTTTAGACAAATTGTCTTCTGATATTAAAATGGAATTTGAAGTAGCCCGTATGGAGCCTCTTTTTGCAACCCAGGCTGACTATGACGCCTTTACTGCCCGTCATAACGGACACAATGTAAAGACAGCGGACCTTTCTACTTACAAAGGAAACTGCTATCTTGGAATTGATGCCGGTTCCACCACAACCAAAATTGCACTGGCAGGAGAAGACGGTTCTCTTCTCTATTCTTTCTATAGCAGCAACAACGGAAGTCCTCTGGCTACTGCAATCAAATCCATCAAGGAAATCTATTCCTTATTACCGGCGGATGCACATATTGTACACTCCTGCTCCACCGGTTATGGAGAGGCTTTATTAAAAGCTGCCCTTATGTTGGATGACGGTGAGGTAGAAACCGTTGCCCACTACTATGCAGCGGCATTCTTTGACCCGGATGTAGACTGTATCTTAGACATCGGTGGTCAGGATATGAAATGCATCAAGATTAAGAACCAGACCGTTGACAGTGTTCAGTTAAATGAAGCCTGCTCTTCCGGATGCGGTTCCTTTATCGAGACTTTTGCAAAATCATTAAATTACAGTGTGCAGGATTTTGCCAAAGAAGCTTTATTTGCTGAAAACCCAATTGACCTTGGAACCCGTTGTACCGTATTTATGAATTCCAAGGTAAAACAGGCTCAGAAGGAAGGTGCAAGTGTTGCTGATATTTCCGCCGGTCTTGCTTATTCCGTTATCAAGAATGCTCTTTTCAAGGTTATCAAGCTTTCCGATGCAAAGGATTTAGGTGAGCATATCGTAGTTCAGGGTGGAACCTTCTACAATGATGCGGTACTCCGGAGCTTTGAAAAAATTTCCGGCTGTGAAGCAGTAAGACCTGATATTGCAGGAATCATGGGTGCTTTTGGTGCTGCTTTAATTGCAAGGGAGCGTCATGAGGAAGGTTACCAGACTTCCATGCTTTCCATTGATGAAATCAATGCACTGACCTTTGATACCAAGCTGACCCGCTGTCAGGGATGTACCAACCACTGTCTTTTAACCATCAACCGTTTCTCCGGCAACCGTTCCTACATTACCGGTAACCGTTGTGAACGTGGACTTGGCAAAGAAAAGAATAAAGAAAATATTCCAAACCTTTTTGAATATAAGAATGAACGGCTTTTTGCTTATCCTCCACTGAAGAAAGAAGAAGCCACCCGCGGAACCGTAGGACTTCCGAGAGTATTAAATATGTATGAGAATTACCCATTCTGGGCAACCTTCTTTGCAGCTTTAAAATTTGAAGTAGTACTCTCTCCACAGTCAACCAGAAAGATTTACGAGCTGGGTATTGATTCCATTCCAAGCGAGTCCGAATGTTATCCGGCCAAACTTGCCCACGGTCATGTATCCTGGCTGATTCAGCATCAGGTAGATTTCATTTTCTACCCATGTATTCCTTATGAAAGAAATGAATTCCCGGATTCTAACAATCACTACAACTGCCCAATTGTTACATCCTATGCCGAAAATATCAAGAATAATGTAGATGAAATTACTTCAGGTCAGGTTCGTTTCTTAAATCCGTTTATGGCATTTACCAACCTTGACGTTCTGACCGAGCAGTTAGTACATACCTTTACCGAAGAGTTCTCCATTCCGGCAGAAGAAATCAAAGCTGCCGCGAGAACTGCATGGCAGGAGCTTTCCAATGCCAGAGAGGATATCAAACGCAAGGGCGAAGAAACTTTAGCATATTTAAAAGAGACTGGGAAACGTGGTATTGTACTTGCCGGCCGTCCATATCATGTGGATCCGGAAATCAACCATGGTATTCCGGAACTGATTAATTCCTATGGTCTAGCTGTACTTACAGAGGATTCCGTAGCACATCTCCATGAAGTAGAGCGTCCGCTTATCGTTATGGATCAGTGGATGTATCACTCCAGACTGTATGCTGCAGCAAACTTTGTAAAGACACAGGATAACCTTGATTTAATCCAGTTGAATTCCTTCGGTTGTGGATTAGATGCCGTTACAACAGACTGCGTCAATGACATTCTAAGCAAATCCGGCAAGATTTATACCTGCCTGAAAATCGATGAGGTAAATAACTTAGGGGCTGCAAGAATCCGTATCCGTTCTCTTCTTGCTGCTATCCGTGTCAAAGAAAAACGTCATGAAAAACGTACCATCGTTCCCGCTAACTTTAACCGTGTAGTATTTACCGAAGAGATGCGTGACAGTTACACAATTCTCTGTCCGCAGATGTCACCGATTCATTTCGAACTCTTAGAGCCTGCTTTCCAGGCTGCCGGATATCATCTGGTTGTACTTGATAATGATAACCGCGACTCTGTGGATGTGGGATTAAAATATGTAAATAACGACGCCTGCTACCCTTCCCTTATGGTTGTCGGTCAGATTATGAGTGCTGTTATGTCCGGAAAATATGACATGACAAAGACTGCAATTTTAATCTCACAGACCGGTGGTGGATGTCGTGCCAGCAACTATATCGGATTTATCCGCCGTGCCTTGGAAAAAGCCGGTTATAAAGACGTTCCGGTTATTTCCATCAACTTAAGCGGCTTAGAGAAAAACCCTGGCTTTAAGTTCACACCACAGCTTATCCAGCATGGTCTTTATGCCCTGGAGTTTGGCGATATTTTCATGCGCTGTCTCTACCGCACCAGACCTTATGAGGAAGTACCTGGTTCTGCCAATGCACTTCATGAGAAATGGAAGGAACGTGTCATTGCATTTATTTCCAGGAAGGGCTTTGTCTCCCACCGGAAATACAAGAAGATGTGCCGTGAAATCATCCGTGACTTCGACCGTCTTCCGATGAGAGACATTAAGAAACCTAAGGTTGGTGTCGTCGGTGAGATTCTGGTTAAATTCCTTCCAGCCGCAAATAATTATCTGGTAGACTTACTGGAGTCCGAAGGTGCTGAGGCTGTTGTTCCTGACCTTACCGACTTCCTGCTCTACTGCTTCTATAACCAGAACTTTAAAGCAGAACACCTTGGCATGAGCAGGAAATCCGCAAGAGTCTCAAACCTCGGTATCAGATTCTTCGAATGGCTCCGTTCCGCTGCCCGTGATGAATTTGAAAAGAGTGAACACTTTGATCCGCCTGCCCACATTGAAACACTGGCAAAATATGCTTCTGAGATTGTATCCCAGGGTAACCAGACCGGTGAAGGCTGGTTCTTAACCGGCGAAATGTTAGAGCTGATTCATACCGGGACCAATAATATCGTATGTACACAGCCATTTGCCTGTCTGCCAAACCATGTGGTTGGTAAAGGTGTTATCAAGAAGCTGCGTCACCAGTACCCTCTTTCTAACATCGTGGCTATCGACTATGACCCGGGTGCCAGTGAAGTAAACCAGTTGAACCGTATCAAACTGATGCTCTCTACTGCCAACAAGAACCTTGCAAAGGATTGATTCTTTTATGCAAACAATGACGATTATTGTACCCTGCTATAACGAAGAAGAAGCACTTCCGTATTTTTACGAAGAGATTGCAAAAATCAGGCAACAGCTTACAGAGATTTCTCTTAAGCTGCTGTTTATCAATGATGGCTCAACGGACAATACCCTTGCCATTCTAAAAAAACTTGCTTCTTCCGATAACAGTGTATATTATATTTCCTTTTCCCGTAATTTTGGAAAAGAAGCGGCTATTTATGCCGGTCTGAAAAATTCAACCAGTGATTATACTGCCATTATGGATGCAGATTTACAGGATCCGCCTTCCCTGCTTCCTTCGATGCTTCACGCCATCCGGGAAGAAGGCTATGATTCGGTTGCCACACGACGGGTAAACCGCAAAGGAGAACCGCCTGTCCGCTCTTTCTTTGCCCGGATGTTCTATAAGCTTATCCGCAAAATGTCCGATACAGATATCGTAGATGGTGCCAGAGATTTCCGGTTGATGAACCGTCCTTTTGTGGATGCGTTGTTAGAATTAAATGAATACAACCGCTTTTCCAAGGGGTTATTTGGCTGGGTCGGTTTCCGTACCAAATGGATTGAATTTGAAAATACAGAGCGGATTGCCGGAGAAACCAAATGGTCTTTCTTCCAGTTGGTCCGCTACTCCTTAGACGGAATGATATCCTTCTCTACCGCTCCGTTAAAGCTTGCATCCTTTACCGGAATGTTTATGTGTATCATTTCCTTCCTTGCGATTATCTTTATTATTGTAAGGCAGCTTTTATTCGGCGGCTCCGCTTTCGGCTGGCCGTCCATGGCATGTATCGTTATCTTTATCGGAGGTATCCAGCTTCTGTGCATCGGAATCTTAGGTTCCTACCTTTCCCGCACTTATATGGAGGTCAAAAAACGGCCAATTTATGTCTGCCAGGAAAGCAATTTAAGCCCAGATAAAGCTGTTAAATCTGAATGAAAAAAATGATTAAACAGAAAGTTTATAAACTTTTAAGAAATCCGCAACGTCCAATAAATACTGGTGTTGCGGATTTTTGTTAGCACTCTTTTTTAAAGAGTGCTAATTTTCTATTGACTTTTAAATTTGCAAAGTATAATATTTCTATTAGGATTTGTAGTCTGACACTACAAAATAAAACAAGAAAGTATATAGAGAAAGAAAAGGAGTGTTTTAAATGAGTAATAAACATGGAAATTTATCAATTAGCAGCGATAACATTTTTCCGATTATAAAGAAATGGATGTATTCCGATCATGACATTTTCTATCGTGAACTGATTTCCAATGGCTGTGATGCCATTACCAAATTAAAGAAGCTGGAAATGATGGGAGAATATACCCTTCCAGCCGATTATAAGCCTGAAATCCACGTTATTGTCAACCCGGACGATAAAACCCTTACCTTCATTGATAACGGTCTTGGAATGACCGCTGACGAGGTAGAAGAATATATCAACCAGATTGCCTTCTCCGGTGCTACTGATTTTCTGGAGAAATACAAAGATAAAGCCAATGAAGACCAGATTATCGGTCATTTCGGACTGGGCTTCTATTCCGCTTTCATGGTTGCAGATGAGGTTCACATTGATACCCTTTCTTATAAAGATGGTGCTACTGCTGTTCACTGGGAATGCGATGGCGGCACAGAATTTGATATGAAAGACAGTGACCGTACCGAAGTCGGCACCAAAATTACTCTTTTCTTAAACGAAGATGCTTTGGAATTTGCCAACGAATATCGTGCAAGAGAAGTCATTGAGAAGTACTGCTCTTTCATGCCGGTACCAATCTATCTGACCAAGGCAAATGCCGAGCCACAGTATGAGACTATCCAACCGGAAGATAAATTAGATACCGATACTGTCATTGAAACAATCGTGGAAGAAGCAAAAACTGAAGAAAAAGAAAATGAAAATGGCGAAAAAGAAGTCGTAGAAGTATCTCCAAGAACCGAAAAGCTTAAGATTTTAAAACGTCCGGTTCCATTGAATGATACGAACCCACTGTGGACTAAGACTCCGAGCGAATGTACCGATGAAGAATACAAAGCTTTCTACCGTAAAGTATTTATGGATTATAAAGAGCCTTTATTCTGGATTCACCTGAATATGGACTATCCATTTAACTTAAAAGGTATTCTGTACTTCCCGAAGATTAATACGGAATACGATTCCATCGAAGGAACTATTAAATTATATAATAATCAGGTATTTATCGCAGATAATATTAAGGAAGTGATTCCGGAATTCTTAATGCTCTTAAAGGGCGTGATTGACTGTCCTGACCTTCCGCTTAATGTTTCCCGTAGTGCTCTGCAGAACGATGGCTTTGTAAAGAAGATTTCCGATTACATCAGCAAAAAAGTTGCAGATAAATTAATCGGTATGTGCAAGACCGAAAAAGAAAGCTACGAAAAATACTGGGATGACATCAGCCCATTTATCAAATTCGGCTGCTTAAAAGATACCAAGTTCTGTGACAAGATGAATGATTACATTCTCTTTAAGAACTTAGACGATAAGTACCTTACTCTTCCGGAGCTTCTGAAAGAAGACGAAAAAGCAGAAAAAAATACGGAAGGAAATACCGAAGATACAAAGGCTGAAGATACCGCTTCAGACAATGTGTCTGATGCTGATAAGACCGCTGATACTGCTTCTGACTCAGAAGAAAAGGATGAAAGAAAACCGATTTACTATGTTACCGATCCGGTTCAGCAGGGACAGTATATCAAGATGTTCAAGGAACAGGGCATGGATGCAGTTATCTTAAATCACAATATCGATACCTCCTTCATCAGCCAGTTAGAGCAGCGTAATGAGAAATTCAAATTCATGCGAATCGATGCAGACCTTACCGATTCCCTGAAAGAAGAAAATGCTGAAGAGACTAAAGAGACTGAAGAAACACTGTCCAAAGTATTCAAGGATACTTTAAAGAATGATAAGCTTACGATTAAAGCTGCCAAACTGAAAAATCCCGACATTGCTTCTGTTATTACTCTCTCCGAGGAAGGCAGACGTATGCAGGATATGATGAAAATGTATGCCATGAATGGCATGGGCGGTATGGATACTTCCATGTTTGCGGCAGACCAGACACTGACCTTAAATACCAGTCATCCTCTGGTCCAGTACATCTTAAATCACAAAGATTCCGAGCATGTACCAATGTTCTGTCAGCAGCTTTACGATTTAGCTGTTTTAAGCAACCAGCCATTATCCGTAGATGCTATGACAAAATTCATCCAGCGTAGCAACGATATCATGATGCTGTTGGCAAAATAAAAGTTCAAGAAGAACTACCCAAAAGGGAATCTGATTTTCATCAGATTCCCTTTTATAGTTGCCAGCGGCAGATTCTGTAGATTTTTTCTACTATTGTTCTACTATTGTTCTACTCTTCTAACTGGTAATATTTATCCAGCACTTCAAAAAAACTGTTGGTGGTTATGGTTCCGTCTGTTTTAAGTTCCAGTTCATCCCAGGCTTTTTCATTGAGGCTCGAAGATAAGTCTGCCACAAAAGCATCATATTCGTCATTAAACGCTTCTTTCTCACGCTTTTTAACAATCTTATCCTTATTTGCATCCGTCAGCTCCTGATTGAATTTATTGATGCACTTGATAAAATAATAACCATCCTCTGTCGCAATGCTTTCTGATATTTCATCATCATTTAAGTTAAATGCAATATCCTCTACTTCCTTTGGCATCTCATCTCTTCCAAAGGTAATATCAATCTGGGCAGCCTCATTATAATCTGCTGCTACTGTCCGGAAATCCTCTCCATTTGCCAGTCTGGATGCCACCTCTCCTGCACGGTTCTGATCCTTTACATAAATCTGCTGTGCTTCCATAACCCTTGCTTCATCATCACTGACTTCCTCATTGACACCGGTTGTTAAAGATGTATACACCTTGCTTGCCAGTGCATAATTCTCATAGAGCTTCTCTATGGTTGCCTCACTGACATCCATATAACTTTTTTCCTCTTCATTCAATGACTCATAATATTCTTTTGCAGCCAGCTTCAGATTGGTCTTTTCTTCTTTACTTAAAGTAATTTCCTTCTGCTCTGCCAGCTGGTCCATACAGATTACCCTGGTCATTTCCGATAATGTAACGTCCTTCACATACTGCTCTAAATCATCGGTCTGATACTGCTGTTCCCACAAATCGATTCCATAGACATTTCCATATAGATTCTGGTAGTTACAAAGATATACCTTGGCTTCTGCCAAAGATACCTTTTCATGCTCTATCTTAAAAACTTCATTAGCAGATAAGCCTGTTGTAAATACAATGTCAGTTTTTCCAAGACTGCATCCACCAAGAAATACGGAAATGCTTAAGACCACTGCGGCAATTTTACTCTTTCGTCCCATGAATTTTCTTCCTTTTCTTATTCGAAAACCAATTCTTTGGTATGTTTTTATGCTTCAAGACTCTTTAATATACTTCTTGCCACGCTGATTCCGTTTGCAGATGCCTGCTGTAATCCTCTGGTTACGCTTGCACCATCACCGATGGCACGCAGACCTTTAATGCTGGTTTCAAAATCTTTGCTGACAACAACTTTATTGGAATAGAATTTTACTTCTACACCATAAAGTAATGTTTCATCACTGGCAATACCAGGTGTAACCTTATCCAGTGCCTCTAACATTTCTTCGATATCTACCATAATACGATGTGGAAATACCAGTGATAAATCTCCCGGCACTGCATCCTTTAAAGTTGGAATCAGATTGTTTCTCGCCAGGCGTTCCTCTGTAGTTCTTCTGCCCCGCTTAAAGTCACCAAATGTCTGTACTAAAATTTTGCCATCACAAAGCATGTTGGAAAGCTGTGCAATCTGCTTACCATACTCAATCGGAGTCTTAAATGGCTTGGTAAAGTTCTTGGATACCAGCAATGCAAAGTTGGTATTATTTGTTTTCATATCTTTCGACTTGTAAGCATGTCCATTTACAACCGCAAGTCCGTCATCATAATATTCGGTTGCTACTTCACCGGATGGGTTTGTGCAGAAAGTACGCACTTTATCGTCAAAGGTTGGTGTATGATAAACCAGTTTTGCTTCATAAAGGTTTGTATTTAAGAAATCCATAACCTCATCACGCACTTCCACACGGACACCGATATCAACCGTACCTACCTTGGTTTCAATCTCTTTTTCCTTACAGATATGTGAGAACCAGTCTGCGCCTTCACGTCCTACTGCAGAAATGATTTCTTTCGCATAATATGTATCTCCCTTTTCTGTTACAGCACCGGTTACGGCATTGTTTTCTACCAGAATATCCGCTACCATGGTATTAAAGAGAATCTCCACACCAAGGTCTAACAAATGCTTCTGCAGACGTGCATAAATCTTATATCCTTCTTCTGTTCCAAGATGACGAATCGGACACTCGATTAATTTTAAATTGGCATTGATTGCTTTTCTACGAATCTCACGGATTTCTTTTTCCTTATCCACACCATAGACATTAGTGTCTGCACCGAATTTCAGATAAATATCATCCGATTCTTTAATTAAGGATAATGCTTCTTCATATCCTAAGATTTCCGGCAGATTGCCACCTACATCCGGTGATAATGATAATTTACCATCTGAGAATGCTCCCGCTCCGGCAAATCCTGTTGTAATCGAACACGGCTGACATCCTACGCAGACCTTTGTCTTACGCTTCGGGCACTGGCGTTTCTCAATGCTTCTTCCCTTTTCTATCATGAGAACCTTTAAATCCGGTCTCTTTTCCTTTAATTCATAGGCACAGAAAATTCCGGACGGACCTGCACCGATAATGATTACATCATAGTTATTGCTCATATTTAATACCCCTTTCGTTTACGCTTCTACCACCAGATATCTGCCATCTGGCAGTGAAAATACTTCTTCTGCTTCTTCAATTTCATGATTACTCATTCCGGATACATCCGCACCGCTTTCGTCTAAGAACTGTTTTACTTCTTTGATGCTGTCACAGATAACCGCCATACAGTCCTCTAAAAACGCTTCTGCCTCTTCTAAACTGTCTGCCACATTTTCATCAAATAACTGTGACTGATGCTCCAAAAAGTAATTCAGACATACCTCATCGTATTCCATTTATTCTTTCCTCCTGTTTTAAGAAAATTTATACACATCAATACCTAATTGTTTTAATTCCTGATAAATCCGGGCAATCGGCAGACCTACTACATTGTTGTAATCACCTTCAATTTTTTCGATAAATGCAGCTGCTTTTCCCTGAATTCCATATGCACCTGCTTTATCCATCGGTTCCCCGGTATCTATATAACGGTTCAGTTCCTCATCTGTAACCGGATACATGGTTACTTTCGTACATTCATAAAAACTGTATTGCACTTTCTTTCCATCCTCCCGCATCCAGAGCGAAACTCCGGTATAAACTTCATGGATACTTCCGGAAAGTCCTTTTAACATTGTAAATGCATCCTCCCGGTTCTTCGGTTTACCCAGCACTTTGCCATCCTTTACCACGACGGTATCTGCTCCGATTACCAGACTGTCCTGTTCTCCTACTTTGGCTTCTATCATCTTCTCATAAATCTCTCCCGCTTTCTGCTTCGCCAGATTCATGACAATCTCAGAAGGCGTATCTCCCACCTGCGTTTCTTCTCCCTGTGCCGGAAATACCAGAAAGGTAAGTCCAAGCTGCTCTAAAAGTTCTTTTCTTCGTGGGGAAGCTGATGCTAAAATTATTTTCACGTTTTTTCTCCTTGTGTTCCAGTATATTATAAGTGAGTGGATGAAACGGTTAATAGAAAAGTTTTTACGTCTAAAGGCATTTGCTTTAACCTTTGAAATGCCGAAGTTCTAAGGCATATGTTTTCCTTTTTTCTATAAATACAGTCTTTCCAATGTTTGACAGACACATTGCACGGTTCGCTGCCTGCGGATACATGAATAGGCTTGTTAGGGGCACTTAGAATTTCGTCTGCAACCAGGCAACGCTGGTACAGGGATGTGTACCAGCGAGGCACAGATGAACACGGATGTGAATTTGTGCCGGTTGCCAGACGAAGTTCATATATTAGCCGAAATTCTTAGTGCCCCTTACAGGCGTATGCGGTATCCGCAGACAACGGACAGTGCGACGTGTCGGTCCAAGCAACGGAAAGACAGTTTATCATCAAGGAAAATATACGCCTAAGAACTGCTGGTATTTCAAAGAAACTAAAACAAATGCTCTTCATACGCAAAAACTTTTCCTATTAACACTTTCCCTCCCATCACTTATGACACCTTATACTTCAATTGCCTGATTCAACCGGAAGGAATAAAGATACTTCTCCTTCACCGGAAGCGGAAATATCCGTTCTAACGCTTCTGCATATAAATCCAGCTGTTCTTTATACATATCCCGCAGCCTTGTGGCACTATCTACCCGGTCTGTCTTATAATCAAGCAGTACAATTCCATCTTCTTCCACCCAGAAAACATCTATGATTCCCTGGATTAAAACCATCTCTTCTTCCATCTCATGATTTCCCATGACAAACGGCTTCTCGCGGAACAAATCATCCCGCATTGCAGCTGCTTTCATACGGGGTGCAAGCTGCGATTTTAAGAATAATTCCACGGATGGTATACGGATTAATTTTTGCATATCCTCAGATACTTTACCTATTTGTACCAGTCCTGTCAACTGCTTTTTTATATTCTCTGCAAATTCATCGGAACGATCCGGCATTTTCGTAAAATCATAGCATTCCATCAGACGATGCATTGCTGTTCCACGCAGTGCTCCCTGATTTACTTCTGCTTTTCCTTCCATAAATGCCGGAACATATGGGGTAGATACTTCTTCTAAGAATTTCGGTGTAACATCCTCTTCTTCCTTTGCTGCAAGCTCCCTCATTGCCCGGTGTTTTAATTCCGATACAGAATATTTTGTCACCAGATGAATGGCATCCGGGTGCGGATACTGATAGGATAATTGTTCCTTTATCTTTTCATACAAAGTATCCGAAACTTCCTCCGCCTGCTGCACACGCTGCCTCAATGACACATGTTCTGTTATCTGATGCGCCGCCTCGTCCTCTAACATGCTCCATGGTGTCACATAGGAAACCTTGTCCCAGCTGCCACTGGCGGCTGCCGCCGGAAGAATCCACTCCAAGAAGGTCTTTGCTTCTGCCCGCTCTTTAAAATTAAGTGCTTTTCGGTTACTTCCGCAATAAATTTCTCTTATCTGCTGCAGCATTTCTTCATCCTTGATATAACCGGTTATAATTAATTTTTCT
The DNA here is from genome assembly GCF_003461125.1 of Roseburia sp. AF22-2LB. NCBI lineage: Bacteria > Bacillati > Bacillota > Clostridia > Lachnospirales > Lachnospiraceae > Roseburia > Roseburia sp. AF22-2LB. The sequence goes on from NZ_QTWM01000002.1 coordinate 178,727, forward strand.
TTGGCTCTTGTAAATGCCACATATAAGACACGAAGCTCCTCGCCAAGGCTTTCTAATTCTGTCTGCCTTGCAATTACCTTCTTAAAAAATGCAGGTACTTTTATCCTCCGGTCTTCCTCTATAATATCAAGTCCAACACCAAGGTTCGGATGCAGAATCATCTTGCTGCGGCTGTCCTGCTTATTAAAGGATTTGCCCATTCCACTGACAAAGCAGACCGGAAATTCCAGTCCTTTACTCTTGTGGATACTCATAATATTTACGGCATCCTCATTTTCTCCCACAAGCTCTGCTTCCCCAAAGTCCACATCATACTTCTGCAGCTCATCAATATATCTTATGAAATGATAAAGTCCGCGATAACTGGTTTTCTCATAGGCAATGGCTTTTTCTGACAGCATATGAAGATTTGCAAGTCTCTGTCTACCCGCCGGCAATGCCGATGCATACCTGGCATATCCCGTTTCCTTCAATACCTTCTGCAGCAGTTCGTGCATTGGTATATCCATGGTCTGTCTACGAAGTTTTTTATATGTTTCGGAAAAACGTTTTAATTTTGCCCGCATGTCTTCATCCGCTGTTGATTCTTTTTCTGTCAGCTCTTCTTCCGCTTCCAAAAACATCTTTACGCACTGATGATACGGCTTGTCCTCTGCCAGTAACCGGAGTCTTGCAAGCTGCTCATCGGAAAGACCTGCCATTGGGGATTTTAATACTGCTGCCAGTGGAATATCCTGTCTTGGATTATCTAATATCCTAAGATAATTTAATACCGTCCTGATTTCTAATGTGGAAAAATATCCGGTTCTTGAAACCGTATGTGCCGGAATTCCATTGGCATTTAAAACCTCTGCAAAAAGGTCCGCCCATTCACTTAAACTACGCAGTAAAATTACAATATCGCCATAGCGGACTTTCCGGAATTCTCCGGTTTCTTCGTCTACCACCTCTTCTTTGCCTACCATCTTCCGAATCCGGTCTGCAATTAATTTTGCTTCCAGTTCCTGTTTTGAAATCTGCTGTTTTGTTCCCTCTTCCAGTTCCTGTGTAGTTGTAAGAAGAATCTCACTGTCAAAAGCATCCTCTTTCTCGCCCGCCGGATAATCTGCACCACAATACAATGCCGCCTCATCGGTATAATCCACACCGCCAAGATTCCGTTTCATAATCTGATAGAAAATATCATTGGTAAAAGTAAGCACGCTGTCTCTGCTTCGAAAGTTCTTATGCAGATCAATCCGCTGGCAGGGTGCATCTGTTGTCTCATAAGTATCAAACTTTTCCATGAAAAGCTCCGGTCTCGCCAGACGGAAACGATAAATACTCTGTTTTACATCTCCTACCATAAAAAGATTATTCTGTCCGACCACTTCTCTTGAAATTGCCCGGAGAATCGTCTCCTGCACATAGTTGCTGTCCTGATACTCATCAATCATAATTTCTTCATAGGCATTTTGAAATTCCTTTGCAGTCTCCGTTGGTTTCCCGGTCTCTTCCTCTACCAATATCTCTAATGCAAAATGCTCAAGGTCTGAGAAATCCACCAGATTCTTATCCTGCTTTCTTTCTGCGAAAGCATCGATAAAACGCTCCGTCACTTCAGCTAACGCTTCTGCTGATGGCTGCACCAGAGTGAGCTGCTCTAAGATTTCCTGAAAATTAAGGGCAAAGCAGTCACTTTTTAACTTTCCGATTCCATCCTTAAGCTTCTTACGTTCTGTCTTTACCTGCTCCTGCTTTTCCGGACTTCCGATATAATCCTTTGCCCTGCCTAATGTTGCAAATTTACATTTTCCTAATTCTTCATAAAAATCCTGATAAGTACTGCAGGAAAGCAATTCCTCCATCAGCTCTACATCCTGCTCACAGGCTTCCTCATACATATAGGGGCCATCGACATCCTGACAAAGTTCATGATAATGCTCTGCCTGCTCTAAATAGCCCTTTACCATCTGCTTCCCATATTCTACCGTCATTTCAATAAAAGGCGCCTGTTCTAATTCCTGCTCTGTTTTTATCTCATAGCAGCTTAACGCTTCCCGAAGCCACTGCTTCGGCCATGGATAACTCTGTGCATAGGAATAAAGTTTAAAAATCATATCCCGCACCGGTGCATCACTTCTACTGGTTCCATAACAGGAAATGAGATGCAAAAAACCCGGATGTTTTCCTTCATAACACTGTTCAAACAATCCGGTCATTACATCTTCCCGAAGAAGCTTTAACTCGCCTTCATCTCCAATCCTGAAATTCGGCTCCAGACCGATTTCATGAAAATGATTCCGAAGCACATAAAGGCAGAAACTGTCTATGGTAGTAATCTGCGCATTCTGCACCAGTGCAGCCTGCTGCTGTAATCTCACATCGGAAGGATTCTCCTGCAATGCCTTTTCCAAGGCTTTTGCTACACGCTCTTTCATCTGGGCTGCCGCCGCATTGGTGAAGGTTACCACCAGAAGATGGTCAATATCTACCGGATGCTTCTTATCCAATACCAGCTCTTTGATTCTCTCTACCAGTACGGCTGTCTTTCCGGAACCTGCTGCCGCAGACACTAAGATATTACGGTTTCTTAAATCAATGACCTGCTGCTGTTCTTTTGTCCATGTCATTCCCATTTCTTAAAAAACCTCCTTCATGCGTTCATAGATTTCCTCGGAAGATAATTCTTCCAACCGCCTTACTTCATATCCCGGAATCTTTTTATCAAATCCACAGACCGCAGCATATGGACAATAATCACAGCTGCTCCGGTTCTTTAATAGATACGGATTCACCTCTGTATTTCCCTTTAAAATAGCATTTCCAGCTTCTGCAATCCGATAGCTGGCATAATCCGCAATCAGCCTAAATTCTTCCTTGTCCACAGCCTTATCGCTCTTTCGCACCGTTCCGTCCTTATTTACAGAAATCGGAAGGACATTGGATTTACCGGAAAGTTCCACATCCATGGCACGGTAAATATCATCCTCTGTATTTACCACTCCATCCAGACGTAAATTTTCCAATATCTTTCTTCGAATCTCTTCTTCAGATTCACTACCGGTTCCTTCCACCATCGGATCATCAATATGATAGTAGAACATACCTGCCGGCACTATCTCTTTTGCCGGATTTTGCTTTGCAAATAATTCCATGGCTGCATTCATATAAACCACAAGCTGAAGCTTCAGGCCATGGTACAGAGATAGCAGTTCAAAACCGGTATTACCGGATTTATAATCAATAATCTTTACATATAACTTATCTTTGTCTTCATAAGTATCAATACGGTCAATTCTTCCCTGGAGCCGCATATGCTCTTCTTCACTGAGTTTAAAATTCACTGCATTTAAATCATCCGCATAGGAAAATCCCACCTCAAACTGCGATGGTTCAAATTTTCCCTGACGAATCTGGCTGGTCAGTGCCCAGATGGTCCGTGCAAAAATCTTTTTCATCTTTGCTACCTGATAACGGTTTGCCGCTGTATCTGCCATGGCTGCATTTCCACTGGAAGCAATTGCTTCTTCCATTGCCCGCTCCATAAGCTGTTTTTGTGCTTCTTCTGTAATATCAAACCAGCTATAGGATGATTCTTTCAGATACCGGCTATAATTTTCCAATGCCTGATGATAGATATTTCCCATATCCGCCATACGGAATTCAAAGAGTTCCCGTTCCTGTAAACGCAGTCCATAAGTCAGGAAATGGGCACAGGCACAGGCTGCATACTGTTCCAACCGCGTAACACTGTTCTTTAACTCATTTCCATAAAGAGCCTTTGCCACAGTTCGGCTGATTGGCTCTGCATGATATTTAAGCTCTGCTGCATCAAGAATAGCTTTTACCTGCTCCCGATATGCCGGTTCCTCTTCATACCAGTGCAGCAAAGCCTGCCAGAGTACTTCCTTCTCATCATTCCACCCGGCATCTTCCTGATACAGTCCCTCTAACAGAAATGCCATGCTGCTCTCCGGTGTTACCAGTGTTTCATCAACCTGTTCTCCCGTTATCAGCTCTGCTTTTAACCCCGGGAACAGTCCCTCAATCATATGAATAAAATAGGACGGGCGCTTTGCACTTCCATCACTGCCTACCCTTGCATAGGTAAGATAAAGTTTTTTCGATGGCTTTGTCACTGCAAGATAAAGGTAAAAACGCTGGATAAAAACACGTTCCCTTGCTGTAGGAGCCAGTTCCATATGATTTTTCGCAAGTTCTTCTCTTTCCAGCTGGGAAATGATGCCGCCACGATTATCGGATTTTGGCACAATACCATCATTGACTCCCACGATAAATAATACTTTTATATCATCAAGACGGGTTCTTTCGATATCACCAATCATCACGCAGTCATAGCCACCCGGAATCACGCCTACTTTGGCAGCTTCAAAGCCAGCCTCTAAGACCTTGGCATATTCGGATATGTCCATGACTTCATCACCCAGAAGCGTTGCCATCTTATCCAAAATATCCATTACAATGCGATAAATCTGTGCATATTCCTTTGCCTTGGCTAAGTCCTTCGCCTCTTTATACTGATTCTCCCGGTATTTTAACTGCTGCTCTATCTGTAAGGACACAATAAACTGATAGAGTGCTGTCGTGCATTCCCGTACGGTAGCACCTTTTTTATGAAATACAGCCGCCAATTCCGAAAATGGCTCCATTACACGGATCCGGAGTTCATTTAAAGCTTCTAAATCTTCTTCCGCAACCTCATGGGTGGTATAAATAAATCTTGCCTCCCATTTTTTCTTTCCACGGATGCCTGCTGCCAGTACATAATTTTCCAACAGGTCAATCTCATCCTCACTGATTTGGGATAATCCACAGCGCAGATAACGGAACATTGCTTCCTCCGAAAAATTGTCCTCGATTACCTGCAAAAGAGACCGGACAAATTCCAAAAATGGATGCAGTAAAATATTTTTCGTTGTATCTAAGAAAAACGGAATGCCAAACTCCTCCATAATCTGCGGCACATAGCTTCCATACTCTTCTATGGCACCGGAAATAATGGCAAAATCCCGGTAGCGGTATGCTCCGGTATGCACCAGCCTTGCAATCTCTTCTGCTGCATACTGCAGTTCTCTTCTTGGATTTGGCAGGGATAAAATCTCTATGCCTTCTTTGATTTCTTTCTCATCCTTCTTTTCGTAGCTATGATGTCTGGTACGAAACAGATTCTGCTCTAAGAACCGTAGTACCGGTGCCTCCCGGAACCGGTCAGCTTTGGGATTCTTTAATACCACCGGCTCTGTTACTTCAAAATGCTTCTCTTCCGCCATTTTCATTAGGCTGGCTACCGTCTTCTTACTCATGGCAAACAGCTCCTGCATATCATGATAAGAATAAATATCCTCTGCCGGGTCAATGGTTACTGTCACATATATATCTGATACAATTCCCATCAGGCGGTACAGCACGTTATTCTGAATCGGTGTAAATCCGGTAAATCCATCGAAAACCAGCACGGCATCCTGTAAAAGCTTTGATTCCTCTGCCATATCACAGAAGGCTTCTAAAACTTCTTCAGCAGTAATATACATCCCGGAAATTGCACTTCGAAAACCCCGGTACATGGTCAGGATATCCTGCAGTTTATAGGAAAATGCCGGTGGCATATTCTGTTCTTCAATAAATGTTTCCAAAGTATCCGGATCGATATTATACTGTGTCAGCTCTGATATCAGGGACTTCACTTCACTGATATATCCCATCTTTTTCATATTTCCCTGCATGACACATAAATCATCCATCCGCTCTTCGGCAACCTTACGCAATACAAGGTTTTTCCCGGTCTCCTCTAAAACTGCCATATTCGTCTTTCCTAATTCGTCGAAAATACGATATGCCAGTCGCTGGAAGCTGACCACATCTATATTCATAATACTGTTTTTTTCCTGTAACCGAACAAGTTCACGCTGCGTCTGCATCGTGAACTGTTCCGGTACTACTACATAATAATTTTTCTTTAAATTCTTCTGAGCTTCTTTGACTGTTTTGCGGAATACATAGCCTGACTTTCCGCTTCCAGCACTGCCCAGCACAAATTGCAGTGCCATATCAGATTCCTCCTACTGATTCTCCTACCAAAAGTTCCCCATTGATAATCACACGCTCCACCAGCGTTGTCTTAGGCTGCTCGATTCTCTGTACCAGACGTTTTACGGCCTCTTCCCCAATCTTTCTGGTATTCTGCCGTATAGTCGTAATCTTTGGACTCATCATCTGGGATACTTTTGTTCCATCAAAACCTGCAATAGAAATATCATCCGGTACTTTAAGTCCCATTTCATCAATTACATTAATCCCACCAATTAATGCTGTATCATCCGGGTAGAGAATACAGGTCGGCGGGTCAGGCAGATTTAAAAGTTCCCTGGTTGCCTTTGCCACAAGCCTGGTATCTAAATATTCTCCTTCCTTTAAGTAGTCATCCGGAACATTCAGATTAAAGCTCTCCATTGTCTGGAAAAAGCTGGTCAGACGATCTCTGGTAACAGCCGAATGTTTTTCCCCATAAATGTATGCAATTTTCCGGTGTCCCTTGGAATAAATATAACGTACCAGTTCATTCATCCCTTTTACATTATTAGAAGAAACAACCGTGCAGTTGTGATATACATAATCCACAGTAACAATCGGAATATTACTCTGCAAAAGTTCCTGTACCTCCGGTTCATCAAACCTGGCACACACAATTCCAACTCCGTCAAAATTCCGGTATTTGCAGTGTTCAAGATATGACATCTTATGATTCACATGCTCATTATTAATAAAAGTGATATCATAGCCTAATTCTTCCGCCTTTTCTTTAAATCCATTTAAGATGCCAGAGAAATATTCATGGGTAAGCCCTCTTCCGGCCTCCTCTTTAAAAAGTACTCCTAAGTTATAAGAACGGTTCGTCTTTAATGCCCTTGCTGCCGCATTCGGAAAATACCCCATCTCCTGTGCTGCTTCTTTAATCCGTATCCTGGTCTTCTCTCCAATATCGCTATGTCCATTCAACGCTTTACTTACTGTTGCCGTTGAGACACCACAACGCTTCGCTACGTCCTTTAATGAAACCATTTCTTTCCTCCTGTTTTATCCCCGTATCCACTCTTCTGCAGATACTATAGCTCAATTCCGACTGCCTCTTTTGCCAGCCGGTCTGCTTCTTCATTTCCTTCTACTCCTGAGTGCCCTTTTACTTTTACAAAATGAAGTGTAATTTTATCCTTTATGCCCTGAATATAGTCATAATAAGCAATGGTCCCTTTCTTATTCCGTTTCCATGCTCCTGTTGCCCACATTTCAATACCCATATAGTCATAATATATCGTAAGCTCTGCCAGTCCAAGTTCCACTGCCTTCTCAATGGCAGCCATGCTTCCTAATACTTCTCCTGCCACATTATGCATGGATACCATTTCTTCTTCCGATCCTGAGCCCTGCAGCACTTCTTTTTTCCCATCTGCCATCAGAAAGCCGCCATATCCGTATACCTTAGTTGCAATATTATAAGAGCCATCCACAAAGGCATAATTTTCCGGCTCTTTTTCTACTGTCTGCTGCTTCTGACCGATATATTCTTCTGCCGCTTCCCTTGTTGGAAAGCTTTTAAATTCTGCTCCCGGAAAACCATCGGTCTGCTGCTTACACATATCCCAGCTCATATAAATACCCGGTTTCTTTCCTTTTCGGACTGCATAAAACTTTGCTGCCATTCTTCTTCCTCTTACTATCTTTTATTTCTGTGAATTTTCTTCTTTTCTTAACTTACATCATTAGCTCTATTTTACCATTTTTCCCTTCGAATGGCTAGGACAAGCTTAGGATTCGTAACGATATTTTCCAAAGAAATGATTGTATACTGCAATTACTCTTCCCACTCCAAGTACTGACAATAGTGTACCGGCTCCAATCCCGATAATTTCTCCCTTTATAATAAGTCCAGCGATACAGGTTATCGTAACGTTACACACATCAAAGCAGTTTTTGGTAAACCCTACCGACTTTCCGGTAAAGTCTGCAATTGCCTGTACAATTCCATCTCCCGGATTTGGTATGATACGCATATTTAAAGACATTGCGGCTCCTACACCTGTCAATATGATTGCCAGTATCAAAAGCATCAAACGTGCCGGAACGCTGCCCCAGAATGTACCTGCACAGTCTTTGGCATATTCAGGAACGAATCTTGCAAAAAGGTTCATAAACCGGGTAAATACAATACTAAGTGGTATCTGCAGAATATCCAAAAACAGGCGTTTTACATATTCTCCTTTTTTGCGCCGGATGGTATGTAATATCATTTCTATCAATACAAAAATGCTATATAAAATCAGCGTCATATTGCCCAAATTCATTCCACTGATTACCGATACACTGTATGCTACCGAAATAATCGGAGATACGCCAAGTCCCGTCTTGGTATTTAATATAATTCCCATGGCAAGTAACAGTAATCCTGCCACATATACGATTCCTCTGTTTATTTTCTTTTGCAACTTCTCTTCCTCTTTTCTTTTATCATAAAATAGTTCTTACTCTACACTTTCAGAAAACAAATCCCGGTAATCCTCCGGCATAAAACGATGATAGATGATATGGCAGCCTTCGTCCTTAAAGCAATAATAATAGGAATCCTCTCCGCTTTCAAAATAAATGAGATAGTCAAAATCCTCTGTCTCAATTTTCTCAAAATGTATCTTCTCGCCGGTTCCTAAGAACAGCTTATGGATGTCCTCTATGGTGCAAGGATGTGTCTGCAGCAGAGCCACCAGCTTTTTAATAAAAGAATTTCCACTTCTTTTTTCATGCACATATTCTGCACCTTCTTCCGGCACTACAAAACAAAAGCGGTCCTTGTTTCTGCTGATTTCTACTCTGCCAAGCCGTATTCCTGCTGCTTCATAAAATTCTTTTTCCAATTCTTCCGTTGATTTTCCACCCACTTCTTCTCCTAAGAAATGTTTTAAGGAACTTAAAGGATAATATAACCGGATTTTTTCTTTCCGGTATCCAAGCTTTACCTGCTCCTCCTGTATGAAATCCATAATTCCTTTTTCTAATCTGCTATAATCCATTGTATGCTCCTTTAAACGTGGAAAAACAGAACCACCTTTCGACGATTCTGTTTCATGCTGATACAAAGTAAGCTTTGCCCACTTTGCTCAGTTTCTATTCTGCATTGATATACTCATAATCCCGGTCTAACTCAATTGCCACACTTCCATCATTGATTGTGCCATCATATGTATGTGCTTCATCTGTTCCAAGACCCTTTACAATTCCATTTTCATATTCTTCTGCGGTACGCTGTGTCTGTAATACGAACAGCAGTCCCTTATATTCTGCCGGTGCTGTTACTTTATAAGTCTCTTTTATTTCATAGTAAGTCACCATCGGATACTCACTGCCATCCTCTACCATCCAGTCACCAAATGTTGTCTCTGTATCTTCTGTGGCTGCCACCTGATATGTTGTGCCGGCACAAGCCACTTCTGCCATCATAGCCATGGAACTGTCTGTTGCAGCTACATGCTGCGGCAACACCATTCCGGTAGTTGCATCCACGAGGCTGATGTCTTCATATTCGATATAAGCTTCTGCATCCGTCTGTATGCCATTCCACGGAATCTTTGCAGATAAAGTAACCGTATAAACTGTATTTCCTTCTTCGTCTGCCTCAGTACGATTCCAGCTTATCTCATACTCCGCCTGATTTAAATGATTGGTAAAATCAGATGCCTGCACAAAGGTCTCACCATCCATGGTTCCTGCCATATTGTATACATTGACATTTTTTATCACAGCGGTATTCTCTTCGGTTTCCATTTTGTGCTGATACATACCGGATAAAACATACCAGGTATCTTCCTTAAGATTTCCCTGTGCCTCTGTCTCCGTCTCTGTGGCATGGAGCCCTTCCACTGCTTCTGTTTCTGTATTTCCTGCTGCTTCCTTGTCTGTATCTTTCTCCTTTGGTCCGCATCCATCCAGCATTCCTAATACGACAATGCAAATCAAAGCTGCCGCCCATATTTTCTTCTTCATTTCCTGCTCCTTCACTCTATCCATAACACAATATATTCATTCTTATCCCCGCATGCGATTGGTTGCACACGGACTTTACGATTATACCGTAGATGAAGGGGAAGTGCAAGGAGTTAATAGAAAGATAATTGTGGTATATACTCTGTAGTTATATTTAGCAAAAAACAGCCACCAATCGTTAGATTTGAAACCTAACTTTTGGTGGTGGCACACAATAACCTCTCCTGTATTACTTTTATATTATTCTTTATAAATTATTCCAATATATTCCCATAATAATTTTGGGCTAACTTAAAAATCGTATTGAGATGATTCTTTCCCTTCATAACTACCATTTGGGATTGTTTTCTTAAATGCAACTCCAATCGGCAAAATCCCCCTTATTATTCCCTGCCGAATAAACTGCTGGTCTTTTCCCATTAGTTTAGCAACTTCTATAATAGGAACATTCTTACCTGAAAACTCTGGAAGAATATAATAGATTTTATTATTAAACTTATTAGTTTGCTCCTGTGTTTCCTGTTCCATATGTGCTCACCTCATCTATATATTCTACTTCTTCAAATAGTATTTCCAATTGAATTTCTCCCTTTTTACAAAAGTGTGTCTGATGCATACTAACTCATTTTTATTCGCTTTCCCACACTTTTATTCATTTTCTATTCATTTCTTACTAATGGGTATTCTTTTTTACTCTAAGTTGTCGTGCAATTTATTAAATTTGAATTTTGAAAAAGCCAGCACCTTGAATGGACTGGCTCTTTCAATGTCTCCTGTAATTGACAAACTTGAATTTATCTATTAACTCTCTTAACTTTCCCCTATTTTCAAGGCTTCCCGCCATTGAAAATTCTATATATGTATCCTTTTCCCTTGTTTTTGCCCTTATGGGATAATTACAAGGGAAAATTCATTATTCAGTTGTTTAATCGTTGCCTGCCACTTTATCAAGAAGTCTTGCGGAAGTCCGCTTTGCTTCCCTTGTAGCATGGGCGTAGACATTCATGGTGGTACTCACGTCTGAGTGTCCTAACAGTTCCTGCACATCCTTAGGCTGAGCCCCGTTGGATAAGAGGTTTGTCGTGTAGGTATGCCTCAGTGTGTGGAAATGGAAACCTTCAAGCTCCGGTACTTTTCTTCCTGCTGTCCGGCAGGCTGTTTCTATGGTTGCCGGAAGTTCCAGACAACCATCCTCCCTTAAGCATACAAGGAAGATTTCGGTGTAATCTTCCGGCACATTCTCTGTCATTCCCAAATGATAATACTCGTAATGCACCCGATTCTTTTCCATTACTTCTCTGTAAAAATTCCGCTGGTAGAGTTCCCCATAATGAAAACGGTTTTTGTGCTGTTCCTTTTTTGCATTCCTCAAAATATCTGCGAGGGTATCGCCAAAGTCAACAACCCTGATCTTTTTCCACTTTGTCGGACCGATTTCGTGCTTATGGGTAGCACCATTGTAGCGGATGCTCCTGCGTACAGTGAGATACTGTTCTTCAAGGTTGATATCCTGCCATGTCAGACCTGCTACCTCTCCAAGTCTGAGACCTGTAAAGTATGCTATCTGAACCGGAAGAATCGCATCCCCACTTCGTTTTCCAAGCTGTTCAATCAGTTTCCGGTACATTTCAAAGGAAAGCGGTTTAACCTTGTCTCTGTCTGTGGCTGTTTCATCCGCAAACAAATCCGTTTCTTCCTTTTTATGCCTCATCACCACATACTGCATTGGATTGAAGGTAATAAACTGTTTCGGAAATACCGCAAACCGGAATGACTGTTGCAATACTGCTGAAAATGACCTTACATAATCAATGGAATATCCTTTTGATATAAAATCTCCCACAGTGCCTCCAAATGAGAGCAAATCCATAAACTCCTGCAGGTGTACCGAAGTCACCGTTTTCAGTTTCCTTTTGCTGATAGGGTGTTGTTTGATTCTCCCAATTGTCTGAAGATAATTGCCAACCGTTCCATTACTCAATGTGCCTGTCTTTAATTCTTCCTCAGCCCACAGGTCAAGCAACTCTCCGAGTGTGATGTTTTCAGCCTTTGCAACAAACCGCTTGGCTTCATAATCCTCCATTGCCTGCCTCAACAGCTTTTCCGTTTCGCTTTTGTTTTCCGTACCTGCAAATTCCTTCTGCACCAGATTACCGCTTGCATCTTCCACATAGAAGCGGTAGTACCATTTCTTGCCTTTCTTTCTTACAGAACCTTTTGCCATAATCGTTACTCCTTTCGATATCGACAATCGGAACTGATGAAATGCTTTCTGCGTGTAAGTATATCATAACTCCGGTTGTCTAATCTATACCGGTTCGGAGTCTTTCTCTGAAAGAAGATTTGCAAGCCTTACGGCTGCCGTTTCGGGATTCTTGGAATAGAGCCTTACAATGTCGCCCATGTCGTTCAGTGCGTTTACCGTATGGGTGATTTCCCTAAGGAACATAATCTCATTATATTCCTGATTGGATTCAAACCCCATTACTTTTGCAATTGTGGCATCTTCCGTATTCCCTTTAAAATTCTTACAGGCATATTGAAAGGAATCAACGAATAATTCGTATTCCTTCAACATCAGCAGCAGTAAATCTTTGGAAAAATCCGCTTCGTCTGCCTTCATATCATAAGGCAGTTTGGAGAGAATGGAAGTCATGGTATCACGAATCTGTAATTCCCTTTTATCCGTAACATCACTTGTCATTTCTTCCGTCTCGCCCTTCAGCCACTCCACTGATACATGAAGTGCTTCCGACAGACCATCCAGAACAAGCTTCTTGGTGTTGTCAATCGTTCCTGCCTCATACCGCTGTATGGTGGAAGCGGTAACTCCCATCTTTTCTGCTATATAAGGCTGGTTGACACCTAATTCCAGTCTGCGTTGTTTTGCCCTGCTACCGATTAACTTGCGTAATTCTTTATCTTTCATTCTGATACGCCTCCTTTTTCGGTATGGCTAAAGTATAACACAGTAAAAGCAGCATTGCAATATGCAAGTTAATAATTGCTTTTAAAATTTCGTAACGCTTGACAAGAAGATATAAAAGTTATATAGTAGGCATAGTCACAAAATTGCATTATGCAATTCAAGAGGAGGTGTTTTAATGACAGAAGTGAAGATTGCACTGTCCATTGAGGAAGCTGCCGACTATACGGGTATCGGCAGAAATACCCTGCGGAAACTGGTAGAATGGAAAAAGCTTCCGGTATTGAAGGTAGGACGGAAAGTCCTTATCAAAACGGATATGCTTGAAAAGTTCATGACCGCCAATGAAGGCAGGGACTTAAGGGACAAAGGAAATGTCAGAGCTGTCACAAGAAATGTGACAAATTAAATAGGGACAGTCCTAAGACCATCCCTAAGGTATGTATCTGACCGAAGCCATGATATACCTACACGCAAATAGATTATACCATGTGCTTCCTCTAAGATACAACCGGAAATTTAAGAAGTGGGGAAGAAACTTTTTTATACAAGCCCTCGGCGTTTGAGAGCGAAATACACCCCTCGCACAAATCTTACGATTTGTACTCTGTGTATTTCGCCCTGCTGGGAGCTTTCGCCGACAGGCGGATATGTTCGTAGACAGGCTACCTATGTAGCCTACTCACTTTCACATTAGAAAGTTTCCCATCCTCATTTCTTGCAGCTTCGTACTTGGCAGATACGGAAAGGAGGAAGCACATGCCAAGAAATTCATTTATTCAGATGACGAAGCTCCACAATGTCCGGGGAAGAATTTATTATATTTCAAGCCCAAAGAAGCAGGAAAATCTGTATGCGGTATATGAAACCACAGACCGTAATTTTTGGACTGACCTTGCAAAATATAATCAGGCAGAATTTAAAAAAAGCGGTACGGAGGGGAAATGTATTGAGGCAAGGGAATTGATCATAGCCCTGCCGGAATCTTTTACGGAGTATCCTCCAGACAGACTGTTGCAGATATTTACAGACCATTTCAGACAGACTTACGGAACGGACTGTATCGCAGCCCTGCATCACAATAAGCGGAAAACCAACTATCACATCCATCTCATTTTTTCGGAGCGTACACTCTTGGAACAGCCCATAGAAAAGGTTGCCACCCGCAATATGTTCTATGACGAAAAGGGAAATCATGTACGCACCAAGAAAGAGATACTTGATGAAGAAGGAAATATCCGTAAAAGATGTAAGGTGATTCACAAAGGTGAGGTATACGAAAGACAGATTTTCTCCATTAAGGATAAACACTTCAAGGCTGAAAATTTCCTTGATACCGTCAAGCAGGATTATACCAATCTTATCAATCAGTATGTGTGGGATAAAAGCCAGCGGTTAGAAGTTTTTGAGCGTGGCGGTATGTATCTTGCCACCAAAAAGATTGGTAAGAACAATCCGAAAGCCACCGAGATTGAGGCAGACAACAGTAAACGCACCTTGTGGAATCAGACTGTTGACAGAGCGATTGTAACGGGTGTTTCCAAGTCAGAAATCATGCAGATAAAAAAGGAACGGATAACGGACAAGATTGTGGAATCCGTATGGCTTTACGGAAACAGACCGAATCTGTTATCTTCCATTATCGGTACTGCCATTGCAGTATTAGAACTGTTAATCTCCAAAGTATTTCTCAAAACTCTGGAGCTTGCAGATAAAGTAATTTCCAAAGAGCTTGAAGCAAGACCGGAGAACACAGATTTCAAAGAGCAGAAAGCTGTACCAGAAGAAAGCAGAAAGCAGACAGATACACCAAAGCCTGCCATACCGCCAAGACCACAGCCATCACCGGAAGCAGTTTCTTACAAGCACTTATGCGAAATTTATCAAAAGCTGCAAGAACAGAATAAAGCAATTTTTGCACTCGAGAAACAGCGAAGTGACCTTGAAATTGAACTGTCCGACAGCAAAGGTATCTTCAAAGCAAAAAGGCGTTCCGAACTTTCAACAGAGATAGCCGGATTGGAGGAACGTATTTCCCGAATGAAAGCCCGATTATCCCATATCGTAAAGGAATACGGGTATCAGAATGCGGAAGCCTTCTACAAAGCATTTCATAAGTCAGAGACAGCTTATGGGGATTATCAGGACAGCCTTAAGAATTGGAAACAACGGTATGGAGAAAAGCCGCAGTCTCTACACGATAGGCTTATATCTAAGAAACAGGACATAAAGGAGCGAGAGTTAACAAGACCATATTCTCCACCAAACCGTGGAAGGAGTAGATAACAAACGAAGGGAGGCAATTGCCTCCCTTCGTTTGTTATCTCTCCGTAAAAGACTGGAATTTCACCCTCTCGCATAAAGATACAAATTATTTTTTTATTTCCTTATCATATATCTTTTTTGAGTATACCACAGTTACAATTGTTGCTAATAATAAATAAATCAACATAAAGATTGTGCCAGTCATCCCACTTGTAAATACGGTTGTAATGATAGTCAATAACCCCGTAATAATAATACATATTGCACCAAAGCGGTTACTCTTTCTCCATGTATTATCATTGTGCATACTCCAAACGGTTCGAACTCCCACTACTGCATTTCGTTTTGCCTTTGTCATAAAATTTCCTAATACAATAAATATAATACCACACAAAATACATGAAACTTTTGCAATGTCAATAACCGCATGTTCACCACCTGCATTTGCCTGTATCCAAGAAGAATAAAGAATAAAATAATGCATAATCCCGAACATGATTGCTTGCGAAATTCCTACAACACATAATACCTTTGCAGAAGATTTTGTTTCCATCTGTTCCTTTTCTGTATTTGCATTTTTTGATTTTTTCTCAAACACATAGATTAGCAAGTGCCAAAACAGTGTAATAAACAAAATAATTACCGGAAAAATAAAGCTTTCTGTTTTACTTCCCCATCTGTCAGTGTTTCCCTCCAAGTCATGATGCATAGGTATAATATCAGGCATAAACTGTAGTACAACACTTGTAACTACAACTGGTATCATTGCTACTATCCACATTATTTTTTTCATACTTTTTTTCCTCCAAACTGGTTAACCCATATAATTAATTCATCGAAAACCGTAGTGTTGATTTCATAATAAACAAAGTTTTTCTCTTTATATTCAGATATCAAGTCTGCGTTTTTAAGTAATTTTAAATGATAAGAAAGAGCAGCCGGTGTAATCTGTAATTTTTCAGCAATCTCTCCGGCATTTAATCGTTCATTTCTCAACATAATAAGAATGTCTCTTCGCTGGCTATCTGCCAATACTTTAAAAATGTTAGTTTCTCCCATATCTTTTACCTATTTAAAACTTTCTTTAAATAGATTTTAGCATGCTATTTGTTTTTGTGCAAGAACTATTTAAAAATAATTTTAAATAGAGGGGATACACTGAAAAATCAATGTGTCCTCTCTATTTACCTTAAGGCAAAATTCAAACATCTAGAAACTTAAGATTCCTGCCTCTTATTATGGAATAACCGTACGTTCTATATATTTTTCTGGAATTTTTAGTACTAGACCTCTATCATGATATTATATTAGCAAAATCACCACGTATCTAAACGATCCTCTGCATCAACCCATACTTGCATTTCTCCATCCAAGTATAATCTTGCATATTCTAATGGATTATCAATAGCCAAAGCATTCAACGAACACTGGGAGCCGGGAGTAGTTCTCAATCCTTCCTCTGCCTTATTGCAATCAATTCTAAGCACTACATTTTCAAACGTGGTTACATCTATGCTATTACATTGCGGATTATATCTTGCATAAATCAATCTCATATCTTATCTGTCCTTTCCTTAATTTTCTAAAAGTTTTGAAAGCATTTCAATCCGTTCTTCCTGCCATTTTCATTTCATGTTATAATTTGTTACTGGATTTTCTTTCCCTTAATTTTGCCCTTGTGAGCATTCGTAACATGAGGGAAAAGGATATAACACAAGGGAAAGCATAAGGGCAAACTCACTCGCTACAAATTTAGCATTTTCAAGGGGTTGCGGACTTCACGAGGATAAGATATAACAGTTAATAAATGTTATGAATTAAGTCAAATCAAAACTTGAATTTATCGCTTCTTATAGGTAATTACGATTCCAATAACAGAAGCAATGAAAGCAAATGGCGCTAATCTCACAAAGACAAATTCAAATCCATGTAATATTGTTCCTGCAACTGCAAATTCCGGGTTATTATAATCCCACCCTAGATAAGAACTTTTCATAATCGCAAGAGCAATAAAAACAAGCACTATAAACGCACATAGCGAGATAAATATCCAACGGATCGTTTTTACTTTGACCATGTTTCTCTTTGCCAACTGTAAATTAATTACCTCTAATTTTTCAGAGATTGCTTTTAGGTCATCTGTCATTGACTCCATTACAGTTTCTCCAAGCAATACACTTACAGAAGTATCCAATTCATCTGCTAATGTAATCAGCATATCCGAATCTGGAACTGATAAACCTGCTCGTGTCAACCCTAGACCAAAAAAAATTTAATTTTTTTGTACCCTCAAATATCACTTTCCATTATACCTGCTATTGCAGTATATTGAAAGCAATATTTATGCCTGCATAAGAAAGGAGTGCCACATTTTCTCGGCACTCCACACTCTTTAAACATCCATCTTACCTGAAAAATGGATCATCTGTATTCCATACAATCTCTATATTGTCCTCTCCATTGATAATCACTTTTTTGATTACCTTCTGGATTTTCTCTCTGTCAAAAGATTCCATATTGATGATACTTTCTAACTGTGTCTCAAACTTACTGGAAGAATTATCTTCTGGCGGTATTTCTGTTTTAAGCTGTTCAATTTCCTGATGCAATTCATCAATCTTCTCCATGGTAAAAAGAGTCTTCTCTTGGTAGTACACCAAATAAATCACTTATATCCTCTTCTGTCAATCCCATCTCTTCCAACTGTACTACTATGCTTTCCATCCCATCAAATAGAACTCCCAACTGTTGCTCAGTTATTGTGGACGAACCTGAAGCCATTGCGGTATAACTTTGAGAAAGTACCAGACTGACCGCAAGCACAATTGAACACATAAATTTTACAATCTTTGTTTTTGCCATACTTTTATCCTCCCATGTTTTGATTCAGTTTTTCTTGATTCCAATAAAAACTTAATTTTACTAGCAAGCCTTTTCTTTCCACATCTATAGTTGCATAAAGTTCATCACCTCCATAAACATAAAGCTCATCATCAACCGATTTCCATACAACATTTATATCACTTAAATTGTAATCTCTAAATATAAATACATTTTCTTCCACAATTTGTTTTGATATTATTTCTATGTCTTCTGTATTTTTTACATAATACTCTAGTATAAAATCACCATTATGCTTATAGTCATCTTCCGCATAAATAACATTACCCTCAAAATAATTTTTTTTGCCCAAATACAATTCTAAGGAGTTCATTCCATAATCAAATGTATGATCCACCCCTGATGCCGAACCCATCATTGTACACAATATTCCAAAAAATACCACCCAAAATCCATAGATAAAATAAAATTTTTTCTTTTTGCATTTTTTATCTCTATATCTGCCAAAGCACATTACATGCGTTATCTGATGTGCGAAGAAGAACGTTAAAAATAATGATAGCGCTAAATAGTAAACTTTCAAATTGTTCTCACCTCTCATCATGCATAATATATTCATTTAGTTATTCATATATTTCTCTGTATAAAAACCATAATAATTATTATACAAAAAAATTTAATTCTAATGTTGAAAAATATTGTTTACTTTTTTTGCTTCTATTTGTAAATGACAAAATAATTTTGTACACAATAATATAAACTAAAATCAATATATAGTATCGTGAATCACGAACTGTTCCAATAGCAATAAAAAATATAGTAGTCAATATAATTAGTATTGAAAAAACAGTAAAAATAATTTTTTTCATAAATATCTCCTATCGAAATTGTAACCCTTAATTGCATAAAAACGTTATACAACAATTAATGTGTTCATTCTACTTATTCTTTAAATTTAGTTGTACGCTTTACTTACCTAAAATATCAACGAATTTAACATCATTTTCATTTACATAGACACAGTATAACATAATTCCTGTGCCTATGCGATATCATTTAATGCTTATTCCGATATGAACTCATCTTCTCCACAGTTACCTCCGCATAAAAGTAAGTAAGAATCGTTGCCTTCGGAACTCCTGCAGCAAGTGCTTTCTTCACCTCTTCCTTCTGCTCCGGTGTATATGACCAGTGTAGCATTCTGTTTGTGATGGTATCCTCCCACTTAGGCTTTTCCCTCTCAGGATTCCTTACAGGCTTAGCTCCAGTACTTCCATTAGACGCATTGGCACTTTCTGCAGCATCAGACTTCTGCGATTCATCGACATACTCAAGCTCATTTGCTTGCTCCCTGTCAATCTTTGCCTTCTGCTCTGCTTCATCCTGCATTGAGAATCTTCTGCTTAATTCCGCATCACCAAGCATCATAAACTGCTCATAGGTAAGAGAATCTATATACACATTCTCGCCCTTATCCTTCAGTTTTTCATAATACTTAACTGCCTTATCTGACAGAATCTCAAATGGTGGACCGATAAGATTATCTGCTCCCATTATCTGATGAACATAAGGCTCTCCCTTGCCATCTGCTGTCTGGTTAAACATCGGATGATTGAATGGTATGAACTTATTGTCCATGATAGGAACAAAACCACGGATAAAGATAATACACTTTTTGTTATCCAGCTTTCTGACCTCATCGGGTGTAAACAGTTCTCTTCCTAATACATCATAGTTTCTTGAAGAGCTTCCCTGTCTGCCCTTTGTCTCCCCGCTTGACTTCTTATCAATCGTCCCTTTGCACAAAAGCTCCGAGACATACTTGTGTGTACTCTGCTCATTGCCTCCAAGATAAATGAAAGTATCGCAGTTGCCGGGAATTGTCTCCCAGGTATCTTTGAAAAGTGCCTTTAACTGGGCAAAGTTCTGAATGATGATGCGTGACTTATACAAATGCTGTCGCATTTAAGGTTATGCCGGATACGGCATTATGTTCGTAACAATGGGACTTTTTTACAGCCCCTCTGCACTATGTTAAATATTACAATTTCAATCCAAAGAAGTTATGATTATATCATTTTCAACATCTGTATGCAGTATCTTATTCCGAATAGTTCTGGCTGCTTCAAGCACCTTCGATATCAGTAGTACAAGTTCCGTAATCGCCATATTAAGTATCAATGCTAATCGTTGTGGTTTGTTTCCATACAGTTCAATCGACCTTTTTATCGGTTCTGTGATATGTTCCCTTTTTTTCTGTAAAATCTCATCCATAGGAACATCACTTATGATTGCTCTGTCAACCTCCCGATTCCAGTCCATCCGCAGTTTATTATCCTGCTCAATCTGTTCAGTTTTGGGATTATTTTTTCCAATCTTCTTGGTAGCAAGATATGGACCATTACGATCAAATACTGTAGCTCTTCATTGGTGAGTGCCATGGCATGAACCTCCTTGCATAAACAAAATTCATACCCTTAAATGCACCCTATGAATATAAAAAGGCTTCCCAGATTATCTGGAAAGCCTTATGGTATTGTATTTGAATTTGGAATACTTGATTTTCTAATTGCATACGCAATTCGTGAAATGTATAATTATACTGTTGATACATCAGACACACAAATGTAAATAGGGACTTGAATTTTATTTATACGGAACTAACAGACCTGTCATTTTTATTAGTTGCAATATCTTCCATTACTAAATTTTACTTTGCAGTATTTCTATTATACTAAATTTAATTTGTAGGATGAATACAACACATTTTTTATAATTTACTTTGATAATCCTCTAACTGATGAAAAATACCAACTACATTTACAACATCCGCTCTCACATCAAAAACGATAATATAATTCATCTGTGACACAACTGCCTCACGATATCCTCTTTTAGCAAGATATGCATCTCTGCACTCTGCGAACTGAAATGGATTAACCTCTAGCCTGTCACAGATAGTATCTATACTATCCAACAGATGCTTTGCTGCCTGTTCATTCCTTAAGCAATAAATTAAATGATACACAAGATTATCAAGCAGTTCATTCGCATGTTCAGTAACATTTATTTTATATGCCATACTTCGCCCTCATTTCTCTAAGCGCAGTTCTGGCATCCTTTACCTGTCCTTCCTCTATTTGCTTTTCAGATATTTCAATATCTCTGTACATAGCAATCTGTCTCATGGTTGACTCATAAGTCTCCATGCTCATAATTACCATATCTCCATATCCATTTTTCGTAATATAAATTGGTTCCTCTGCTTTATGACACATATCAGATATCTCTGATGTATTCTTCAAATCTTTAATTGGAATTATTTGTGGCATAATGTACACCTCCTATTCATGGTCTAATTATACCATAATTATGTCTTTTTTCAATTTAATTATCACGTAAAGTGAAATTTTTAATTTTTAATTTCTATGTCCCTATTTACATTTGTGTGTCTGATGTATCAACAGTATAATTATACATTTCACGAATTACGTATGCAATTAGAAAATCAAGTAGTCCAAATTCCATAAAATGAAATTTTAGGGCAAATTACAGACATTGGCTTGGCTGTAGTATTTTTTAACAACGTGTGTTAGACTACTGTTATACAAATCGGAATTTATAAAGGAGAATATTGATGAAATTATTTTTATGTTCGCACTTTTCAAGTGTAGGAAGTCTGATAAAGGAAGAAATTGAAAATAAGAAAGTCGCATTTATTCCAACAGCTTCACTGCGTGAAGGCTACACCGGTTATGTCGGCTCGGCTCGAAAATTATTCAAAAAGTTGGGAGCGATCATAACTGAAATTGATATTTCAACGGAGGCTTATTCAACGATACAGTCTGTTTTTGAAGAAGCAGATGTAATATATTTTACCGGTGGAAATTCTTTCTTTCTTATGGACCAGCTCCGTAAAACGGGAACTGATGGACTGCTGAAAAAGGAATTGGCAAATGGAAAATTGATGATCGGCGAGTCGGCAGGCGCAATTATATGCGCTCCAAACATCCAATATATCGAGCAAATGGATGAAAAGCCGGAGGACTACTCACAAGAAGATGATGCAGGGATTGATTTGATTGATTTCTATGTTCTTCCGCATTATCTTACAGCACCATTTAAGAAAGTTACCGAGAAAATAATGACTGAGTTTTCGGATTTGAATCTATGCCCAATTAACAACCGTCAGGGAATTGTAATTGATGGTGAAGATTCAAAGGTTATTTGCAAAGACTAATTTGAAAATTCCAGTTTGTCAATTACAGGTGACATTGAAAGAGTCAGCCCATTCAAGATGCTGGCTCTTTCAAAAATTCCATTCTAATAAATTGCACGACAACTTAAAGTAAAAATGAATAAAAGAGTGGTGTTTCGTATAATTATGAGTTAGTATGCATCAGACACACTTTTGTAAAAAGGGAGTAAATTAAATAATGCATAAGATTATCAAGTAGTTCATCCGCATGCTCCGCAACATTTATTTTATATGCCATACTTCGCCCTCATTTCTCTAAGCGCAGTTCTGGCATCCTTTACCTGTCCTTCCTCTATTTGCTTTTCAGATATTTCAATATCTCTGTACATAGCAATCTGTCTCATGGTTGACTCATAAGTCTCCATGCTCATAATTACCATATCTCCATATCCATTTTTCGTAATATAAATTGGTTCCTCTGCTTTATGACACATATCAGATATCTCTGATGTATTCTTCAAATCTTTAATTGGAATTATTTGTGGCATAATGTGCACCTCCTATTTATGGTCTAATTATACCATAATTATGTCTTTTTCAATTTAATTATCACGTAAAGTGAAATTTTTAATTTTTATGTCCCTATTTACATTTGTGTGTCTGATGTATCAACAGTATAATTATACATTTCACGAATTACGTATGCAATTAGAAAATCAAGTAGTCCAAATTCCATAAAATGAAATTTTAGGGCAAATTACAGACATTGGCTTGGCTGTAGTATTTTTTAACAACGTGTGTTAGACTACTGTTATACAAATCGGAGTTTGGAGGTACACGATGATAATAAAAATTGTTACAATTTCACTGATGGCAGTGTTCTACATCTGCTATTTTGCAAAGCTGATTAGTCAGAAAAAGCAAGGCATAAAGACAGATCAATTAGGAAAAGGAAAAGAGGGATTTGTCAAATTTATAGAAGTGGCTCTTAAAATAATCACATATTTGCTTCCTGTAATACAGATTATCAGTATTGTGTTTTATTCGGGAACAGCACATATTGTGTTGCAATTTACAGGAGTTGTAATAACAATGTTCGGTGTACTTGCTTTTATTGTTTCTGTTACACAGATGAAGGAGAATTGGAGAGCAGGTGTGCAAAAAGAAGAAAGGACCATTTTGGTAACAGCGGGCATCTATTCTATTAGCAGAAATCCTGCATTTTTGGGTTTTGATTTAATGTATATAGGAATATTGTTTTCGTTCTTTAATTGGTTCCTTTGCTTTGCCACAGGTTTTGCAGTGGTATTTTTTCATTTGCAGATAGTCAATGTAGAGGAAGATTTTTTGATAGAAGCATTCGGAAATGAGTACCTGCAATACAAATCAAAAGTATGCCGATATTTAGGAAGAAAAAGATAACTTGAAGTTCTTGGGGCTAAAGCCAATATAAATAATACTAGACAGATTTGTCCAATAGCGTAAATACGGCATTTTCTCGCTTTGTGTCGTGTTATGTTTAGTAGAATAATATTACTCTGTCAATGAAAGGAGGAAACAGTATGGATCAGAAAAAGATTGGACGTTTCTTAAAAGAACTTAGGAAAGAAAAGAATATTACACAGGAACAGCTTGCTGAAAAGATAAAAGTTTCAGGCCGAACGGTTTCTAGATGGGAAACAGGTTCTAATATGCCTGATATTAGTTTGTTGGCTGAATTGGCTGATTTTTATGATGTTAGTATACCTGAAATCATTGGTGGAGAAAGGAAAAGCGAGAATATGAATGAAGAAATAAAAGAAACAGTATTGAAATTATCTGATTATACAGAGACAATTAATCAAAAAATTAAAGGAAAGTTATTTGTACTTACGGTTATTGCAATAATAGGAATGATTGCGTTTGTGATTATTGAATTTACAGGACTAGATACACCTGGAAGTGTCTATGAAAGAGTAGCAAGTGCAGGTCTTGGGTTAGATTGTGGTATGTTAATAGTCCTTGCAATGTATCTTTCTGGACTTTTAGGAAAGATTAAGGCAAGACGAAAAATGAAACGATAGTACAACTGTAAATAAAAAGTCTGATAGACCGTAAAATTCTAGTTTGACGGAGTAATAGATATGAAAATCCGAGAAGTGAATGAGAATAAAAAGCAATTTATAGCATTATTGTTATTAGCTGATGAGCAGGAAAATATGATTGATCACTATCTTGAAAAAGGTACTATGTATGTACTTGAAGATGGTAATGTAAAAGCTGAATGTGTCGTTACTGATGAAGATAATGGAATACTTGAAATTAAAAATATTGCAGTTGATCCTCAGAATCAAGGACAGGGCTATGGGAAAGCATTGATTGACTTCCTTGTAAGTAAATATTCAGATGAATATTCTATTTTGCAGGTTGGAACAGGTGACAGCCCGTTGACCGTACCGTTTTATGAAAAATGCGGATTTGTCCGATCTCACAATATTCCGAATTTCTTTACGGACAATTATGACCACCCAATTTATGAGTGTGGTGTACAGTTAATAGATATGGTATATTTGCAAAGATGTTTATAACTTCCAGTTTGTCAATTACAGGTGACATTGAAAGAGTCAGCCCATTCAAGATGCTGGCTCTTTCAAAAATTCCATTCTAATAAATTGCACGACAACTTAAAGTAAAAATGAATAGCCATTAGTAAGAAGTGAATAGAAAAATGAATAAAAGAGTGGTGTTTCGTATAATTATGAGTTAGTATGCATCAGACACACTTTTGTAAAAAGGGAGATTTCTATTTACTCTTCCATTCTTGTTTTCTTATAGACTCTAATACTTGACTCTCCAAAGTATCCTAATACCCACAACAAAGAATGTACCTTGGCACATTCTCGCACCTGCGGCGGTCGCTTGCGACATCTACCTTATACGCCGCAGTGCGCATCCTCGCGAAGCGTTTTTTACTTTACAGGAAAGCAATTTCCTGTAAAGCAAGAAAAAAGCAATCCTTTGACCTAACCAAAAGACCGCTTTTCTTGATTCTTACTAATTCATATTAATTCTCATTCATCTTCGCCAATTTTGCTGCCTGGTCTGCTGCAATCAGAGCATCTAAGATTTCCTGGATGTCACCATTCATGATTTTATCCAGTTTATAGAGCGTAAGATTGATTCTGTGGTCGGTTACACGTCCCTGTGGAAAGTTATAAGTACGAATCTTCTCCGAACGGTCACCAGTACCAATCTGGCTTCTTCTGGCTTCTGCTTCTGCATCATGCGCCTTCTGGCATTCTATGTCGTATAATTTAGCACGCAAAAGGGCAAATGCTTTCTCTTTATTCTGAAGCTGTGATTTCTCTGTCTGGCTGTAGATTACAATTCCGGTTGGATAATGAGTCAGACGAACCGCAGAGTCTGTAGTATTGACACACTGTCCACCGTTTCCGGATGCACGCATAACGTCGATTCGGATATCCTTTTCATCAATCTGGACATCAACTTCTTCTGCCTCCGGCATTACTGCTACTGTAATGGTAGACGTATGGATACGTCCGCCGGACTCTGTCTCAGGTACACGCTGTACACGATGTACACCAGATTCATATTTCATAACAGAGTAAGCGCCCTGTCCGGTAATCATGAAAGTAACACTCTTCATTCCACCGATTCCGATTTCTTCGCATTCCATCGTCTCAACTTTCCAGCGTCTGCTCTCTGCATAATGGACATACATACGGTAAATCTCAGCTGCAAACAAAGCTGCCTCATCTCCGCCGGCACCGGCACGGATTTCCACAATGACATTCTTATCATCATTCGGATCCTTTGGAAGAAGAAGAATTTTCAGTTTCTGCTCTAATTCTTCTACTCTTGCCTTGGAATCATTTAATTCTTCCTTTGCAAGCTCCTTCATTTCTTCGTCTGTTTCTTCGTCCAGCATAGCAAGCGAATCTTCAATATTCTGCTTACACTGTTTGTATTCTTTATAAGCTTCCACGATAGGAGTTAAATCGCTCTGCTCCTTCATCAGCTTACGAAAACGCTCCGGATTATTTGCCACATCCGGTTCACTTAACTCACTCATCAACTCTTCATAACGAATCAATAAATCCTCTAAACGATCAAACATTTTAATTTCCTTTCCCTTTTACCACACGATCATTTCGTGCAAGGTCTTTGATTACTTCAACTTCTGTAAATCCTGCGTTACGCATCAGCTCAGAGACTGCTTCTCCCTGGTCATAACCAATTTCCATGTAAACATATCCGCCAGGATTCAAATAATCCTTTACCTGTCCGGCAATCTTCCGATAAAAATCAAGACCATCCGCTCCGCCATCCAATGCGTTTTCCGGCTCAAAATCCCGCACCTCCGGCATCAGTGACAGAATCTCTCCTGTCGGTATATAAGGCGGATTCGCCATGATTACATCAAAAGTCTCGGTAATATTATCAAATAAATCACTGCGTATCCAGTCCGCATCCACTTCATGCATCTTTGCATTTTCTTTCGCTACCAGCAATGCAGTTTTCGAAATATCACTTCCAACACCGGTAAGTTCCGGTGCATTTTTCAACACACTGATTAATACACAACCAGACCCTGTACAAAGGTCTAATACTTTCATCCCCGGCTTTACAATCTTCAATACCTGCTCCACTAAAGTCTCGGTATCCTGCCGCGGTATCAGAACATTGGAATTTACTTTGAATCGAAGCCCCATAAATTCCTGTTCTCCAATAATATACTGTAGCGGAATATGTTCAGCTCGTTTCTGTACTGCAATCTCATATTCTTTCTGAGCATCCTGTGTAATATCTTCTTCCCCGTGAACGTAGTAGTAACTGCGTTCAATCCTGCATACCATCTGTAAAAGATACCATGCATCCAGTGCGGCATCCGGCACTCCTGCATCTGTAAGACACTTTGTACCAAATTCCACTGCCTCTCTATAAGTCATATATTACGCCCTTTTCTTTTACATTTCGCTCAAATATTTTTTCCAGTCAAATACTGCTTCCACGGAAGCAA
This sequence comes from Roseburia sp. AF22-2LB, assembly GCF_003461125.1. Taxonomy (NCBI): domain Bacteria; kingdom Bacillati; phylum Bacillota; class Clostridia; order Lachnospirales; family Lachnospiraceae; genus Roseburia; species Roseburia sp. AF22-2LB. The sequence goes on from NZ_QTWM01000002.1 coordinate 206,009, forward strand.
TACCAACCTCAATCATAGAATCATCCGGTTCTCTTGTTGTAAGCCTCTGCAGCCACAATCCAGGTTTACTTAAGAAATTCACTACCGGATTATCACTTTTTCCGGCAAGCCGGATAAATTCATATGACACACCAGCAATCACCGGTATCAGCAGCAAACGAAGCACTACCTTCAAAATCCGGCTCTTTACATCAATAAATGCAAAGAAAATAATACTGATAATCATTACAAACAGGAGAAAACTTGTACCACACCGCTTATGCAGTCTGGAACTCTTTCTCACGTTTTCTACATTCAGCTCCATTCCATGTTCAATGCAGTTAATGCATTTGTGCTCTGCTCCGTGATACATGAATACACGCTGGATATCCTTCATTAAGGAAATTGAAGCAATATATGCCAAAAAAATCATCATTCGGATGATACCTTCAATCAGCGCCAGTGCCACATGGGATGTAATAAATTTCTGAAAAATCAAAGAAAGATAATATGGCAGAATCATAAAGATTCCAATGGCAAGTACAAAGGAAAATGCAACAGTAATACCCATTTCTGCCTTTTCTTTTTTTGCTGCTGCCTCTTTTGATAATTCTTTCTTTTTTGCTTTGGTGTCTTCCTCATCCTCTTCAAAGAAAGATGCGGAATATGTAAGCGTTGATATTCCAAGTGTCAAAGACTCCACAAAACTTAACACTCCACGTAAAATCGGAATGTTCCGCAATGTCTTGTTTTTAATCAGTCCATAATACTCTTTGGTATCAACGGTAATCTCTCCATCCGGCTTCCGGACTGCCACGGCGTACTTTTCCTTATTTTTCATCATTACGCCTTCTAAAACTGCCTGTCCACCGATTCCCGAATATTTCATGTGTGACCTCTCTTCCTGTTTCTAAAAAAAGGTTGAGATTAGAAACCTCAACCTTATCTTTCAGTCACATTGTGCAATTTCTATTTCATGCCGTATTTCTTATTGAACTGCTCAATACGTCCACGAGCCTGGTTAGCTTTCTGCTGTCCAGTATAGAATGGATGGCATTTGGAACAAATTTCAACGTGAATATCCTCTTTGGTTGAACCAGTTACGAATGTGTTACCACAGTTACATGTAACTGTTGCCTGATAATAATCTGGATGGATTCCTTCTCTCATGTCTCTCACCTCTCATATATGAATTGCTTCGCAATTACGACATTTGTCTAATTTAAGTGCGATACTGTTTAGTTTCCGAATAAACAGCTTATTCATTGTAGCATAGGAAAAGCTGTTATGCAAGTGTTTTTAAACAAATTTTGTCTTTTTTACAGTCTGGATATATTCCCGGTTGTTTTTCGTCCGGACAAACATATTCAAGATGCTCTCAACCGCTTCATCGGTACGCATGCCATTGATTGCCTTACGCATAATAAATACGGCCTCCTGCTCTTCCTGTGTCAGTAAGAGGTCTTCTCTTCTTGTACCGGATTTTACAATGTCAATTGCAGGGAATACACGTTTCTCAGATAACTTACGGTCAAGCACCAGTTCCATGTTACCGGTTCCCTTAAATTCCTCGTAAACAACATCATCCATCTTGCTTCCGGTATCTACCAGTGCTGTTGCAAGAATCGTAAGGCTTCCGCCCTCACGCATATTACGGGCTGCACCAAAGAAACGCTTCGGCATATGGAGGGCTGCCGGATCAAGACCACCGGATAAGGTTCTTCCACTTGGCGGAACTGTAAGGTTATATGCTCTTGCAAGTCTTGTAATACTGTCTAAGAGAATCATAACATCCTTCTTATGTTCTACCAGACGTTTTGCTCTCTCAATTACCATCTCGGATACTCTCTTATGATGCTCCGGCAATTCGTCAAAGGTAGAATAAATAACTTCTACATTCGGTCCTTCAATTGCTTCCTTAATATCGGTAACTTCCTCCGGCCGCTCATCAATTAATAAGATAATCAGATGCATCTCCGGGTTATTCTGCTTTACTGCCTGTGCCACACCTTTTAATAATGTAGTCTTACCTGCTTTTGGTGGGGAAACAATCATTCCACGCTGTCCCTTACCAATCGGAGATACTAAATCTACAATTCGCATTGCCATTGCACTATGGCTTGTCTCAAGCCGGATTCTCTCATCCGGAAAAATCGGAGTTAAATCTTCAAAATTCTTCCGCTTTACAGCCTCTGACGGATGCAGGTCATTAATAGAAGTAATGTATAATAATGCAGAGAATTTTTCAGCCTGTGTCTTAATTCTGGTATTTCCGGTCACAATATCTCCGGTTTTCAGATTGAACTTACGAATCTGGGACGGAGAAACATAGACATCATGCTCTCCCGGCAGATAATTTTCACAACGGATAAATCCGAATCCATCCGGCATAACTTCAAGAATTCCATGTGCCTTCACACCGCTGTCTAAGTCCTTGTTTTCTTCTGCCACACGCTCCGTTTCATCTTTTTCCGAAATATGCTCATCCGGTGTATGTCTTACTGTGCTTCGACGCATCTCGCCCCCATGTCCCCTCGCTGCATTTTCCCGGTGCGGACGTTCTGCGCGATAGGTTCTGGTTTCTGCTACCTGCTCCGTAGTTTCTGTTGTACCTTCTGCTTCTTTCTTGGCTTCCTGCACCTTTGCTTCCTTTTCATCTTCCGCCAGCATCGCTTCTACTAACTCAGCTTTCTTTAAGGTAGAAATTCCTTTCATTCCCCTTGCTTTTGCCAGTTCACGCAACACTGCTGCAGAAAGACTTTCATACTTCTCTCTCATTCTATTCTCCTTACCTCTTGCTTATTTGATTATCTGCTAAATAATTGGGATTTCTTTTTGAAATAAAAATAATTGGAACGTAAGATTCGTCTTTTCGTATTATACAACAGTTTCTTTCAAATAGGAAGTCCTTTTTCTTGCTTTAAAAATTTTTTAATGATATGATACTAGACGGAAGTAATCAATGGCTAAGAAAAGGAGACGAACTATGGATACCAACGAAAAAGCAATTGAAATGCATAAAAAATGGAATGGAAAATTAGAAACCATCTCCAAGACACCGGTAAAGACCCGGGAAGATTTATCTATCGCATACACACCTGGTGTTGCGGCACCTTGCCGTATCATCGCAGAAAATAAAGAAGAAGCTTATACTTATACCATGAAAGCCAACACCGTTGCCGTTGTCTCAGACGGAAGCGCTGTTCTCGGTCTCGGAAACATCGGACCGTACGCAGCCATGCCGGTTATGGAAGGAAAATGTGTACTGTTTAAAGAATTTGGAAATGTCAACGCTGTTCCAATCTGCCTTGACACACAGGATACCGAAGAAATTATAAAAACTGTTAAAAATATTGCTCCAGGATTCGGCGGCATCAACTTAGAGGATATTTCCGCCCCACGTTGTTTTGAAATTGAAGAGCGTTTAAAGGAAATGCTTGATATTCCGGTCTTCCATGACGACCAGCATGGTACTGCTATTGTTGTTCTTGCCGGAATTATCAACGCATTAAAAGTAACCGGAAAAGAAAAAGAAAACTGCCGCGTTGTTGTAAACGGTGCCGGTTCTGCCGGTGTTGCCATCACCAAACTGTTACTGACTTACGGCTTTAAAAATGTTATTATGTGTGACCGCATGGGAATCATCGGCAAAGATTATCCTGACTTAAACTGGATGCAGAAGAAAATGACCGAAGTTACCAACCTTTCCAATGAATCCGGTACCCTTGCCGATGCATTAAAGGGTGCTGATATCTTCGTTGGTGTTTCCGCACCGAATATCGTGACTCAGGAAATGGTTGCATCCATGAATAAAGATGCCATTCTTTTTGCCATGGCAAATCCTACTCCAGAAATCATGCCAGACCTTGCCAAAGCTGCAGGTGCTAAAGTGGTCGGAACCGGAAGAAGTGATTTCCCGAATCAGGTAAACAACGTCGTTGCTTTCCCGGGAATCTTCAAAGGTGCTTTAGAAGGACACGCTTCCCAGATTACAGAAGAAATGAAGCTTGCTGCTGCAAAAGCAATTGCAGGGTTAGTATCTGATGAAGAATTAAATGAAGACTTTATTATGCCGGAAGCATTTGACCCGCGTGTTGCCGAAGTGGTAAGCCAGGCAGTCAAATCACACATCCGCTAATGACAAACGACACGATTTCACTGTGGGGGGAGAAGCGCTACCACTCTCTGGACTACTATTTAAAAAATACCTATCACGAAAAGGTATACCGGATTGCATTAAATGCCGGACTCAGTTGTCCCAACCGTGACGGACGCTTAGATACCAGAGGCTGTATTTTCTGCTCTGCCGGTGGTTCCGGAGATTTTGCCGCCTCTCCCACACTTTCTATCACAGAGCAGTTAGAAACTGAAAAAAGGATTCTGAGAGCAAAAAGAAACTGCAACAAATTCATTGCATATTTTCAGGCATTCACGAATACTTATGGTTCTGTGGAACACCTGCGGGATCTTTATATGCAGGCAGTAAATGACCCGGATGTGGTTATTATTTCCATTGCCACAAGACCTGACTGTCTGCAGCCTGAGATTCTTTCACTGCTTGCCGAAATCAATGAAAAGAAAACCGTCTGGGTGGAACTTGGTTTACAGACAATCCATGATGACACCAGAGTGTTTACACGAAGCGGCTTTACTTATGAGACTTTTCAAAAAAGTCTCTTCGCCCTTCACGCCCTTTCTATCAAGGTGATTGTTCATCTGATTTTAGGACTGCCCCACGAAACCAGAGAAATGATGTCTGCTTCCGTTCAGGCAATTGCAAATCTCCCGGTCTGGGGAATCAAGCTACAGCTGCTTCATGTATTATCCGGCACCGATTTAGCCGCTTATTATGAAAAGACACATTTTCCGGTATTTTCCATGGATGAATACTGTGAAATGATTATTGACTGTCTGGAGCTTCTGCCTCCGGAAATGGTGATTCACCGGATTACCGGCGATGGTCCAAAGAATTTACTGATTGCGCCGATGTGGAGCACCGGAAAACGGACTGTTTTAAATCAGATTCACCGCCGCTTAAAAGAGCGGAATACTTACCAGGGACGCTTAGCAACTAAGAGGTGATTTTATGGCTGAACCAGCTACTTTATATAAATTAATTATTCTGCACATGCTTGAACATATTGATTTTCCATTGTCCAATGCGCAGATTTCAGATTTCTTTTTAGACAGGGAATATACCGACTACTTTACGATTCAGCAGGTCATTCATGACCTGATGGATTCCGGGCTTGTCCGTACGGAAAACACCCACAACAGTACACGGTATATCATTACTCCTGCAGGAAAAGAAACACTGCATTTTTTCCATGACAAAATATCCCCTTCTATTGAAGAAGATATTGCAGCTTATTTTCAGGCAAATAAGCTTGCCATTAAAACAGAAAATGCATATCTATCCGATTATTACAAAACACCGGAACAGGAATACGGTGTGCGATGCCAGCTCCGGGAAAAAGGCCGTACCCGCCTTGATTTTACTTTAACTGTCCAGACAAAGGAACAGGCGGAAGCCATCTGCACCAACTGGCAGAATCAGGCAGATGATGTATTTGCCTGTCTGATGGATTTACTTTTAAAATAAACGTTATTCAAAAAGCGGAACAACGAGAAGATTTTTCTCTCTGTTCCGCTTTCTATAATTTCTTATATTTTCAGTTATTTTGTTCTTTTTATAATAGAAACAAACTATCCAGCATTTACAGTACCTAGAGGGTTCAAATGTAGGAATAATCGAGAAATAAACGACACCCACACAAACTTAACCACCTCTATCTACTGTTCAAAACCGTCTTCAATCACATCGCCCGTAGAATCCAAAAGAACCGAGTTGCGAGCTTTGCGATAGATGGTTTGTCCCTGAATTGTTTTACCGGAACTGTCTTTGATTGGGTTTCCACTTGAGTCCTGGATGTTGTCTAAGAACACGAACTCATTAGGATATCCTGCGAAAGCCGTTCCGGTAATAATTGTACCATCTGCTTTGTGTGCTGTATAGCCCTTTAGCAAAGCTTCTTCCGTAACAGTATCGCCGGTAAGGTCGATCAAAACTTTATTGCCGAATACGACTTTATTCGCAGCCATTTGACAAAACCTCCTTATCCGATTGTAACAGTCTTTCCTCCGGCAGAGTTATCGGTTTCTACATATGGGATTGCCTTAACTGTAACCTGAGATAAGCAGTTGTACTCTTCATCGGGCATGATCGTCTGAGCTTCTTTGGACGGTGTTACTTCCTTGCTCTGTGGCTTCATATCCTCAGAACCAGACATGGCACCCTCAACGCCAAGAATCGTCACACCCTCACGAATGTTAGTAGCAATAAGCTTTGCCTGTTCGGTGGCGTCAATAGACACCTTACCAGAGCCATCATGATAGCCTTGCGGTACTGTATATTCTCCAGCCACAGTTGAGATGATACCCTTGACAGCGCCGTTGTTCTTCATAGTACCTGTAAGCTTACTTCCACGGGCGTGCGCAGTCTTTCCTACGAGAATCTCAGCGACAGCCGCGGTATCTTCGGAAGTATCGCTGTCGAATGTACAGGTACCCGTGATCTTTGCACCACTCTTATCATGAGCAGTAATACCTTTGAGGACCTTATCTGCACTGACGGAATCGCCAGTAAGATCGATAAGGACATCCCCCCCGTAAATGACTTTGTTTACATTCATATTTGCCATAATGTTTAGTCCTCCATGACACTTTCATTATTTTTCTTTATCAGCAGTCTTGTTGTACTGGGATGTACTGATTCCAAGGATAACACCAAGGAAAGTATCAACCGCAGTGATGGTTCCGACTACCTGCTCTCCATACGGGAGACCCCAGATTCCAGCCAGTGCAAAATATAATGTACCAGCAGCCGGAAGCAGATACATAGCAATCCACTTAAGGATGTCGTATGTCTTGTTACTCATGCTCATTGTGCTCTTCCTCCTTCTCTATAAATTTATGAATCGGGAGTTTGTCCACCTCCTGCATAATTCGCTTTGCTGAACCATTCCCGCCCATACGTTCGTAGGGTTCATAGAGATACACTCTCAGATTCTCATATTCATCCTGGGTTACACACCCACGGTCAATATACGACATTCCAAGATACATGATCCTGTCATGTGCCAATCCAATAAGCATCTCTGTTTTTACATCTTTTTGCTCGCTTTTCTTTTGCAAATAGGCCCACAGCCCAGAAGATGCAAGAACTGAGCTAAAGATCGTAAGTACAACCTGAAACCATGGTTTCATCGTTTTCCTCCTTCTTTATGTGCAATCATGCAGACCTATCAGAAACAATCAGCTTCTTGTTGACTATTGTGATTTCCTTACTAAATAGGTCTTCGTAAAGCTGTATTAAATTCTTTCGTTGTTCTCTGGATAAGAGTTTATAATGTCCTCCCATCCAACCGCGAAACATATTTTCGACATTGTCGTAATCCGCTTCTTCATTTTCAACCTTAACGGCAAGTTTCTTGAGTTTTCTACGCATTGCGGTAACTCGATCCGGGTTTATTCGTTTGATGACTTTACCTGTATCCGTAAGTGTGTACTTGATTTGCAAGAATTTGTATTTGCTCGAAATCTTAACGATTCTGGTTTTCTTACGATTGATATGGATTCCAAGTTCGGCTGCTATTTTATAGACGTTTTCGAGCAAGTTTTCAAGCTCTTCTTTACTGGGATTCATGATGTACCAATCGTCCATATACCTTCCATAAAATTTCTGCTGACGCACATACTTGACGTAATTGTCAATCGGATATGGATAATAAATTCCAATGACTTGTGAAAGTTGATCCCCAATATTGACGGACTTCTCCATCCACTTTTCGCCAGTGAGCTTCTCTTTTGGAATATTCCGATACTCCAGTTTACTGAAAGTATCGATCATACAGGTCTCGTATTCCTCGTCAGACATATACGAAACATCGATCTGGAAACCCTTAAATATCAACGTTAAAAGCCAGTCAATAAACTCATCATCATTGAACAGCTTCAACAATTCTCGTTTAGCAATCTCATGGATAATATTGTCATAGAACTTTGAAAAGTCACCGAATAGAATATAACCGTCATTTCCGTATAATTGGTAGTATTTGTGGAGATGGATTTCGAATCGTTTTCTCTGTTGTGAAATTCCGCGCCCCTTGATAGATGCGCAGTTATCATAAATGATATGTTTTCTAACTTCTGGAAGTAAAACCTCATCGCACAGAGAATGTCGGACAATGCGATCGCGGATTTGAATGCTTGTAATAGGTCTTATTCGGCCTCTTTCGTGCAGCTCGAATTCCTGTGTCGGTCCATTTTGAAGTGTCCGATTTATTAGATCGTCTTGGATTTCAAATATATACCGCAGGAAATTCATCATGAATTTTTGCGTCGATTCTTTCCACTTGCTGCTTTTCACAGAGACCTTATAAGCCCTATACAAGTTATTGGCGTCACAGACAATCTCCTCGTAGTTCATAACCTATTCACCGTTATAACAATACTTACCGTAGTAAATTGTATTAGGCTTTATTATTTATCCTTGCGGAACGGATAGCATCTCCTTCTTCGTTGGTTAATCGAAGAATCCGGACGAACTCCATTAGAGTTCGAAGCGTTGTTGTAGTTCGTATTGCCATTGTTGTTCACATTGGCAAAGTTAGCCGAAGAAACGACGCAATTTTTTAGATGTTACCCTTTTTCTAACCGCGACTTAATCGCCATGTCTCTTTGACGCCACCTTTTTATCAATCCGATTTCTCGGTCGATAGCTTTAACATACCGGTTGTACACATTCAGATCTACATCGAATATTTCAACAACCCGCTGCAACTCGTTGATGAGCTGCTCGCAATTTACAATGGCCGCATTCTGGTAATCTCTCCTGGTCTCGTACTCGTGCATTGTCCGTGGGTAAATGGTGTTTGCCGCTCTAACATTGCTCGTTATCAAGGAAGCACACTGGTTTACTTTCGATTTGAAACTCCGCATCAGTTCCCTGTACTTAGCAAAGTTTTCTTCCGAAATTTCTCCATACGCATACTTCTTCCGAACAAAGCCGTCCACATCCTTAACACCAAATCCCCTCTGCATAAGGAGTATCAGCATATCATGCAACTCGATCGAGTACGTAATCGCTTCGAATTTTGACTCTTTTCTGTCGCCTAACAGAACGCTCATTCGTAATCTTTACCGGTGATCTCAGCGAACTCCTCTTTGGTGATCCAGCCCATCTTCACCGCATTACGAACTCTGGTCTCATTCCACATTTTCATGCGGTACCAAAGCTTTACTTTACTGTAATTCTTGCTATGTTCCATGGTGATCCTCCTTCTTAAAGCTCTACATTGGACATCATCGCAATGTAGGCGATGTCAGACTGCATTTTGGTTCTGGCAAACTCCTCCTCAGAAATATCTCTAAGGACAAACCAGTATTCGCCAGGAACCTGCTCAACGATCTGAACCAGCTCCATATTCGGATGAACAGTCTCGGTTGTTCCGTCGCTGATAGTAACCGGAGAGCAGTTATCTGCAAATGCGGATTCCTCAATCTTTTCTGTAGAAATGAAATTGTTTCCGTTCAGCTTAAGATTGGAAATCTCAGTTCCATCACCGAGGGTAATTTTATAGATTTTATCTTCCATGATTAGAAGCTCCTTTCAAAAATATAAACGGGGCACAAGGCCCCGCGATTTTAATTAACCAACCGGGAAGACCGGACGAACTCCATACGAGAGCGAAGCGGAGTTGTAGCCCGCAGCGCCATAGTTGCCCACATAGGCAAAGTGAGCCGAAGAAACGACGTCTCTTAACCACTGGTTGTAAGATCTGTTTACGATGAATTTAGGACACACCATGAACAGCGCCAGCTGAGTCTTGCTGATTGTGTAGATGCTCGGAACAGTAGAACCGTCAGAAGTCGGACTGAAATGAAGATGCCCATACATCATAGGTTCGTTCGGGAGCTCAATACTGGAATCAAACCATGCTCCACCGGACGGTCTTCCGTTTGCAACCGCATTGCACAGGTATTCTCTGTGAGTAAGAACAGAACCCTGGAAAGCCGCATTGACGATTGTCTTTGCGTTCGCCAGGTTCTTTTTATACATCTCAGAACCAACGTATCCACCTGTTGTAATATTGGTAGTATTCATCTGTGCATTGTAAAGCGCTTCATCCGGCATGATCACAAGATGATGGCTGGTAAATGCAGTGTCACCGCAGTTGTACCAGTAATCCATATCAACGATACGCCAGATACGGCCTCCGATACTCCAATAATCGCCAAGGAACATTCCTTTAAAGGAACCGTCCTTAATAGCAGCTTTCTGTACCGCTGTCAGAGCTGTTCCGAGATTCTTACCTCTGAAGATAACCCGGCGAAGCTCCACTGGAGCAAAGCTGTCCAGCATAGCAAAGAGCGCATCTTCAGCAGCGATAGCCTTGTTTCCTTCCGTAGTCCCGACAAGAAGTTTGTTGCCGGATGCTAATGCATTCACCTGTGTAAGCTCGGAAAGATTTACTCCTCCGATAAAATCTTTGGAACTTAAAAGACCGATTAACGCTTTTGCTAAAGCATCTGCTGCGATGGTCTTTGTTCCGTTAGGTCCGTCAAGCAGAAAAATATTACTTGCCGCTAATGCCTGGACCTTTTCGTAGTCTGTGATTTTCATTTAATGAATCCTCCTTTATTTGATGACAAAAATAGCCCGACCTTCAATAACATCGCCATTGCTGTCACGGAGAAGATCACTGGAATATGTACGTCCAATGACCGTATCCAAATTGCTGTCAGTAATGGATGCATCCGAAGAATCGAGCACGTCTCCATAAGTACGGTATCCATTGTCGTAAAGCTTCTGATATACCGTGTATTCATTTTCAAGGTTGGAACTGAACTGATTAAGAATATCTACCTGCTTCTGTAATTCCAGAAGTTTTTTCGCAAGACTCGCTGCCGTATTGCTGTCCAGCAGTGCCTGTAACTGCTCAAACCAATCACGGAATTCCGTTTCTGATTTCTGTTTCCAGTCAGCCATTTCAGCAGTATTGGTGCTTGTGTATTCGTTGAACCACGCCTCCCATTTTTCTTTCCAATAGGTACTTGTGGCTTCCATATCTGCTGTGTGCTCCGAGTACCAAAGGTTCCACTGAGCTTCCCATGCCAAATATGCTGACTGAATCTCCTCGGTCTGTGCCAGGAACCAGGTAGACCACTGCTCTTTCCAAAACTTATTTGTTTCTTCCATATCAGTAGTCTGCTTTTCGTAGAACTCTTTCCACTGGTCCTGCCATTGGGCAATCAAATCATCGATTTCAACCTTGTCCAATGGAGCCGTTACGAATGGACACTCTGAAGTTCCAACACAGTTCGTGATGTTTGCCTGTCGAATAGAAGTGACTCCGGCGCCGACATAAATATACGCCAGTGGATATTGCCAGCGATCATTTGTCTTCACCATCGTAGGTTTCGTTGGATTCGATGCTGGGGTTCCTTTAATGATTTTGATGTCATTTGCTCTGACGGCCTCTCTCGAATCCACTTCAAGTACAACTGCATCATATCGGTTCAACAGAATCTCGGACTGTGGAACTACTAACGGTAACAGAGCGTCATTCAGCGTCCAAGTGTGATTGAACCAGGCTCGTCCGACACCAACGTTGATAATCATTGCTTCCGATTCTTTTACAACCATTGCAGTTCCGACATGCTGCAAGATTCCGTCCTGAATGATTCCATCGAAAATGCTGGACATCTGAATAGCATCGTAGCGCCGATCTCCTTCTTTTGAATTATAAAATCCAAATGTTACACTCACTTCTTCATCACGCTCCTTCCTGTTCTATAGTCTTAAAAGTCGGATAGACGGAATAACCGTCCTTATCTTCTGAACGAACAATTTCAAGAATACGAGCTTTTGTCTCGTGTCCGTATTCGTTCGCAATCTGTACAATGTCCCCGTTAAAGAAATCTTTTCCATACTGGAACATGATAGTTGTTTCCGTTTCTCCCTCAAATGAGGTAATGCTCACATTTTCTGCAAGTTTTTCTTTTCCTCTTTGCTGCAACTGAGCCATATACTCGGCATCGGTCAATGCATCATCACTTCCAACATTCGAAGAGATGTCACGAGCATCCGTAAACAGTTCCCTACGATTCAAACCAGAACCACCGCCAACTGTAGTGTATCTTCGACCAGCACCCTCGCCTTCTCCACCAACCAAAGTCACGGTTTTCAACGAAGCTTTGGATTCGATATAGTTACTGTTGATGATATTCTCAAATTTCGGAGAAAATATAACGTATGGATTCTCTGTCTGATCGTATGACCTGTCAGAACCGGCATACAATTCAAAGACGAACTGCTTTTCATCGTTCAGCGTAATCTTGAAACCGATACCCTGCTCCTCGCAAATTTTCTGAATGACATCGTATAGATTATCACCTGTATATTGAGCTTCCAGTTTCAACTTTGTAATTGCCGGGTCGATTGATTCTTTGAAAATAAAGTTTGGAATTTTTCGATTGCTGTCTGATGGGGAAATTACATTCTCATTGAGCAATGTTTTAATTCCATTTTGAAGATTTCCGCTTAATAGCTTCTGTCCCCAGACGATTCGCCTATCGAGAATAGATTCTAACGAGCGTCCAGTAACCGTTACATGGTTACCGTCTTCGGTATCGGAAGTAATCTGGATTTTTTCTACGATCATCACATGCTCAGATTCCTTGCTCTGCAAATAATAGTCCTGTTTGATATATTCCAGAAGACCATCTCGCATTGCTTCATACAGCTCAAAGTCACCATAGGCATAATACCGATCAGTCCAGATGAAGGATTCGTACGTATCCACGATGGAGACTGCATCCAGGTCAGTGTTTAAAATCATCACATCCATAGTGCTTATACCCCCTCGTAGACAATACGGTTCTCAATCTTAAACTGTAAATTTGTACTTCCGTACTCAGCTGTATAAGCAAAGATGTTGTCACCCTTCGCAAGCTGGAACCAATCTGCATTTTTATCCAGGCAGTTCAAGATGTTTGTAGTCTTTCCGTTTCTAAGAAGCGTAATCGACTTGTTTCCTTTTACAGTGCAGATGATAATTTCGTCACCTGCTATAATTCCAGAGCCAGTGAATTTCTCCAATTTATCGGTATCGATCCGCATCACTTCACGAGTACCGGTATTATAGATTGTGATATTGCTGGCTTCACCGATTGCATGAATCGTAATAGTCACTCCAATTTCAGCGTCGCCATTATACACAACCACCTGCTCTGTTTCATTTTTGATTTCTCCCATTTCCAGCAACGGGTCCTGAAGCGATTCGTTACTGAAAGGAAACTCAAACAGTGCCTCTACGCCATAGAAGATAGTCGTGTTGATTCCGTCTTTTCCAGCAGAATAAAAGAAAGGATTCGGACACACGATTGAGATATCCGAACCCTCATCTTTACTGAAGATTGCTGGATCATTTGATTCGACGTACCCTTCAATCTCCGCCTGCCTGTTATCGGTTTCGATAAGCATTGTGAGTTTCTTTTTAATAGGAAAATACTTGTATGAAAGCTGTCTTACGTCTTCGATGGAATCCTTCCACATATACGCAAGAGAAATAACAATGTTTCGGCTCGGCATCCTTGAAGAATTGAACAGGCTTCCATCGTTTGTAGCGATTTCTGTCGTATTGATGTTCGCTTTTCCCGGCCCCAAGCCAGTTACAGACTTGATGATGAAACCGGATTCCTCCGGTCTCGCTAAATCAAGTCGGATACTATCGCCAAGATAGTTTGTAAACGTGACTGCTCGAATCAAGTTTCCACCATCCTTTCCATCGCCGAGAACTGATTCTTCGTCTGCCGATAAATCTCTGTTCTCGACAGTGCCTTAGGCGAATAGTTATTCTGTACAAATTTGTAAGAGTTTCCTGTATTCGGATTGGTATCTTCATTTTGAAGATTCCGCTCACGTGATGCTGCAATTCCTGTGCTGACAGTCAACGCCTGTGATCTGCTAAACAGTGTATTCAGTCGATGGCTCTTCTCTTCAATGTCTGACAGATCCAGAATCGGTCGAATCATAGGCTGAGTATCAACGCCGTTGTCGATCATATCCTTTACCTTTGCGATTGCGTTTCCAAGACCTGTTTTTGCTGATTTAGCCATATCAGCACTTGCGTTGTATGCCTTTACTGCATAGGTTCCGATTGCATTGACGAATCCCAATCCAAAGAAATCACCGATATGGTATCCTACTCTGGAAGGTGAATGTTCGTCCAATTCGTCTTCTGCTGCTTCTGCCGCAGCCCTTGCCATTGCTCTGGCTTTCGCTTCTGCGCGATATGTGTTCTCACTGATTCCATCAGCAAAGCCCTCTACCAGGTAAGCACCTGCCTGTTTAAACTGATCATGGTAGTCCCGGATAGCCGTTACAGAAGCATTAAGATTCCCGGTGAAGGCAGTTTTTACTTCTTCGGCTTTTTCCTTAATGCCAGCAATGAACTTAATCATGCACTGCATTCCTGCATTTTGAAATTCCGGATACTTGTTCGCAATAGCTGTGAGGCATGAACTTAAGATGTTTACAAACGCATTTCTAGTTTCGTAATCTTTCGATTTGATTCCGGCAATGAATTTGATCATGAGGTTCGCACCTGCTGTATTGAATTGGGTTTGCTTGTTGTTGATAGCAGTAACACAACCGCTAATTATATTGGTAATGGCAGTTTTGGTATTTCCGTCCTGAGATTTGATTCCGGTGATGAATTTCGTCATCAACGTAGAGCCTGCCGTATTGAACTGGGTTTGATAGTTTGTAAGGGTCGTAAGTACAGCCTGCATCATGGTCGTAAACGTAGATGTCATATTGCTCTTTTGCGCATTAGCCGCATTGATGAATGTTGTCAGCATAGATGTTGCGGCTGATGTCACTCTTCCGCTCGCATCTGTAAATGCGTTAATAAAGCTGTCGATTCCGTTATTTCCAAGCTGTGTAAGCGCTGTACTGAAACCGCTCATACCACTCGTATCCAACTCAGCCATTCCCTTAGCCATCTCAACAAGGCGATTTACCTGTGTGATTACGCTCGACATGATTCCGGTATCAATTCCAGAAATAGAATCCGAATAACTCTTAATTCCACTTCCGAACTGAACCAGACTGTCACCGAAACCGCCAAGATCGTTGTCGCCAGTAAACCAGCTTACAAGTCCTCCGGTATTTGGAATGGTGTTGGCAAGCTCCACTAGGGCTTTACCAGCTGTTGCTGAGTTCGTAATAGCCGCAGAATCCATACCCATAATAGCTTCAGAATATGCCTTCATAGCTTCACCGAACGGTACAAGTTTCTCACCGAAAGTATCAACATCGTTGTTTCCAGTAAAGAATGCTACAACGCCACCTGTATTGGGAACAGTATCAGCAAGCTCGACTAAAGCCTTGCCCGCCGTTGCAGAATTGACGATTGCATCGGCTTCCAGTCCACGAACCGCATCGCCAAATGCTTTCATTGCTTCGCCAAATGGTACAAGCTGTTTTCCAAACTCACCCATATCGTTTTCACCAGCAAAGAATCCTACGACACCACCAGAATTTGGAATGGTTGTTGCCATCTCTGCCATGGCCTTGCCAGCGATTGCCGCTTCTGTAACGGCATTTGCATCGAGTCCAGTAATTGCATCCCCGAACTGTCTCATAGCTTCGCCAAATGGTACAAGCTGCTTTCCAAAGGCAGTCATGTCATTTTCTCCTGCGAAGAAAGACACTAATCCGCCTGTATTTGGAATTGTGGCTGCCATTTCAGCTAATGCTTTGCCAGCTGTCGCCGCATTTGCCACGATTTCCCCGTCCATGTTTCCGATAGCTAACGAGAAATCTCTCATAGCTTCGCCAAACGGTACAAGTTCCTCTCCGAACTTAGATAAAGACGATCCTCCTGTAAGCCAAGAAGTCAATCCCTGTAAAATATCAGCCGCTGTCAGAATAAGCACAGTCTCGGCTAATGCCTTTACTCCGTCCATCATAGATGGCTGAATCTGACTAGCTCCCTGTAAAAACGGCTGAACATTATTCATAAAAGTGGATAAATCAGCTCCAATTTGCGGGAACTGACTCGACACACCGCTCATAAATCCGCCGACGATTCCACCAACGAACTGACCGATTGCCGTTCCGATTCCCTGTAAAAGCTTTCCACCTTCTCCGATAAGCCAAGAAAGTCCTGGAAGTTTCGATAAGAGTCCGACGGCTGCAAGCACTAACGCCATCTCAGCAACAACCGCACCCATACCAAGGATTCCAACCATTGCTCCTGGAACAAGCGATGCTGTTGCACTAAGAGCAAGCATAATAGCTGATAACAGACCGATTCCGGCAATTCCTTTTAGCAAAGCTCCAGTATCGATTCCTCTCAGTGCATCGACGATACCAGCGAAAAATGCTACGAGTACATCGACACCAGCTTTAATCAGTGACGGCAGATTACTAGCAATACCATCTAAAATTCCAATAAGGAATTTGAAAGCTAGATCTACAATTTGAGGCGTATAAGTAACCAGAGCCGCTAATACACCAACCACTAATTGTAAAGCTCCGTCTGCCAGCTGCGGTACACAGGATACGAAAACATCGATCAGCGTTAAGACAACTGCCTTTACAGCTTCACCAATAGCTGGCGCTCCGGCAGCAATAACTTTGCAGATTGCGATAATTCCTTCTCCGACTTTTGTAAGAACAGCCGGAATTAAGCCAGCGATACCAGTAACGATAACTGTCAGTGCTGCTACGATTGCAGTCGCTCCAGCGGCACCAGCAGTTGCCAGCGCTGTGAATCCGATAGCAAGTGCCGAAAGTCCTGTGCCAGCTGCAAGTAAACCCGCTCCGATTGTAAGAACCCCAACACCAATCAATGCAAACGCTCCCGATAATGCCAGAATAGTCGGAACCAATGGTGTAAGTACCGCGCCTGCTACGCCGATAATTGTGAATGCTCCGGCAATAGAAATAAGTCCTTTCGCAATCGCTTCCCACGATAACGCTCCCAAAATACTGAGTACCGGCGCAAGAACAGCTAAGGCTCCGGACGCAACCAACAATGCTGCTGATCCACCAAGCGTACCTTTCATGAAATTGAGACTGATAGCCAACTCAGCTAAGGCCCCACCCATGACGGTAAGACCTCTACCGATCTCTTCCCACTGCATACCTCCGAATTTACTCATACAGTTTGCAATGGTTTCAAGTGCGCCGCCGACGATAACGAGCCCAGTTCCAATACCGATCATGTTCTTCGGCATCAGATTAACAGCAATAGCTACCTCTGCAAGTGCGCCGCCCATAGCAGTTAAACCTCTGCCGATTTCATCCAACTGTAATTGACCAAAATCTTTTACAGCGGAAGCAAAGATTTTCATTGCAGCGCCAATAGCAATTAAGGCTACGCCAGTAGACATTACGTGTTTTGCATTTCCAGCCAAATTCGTAAAGACAGCAAGTTCGGCAAGTAATCCACCGATTCCAGCTAATCCTTTTCCAATCTCGCTCCACTCCATCTGACCAAAGTCTTTGCAAGCGGATGCCAGAACTTTCATTGCCGCCGCCAGAATAACAATTCCAGTCGCAGTGCTAAGCATTTTTCCGTTAAATTTTGCAACTCTAAGGAATACAGCAATCTCAGCAAATAAGACTCCGACTCCTGTTAATCCACGTCCAAGTTCATCCCACTGTAATTTCGATAAATCCCTACATGCCGAAGCCAGGATTTTGATAGCTGCTCCAAATATAATTAAGCTGGTAGCGCCTTTCATAACTTGTTTCTGACCGCTTGCCATGGCTTTAGATGAAGCAACAACAATAGTCGTAAGACCGGCAATTCCAACCAGACCTCTCGCAAGTTCACCCCAATCAAGGTCTGAAACTTTCTTCAAAGCTCCTGCCAGAATAGATACTGCAACTGACATAGCGATCATCGCGGTACATGCTTTGGATACTTTTCCCGTATCACTGCTGATTTTGTTAAAAATCGCCATCGCTCCAAGTAGATTAGCAAAGAGAACTGTGATAGCCCCAAGAGAAACTGACAGTTTATCGCTATCGATCAAAGAAATAGCTACGATAGAACCAGCAAGCAAAGCGATTGCTGCTCCGATTTTAAGTAACGTTCCGGCTTTAAGATTTGTCTGATATGCCTCAAAGCATCCTCTAACGCCGTCAAGGATTCCAGTTACTCCTTCAAGAACGCCATTCAACCCCTCAAGAGGTTCTGTTACACTCTTTAAGAATTTTGAAATTGATAAGGCAATTCCGCCAACAGCAATGCTATTAAGGACATCAAGAACTCCACTGAAATCAGCATCTCCGAGTTTCTCGGCGAGTGTTCCCATCATAGTCCCGACTGCATCGGCAATACCGCCAGCAATTACTTTCACAGCGGTCCACAATGCTTCCATAACTTTGAGAAATTTACATTTTTCAAGTGCTTCGCCCATCATCTCGAAAGCAACGATGACTCCGCTCTTCATTTTTCCAGCACCATCACCAATCTGAGCCATGCGATCATGTACTCGTTCAAGGAATGAGTGGAATAATTCAAATCCAGGAAAATCAAACTTCTCCCCGGCAGTTTTTCCAAATTCTTTTACTTTTTCTCCGGCAGTTTTAACAAACGTAATAGCTATCTTTACGATATCAACAACCGTCGAAACTGCTTTGCCAAAGACATCTGTCTTCTTTACCGTTTCATCAAGCTTAACAAGATACTCACCGAAACTTCCAGTAAGTGATAACACTCCGTTTCCAGCCGGTAAGAAAAGACCAATCAATTCGCCGACACCACCGGCAACAGCTTTGAAAGCTTGTCCGACGATATCAAGCACTGCAAATACGCCTTTAAACGTATTCTTCAGATTCTTTGAACTTTCTTCCCCCATTTTGAATTTTGCTGTCAGATCACGGATACGCTCTGTGATTTCGGCTAACTGTTTTCCAGTCATTGGCGGGAAGATTTCGTTGAATGCCTCCCGAACCGGCTTGGCAACGCTAACCAGTCCCTCGAAAACATTCTTTACTGCTTCGATCATCATGGTACGACCGCCAAGGTCTTTCCAATCCTGAAGCATTTTATTTCTCGCATCGGCAGAAGCATTGATTACGGCACTGAACGTATCGCTCACCTCAGTAAGTAATTCTTTTGCCTCTTCAAAGTCGCCGACGATAATTTCCCAGCTTTGTGTCCATCCTGACTGGGCAGCCTCTTTCAACGTGTCGAACAGCTGAGTAAAAGTCTTTACTTTTGTTGCTGCATCGTTCGCTGTTTTACCCATCTCCATAATGGATTTGATCTGATCATCGGTATATCCCATGGTCCGAAGCTGATCTTCGTTGAGATCACCTGTAAATTTTGCCAAGGTTTCAGTCAAGATGTCAGAGGTAAGCCATCCTTTACTAAGGGTCTCTCTGAATGAGCCCTCATCTTTGATCATTTCGTCAATGGCAATTCCATGAACTTTAGCCGTTTCTTTCAGCGCATCCTGGAATACCTGACCGCCCATACCAGCGTTTACCACTGAGTTCCAGTCCTGCAATTTTACTGTTCCTGCCGCTAATGCCTGTGAAAGCTGATACATAGCGGTACTTGCCTGCTGAGAGTTGGAACCTGATACGGCTGCAAGGTTCGCAATACCCTTGATAGCTGCTACAGATGTGTCAAGATCCACTCCAGCCGCGGTGAACGTACCAATGTTACGGGTCATTTCCGTAAAATTGTAAATGGTCATATCTGCGTAATGGTTTAATTCATCTAACGCATTATTTACCTGGTCAAGAGTAGTTCCTTTTGAAGAGGTATTCGCAAGGATTGTCTGAACGGCATTGATCTGGGTCTCATACTCCTCGAAACCGGATTTAATCGGATCGATTGTAAAAGCAGAGACCAGATTTTTTCCAGCAGCAAGTGCAGAATTGGTAATGTTCTGTAAAGCGGTAATCGCCATTACTTCCAACGCGGAAAATCGCACTCGTACAGTCTCAACTGCATTGCTAAGTGGTGACATATTTCCACTGCATTTATTTGCGGCATCATTTACGGTTTCTAAGCCTTTTGCTGCCCCTTCGAGGTTAAGACTCTTCTTCAACTTATCGAGGCTTGATAAACTGGTCTGAATATTCTGCTCAAACTGCTTGTTATCAAACCGCATTTCGACGACACGTTCATCAACGGTTGTACTCATAGCTTAGTAACCTCCTTCCATGCCGCATCTGCAATTTTGTCAAAAATAGGCTGGATAGCAGGATTGATGTAGTCTCGCCCCTGTACCCAGCCGCCGTTTCTTGTTGCATGTCCGTACTGCAAAATAACTGCAATAGGGACTCCATTTTGAATATTTGTGTTGTAAAAGCTGATCGACACAGAACTTTGCTTCTGCTCTATCTTGTAGTGCCACGAATTTGCCGTCCGTCCCGTATCAACTGGTGTTGCAGACGCAAGGGCGGCTACGCCCTCTCGACCATACTTATCGAGGTCACCGAGACGAACCGATTCCTTTGCTCGCTCTAAGAATCGAGTCAGCTTAGAAAAATCACCCTTTTGTCTGAACGTGATCATGTGAATCTCCTACTTTGCTAAGTAAGCACTGGATGAGAAGCCCGTATACTGTATACCATCAAGTACAAACTGGATGTACAGCCACTTAACTCCGTTTGCCATTGTGTAGTAGCCATAGCATTTAACCTTAGTACCAGCCGGGATTTTACAAAGAGCTTTCTTATTGGTTCCGGCATCATTACGGCAATAAAGAACTGCCGTTGTTTTATATTCACCAGCATAGGTTTTGTTAAACTGCTTGGCAGAACAGGTAGCCACCACTTTCTTTGAAACTGACTGGTTCTGATCCTGTTTGGTGTTGGACGGTGTTACCGCTGATCCATTCAGAATCTGATTAACCATGTTCTGAACTTCTGAGTAGCTGTATCCGTACTCAGTAAGCAGTTTCTTACGGTTATCACCTCTCCCCCACAGTCCAACAATTACCTCATGAGCGATGGTTTTGATATCTTTGCCCTTGCTTAATCCAGGAGCGGAAACAGCATTGTCGTCGTACTTTGGTGTGATGAAGCCGCGGATGAATTTTCCATTGATAGACAAGGTTCTCTTCTTAACCGCATTACCGTAGTTACCCTCTTCAACAACCATGTAACCGGATTCCTTATGCACCTCGATCACGGTACCAACATGATCTGGATTGCCTGTGTTGTCGCCGATTCCGTTATCCTGCCAATCATACAAAACTCCATCCCCAGGACTCGGGACATAAGCATCATTCTCCTGCCAACATCCCATTTTCTTTGCTGCCTCGATAAGGTAATAACAGGAAATTTCCATGGGCATAATACTCTCATATCGGAGAGCTGCCGCTAATGCAGACCAGGTACAAGCACACCAAGCCCAGTCATAGCGCATACGAATCCCACGAGGAAATTTGCCAGAACAGATCTTCTCGAAGAAGTCGTTATATAAATCAATAATGCTTTTGTGTGAGCCGTTAGATTCCTTCTTTCCATCCCAGGATTCGACAAGATTAACGACGGCCTGTCTTGATTTCGCCATTTTTATCACTATCCTTTCGAATTAAATTTTTTTCTGTTTGCGGCATTTACTTCCGCATGATGTCTGTACAAATCTCGTTTGCTCCTCTTCTTCGGAGGCTTATTTTCCGCATTGCAAATCCGGATAAGCATTAACAAACGATTCAAATGCCATTTCTGACACTCAAACGGAATGTGATACGCGGTCATCCAGTAATAGATAAGCTCACTGGTTATCTGCTGCCTGTTTATTGGACCGCCTTTTTCTTCCTTAACAGTTGAAGCTGTCATAGGCGCCTCAATATAGGCATTTACCGCATCAATGTGAGAATTGGTAACACATTGATAAACAAGCGGATCAACATTCTGTGTAAGGGTCATACAACGTATATAATCAATGGTTTCTTCATAGGTCTTCTGCTCTTTAGATAGGAAGACTTTGCACCATTTACTTTCCCATTTTGAAAGTGAAACGAGCGAATGCTCCAAACGCAACTTCTGTTCCTTTACAGGGATAAATCGCTGATTCCGCTCATCCCACAGATCAGTTCTTGGTATCGTAAGTTCAAGCATTCGATCTCACCTCTTTAGTTCATGGTGGCAACCACAGGAGCAATCTCCGGATTTTCCGAATGCTTCTTGATATCTACAACTTTCGGAATTACATGGTTTACGAATTCAGCGGCTTTGCTGTCATCTGTAGCCAGTTCCATAAACAGAAGATTGTAGAACTGAGTGCAGGCAAACTTTCTGGAAATCTCTTCGGACTTCTCGAAATATGTGCCGTCAGCACTCTTCTCTCCGTATGCCTTTAAGATAAATTCCTTAAAGAACTTGATAATGGTCGGCTGATCTTTTGCATCTACGATGCGCTGAAGCATCTCAGCAACTCCACCAGCTGTGCCCAATTCCATCTCCATAACCTCTGTTTCGGTAAGGTTGAAGAGCTTTGTTTCAGTGCGTTCAACACCATTAAAATCTTTATAAGTCTTTGTTACTGCATACATGATTTTGTTCTCCTTTCAAATAAAAAGGAGTCGCCAGCTTTCCTGAATACGACTCCATCTGTGGTTTGTGTATTATTTTTTTTATTAACCTTCTGCGGTCATAATCTTAATTACTTCATCCGGAAGCGGAAGTCTCGGTTCAACACCATCGTCTGCTTCGGCAGAAGAAGGATCTTTACCATACAGGATCTCTTCAAGAGCAGCCAGTTTCTTAGCATCGACCTTGGTAGAATCGAAGGTGAGAATAGAAGTAGGCTTCAGCTTCTTTCCATCGATTAAGGTTGCAATCTCGACTGGTGTGGTGCTGAACTCCCAGGATAAGGTAATAGCTTCCGGGCTGTCATTTACAGTGGAATAACCCTTCTCGGAAGGAGAAGCTAAGCAACCATAAACGAGATGAAGCTTATAGCCGTAATCGTTGGAATCAACATCGTTACCGAGAAGTGTCTTGTAAGATAAGCCGAACATTTTACGGTTCTGCTGTCCTGCAAACACTCCAGGGGCGATTTCTTTGGAACCGTCGCACTCTGCGAACTCATCCGGTGCCATATAAGCTTCGATTGTGCCGCCAAATTCCTCTGCGGACATAAGGTTCAGATACTTGATGTTGTCTGCATAAATTGCAGTAGGTTCTGCTCCAGACGGGCTCTCTGTTACGGTGCTAAGACCGTTCCATGCGGTACCAGAGTTATATACGCCACCGGTCTGAATCGGGTAAAGGACGCCCTGGCTGACACCGGTCTCATACAGGCGCTCGCCAGTCTTGTCCCAAACGAGTTTCTTTTTCATAGAATTTGTCCTCCTTAAAAGAATATTTCAAAGACATCATGGTTTAAGTTGTCTTTCGGATAATGCCGATTGAATCGACTTGTCGGCATAGATGCTACTTTGCCAACGAGAGAACTATCCGGATCGCTGTCGATGACTGTTACTGAATACTTTCTCGCAGACAAATAAACCCCGTCATTCGCAAACGTATTCTCGATATCGTCGAGAGCGTAAACGATGGCGGGGTATTTCATTTTTACCGATGACGGTGGTTGAAAATAAGCACGACACTCTGGTCCTTTGTTTGGACACGAGAGGATGTCGCATAAAGCATTATGCAGTTTCAGTCGTCTGCTCATTGTAAACACCTCCAACGGTTAATATTAAACGGGGATACTGAACTTCAACATTTGAAATTTTCCATTTAGCCCCCATATACTCGATAAATCTCATCGAATGAAAATTCGCATAAGCAAACGGATCGGCTACGATGCTGAACTCATTCGACACATTGAGATTGTCATTAAGGTGGTCCGAACTCTGATACTGTCGAGTATTCCGAATAACATCTCCGTAGTAATTACGAACAGTAATCTTCTCTCCCCAGACACCAGGTCGGATCTCATCTGTTACAGCATAGCCGATTACCCCGTAGAATTTACTCATTTTGAATTTTCTCCTTTAAGACTTAGGCTGTGTGATCCTCGGAACCGGAAGAAGCAGTTGTTACGTCCTCTTCGATTGCGATTGCAGAGTATACACGAGTAAGAGCACCAGAGCATCTGGTCTCAAGCAGGGATTTCTCCTGGTTGAAGTCGATATCGAACTGAGTGAAGTGAGTAACCTCTCCACCCTTGGTTGCACCGAGGGAGTAATCAGCCAGATTTGCGATAATGGCAACCAGCTTCTTCTTTTTGCTGTCGGAAGTAGTTCTAGTCTTACCCTCAAACTGCTCCGCAGTATTGATACTGCCAACATTCAGTGCAGTGGCAAGTTCGGTCTTGGAAGAGTAAATACGTCTTCCGTTGATGTCTCTTGCCAGGAGCATCTGATTCAGCATATGAGGAGTAATGAACAGATCCGGGGTACCGGTGCCCTTATAATCCTCTCTTGCATACAGAACGGTATTGATCATGGCCTCTGCGATGATGTAGTTCTCACCAAAGTTAGCCGCGGTATTGGTTCCCTGAAGTTCTTTCTTAGCAGCTGCGACATCGAGATCAACGTGAATGGTGTACAGATCATCATCCAGCCAAATCGGTCTGATGTGATCCGGAGAAATCTTGCCTTCATCTCCGTCGTCTCTGCCATCACCCAGCATGATTGCAGTTGCCAGCTCTTCATTGAGCATCAGGCGGTCGATGTTGTACAGGTATGCCACATAGTCGAAATCGGTGATGTCGATGATATCATCTCTATGCAGCGCACTCTTTACGTACACAGTCTGAGGGTCGGTAGTTCTGCGAACCAGCTTGAAGTTGCCAGTCTGCTTCTTCTGTTTTCCCTTAGTATAGCCTTTAGCCTTAAGAGCATCGATGTTACGGATATCTACCTGGCTAGTTCTGATTCTGGAAATCGGACTCTTATGAACTTTGTTCATTACAGTTGTGATCCAACCCTGGTCGTTAGTAATCAGCTCCGGTGCACCAGGACGTACATCCTTGTATTCCGGGAACAGAAGTGTTACATTGCCATCTCCTGTCTGAGCAAATCCGCTTGCAAGAGCATCATGCTGAAGTGCATTCTCATTAGCATAGATCTCCAGCGCGGTCTGGAATGTTCCTACCTGGCTTGTCTTTGCCAGCTTAAGGATTTCCTCCTGGTCTGCGTGAGACAGAAAGCTCTTATCATCGCGCTTGTCGGTGTCAAAAACATTGTGTTTCATATTGTCATCTCCTCCTTTAGATTCATCATCCTCTTTTTTAGGATTTTCTTTGTCTACGAATTCAGCCATCATGGCGAAAACTGCTGTCTGCTGTTTCTCGTTCATGGATTTAAAAATGTCTTCGATAGTCTCAACCTTATCGTCTTTTTTCTCTCCATTATCTGATTTGTCATTAGGCTCGATTTTTTCTTCTTCCTTCTTTTTATCCAGCTCATCTGCGGAATGCTCCAACCGACCCATGATCATTTCATTATAGCCAATGACAATACCGGTTTCCCCATCGCCATGCATCACCACATCATCGATAAATGCTCCTGGATTTGCACCGGCTAATACCAGACTTACTTCTCTGATAATGCCATGAACAACATCGTGTCCGGCCTGTTTAAGCTGATTGGCAAAGATAGAAAGAGACTGTACGTCGCCATGTTTTACAAGTTCCCGTGCAGTCTTTCCTGATTCTGTATCATTAAATTCACAGAACGCATAAACTCCTTCATCTCTATTTTCGAGATGAGCTAATCCAAGCACATTCGCCGGATCAGCATGATTATGCATCCATACTAACGGGACAGTCTGCCCGTTCTGTCCTTTGAAAGCGTCTTTTTTAATGACTCTTCCATCGGCACACTGAAGATCATTTCTAGTGGCCCAGCCACCAAAGTCATACTTCATTTTGATTTTCCTCCTATTTTCTGATATAGTACGATAACGGATGCGATGTCTTCTTTGATGAGCTGGAAGACTTTTTCTTTGATTTCTTGACCTTCTTGTACTCTGACTGAATCTTGTCAAATTCATCCTGATAGGTTTGTTCATATGACGAATCAAGGTCAGCTTTAGCCGCTTTGTAAGCTTCTCTAACTGACTTAACCGCTGCTTTAAGCTCGGAGCTAACTTTTGCTCTTTCACTTTTAGCATTAGCATGGTTCTCAGCTTTTTCTTCCTTGGTATCGGACGATACTTTCACTTTCTTGTTTGTCGCATCTGTTCGAACACTAGCCTTGTCCGTTTTGGCATCGCTACTGATTTTTGCTTTATCTGATTTTGCATCGTTTCTAAGCTTTGCAATCTTTGCGGTTCTTTCAGCAACACGCTTAGATCTCTCAGCCTTAGATAATCCTGATGGAATTTCTATTGCCATCAAACGCTCGATTTCGGCATCCTTTTTATTATCGATTCGTTCCTTCTGGCTAGATGATTCCTTTTCAATTTCTTCCAAATCAGAATCTTTATCAGTATCGATGCTTTTCTTCCTATCGGAAGCATTTTGGGTTAAGGCCTCATTCAGTTCTTTCAAACGAGAAGATATCTGTTCCTTCGTTGCTTCTGCTTTTTCACGAAGTTCCGTAATTTTCTGATCTCGCTTTTCCTGCTCTTCTTTGACCTTTGCTGCCTTTTCAGATTTGATATTATTTTTTGTATAAGACCAAATCTTCTTTCCCTCATCATTCAGCGATGTGGTAGAACGGCCTTTTAACTCTCTGGTACGCATATAGTATTCATGCGCTTTCTGAGGATCGTAATAGGGCGATGCATAATGTCTAAGAACCGCAACTTTAGGTTCATCCATTAAGAATCATCTCCCTCCTTATCATCGCCAGACGTATAATTGCCGATGATGTCATCGATTTGTGCAGAAATGCTGTCAAGAACTTCATTAACCAGAGCATCGTAATCACTGGTATCGCTGGATTCTGTTTCTTCACCGCTCGTCGTAGCATCTGTTACGGAACTACCACCAGGCTCACTTAAATTGCTGTTTCTCAATTCATCAGCCTTAGGATCAGCGGATGGCTTCCAACCAATTACCTGTCTGATTTCGTTTGATGTAGCAATTTCATTTCTGGTAAACTTATCAGAAATTTCAGCAAGATCAGCTACCGGAACAAGCTTGAATGGATCTCTAAAGAACATGATTGACTTGTTTTGGGCTCTGGCAGTCTTCGTTAAGAATTTTCTCTTCATTTCATCAACGATTGCGGAAATGATCGGTTCGATTGTCCGGTTGTAATAATTCAGCATAGTCTTCTCGTCTGCGGTACCATCTAAGATGCTCTGAGTAATTCCTAACTGGCTGTAAAGCATACTCGTTAAGTATTCAATCTGCTTCATTAGATTGTTTTCCAACGAACGATTCAACTGTGTGATTCGCTCTGTTCCGTCAGTATAAGCAATGCCATACTTAGAACCGGACAACTGCTGCTCGATATCTTTACGCCGCTTCTCTGCCTGCTGACGCCTTGCCTCTGATTTAATTACATAAGGTAGCTGAATGATCAAATCCAACTTGCCGGAGCTGCTCTGTTCATCGACAGCATCTAACAAATTCAATTTTCGAATAAGCCTCTGCATCGTCGAATTCGGTTCGTTAATTACCGCATACAGTGGATTTTCTACGATAGCAACCGTATCTTTCGGAACAACAATTTCTTGTTTTCGCCCAGTATTTTCGTTATATACCTCAACACGGACGTGACGAGGATACCAGTCACGAATTCGACCAACTCGCATCGAAAGAATCTGATATCCTTTTGTGTCATCTGGATCATCATCGGTATCCACAGGAATGATTGCTACACAGCCTTCATCCATCATGGACATAACAACATCTTGGATAAATGCCCTACCAGTCTGATCAAGATTGGCTTCCAACGACAAACATTCGTTTAAACCGCTTTTTATAACATTTAAAAACCGCCCTTCATCATCCAACTGAACGTGCTGAATGTTGATGGCGGCTACGTCTAAAGCGATTCTATTGTATACGGACGTGACTATCGATCTTTCGTTTCCTCTGGTAAGGCGAAAACGATCAGGACGATATGAATAACCCGAACCGATATTCTGTGACATCATGGTAGGGGCTCTATTGCGAAAAGCATTCCAGGCATTTTTAAACCTGGAACTTAATGATAAATCCATTTTGAATTCTCACCTCCTAAAAATAGGCAAAAAAAAGACCCCTTTTCTTAAGAGGTCTCCAGTAATTTTACACCGGTATTTTGTTCAGTATAGATTCGCATATGATTCCGTTACTATCGGGATTATAATGCTCGTCTAAACACTTCAGTGTCAGGAAATTCCCAACCTTTTCTTCTATGTCTGCCCAATATTCATCGGTCTCAGATAAACCGTTAAAATTGCAGTCCAATCCGAGTGACTGCATAAGGTTTATTTCTTCTTCACTGAACATATGCTCATCCTTTCTTTAAATATTTACGCTTTGTTCTACTTCCTGTACACCAAGTGGTTGTTATGGTTCCATTTTCAGGATTCACTGCTACTGTCGCAGATTTCCCTATAAACTGCTGACTTGGTCGTCCAAGGTTATCGGTTTTTGTTTTAATGCTACCATGATTCAACGGATTTTTCAATGCATCCAAAATTCCTTCAACGGTTACCGGTCTTGATTCTGTTTGTGTCCTATCAAGGGCATGATCTGAAAAGCGTGTAACCAATATTCCGTTTGAAGCTTTTACAGGTGTTCGCAACTTACTATTCATTCTTGCCTGGATAGAGCTTCTATCATGAGCTAATTGTTCTTTCGTTCTCCGAACTCCCCATTTCATACCTTTTATTCCATAATGCATCAAATTATCATTTGATTCGATACGAGCTACTTTTCTGATGGTGTAGGGTCGTAATACAGAAGAGCAATCAATTAACTTTGCTATTAGCATCTTTATACCCCCTACTCGAATGCTTCCCGATTCGCCTTGAATGCGATGTACGCATCCATCATTGCGGCGACGGCGTCGATTTTTTGCTCATACCGCTTTTTCAGCAATTTACGGTTCCCGTTAGTATCTTCCAGAGTAATACAGTTTCCCATAGCAAATGTCATCAAATCCTCATCAAACAGGAGCATTCGCTCTTCTGAAAGTTTCTTCAATTCGCCAAGTGGGACAGATTCTGTCTTTGCACCCTGGATAACTTTTTCTATTCCGAATGGTCCATTTTCACTTGCCCAACGTTCAACAAATTCCTTTGCATTGTATGGGTCATAACCAAAGCATCGTACATCATAACCGCATTCAATAATATGGTTATCCAAATCCTCATATACTTCCATCATGTCAAGAACCGTCCCTTCCAACACAATAAGACTTCCCTCTTTCATAAACTGATCGTATTTAATTCTCATTGCTGCTGGGAGTTTCATCAGAGTCGATGAGGAAATGTAGTTTCTGGTTTTGACGCCGAATGATCCGTTCGACAATGGGAATAAAAATGTGAATGCACAGAAATCGTCGCCTTGTGATAAATCAGCTCCCAAAGAACATGGCATCTGCCAATAATCTCGATGGCGATGTGGGAGAGTTTCTTCATATGTAAAGTAATATGTGTATCCCTCCATAGGAAGTCCGAAGCGCTTAGCCAAAATATCGTTTCGAGCTGCCGGAGCCTTTTCTGCTCTCTCAACGTCCAGCTGATAGGTTTCATAAGAAACAGTCTTTCCAAGGTTCGGATTTGCTTTCAACCATTTATCCGGATCGGCAACCTCATCGATAGAATCCAGCTTATACCACCAGATCGATACGTGCGGATTGATATAATCCCCTTTTAGAATATCCATCAATTCCATTTTGATTGTATCGCCAGCACCGTTACGGACAGTACCCTCTGAACTGATCGCAACGATAAGGTAGTCGTTGACCTTCGATGCACCCTGTTCGATTGCTCCGATTACATCTTCTCGAATATCACCAGAAAGCCACTCGTCAACCGTCGCCACTTTAAGCTGAAGTCCCTGAAGTTTGTCGATTCTCATTGGACGAATTTCAAGAAGCGATCCAGTAAGGAAGTTTTCAATTCCTTTCTTAGTGGATGCCAATTTCATTCTATTCGCCTTTGATCCGGTTGTGTTCTGCAACGATCCTTCTGTAAGGAACTTATAGAAAGGTCCTCTTGATCTGGTAATAGCGGTTCGAATCGGGGACAACACCTCTTCTGCCTGCTTCATCGTCGGGGCTGTGGTTATCTGATGTGTCGTTGTGACATCAACATTTAAGAAGAAATTCTGCAAGCATGAACCATACATTGACTTTGCAGCACCTCTGGCCACTATGAGATATTGCTTATTAACCAATCTTTTTCGGATAGACTTGGTAACGTAATGTCCTCCATGGCCATCCTCATAAGGTTCGTATACGCTTCGCTCAACAAAATAGTACCAACCGAAAATCTGTTCAGCCCAAACTTTAAATGTGTCAAGCAGTTTCAAATCTGAACCGTCAGTTAAAGTAAGCTCATTTTCGCAATAGCTGATAAAGCCCTCTACTGCTTGGTCATCGTAATAAATTCCCGGATTCGCAATGAGATCATCGATTCGGTTCATCTCCATCTCGATTTCTCGACATACCGGAATTTCGCCACGAATTACGGCATCACGAAACATGCCGTAGTATTTCGGGACGGCAGTGTTCGATAACGCCATTATTTTCTTCTCCTACTTCTTCTTATTCGGGTTTGCAGCAATGTACTGTGCAGCCTCTTTAAGATTGAATTCCTTTGTCATTGCAGTCTTGACGGCATAAGTCATTGCTCCGGCCGCAGCCATAGTCAACGCTTTCTTTCCTGACGCAGAAAGAATTTCTGACACATACTTTCTGCCAGGTGCGATGTCATCTTCTGTAAGATTCTTAAACTCGCGTTCTAATTTAAGTCTCTCAATTCTTTTCTTCAGATCGGAATCGGACATTGTTCGCCGATTCTTAACAGCAACCTTACGTGCTGCTACCTCATTCTTATCGTCTGAGGGCTTGGAAGAGTGTCCACTGGCTCTGGCAAGCTGTGCCTCCGATCTTCGAACTCCCCATTTCATTCCAAGAATTCCATGGTGTGCTAAATAGGCGTTATTCATTTTGAATCTCCCTCCTTTGCGATGTAACTGGTAACACCTCCACTGGCATTGGATGTCTGATAATACGGGACTTCATGAATCACAAGGTCTTCACTAAGCACTTTTCCAGACGTATCCAAAGTTTGAGTCCGATGCGCCTTTGGTGTAACTTCATATGATCCGGAATAATGCTCAGGCTCATCTGGATCGGTGTCATCGTTTTCCGCAGCAACATTTAGACGCCATTCGTATTCACTGATTTGTGTTTTATAACACTCCAGCACGGCTGAACTAAGCGGCGGATCGAAAAGAAGTTTGACCTTCAAATGCATATAAGATTTGACAAGCATGTATTTGGATTCATTGGAAATGAAATCTTTCCATGTTGCGCTCTTATCTTCGATCATGAAACCTTTGGATGGGCCGACACCAAGCTGTGTAAGAATCGAGAACACAGAATTGATGTGCATGATCAAATCCGCATCGAAATGTTCATACTCCTCTGCGATTCCGAGTAATTTCTTGATTGATGTCAGTACACTATCTGTAATATTCATGATCGCACCTCCATCTAACAGAGTTTTATAAACTCGCTCATACAATACCCGCTGATACCGTCCCCAGTCTTTACTTTATAAAAACCGGAAACAGACTCATCGTCGCATACCTTCACAACTGTATCCGAGCCGATGATCCCTAATGATCTGGATGCCTGCGTCGGGTCTTTGCGAATGTTTAAATTCATACAATTTACCACAACACCCATAAGTGGCTTCTTGTTTCCTTCCATAATTTTCCCTCCTAATGCCTCCATGGGCATGTATCATTTTTTCGTCGTTCATTTGGAACTGTTAAAAGTAGTTTTTCATCTCCATAATGTATGGCATTGTGGGTCGATAGAGTTGTTGCGATTAGATACTCTGGATTCAGAACCAAATCAGTCCGCAACAGTATGTCCTGCTGCCTTATTGGGTTCATATGATGAATAAGAATCTTTCCACGAATCTCGTAACCATCCAATCCAAGATCACATCCATTATCACGAATAATAATTTTTCTCCGAATGTCCTTCCATTCTTGAGAATTGTAAAATATCTGATTAAGGTATCTATCAAATCCGAATGTCTCTTCGCCAACTACTCCATCCAAACGAAGATACTCGTATCGTTCCTTAAAAGTTGGAAGCTGCAAGAGTTCTGAATAGCATCTAAGCATCATCCACCTCATCTCCATGACCGCTATAACCACGAAATGCTTTTAATGCATCCGCATACAGCTTCTCAGAATTTTCAATAGATTTTAGATTCTGGGTCTTCGCCTCTATCAGTTCCTTCTGTTTTTCCAAAATCTCTTTTTCGATTCTTTCTTTCGTCGAACCGAGCTTCAAATAATGAGTAATCACCTGCGACGAAGCGGTTCCCTCTCGTAACTGCTTTTCAGCCAAGTCAACAGCCAATGAAACAAGCTGATTCTCTCTTGCTTCTGGCGTTAATGCTGGACGCATCATCCTAGAAGACTCGGATTGCTTTGCTTTCCTCAAAGTTGATGCCTCCTTCCATTTAGTTGTTCGTTACTTCCGTAAAGGTTTTCACATACTTTTCCAGTATTTAAAAGAGCCTACAAATCATGACAATGCTACTCAACGAAAGGAGAACTAACTTTGAGCCGATCCCACAGAAACCGTCGTCAAATATCATGAGTTATAGACCCTTGTAAACACTGGAACAGTTGAAAAGGCTCCCTAAAAATACCCTCCGGGGAAATTTTAAAGACCGCCGCGATATGGGTGGGGGTATGTTTTTTAGACACCCCCCTATACCCCTTTTAATCATGTACTGGCGGTTTCGGCTTTTAATATGCCGATGAAATCATTTTTAAGAAGCTTTTTCTTTATGTTCATTTGTTTCCGATTTACTTGTAACCTTTCGATAGATGTTCTGGAAATCATAACGGATTATCTCATCAATAGCTCGCTCTACTTCCTTGTTGTTCTCTTCATCCGATAACTGATCCGATGTTCGAGCGATTCGACCAAGGTAAGCAGTTGTGTGATAACCTTTTTCTTCATCGAACATGAACCATTGAGTGAACTGTTCAAACGGATCATAAGGATTATCAAAAGTTGTAAGCGCAAATCTCATCTTACTTAGTTCACTCCTTTCCATTCAAATACTTAGAAACTGTTGAAGAAGAAACCCCAAGAGCTTCCGCAATCTCTGAAGTGCTGTAGCCAGATGCGCTAAGTGCAGCGATACGATTCTGTTTAGCTGTACTCAGAGCAGTGCTTGCACGAGGCGTTGCTCTCTGACGAATAGTATCCGTATTCGTGTTATTCAGAATTTGTGTAAGCTTATTCTCAGAAATTGCTCCGGCCTGGATGGCTTCCCATTCTTTATCCGTAATTTCGATGTTGGATCTCTTAGCTCCTACAGAACTTCTTGCCTGTGCTAGAGCCTGCTGACTTGCCTTCTTAACTTCAGCTTTTGTCATGTCTGGATTGTCTTTTCTCTTAGCCGCAACGGTAGCGTTCGCCATTGTCTGAGCCTGTCTCTCCCTAGGAGCATTCGCTAAAGCTAAATCAAGCTTAGCATTTAAAGACTTTACTTCTTCAGAATAAGTTGCCTTAGCAGAAGCAGAGTAAGCAATTTTGCCTGTACTCATCATCTCCCTACGAGCCTGGTTAGCTAAAGACTTCATAGAATTCGCATAGTCGGCATAAGCTTCTTCCTGGGGGGTACCTGAAGAAAGAGTACGGGCGTCTTTTGTTTCAGCCATCTTTGTACTCTTCTGAGTTCTCACCTGAATTTTTCCATTCTTATCGACATACTCTTCCTTAACAGACTTGTATGACAGCGATCCATCTTCGTTGATTGTCGGAGAGCCTTTTCTCTTAAGAACCTGTGTCTCAGATTTTGCTCTTGAAATTAGAGTAGATGCTCCTTCATGGTAACGACCTTCTGAATCTACATTTCCCTGATACTTCTTCTTAAGAGAAGCGATACCATTGTCGATTTCACTCTGCTTATAATCCAGTTTGTGTTTCTCAGCATCGATTACTACCATACTGTGACGAACCGCTCTCGCTAATTCATCCTGTGTGGCTCCCTTCAAAGTCATATCAGTAATCAGATTCGATACTTTACCCATTTCTGTCTGAGTATTTCTCATAATCTTATACTCTTTACCATTACGATAATAATGGTCTACGCCATCAGCATCTTTCTTAACAGTTCCACCATAAGCATCCTTGGTATCGAAACCTTCCAAACCTTTTAATGGAGAAGTGGAAGTAATCTTTACCTTACTCTTTGTGGAGTTACAAGGAATTACCATTACGGTATCACCATCAAAGTCCGCTCCTGATAAACGGTCTGCATTCTTCTTATTGATACCGATTGCATCCGCCGGTGTATTTCCGAGAACGCTCTTTCCTTCAGCCAATTTATTGTTGACCTTCAGAATAGGAATCTCAAAAGTTCCACCATGCGGGTATCGAATCAAAGCAACTGTTTCTCCATCTTTGTAGTTTGGAGCATACACCTCATTGTCTTTGATTGTTGTTAATGGGAGAATTACCTGATACTTCTGACGAGGTAACGCCGCTGCCTGCAAATGTACGGCGGCCGCATCGCAATCGTCAGCAAATGATTTTAACAGAGCCTTCTTTACAGTGGGGTTTGTTAATGAACAGATTTCATCATATTCTGCCTGCTTATCAGCTTTTGCCAAACCTAACTGCTTTTTGATAAGTGTCAAACTCTGCTTAGAAAGAAACTGTGACGGAAGTGTCTTACTCCATTCACCCCAATCGCCTTCTTCTGCTCTCTTATTGATCAGAGAAAGAGACTGTTTTTTTCCGGTTACAGGATCTGTATACTTACCCTTTGGATCATCGTAATAGCTCTGACCTCCATGCTCCTTAATCAGGGAACCAAACGGATTATCTGGATCATCCTTAATTTTCTTAAGAACATCTTTTGTAGGAGTGCCAGACTTTTTATTAGTGTTGAAAATCACATCAACGCCATCCGGCATATTATCAGAGTAAACAGCCATACCTTTAAGGTAGTGAGTTCCGTCAACCATAATACGGACCTGTGCATAATGAGAATCACCTAAAGACAGGTCTTTCACGCCTCTACGGAGTTCAATTACACCATCCTTATCAACGCCACCTTGATCGGCATAGCGGATCTGCAAGCGCTTTGAATCCATGCTGGCCGGATACTCAAAAGATTTTCTGAAAGACTCCCCATTGTCATAGGAGATGTAGTCTCTTACAGAATGGACATTCTCGAAGTCATAAATATCTTTGTGCTCGGTTCCCGGTGGACAAATGACCTTGATATTGGTCTGCTTTCCAGGATTGGTAACCTGTGGAACGCCGCCGCCATAAATCGGATAACCTTCCAATTCCAGCATATAAAGAGCCTGGTTTAGTTTTTCTTTTGACACGCCAAGTTCTCTTTCAACGCCGGTTCCGACATCGATCATTCCCTTTTCTTCAATGAGTTTTCGCAGAACATCCGCAGTGGCCTTAGCCTGGTTCATTCTGTTTTCCGAAGTTTCGTTCAATAAAGAGCGGACAGACGAGTCATTAGCAAATCCCATCTTATCGGCAATTTCATTTAAACTGTAACCTTTTTCACGAAGACTCTTTGCTGTTGCTACCTGAAGAGCACGACGTTCATCTTTAGCGAGGCTCATCTGAGTACGAAGCTGTGTGGTAGTCAAACCCATATTCTTAGCAATGTCTGTTTCGCTCATTCCGGATTTTTTTAATTCCTGAACACGGCTAAGAAAATCTCCACTATGCTGATATGGGTTCTCTCCAGAACCATAAGGGTAACGCCCAGAACGCCGTGGCATACCATAATGCATTAAAATATCTTCCACAATGGAATTCATAGCTTACCCCTCCTGTTCTCTGATTCTTTTAATCACCTTATCAAAAGTAATGATTCTGTCCATGATTGGAACAATATCCTCAGCCGTTGGATTATGGTACAGAATTTCATTGTTCTGATAAATCCGCAATTCCATTTCGATATCCCCTGGCTTCACTTTATATTCCAAACAAAAAAGAGCCGCATATATTTCAAGCTGCTCCATGTGTGCCGGAATCTTTCCGGTCTTCAAATCGTGAATTCTTAAGAAATTATTCCGAAACAAAATTGCATCGGCTGTGCCAAAACAATTATCGGAATAGTAAAGGATCTGCTCCGGCGTCATCTTAAAGCCAATGGCATCGTTCACATACATATTTAATGTCTGCTTCGATTTTGGTAATTTCTGATTGAGCATAATGCACTGCGCCGCAAATGCATGTAATACAGTTCCTTTTTGTGTGGCAAGGAAATTCCGATACGCTTCCGCAACTTTATCCTCACCGTAATTTATCCAGTGATATTTACTGGCACCAAGAAAGGCGTGTTGTCCTTCAAGGTTCGAATGATTGTTGAAGTTCATCCAGTACCTCCTCTTTATTCTCTGGACATATAAACCTCGAAAATGACATCTGATTCATACGGTCCACATAATATTCCTGATTCGGCTGCTTCTTTGCGCCAGCACTTTTTTTACATTCTAAGGAAGCCCATTTGTCTTTGTGTAAAACCAGCAGATCTGGAATTCCCTGAATATAGGTCGGGTCGTTTTTCATCACGATACAACCCGGAAATCTTTCTTTCAGTTCCTTGATCAAATTTGCCTGGAACTTATTTTCCAACATAATGGAGCCTCCTTTCAATTTTCTAAAAACTCAAAAGAGGATGTGGTATTTAATAAAAATGCCTATTTATCCTCTCTCTTCATAAAAGGGCATGTTTTTTTCGCGCGCAAAAAAAGAGCATAAAAAAAAAAGACAGAGACACGATTAAGCATCTCTGTCCAAATATGTAGTTGTCAGCTGTTGTTTCTTAAATATCGGATCAGTATCCAAATCAACCATAATCCACCGGTACACAATGTCAAAACGACATCCAGGATTAACCCTGCTGTGCTACGCTTTTTCTTTCCGCCTTTACTCATCTATTTTTCTCCTTTCTCAGCCTCTATAGCTTTTCGATCTTTCTTAAATATCTTTTCTAAACCGCTTTTTGCAGAATCCATGGTTTCAGAAACACTTTCTTTTAAACGTTCCTTCTTTTCCTGTTTCTCAGCGGCCTTCTGTTCTTTAGCCTCCTGCTTAATACGAACACTATCGTCAAATATCTTTTGGCTCTCCTCGATAACTTCAGCAGTTATGTATCTCAGGCAAACCGTTGTACCGATTTTCACTTTCACACCTTGCTTTGGGTTCGAGTCTATAACTTGAGTATCCTCGTAATCGCGATACTTTGGATCGGCTTCTTTCATACGAAGCTTACTCTTTGAAACTTTCAAGCCACGTTCCGTCAGTAATTCTTCTGCCTGTTCCAAATCTATCGGAAACCCCTTACGATATAATTCTGGAATAATAACTTTCGTATCTATTTTCTCAGTCGGCTTATTCTGAGCATTATCTATTGCTTTTTCAACCAAAGGTGTAACCGCAGTAATCAAACCACCAACAGCTCCGATTGCTCCTATGACACCCGAAATGTTTTTATTTGATTTCGTTCCCATATAATCACCCTTTCCATACTCAAGTAGGAATTTAGGGCAAATAAAAAGTGCGCCCCAATTTGAGAGACGCACCGAAAAAGCGCATCTCTTATTGTTGCCACACAATCTCTTCGCCGTTCAAGGGTACGAGTAAAAGAGAATACACTTTTTACCAAAGTTATTCCCTCGAACGCGATTTCATTATTAGATTGTGTGGCTCTTATAGTATAGCATGAAGCACACAA
The DNA here is from genome assembly GCF_003461125.1 of Roseburia sp. AF22-2LB. NCBI lineage: Bacteria > Bacillati > Bacillota > Clostridia > Lachnospirales > Lachnospiraceae > Roseburia > Roseburia sp. AF22-2LB. The sequence goes on from NZ_QTWM01000002.1 coordinate 243,918, forward strand.
AATGGAAAGCGGATTCTGTAGCCAGATCCTAGGCTGCAAGCATCTTAGCTCGCTTTGTCATATCATCATAAACCACCTTGGTTCCGTCTGCTAAATATACGACAATGCTCATGTAGTTGTACGGACGATAATCCTGAGCTTCTTTTGATAACCGCGGATACACCGATTTGAAATTATTGAAAATATCTTTCCATGTCACTTTACGCTTTACATTCACGGCAAACCTCCTGCTATTGGATATAATGCTCCAAATGGATATCCACAATACATGCCTCCAGTACCTGAGTAGAAATCTCTAGGAATGGTATAGCCAGACATCAGATCATCCAAAGATAGATATGGCGGATTATCGACCCACAGCCATCCTTGTGACACGAATATTTCACTCTTCATTATCACATATGCGCCCTTCGGAATATCTTTATTCGCTCGCAAGTGATGCGGAAAATGTTCACACAACCAATCCTCGACTAATTTCTTGTCATCTGTCATAAAATCACCTCTTTCTTGCTTCTGGTCAAAAACCCGCTTTTATTCACCTATTACTATATATTTTTAAACTTTCTATCATAATAGTTTAGTATTAAAAGTGGGAAAGTGGGCAGAAAGCCCGCAAACCCGCATAAATACTTGGTTTTTACTGGTCAAATCCGGGTTTTTGAAAGTGGGCAAAACCGGGCAAATGGCCAGAAATTTGACCAAAATTCGTAAATTTTCTCCAAATCGACACCAATTTTTCAGTTCTGGTCAAAAATATCCTGGCTTTGGTCAAATCCTAAAACCCAAAAGTGGGCAGAAAAATGACCTGCTACTACAAAGATTTTTAACCTAGATTAGCTGAAATCAGTCAGAAATTCCGCCTCTGATACGGTAAATTTCGTCTTCCGACCGGCTTATAAGCGTACGTAGACCTCGTAGAATCCGGCAAACGTCTGTGGGATTTACACTTCCAAACGATATGAATTTTCCGCTTCTCTTCACTCTGCTCGATTTGTCCTGAAACAGAATTCAACGCCTCCGCCAATTTTTTCAGTGGTTCCATAGCCTTAACCCAAGCTTCAGATAATGCTGCACATGCTTTCTGTAACTCTTCTACTGTCATAATCATATCTCCTTTACATCATAAACACGACTTAATGATACTTTAGTGATTTTGCCGTCCTTTTGAACCATTGCATAGTTTCCGCTCCAAAATCCAGTCCCGATCTGTAATAATTCATAAATATCGGTATTTAATTTACATTTACTGCAATCATCAACCACATTAAACATTTCCTGAGTTGCAATGCAAGCAGAACAGGTTGAGCGATCAGATCTTACCTTACAGATTTTCATCTCACCTACCTCCAAACCTTTCCCGTTCTCTTATCCTTCAGCACAACTCGTCCCTCGATATGGAAATCTGCCAATTCACAAAGTGAAAACAGAGTGTTCAGTAACTGATGAAACCTCACATCGTCCTTGTCCTGTTCCTGCTCCACGTTCTTAATCGCGTTATAAGCTGTCGGATCATTGTAACCCTCTGCATTTTTTCTGTCATCCTTAGCTGTCATCTCTACCTCCCCATCTCATAGAATCGTCCATCCACATTGCAGCATTCATAACAGATAAAACAATATATCCGCCTAAAACAAGAATAGCTGCCAAAATGATAATTCCTAAAATTAAATATCCCATTTACTTACCCTCCACTTCTTCTAATCGCACTCCACCATATATCCAAAGATCTTCTTTGAGCTTGTCCATGTCTAACTCATCGTTTTGCCACTTTTCATAATATTCGAGAACATGCTCTGTAAACTCCGGAATCCGCTTTGCATATGTCTTCGTCCAATAGTGATCCATCAACACTTCAAGCGGCAGAGTAAGCAGAAGGATCATCGCCTGATTGATAGCATCATTCGTAGCCTCCTGCTTAACTCTATCCAGTTCACCAGATATCTTTTCTCGAACCAGGGCATCTAATTGAGCTCTTGTCAGATTGTATGTAGCGGTCTTAGCTTTCTGCTCGCACTTCTGTGCCCTTCTCCTTTCAGCCCGGCTCATATAGCCGCCTCCTTAATTCATAATGCAATTTTCTCTTGATACAAATAATAAAATGCCCAACATCAAGGTAAATAAAAAGAACGTTGCATCCCATTCAATCGGGATTGTCAACGCTCCAAGTACAATGAATACCATTCCGTATATCTTGTTCTTAATTAAGTCTCTTCTCAACATTGTCTTTCTCCTCTTTTGACTTTGCGATGCCAGCTGCTACAGAATCCATTTTTATCATAGTCCCAGCTTCTCGGAACCGTCCATATGCTCTGGCTGTAGCACAGTGCTCAATACACTTCATAACCCTGTCGATCAGTGCATAGAGGCATACATAGGCAATAAGAAACATAATGATAAGCTGCATAACTGTAAAATTCATAAATTTAATCCTCCGTTTTTCTTTTATAAATATAACCTTTGCTACTATTTCTAACCGCTCCCTGTAAGGCGTTAATTGAATTATCATCCAATCCGCCTGCGTTCATAATCAACTCTGAATACGGAAGTTCTTCAATCCATTCGTTATCGATATAGTAAAAACCAAATACGCATAGTCCGATAACAATTATCCAAATCACCCAGAATAACCATAGTTCCCAATCGCTTTCCAAATAATCAACAGTTTCTTCAATGGTGCTGTTTTCATAAAATGAAGAATTATCAGATATGGTTTTATCCCGTAATTCAGTAAATATGGTTCCTATATATTCCGTATCAACTCCATAATACTTATGCCGGATATGACTTGATTCTTTTATAGTGTCAATATGTTCAGTACTTGGAAACTCTACCTTGTTCGATGGGAAGATGTGTCCTAAAAATGTAATTTCCGAACATCTTTGTTCTTCGCTTCCCGCATAGTCCCAAGACCAATAAGTTTCAGTTTTGGTATGTGTCTTTCCTTTAGAATCGGTTGTAGTGACAGTTCGTGTATGCATATTGTAATGTTCCTCTATTTTTTCTATATACATATACTCCCCGTTAATTTCTGGATATGAAACAGTATCCACAGCCTTCAAATCTCCATAAACGAACGCATAACCAACGTCGGTTCTCATCCCATATTCAAACAGCTCAGAGCTTTCGATTTTAATAGCTTTATTGTACTTTTCGTTCCGATCCAGAATATAGTTTGAAATTCTCCCAGAAATCACAAAACCAATAAGAAGCATCATTGCGATTATGGATATACTTGCCAGAATCTCACGCTTAGTAATTTCAAAATCTCCAAAATCAAAGCCTCTATTTTTCATGGCATCAATCTCCAAATAAATTTTGAGGCGCATCTACAGGAGCACCATAATCAAGGTACTGATACTGCTTCGTTTCATATCCCAAAATATTTAAAAAGAATCTAGTAGGAAATTTTCTAACATAGCGATTGTATTCTTTAATCTGCTTGTTATAATTTTCTCTATATTCGGCGATTAAATTTTCAGTAATGGACAATTCATTCATCAGTTCCTTGTAATTTTCATTGGATTTTAATTCTGGATATGCCTCTGTAACAGCCGTTATTGCAGTGGTTACATTTTCAAGATTGGTTGTTTTTCCTCGACCTTCTACAATAGCCGTAAGAGTTTCTGCCTCATGCTTATCGTACTGCTTAACACAATCAGCCAGATTATATACAAGGTCGACTCTCCTTTTTTCCTGTACCTTGATGTCAGAATCAGCCGTATTGACCTGCTCCTCCATTGCAAACGCTTTGTTTTGTGCTCCCTGTACTCCAAAAATACACATAAAAATAACCGCTATAATTCCAGCGGCCACGATAAGTACCAGTTTCCAATTTTCTTTAATTGCTTTCATATTCTACTCTTCCTCCTTAATAATCCCGATAAATTCCACTCGCTCTTCTGCCAGACTTACGAAATACCTTTTTCCCTTATAATCGACGATGTCACCCTCGTACTTATAGTTCTTGTCCGGCTCCGAAGCATACGCTAAGATGTTTATTTTTGTCGTTCTATTCATAGCTCCTCCAAATATCAAGCTCCAGGTTGCATGGCTGATTGATCCGCATACTGCAATGCCTGAAGTTTTTTCTTCATATTGTCTAAAATATACTCGACTGTGATTTTCGTTGTCTGCGCCAGTTTTATATACTTAGAATGTTCCTCGTACCACTTGAATATCTCATAGAGATTTCCACTCTGCCAACTGAATGACCACCAATCACAAATCATCTCAATGATGTAATCGTATGGCATTTCCAAAACGGTCTCCAGTTCACCGTCTTCCATATCGTCATGGATAAGAACCCAGTGCTGCCAATGATGTGGATTCCGGTGAATGTGAAGTAACCATGCTCTCTGATACCGCTGTACAACTTCATAAGAGCGATTATTTCCATAGAAATATGCATCGTATGCCTCATACTCATCCGGCTCGTTCTTAGACTGATCATGAGCAAATTCCGTATTCCACCCGGCGGTGAGTGTATTTGTCATAAGTCCAGGTAAATTCTCAGAAAGCCAGTCGAACCCTCTTTTCACATTAGCTCGATGTCTGGCTAAATATTGATCGTACTGAAAGCTCACTTTTGACCCTCCTTCTTTTTCGTTGTTATTAACCTTTCATAAAGCTCTCTCGCTTCATCTCCTTGGAAAGCATTGATAATCTCTACAGACTGATTCATCCGTTTTCTTCCCACAACCATTACTCCAGTATCGTTTTTGTTTGAAAAATCAACACTAACTAATATACTATCTACCATTTTCAGCCTCCTTCCAGTAAACAGGTTTATCTGAATTGGCATTCATCGGCTCTGCCAAACAGTCGTTACACGGATCAAATTTTTCTTCGAGATCCTTATGCTCGCAGGTTTTGCAATAGGTTTTGAAATCAACCTCTTTGTAAATATTTTCCATAAGCTATTCCTTTCACATATAGTAGCGGAGCCAGATCGCATACCATACCTGCTCGTATGTACAGTTGGATAATAAGGTTTTAAATTCCTCCTCCGATAGAGACTTTATCCGAAATGACATAACTCGCAAAAATACAATGATGTTCCTAAGGACTTCTATCATCTGTGTCACCTCCGCTTTATGCTGCCATACTAGATGACTGCTCAAATACTATGGGCTTTTTATTGATCCATTTGGTCTCATTAAATGTTTTCTTATCTTTCAATGCTTTGCTGATAGCAAGATCGATACCAGACCGAGATTTCAAATGGTAGTAATACAGATCCGTATATGGCGTATTCATTCTGTCTATTCGACCGGCAGACTGTGCCATGATCTTATACGAATAATTCTGAGAATAGAATATAATCGTGTCCGTCGTAATACAGTTCCATCCTTCAGCCCCAGCATTGTATTGAACTAAATATACCCACGCATCGCTAGTCGGCACTGGCTGATGTTTGTGGCCGTTCCACTCTCCGACTTCATATCCAGAGAATATCTCTTTCAGAAGCTCGAGCTCATAATCGAAATTGTAAAATATAATCGCTTTCGGATGCTTCTCCACAATTTCAAGTAAAGCTATTTGTCTGGACTGATCGGTGTTTACAATTTTTCTCCATACATAGCACAGACCAGCAGCATTGATAATTGGTTCTTTTTTAAACGGGTCCCATCTGGTTTTTCCGACATCTTTATATCTTTCGATATTGTACTTGACATAAATATCCTCGTGATGCGAAACCGTCTGGCGCTTAAAATCCATATTCACCAAGATTTTGTTTCGCAGTCGAATCAATCTTCCAATATTCAAATATCGGTCAATTTTAGGAAATTTGCTGAATCGGCTATAGACTATATGCTCTCTTGTAAATTCGCTTCGGTTTTTATAAAATCCATTAGCCACAAATACTGGAATATAATCCTGCCAGGTATCACCAGGTGTTGCAGATAACAGTATCCACTCATTTACCTTAGCTATTTTCAAGAATGCTTTAACCCATGTTCCAGAGCCTATAACACGCTGCTCATCAAATATAAAGAAAGCGTCCTTAACATCTGCATACTTCTTGATGTTGTTCCAGGAATCAATCACAACCTTATTAGTATACAAGTTCTCTTCTTTATCCGTTGATAATAGAAACGGCGAGAGTTCCTCTTCCCATTCAAAGGTGTCTCGTTTCCTAGCGGTTGTGATTATGTACAAATCCTTAATGTTCACATCGTCCATAGGAACATACTCATCCGTTCCAAGCTCTCCGCCATTTCGAACATAATAGTAGGCCAACGAAGTTCTGGATTTTCCGCTACCAACACCACCACAAAGTATGCAGCCATTTCGCATTCGTCGTACAGCTTCTTCCTGATAGTCCCGTAATTCTACGCCAGCCATCACACACCTTTCGTGATGAATACATCTTCTACCTCGACTTCGTAGCCATCTCCATCCAGATCTGCTTTTGGACCATACAAGAGCATACAGGTTGTGATGGTTTCGTCACTCTGATTCTCTGAACGATAGAACTCATACAGGCAGTCCAGCACTTTTTTGGTGATAGATAATTTACGACAATCGTACACAACTTTGCTTAAATCTGAAACGCCCATGATTTTAGCAACATTGTCATAAAGCTCGCTGATTCCGCATGTACACTGCTCTTTTGAAATAGAATATCTTTTTTTCATTCGTCATCACCCTTTCCAAATAACTTGTTAATCTGACGGAGCATTCTTCTGGTACTCCATACGTCTGAGAAATACATAGGTGTATACCAATAATTTTCATATGAATCGTCCGTAGACATTGGGTCAGTTATCGAGTTACCTATTTTTATAAATCCAGCCAATCCAAGAAGCGAGATTTGGATATAACACATCAGCCCAACAATTTCATCAATGTCCTGTGCAACTACTAAAATATGATTCTGGTAGTTCCTCGGCGGATCACAATGTTCAAGTTGCTTTCGTATTACATGCACACCGGCAATCAAAGTTGCTCCAGCACCGCAGCATGGATCGTTAATTGAGATATAACCATACTGCTCTATCTTTTCTAAAGCATCAGTCGCTACCACTTCGGCCATAAGTTCGCAAACATGATACGGTGTGAAGAATTGACCGGCCGAACGATTTCCAAGATCCAACCGCATAAACATTTTTCCGAGAAAATCCTGCTCCTGGTTCTGATCCAGTGCCATAGTTGTGTACGCTGCTAATTCTGGAAATATAGCTTGCTCTTCTTTTGAATACTGACGAATAATTTTAAGATATCGCTTCTCTCTTTGGTCGTAGTTTTCTTGGTCTAAAACATTCGAGATTGAACACGCATGAAGTAAAATATAATCTCTCCACACATCCCATGCTCGATGTCTGTATGTAAGTTTCTGAAAAGATTTTAAGAATTTATTCTCCCAGTCAATTTTCGATTCAGATTTCGTAGTTACTTCCGGTGGTTTCTCATCCTTCTTTTTCGTTTCACCGAAAGTTGGTTGCCACTTAGGTGGCGGTTCTTTTGCTTTGAATGCTTTAGGTACCGTAGTCTTGATCTGTGGTTTCGACTTCGGTTTTTTCTTATTCCAAAACATAATTTTTCTCCTTTCATAAAGTAAGAGTGCCGGCTTTGACACCGACACCCTCAAAACATGATTTATGCGAACGGCGGCTCCTCTTCATCCGCATATTTCTCAGCAAACACATCCTCTTCAATCGTGACATACATGGTCTTCAGATATGCCTTGATACCGGATTTTCCGTTTACTTCCCACTTTGACGGGCTGATGACCAGATCAACATTTCTGATCTCAGCATAGTCAAGAGAAGATACAGACTCCTCATCCAGCTTTGTTTTAGCTCTTCTGGTAACCATATATACATTCGGCGGAATATTATCGAACCGAACAGCTACCTGAATATAGTGAAGAGGCGCTTCATCCTCGTCTCTCGGCGGAAGGATTCTCACATTCCATCCATCTTCGCCGAGTTTCTGTGCCTGGTCTGCATCCGGGATCACAACGCAGAAATTACGGTTGCCAGCTCTATTGTACTTAGTCTCCTCTCCTCTGAAATTTCTGAACATAATACGAGCATTTTCAATAATCAGCTCATTTACATTTGCTCTTGCCATGATTAAATTCTCCTTTATTTTTTTTAATTTTCCGGTGGATTCATTGCGTTCTTCATCACAATATCTGAAATATCATAATCAAGGTCACAGTCCATATGGAAGTTATCTTTGTTGAAATGCGGACAGTCGAAGCATGTCCGATATTTATCCTCTCCGCACGGCATCGCCCATGGAACAACACAATCAACATCAGCGTCATTTGCACCAAGCTCTGGAATATACGGATCATCAGACACGAACCACTCGAAGTCACCGTACTGCGAAATAGTTTTTACAGCCTCGTCAACCAGCTTGTCGTAGTAGGATCGGTCAATGCCATCTTCTTTGCCAAGTTCTTTGACCATTTCTGATTCCATCCAACGATAACCTTTGGAACCCGTTGCAGCATAGTAACGACCGTCTTTTTCTCTCATCAGAAGTCCAGCCCCATATCCATCTTTCATCGGACAGAACTGACCAACCTTTCCGATAAAGTGATAGTCGTGTCCTTTTTCGATCAATGGTGTAAGCTTCTGACATGTTGTTTCAAAAGTTGTGTCGGATAAGAGTCCTTTCTTATAGTCGCTCTCTGCCTTACTGAATTCTTTTTCTTCCTTACTGACATCTGGTAACCCCTCATTCAGATCCAAATATAAAGAGCTGCTCACAGATTTGGTCTCGCACATATCTTCAAATGCGATTTCTTCTCTGCTAAACAGCTTCTTAAATACATATGGAATCTGGAACTGAGTACCTGTCGCAGTCCATTTTCCGCCTTTCTTTTTGTTGTCTTCAGGTATGTAACCATACATCTTCTGGCATTCTTCTGCTGATTTGTACTTTGCGATATATACGGCATCGTTGACCAAACACATACGATCGTATGTAGCCTCGTGTTCAAATGTGTATCCATATCTCTCGCCAAAATCCATAACAAACTGAATAATCTCCGGCGTTGCATCCGGGATCTTAATAGAGTCTGTCTTAATATGAGCAACCTGGAATCCACGCTTCAGAACCTCGTTCTTAAGATCGATCATGAATAATGCTCCACGTTTTGCCACGATGTTATCGATGTTTCTTGGATCACGGAACGGATTATCAAAGGACGCAGATGTAAGACCATATACTGAATTGATAGCCGTCTTAAGTGCGTTAGCGAGATCCTTTGATGTCATTTCACCGTCGATAACTCTCTGAATATACGGAGTAAGCTTGCCATCCAGCATGGTATTAACAATATCCCAAGCCTCATGCTTAATGCTTACACGACCCTCAACAATATCGCGGAACGCCTTCGTAAATCTCGGTCCAAACAGGACCTCAGCAATAGCACTATGCGGATGCATTGATGAAATATCCAGAAGTGCTGCATTTCCATACATTCCAGGAACGCCCTGAGCAAATCCGCCCTCGCCCACTTCTTCTCCACGATATGTGGATTTTCCATGGTCAAATACATACCCAGGAAAATATGGAAGAATGCTGTGAGTTTCGAATGGAACCTCATCCTCATCATTGTACTTCCAACCATAGTGAGGTTCTTCCATCATCTTAGGGCAGGCTTCCTTAAGGAAGTCCATACTCTCTTTATCCAGCGACTCTACCGGCTCTGCCAGATTTCTGTAATGGAATTCTGACTGTGGTTTCCGGTTGGTTCCAAATATAATTCTGGTTGTAAGAGAGTTTGTAGTATCATTAACAGTCATCTCTGCTAAATCTGCCAGAATCTGTCGTGCTGTCCAGTCAGCCTCAAGATAATTAAAGGCCGCCTCAGTAGCAATAACATCGTTATCACAATACTCAGCGACCTTAATCCAAAGCTCTTCCGGAACCGGTTGGTCCCATGGAAGACCAAGCTCCTGGTGATGCGTTCCAGCTTTGATGACTCTTATTTTTTCATCGGAGAATCCTTTTTTCTTAAGATCATCATCGGTAAGGTTTCCCATCTCGATTTCCAATTTCTTAAGACTCTTCTTATTACTAGCCGAAGCGAAATCGTACACATCCGTATAGGATACGTTATATGCCTCTCCAAAGAAACAGTTTGGACTTCCGTTAATGATTTTCTGCGAAAGGTTATAGAGCTGTTCGTTTGTATAACCCATTAACCTTGCATACAGAATATGGTTATCATATCTCCGACAGTTGAAGCCAACCAGTCTGAACCGCATCAGCTCCTCGATCTCACTCGGAGACGGGTTGATCATTCTTACAACAGGCTTTCCCTCGCCCTCTATTTTCCAGTTTACAAGGAATAAGTTTGGAAAAACCTCAATATCATAGAATACCAGCTTTGCGTCATCATTTTTAACCGCTGTGGACGGATCTGCGGATTTAAACTGCATTTTGTTGACCAACTTAATACAGTAATCTGCCTGATGAGTGCTATTCGCTGCAAATGCTAATACTGCATTGCGCATGTCTGTGACGTCGTACTTCAAATCGCTTCCATACGCATCTTCCAGTATCTTGTAGATAAAATCGATACTGGGCTTAGTTCCCGGATGTATCTCTTTATTAAGATTCCGTTTAATCAGTGTTCTAAGCCCTTTCTCGCTCTTAATCGCTTCAAAATTTACCATTTTTTGTTCTCCTTTCAGCGGTAAACCGGAGCTAATTGTTGCGATAGGCAAATGGTTACACTTTGACAGCATACGCCGCAAAGAGCTTTTGCCCGTGAACACCTTAACTTCAACATGGTCGTCATACACTCTGCTAAGCTGTGTCGGATCGCCGGTATAAATATAATGAAGATGTATACCTTGTCCAGATTTACTAAGCTCAGCATAGGTCGGAGGCCACTTGCTTGCTTCTGCTAAATTCTTTTCAAATGACTTGTTTCCAGATTCGTCTGGAATATCAAAGTCAATCACAATATGATTCTCCGGAACTTTCACATAATGAAGTTTTTTCGTATCAATTCCAGATAATTTCGTGCGGACAGAATCCCATTTTTTCTGAGGTGTTTCGTTTTCCGAAGCATACTGTGCAGGGCATTCCGAACACACATCATCAAATATAGATTCAGTGCTATCGAATTGGATCAGTGCCGGTTTGACTACTTCCGCCTTTTCCTCTACAGTTTCTTCTTCAAATTTTTCTGTTCTGAACCCGATGTAATAACTTCTAACGCGAGTTCCATCATCAAGATTGAAGCGTTCCTGAAAATCATGAAAATAGTTTTTAAGTTCCTCTTTGAATACCCTCTGTGAAAACGGGAACCCAACTTTGGCGTCGTCACAGTAGGTTTTGTACATCTCCCATGCGGCTTTCAGAGTTGTCCCGTTTTCTTTCTTAAATACATGGTACGAATCGATAATGAAGTTATAGAAATCATTAGATGCACCAAGCATCGTAATCGGAATATAATCGTCATAACGACCAGGATTGTTCGAATATACCTCCTGGCAGTGGTAAGCGATAGCTCCCAACTCAAATTCCACTTGCTTCACAATCGTTTTGTACTCTTTTGGATTCAGCTTATTTCCAGATGGCGATACATCGATCAATCGTCGAATCAGACCGGACTTTGCATCCGTAATCTTGACCGGCTTATTTGTTCCCATAAACAGGAAACATTTGAACCGGTTTGAGTACGTAGACTTGAATTTTTCGTTCACAGTCATCAGCTCATGAGATACCAAGCTGTTCAATCTGGTATTATCCTCAATTCTCGATAAATCGCCATCGTGCTGAATGGCAACCAGAGGGTTTGTTTTAAATGCTTCCAATGCAAATGAATTGCTGGAAGATCCAAGTGCTTTTGCGTCAAATACAGAATAGTATCCGTCGAAAAGCTGCTGAATAATGTTAAGAACTGTGGATTTACCTGTTCCAGCAGCTCCGTATAAAACCATAAATTTTTGCAGTTTTTTGGATTCTCCAGATACGATTGACCCTATAGCCCACTCAATTTTTGTCCGCTCTTCTTCCGAATATAAAGTAGACATCAATTTCTCATAGGCAGACAAATCGCCAGCTTCAAGCGGATAATTCAACTTTTTGCTGGCATAGTCTTTTTTATTAGTTTCTGTATTGGAAAATATAAGTTTGTCATCCAACGTATGAAAGCTGTCCCTCATCTGCTTCTGACAATACTTATGCCATGAGTCGATCATACCCGACTCGGCATCCCACATATGCAGGACTTTAATATCGGAGTTAAAACGCTGGCGGTTCTCCTCAGCATATCTATCCAGTTCGCGGTCAATGAGCTGCAAGGCATCTTGCTCGTCCGTAGACCATAAACCACGTTCCTCAATCCAGATAGCATAGAAATCACCACCTCGAATCATTAGATCGGTGCTTTTTTTAATAATGAACTTTGGATAGATTTCTATTACTCCACGTTTCGTTGAACGTGTTGAAATCACCATAAAGTCGATCATCGCATTTTTTACTCTCCTTCCGGACGCTTAAGTTCCTCGATTTCCTTTTCCAGTTTTCTGATACGCAGTGCCTGGTCCTTCTGCTCGATTTTCATAACAACCAAGTTTGCAGTTGTCATGACAGCAAAGATTGTGAGCTGCTTATTGAAGCTCCGCTGTTTACTGACCGCTCTTGTAGCAACGTCCAATCTTTTCTCAGATGACCGTAAGCTGCTAAAAATATAAGTAAGCATTTCGCCCATTACTTTTTACCTCCTCTTAATCCGTTCATGAAGCTCTCAACAGTCTCAAACCGCCAATTTCCTTCGTTGTTGAACGTAAATATAAATTCCTGATGGTTCTTCTGACGGATGCGAATACTGTTCTTTCCGTTCTGGAACCAGGTTTCCACATTATCCCCAGCGTACTGCGGAAAATATAACTCGAACCACTTGTATACCTCACTATGGCTCATAACGCCCTCCTATCTGATATTGTCGAGATACCAGTTGGCCTGATACCAAATCTCGATATCTCTCATATCGTATCTGCAATGCTCGATTGTGAATAATCCACCCTTGCCATCCCGTCCGTAGTCACGATTCAGGAATCGCCGAATAACATCGATGGCATGAGCCTTGTCGAATTTGGAATCATCCATGGAACCCAACCCAAGGCTCACTATCATATCCCAAAACCACTGACCTGTCCGATTACCGATGTCAGGATCATCCATGATGTGCTCTTCTAAGCGTATAGCAAGGGCAATAATCATTTCTAAAACACTGCACGGACGATTATCCAAATAACTTGCAATCATACTATCCCGGTATCCTTGCTCGTTTCCGAATCTATATCGAAGATCGATCCCATCGTCATAGCGGTTGCCATCAAGAGCAATCGTATACGTAAAATCCGTATCATGAAGCAAAAATAACAACTTACGATACGACAAACCTCGCGAATATTCATCGTCGCATACGAGCTGGTACATCCAGTCAAAATATGCATTGTTCAGCTCATCCCGTGTCATCATACCTCCATCTGATGCGGCATATCTTCAACCACTTCAGAATAGGTCCTCTGATCAAGGAGAATTTCGTAATCACACTTTCTTGCGTCATTACGAACAAAGACAGAGTCGTCCTCATACTCTCCAAAATGATTCAAAGAATCAATTCCAACAGCATCTTCCACATCCTCAATTACTTCATCGTTTTCATCAGCCAGTACACCATCTGCATAGTAGGTAAGGCTGATCTGCTCATACTCTTCATCGTCACCAAACTGCTCCGGCGGAATCACATACGGACCGGCTTCAGAAACAGGCTTTTCTTCCTCGTCCGAACCGAAATCAGAATATCGGGTGTAACCCTCTTTTTTCAGACGTTCCGCATACTCTTTAAGATCTGGTTTTTCTTTGTCCGCATCTTTAATACCTTCAGCAACGGTTTTCTTTACGGACTGATCCTTTAATTCCTGCTCACGTCTTAAGAAAACCTCTTTTACAGAGTCAATTTCTTCCTGCGCAAGAGCTTCGTATTTATCTTTAAGCAGATACCATGTCACTATCGAACCAGTCACAGTGCCGACGATAAATGCCAAAGAAAACAGAGCTTTATTACTCATCTTCGTCCTCCTCGTTCTGAATTGTCATAACAGTGAGAGCAAGCCCACCAAAAAGTAAAGAGGCACTCAACAGAATGCCTCCTGTGATATGTCTTTTTCTCTTAGTATCCAGTATGTAATCCATCATGGATATAAAATTTCCAATGCCATCCATCAGTGATGCTCCTTTCCGCCCATAAGAACGGCTAGACCACTAACAAAGCAAATGCCAGCAAATGCTGAAAATGTTAATCCCATGAAACCTGTCATAGTTTAGGACTCCTTTCTATTCATAACTTGAAAAATAATGATTACCTACTTGAAACATTGGTGTTCCGTATTTTCCATATCCGCCAGCAGTGAAGAATATCGTATCCACATTGGTTCTGGATTGCAGTTCCTCTTCAACTAACTGGCAAATATCATCATCCACAAAACACTTATCGACTCTCCCATTCCACATGGATGAAAACTGATTTGCCTGATATATAACGCCATGCACTGTATCCGGGAAATATACAGAATCTACACGATTTAAGATGGTGTCGATCACTAATCGTTTTCCTTCCTCGCATTCGCCCTCAGCTTCTGCCATAGTTACAAGAGCGATTAGCTCAATATCTTCCTGCGGCAATAGCGTATCCTCCACATACTCTTCGATTTCAACTGCCGACACCGTTTCCTCTAAGGGTTGCTCAGAAATAATTACAATAGGATCAATAGGTTCAGCTTTTAAAGTCGGCTGCATTTCGATATACTCGTACTGATTTACCCGTTCTGCTGAGCAGACAAAACCTGTGCAAATAATCGCAAATACGCAAAGAGTAGGAAGGATTACCATACGAATACAATTTCGCATATGTATCCTCCTCACAAAATTAGATCAGATCGAGAATCGGTCCGTCTACATTGAACTCCATAAGAATAGCTTTCTCATAACCGCCATCCTCAGTTTCACGGTTGGTTTCCAGAATACCGAAATCAACGAAGTTGTCGCCGTTTTCATTTCCCTCCGGTTTATAAATCCAACCAACAGTCTGGCTCATCTTAGTACGCTTAATACCGAGCTGATCGTATACATCGCTAAGGAATAAATATCCATTAGCCTTGAGCTTGTCGTTTGCCAGATTCTGCTGAGAACGCAGATACATAAGGTTGTAATCCATATTGGATTCGTACGCCTCACAAGTATCGTCAAAGAAACGGGCATAATCGTTCGTAGAAGGTGCTGCTACATCTACGGTAGACTTCACCTTTTTCTCTTTACCACTGTCCGGATCAGTTACAGTTTCCTCAAATTTCTTTGCTTTGATGTTGTAGCGAAGTTCTTTATCAACCTCCGCGCCAAAGCGCTCAACCACCCGATTTCTGTACTCCTTGAAAGTCTTATCCACAGTTGCATAAGCGGCTGCCAGTGCTACATTTCTCTTCTTGAGAATATTGTGAGATGCAACAATACTTGCGATGGATAATGTTCCAAGAGCAACAGCAGGAGCATAGAGCTTAGCGACTTTTACACCAGCCTGTACATAAACGATAGTCAAATCTTTCTTTGCGTCATCCTTAGAATACTCCGCCGCCAGTTCCTCATTTTCAGCACATTTATGAATGGCATCAATATCTTTCTTGGACTTCTCCAATACGCTGTCCAACTTAGTTGTTGCATGGCAAGCCATAACGGCACTTGCAACAGTGCCAACAACACCAGCCACTACCAGAATCTCAGGGCTATGCTTCTTAAGTTTCACACTTACTTTGCTGAAGGTCGTGGAAACGTTCTTAATGATTTCTTCTTTCTTCATATCAGTTATTCTCCTCTTCAATTTTTTCTTTCTTCTCTAAATGATCGATCAAGTGCTGCGTGTACCACATGATCTTTTTCAAATCCTGAATGCCGTTTTTATTTTTCCAGCGGCACGCATACTTGATAATGTTACCAGTATCGGTCGCTTCGATACCTTTTAAATCGAAAGTGAATGCCTCAATAACATCGATCACTTCCAAACCTGTTTCTGACTGATAATGGCTCGGATGAGACACCATTTTATCATCTGATTCGTACATAAATATCCCTCCTAGTTCAACGGTAATGCCTTCGGAAGTTTAATCATGTATCCGTCTCTTACACGAATTACAGATGCATTCCGAATATCGGTCCAACCGTATTTATTGTCTGTATAGTTGCCAGAAACGCCAACCAGATCATAGAAGTCAGCGACACTAACTACCTGGTATGTAGCAATAAGCTCGTCCATTCTTTCCAAAACGTCTTCTGCTTCACCACGAGATTCCAGAATGATATCATCGTAATCGTATCCAGTTCGTGTTCTTGATACGTTTCCCGAATCTCGTCGATCCCGATCGTCATAATACTTACGGTAAGAAATCTTGGATGACGTTGACGATCTCCCACCTCTTGAGTTTCCGCTAACACCAAGGAATGCTCTGACAGCATCCAAGATAATGTCTTTTACGGCCGGAACCACGATATCTTCAAAAATATAGCTTTTTACATCATCTACGTCTTCCGGAACAAATACGTTTGTAATCTTCTGAAGACCATTCTTTTTCTTCGATTTGACAGAACCACTGACAACCTTTTCAACTCTTTTCTCCGGAATATCATCATTCTGGTTCTGTCGTGATTTATGGGAATTGGATTTGTATTCCTCCATCTCTAAATCTCCTTTCAATTAACCGTTACCACTTTTCCAGGGAGGGTTATCCTCGTACTTGGAATACGGTTTGTTTTCTTCTTAAACTGATACACCAGATTACTTCTGGCTTTCTTTTCGGATGCCGCGTATGTAGAACCCTGCCATCTATTTGCAACGCAGGTATCAAACTCCATAACCGGTCCATCATACATATACTGATTCATAGGACACCTCCCTTAAAAAGCAAAAGGGAAAGCACCCTGTTATAGGTACTCCCCCTCTGTCTGAATCATCGATTCAATTCTTATTCAGAATCCTCTTCTGTCTCTTCATCGATATCCGTAAACTCTCCGTCGACGATATCGCCCTTCGGCTGAGTTACAACCGTCTTACGATTCTCACGCCAGTTCTTGAATTTTGCTGTGGCCGGAACGACTACAAATTTGTAGGTTAATGCACCTGCAATCATAGCCAATCCGATAGTTGTTGCTTTCTTCATACCGCCGTTAGAAGCCGCCTTCACGATCTCCTCAGTAGTTGTTTCGATAACCTCTTCGTTGTTGTTCATGATTTCGTTGTTCTCCATAATATGTTCTCCTTTCAGATTTGAAATATGTGGTTCTTCCATAATAGTGTTTGTAAATTCTGCGAACCTTACATTAAGCCACGGAAGTCATACCTCGGACCATAGCCATAATCAATAACCAGACAAGGTGTTCCATCCGTAGCAAGCTGGGAACTAAATCTCAGATCGATATATCCATTATCAATATTCCAGCCAAGATCATCGCCAAGCTTAATAGGCTCTAATCCGACCTCATAATAGAAATCATTAAGTGAAATATACATTTCATCTCGCATTTGACGATTTAATTCATTCTCAGCCTTTTTTAATTTGTCGATGTCCGATTTAAAATATCTTCCGGATACAGCATCGAAACATAAGGTATCGCCTTTTGCTGTGACGATAACTTCTTTGTTTTCAACTGGATTTTTCTCAAGACGTTCCTTAGCAACGGCATCCCTCACAGTCTGTTCCTTTTTCTCGCCGATTGTTTCTACCACTTTTTTCTGATAATCTCTCAATGTCGATTCGGAAATGGTATACGCTGCTGTCAGTGCTGCATTTCTTCTGGCATTAACAGAACTTGCTCCGATAAGACAAGCTACTGATACTGTTCCAGTAACTGCCGCTGGAATATAGCATTTCCAAGCAGTTTTAACGACATCCATCGGCTCCAGTTTATTTGCGTGCTGACGTCGCTTTTCCTCATCCAATAATTGGATTGCTTTAGGAGTAGCTCGTACAGCCATTACGGTAGTCGTAACCATTCCAGCAATTCCAACTCCTGTGAGGATTTCAGGACTATGTTTTACTGTAGCTGTTTTTACACTTCTACAGATCTTAGTCAAATTAGGTTTCTGCATTTCAGTCTATCCTCCATAAAATATAAACGGGGCACAAGGCCCCGCGATTTATCTAACCAACCAGAATTCCGGACGAACTCCATATGAGGTCGAAGCGTCGTAGTAGTTCGTATTGCCATTGCTGAACACACCGGCAAAGAAAGCCGAAGAAAATTCCTTTTTAGTAGCATTGCGGAGCCAGCCGAACTCACAATCGTTTTTGTAATAAGCAACGCGGTTTCTTCTCTGTTTCATAAGAGGAAGCTGCTCATCGCCATCCGCTTCGATGTGATCTCGATCCCATTTATCGGCCCAGCCACAAATCTCTCCGAGAGTCGGGATTGATAAACCGGTCATTCTCTGCTTAAGAACCGCAGGGAACATATTGTACAGCTCGCTATCGATCCACTTTTTCAGATCGGACTGAGAATATCCGCCAGCATTGCCACCATCTTCATTCATCGGGCGTTTGGCAACATAATCGTCGAAAATGAATAGCACCTTATTGTTCGTAACTTTCTGAACTGTTGCTGTAAAGTTTCCGAGCTTTCCTAAAGGAACCATCATTTTATCGCCAACTTTAATGTCTGCTGGAAGGATAGAATACGGATTATGTACCGTATCTCTAAATAAATTCAAGGTCGCCTCAACATCAGCTCTGCAATAGCGAACTGTATCGCCAATATCAAATGTCGGAAATAACGGTCCCAAATCAATCGCATAACAACCCTCTGATTTTCCCTTTTCGTCAAGATCGATGTACTTTCTATACATCCTCTCTACCGTCGGAACATCGATGCCTCTTTTGGTTAAGTTGATAATTTCTTCTCCTAATGTCATTTCTCTTGTACACATAGTACGTTCTCCTTTCAGAATATAAAATTTTTATTTGGTAACTACGAAATTAGCAGGTCAATAATCCACTCAAGCATATCTTTCGCACAAGAAAAAACATAACTTGTTCGTGGATTCACACATGAATATGAATCACATTCATCTCGAAATGATTCAATCACGATCAGCGGTGGTATCTCTGGGTGTTTGCAGAGTCGTATTAACACTTCTCTTCCAGCCCATCTCATATAACTCGCCTGCTCAAAGTTATATCCACGCTGAACCACGGGCATTGTTGCGATAGCATAACGTACAGTATAAATGGCTCTTTCAGTCGGCGATTCCATTTGTCTCCTCCAAAAGAAAAAGCGAAAGAGCCTTGTTAGGACTCCTCCGCTTCATCTTTGTCTCTCCGGGCAAGTGCTTCACTGACCTTTTCTTCAATTTTCTCGTCCATTTTCTGTTCATTCACCCAATCGGTAATAAGGTTTACGCCTACACCAATCACGGTTGCTGCTACTCCAATAGCCTTAATCCATTTACTTTTATTGCTCATAATGACACTCTCCTTTCATAATACAGCTTGTAATTTCTGCGAATGACCAGATTTATTCAGAATCCCAGCCGGCATCCGGAACCCAATCCATATCGATAACCAATACTTCAAGTCCATCATCCAGTGTTACTTTGGAATGGTTAAAATCGATCCAGTATATTCCTGTATCAATACTCCATCCAACCGTATCTCCCCCTTCTAAAGGCTCAAGACCAAGCAGTTGATAAAAATGATTCGCCGGTAAATATCCGCTGATGACAAAATCACGGTTCAAATGATATTCCGCCTGAATAACTCTGTTGATGGAACTTTCGAAATATCGATTGGAATAGGCATCGTAGAATAACCTTTCGTCATTCGGATCATGCTCATCAAAATCAAGTGAACTGTTTCTAACTAATCCAGTTGAAGTAATATACACGTCCTTAGCCTTTTCCGCTGCGATAGCATCAACTATCTTCTGGTGAGCCTCTTCGCCGTACAATTCCTTTAGCTTATCCTTATAGTTGTTATAGGAATCATTCAGCAACGCATAAGCGCTGGTAAGTGCTGCCTGTTGGCGTTTACTCAACACATTGGCACCGAAGATGCAGAATATCGTTGCCGTACCGCTAATTGCTGCCGGAATATAGCAGACCCATGCTGATTTAACAGCTTCAAGTTTGCTATAAGCCTCTGGATCACCGTCGTGATTTGTCTTACTATCCGCTCTGATTTTACGAAGAGCTTTTGGTGTCGCACGTACAGCTAATACCGACGTTACGATAACCCCAGCCGCACCAAGACCAGACAATATTGTCGGTGATGCTTTTCTCAGATAGATTTTCGACCTCTGAGCGAGTCTTTGAAGATTTGGTTTCTTCATCATGTTCTCCTTTCGTTTTTATTTCATAGCATGTAATAAATCCAGGACATCTGTGGATATGTCCGCTGCTACTGAAAACATAAAATTGTTATCCGGATTGATTTTTGAAAACTGATTCATTATTCGCCGGAAGTCACCAACAAATGTGATGAAATCTTCAACCGATCCAGATTTCTTTGGATAAAGTCTACCGACGATGTATCTTTTCAACTCATCAATAGCCCATACCGAATAGCTCGATTTTTCAAGCTCTTTCTTCCATTTCCAACCTAATGGAAACCACGCATCCATCTGATACGTATCGCATAACAATAAGTCAAGTTGTTCGATAGACATCTGCTCTCTCCTTTTTGCAAAAAATAAAAGAGAAACAGGATGGACTCGAACCATCGACTTCGGGACTTTGATCGTCTCGCGCTCTCCCAACTGAGCTACTGTCTCTCATAATATGCCTTGTAAATTTTGCGAAGTAAAAGAGGCGTTGTATGCGCCCCTCTCAGTTAATTTAAACCAACGCTCTTTAAGATGCTCATCAGCTCATCTTTATCGAGTTCTGCATCTACATCCAAGTGAAGATGAGTCTTCCCATCGTTTACAGTAGTAATAGCCTCGTTCAACTGAATATCAATGTTGTATCCAGTCTTCTTGCGTATTACCATCTTTATTGCTTTAGAAATGATTCCTCTTGTGAATTTCGATACTATTCTCATTTCATCCATGCTCCTTTTACTCCTTTCAAAGCCTCAGTTTTTCATAAAAGAAACTGCGATTTTAGCGAAAAAAAGAAAGAGCCCTTGTTAGGACTCCTCTTTTGATTCATCAAGTGAAATAATATCCTGTAATATACAGTTCACTTCATTGTATAGTGTATAAAATTCCTCAGCATTTCGAGCGTGTTTTGCTCTTACTGCTGGTGTTTTTGATTTATCACCAACAATATCGCACGCATTTTCATAACACTCTTTCAATCCACGAATGTAGTTATTCACTATACGAACCGCTTCTTCATATTTATCCATATCTATCACACTCCTTTCTCCATAAAAGGAATTGTAAAAATCGCTAAATATCTCGCCGGTCAAAGCAAGTTTCCCATCGTTGGCGCTGTATTGGTTTCATTTTTAACGCCCACATTATTTGTCTTATAGTGACAGTTGGATATAATCCGTCCGTACACTCTCCGGATCGGCTGTCGAAATATTCCTTAAATTTTGGATGTAAATATAAAGAGTCTGTCAGCCATGAATCGACCTCTGTCCAATATGTACTTTTTGTATCGGCACTAAATCGCTGTTGGATCACCGCCAGCCCTTTATCGCCTATCGTGAATAATGTGCAGCGATCATATACAGGATGATTACAAATATAAAGCTCACCATACATCGATAAATAGATGTCTGGCTTTTGGTAATGGTACCGCATTTCTATCTCCTCATAGCAAAAAGAAAAGAGCCTTAGATTTCTCTAAGACCCTCTCCTACTTAGCTTATGTTTTTAATCGTCTGAATCTTCCTCGGAATCATCATTTGCAATGCCCAATACTTCTTCTCTGGTTGGGTATAAGTTCTCATATTCTTCATTGCCTTCACGGCCGTAATCATCTAAATCTATACTGTGGCCGCAGTGGGGACACACCAGTGTATCTTCCCACTCATCCTCGAACTCCATTAAATGCCCACACTCATGACAGATATACTCTCTGCTGAACATTGCTTTAATCTGCTCCTCGTTAAAAATACTCATAGCTAAATATCTCCTTTCGTACTGTCCAGCCCCTATACATATAGTATACAAGCTGTTGTCTGTAGTTCAAGAGATAAAGCTTTATTCTCTCATAATAGCCCTTGCATTTTTCACGAGAAAAACGAAGAGGACATGCATTACACACGTCCCCAACGTTTCAGAATTTCCTCTCTACTTCTTCGTAGGTCTAAAACGGTTGATTAACCCTTTGAATGTTGAAGATGTGAAGGTTCCAGTTTCTTCAAACTTAAATCCTTTATTCATCCAGATGCCGTAACACATCAACGGAATCAATAATTCTGCCGCTGCAATACCAACTCTGAAATATCGATCCTTAATCTGCTCTGCGATTTGCCGTTCTTTGAAGTCATTATCTTTCGTAACGGACTCTCCATCCATCATACGCCGATTGTACTTCTCATCAGCATCCCACACGCTCTTGTTCTCTTCGATTCTCAGCTTATAAAGCTTCGTCAGATCATCAATCGCTGTTGATTTCTCTTTGCTTCCGGACTGCAAATCAGATAAAGCCTTAATCTGTGCTGCAATCTCCTCACTTAATAATCCATCAACGTTTTTCTCTTCCATTTCGTTCTCCTTTCAAATAATTATTAGGTTCATTCCATAATAGAGAGTGTTATTTGTGCGAAATATAATTTTTAAGCTCCACTCGCAGACGTACGTAACGCTGCTTGTAAATTGCATCTGCGCCAGATCGATCTAATTCAAGAAATAAATAAGGTCCGCTATCTGGATCTGATTCATCGACCCTAAGCGAACCTACTGGCTTTTCTCTAAATATAAATCGTGACAGTAACACCCCAACCATTATTCCGATCAGTAATCCAATCACTAAGCTCACTTCTACTCCTCCTTCCAAAAAGTTTTTCTAAAAATTACCACCAGGCAATTTCTCAAATATCAAAATAGCATGTTTTACGGTAACCTACGTACGGTATCTAACCTAGGATAAAAAGAAAGAGCCATTGCTGGCTCAATCTTTGTTACGATAAGACTTGTAACTAACTCTTCGATTTCTTTGTTCGTTTTTAAGATCATTTGTTACGGTAAACATCCCTACTATAAAAAGTAATACCCCACTTTCAAAAGCGATCAATACCGACAACAAATAAATGATAACGTTCTTTAAATTAGACATAGTAGTCACTCTCCTTTCATAAAGGGAGTTGTAATTATTGCGTATTCTCACCCTCATACACCGTCTTCTTCCTAAGATCAGACCAGGTAATGTAGCGATCTTTCTTGCATACCGGGCAAAAGAATTTGCTAATCTTTCCGCCGATATCCTCAAATTCTTTGCTCTCGCCCTCAAGTCTGCTCTGGCAGTTCGGACAGTTAAACCGGTATACCTTCTTCACAGCTCTATCAACAATCTTCATATCATTTCCGCTCCTTGTTAAGTAACCAGAAGAATCGTCTGTACAATTCGTAGTAGACATCCTTACAACATGGAATTTCTAATCTAGCTTTAAGAATGTCATAAGACCATCCCTCTGTTACAGCTTTTAAAATATACTCTGCCAGTTCTCGATCAGTCTGCTCTGCAACCCTCTCGACCATATCCGTACGTTCGGAATAATATGTCTTAGCCATAGCGCATTTTGCAGTTGGATCACCAAGTGTACTGGTGATCACGAATGATGCTGAATCTTTTGGTGGATTAGCATACCCGTCAAGAACCGAATAAGCTTTTCTCCAGATCGGATACTGAAGACAAAAATGCTTCAATTCGTAATAACGGTGTTTTTCTATCCAATAAGGATTCTTTTCAGATAGCTCCGGACGTATTGTTGTTCCCATTAGCGCTTCTCCCCTTTCCACACATAACCAGTCTCCTCGTACAAGCGCTTCGGTGAAATATAAAAATTGATACGTCCGTACTTAGAATTCATGTCCTCAATTTTTGTCACTAACTGACCATTCCTTGTGGCTTTTCCGATTGGCAACCATCCAGATATAATACCGGCCCTAACCCATGACGCGTCTTTGCCGTAAATTCGTGCCGCAACCATTACCGGAACCGAGCCAGTTGCAAATTCATTTTCATTCATTGGCTGCTACCTCCTTTCAACGGCTATTCTAGGTTAGGAACAGCATTTAGTAAAAACAACCTCGGTGGATATGAGCAAAAAGAAAGAGGCTTTGCTAAGCCCCTGTTCTCATTTTGTTAAACCGTAGTTTCTGTAACCGAATACGCATTACAGTCAATTCCTTTCCGATGTTTTCCTGCTGACGATAATCCTTACTTCTCAAAAGCATATCCTCGAAAAATCGAATTTTATTCAGCAGATGTCTTTCTTCTACACTCATATCGCACCTCCGTAAATATGTATTCTATTCATAAAAGCAGTTGCGATTTATGCGCCTTCCAACGTATCATAGTCATCTCACATGGATAATCTTCATATCCAAAAGTCTCGCAAGTGATCAGTCCCTCTATAACACCGGCTATTATTTCCGATTCGTATTGCTTGTATGGGTAAATATAATCTGGGAGATACCGATGTATACATCTGCATTCGGAGCATTGATACCTCGGAACATTCACCCATTTGCTCACACGACCTTTCGTCCGTACAATTCTTCTAACTTTGTCATAGTATTTCAATTTTCCACCGCAGTCCTGGCAGGTTGATGTATTGTTACTGATCATATACCTAACCCTTTCTATCCTAGGTTAAAATATAAAAATTTAGTGTAGGAGTTGACAATTCCTACACTATGATATATGATTACTAACGATAAATCAACAATCCAACATAAAATCTCGGTTCATTATCATGAGGAGGGATTTAATATGCTGATACAATGCCCGGAGTGCGACTTACAGGTAAGCGATAAAGCAAATACCTGTCCGCATTGTGGATACCCGCTGAAACCAGACGCAAAGCCCAAATCGTCTCGTAAACCAAATAAGCGCAGGCGGCTTCCAAACGGTTTCGGTCAAATAAGTGAGATTAAAGGTAGAAATTTAAGGAACCCTTTCCGTGCAATGGTTACGGTTGGAAAGGACAAGAATGGCAAACCAATATGTAAGCCGTTGAAACCTGAGTCATACTTTCCAACATACAATGATGCATACACAGCTCTTGTGGAATTTAATAAGAATCCGTATGACCTGGAACCGTCTATCACAGTCAAGGAACTGTACGACAAATGGACACCAGAATATTTCAAGACTCTGAAGAGCGACGACAGCGCCAGAGCTACTACATCGGCTTGGCAATACTGCTCTGCTGTTTACGATATGCGAGTCATGGATGTTCGAGCAAGGCACATAAAAGGCTGCATGGAAGAAGGTGTTGCTACCGTAAGAGGCCAAGAGCAGACACCAAGCGCATCAATGAAGAATAAGATAAAGACGCTCTTCAATCAGATGCTCGACTATGCTGTTGAATACGAACTTGTAGATCGGAACTATTCGAGAACATTCAAGCTTACAGACGATACCATTAAAGAAATACAGACTGTCAAGAAAGAACACATTCCATTCTCTGATGATGAGATGGCTCTTCTGTGGAAGAATCTCGGACATAAATATGGGATTGAGTTCATGATTATTCAATGCTATTCTGGATGGAGACCCCAGGAGTTAGGTCTGATAGAATTAGCAGATGTTGATTTATCGAACTGGACATTTAAAGGTGGAATTAAAACCGATGCTGGTGAAAACAGAGTTGTACCGATTCATCCTCGGATAAGGGACTTGGTTTCTAAATCATACGAAGAGGCTGATCAACTTGGGAGCAAATATCTTTTCAATTATACAGATGAAGATCGCCGCGGTAAGAATACCAAGTTGACATACAATCGGTATAGCAAAATATTCAATCGCATTCGGGACGAGCTTAAACTCAACCCGGATCATAGACCTCACGACGGCAGAAAGCATTTCGTAACCAAATGCAAAGATGCTAAAGTCGATGAATACGCTATCAAATATATGGTCGGACATAAGATTTCAGATATCACCGAAAAGGTGTATACAGCCAGAGAATTTGAATGGCTCAGAACTGAAATAGAAAAAATAAAATGACTTGTATTTGACGCTCAAATATAGGAATAGCGGTATAGGAGTAGTGCAGGAATAATGTATGAATTACCTACATTTTCCCACTTTTTACTACTCTTAACCGCTTCATAATTCCTTGATTTTACTGGATTTTCTCGGTATAAGCCACCTAACAAGTTTCTATCTTATTCTTTTCTATTTTTTCTTTTCTTATTTTGTTTCTTTCCTATTTTGCTTTTTTCTTTCTGCCATTCTTTGAAGGCTTCTGCTTCTTTACGCTGTAACCAAAGCTTCCAAGCTTCTTACCCAGCAGAAAATATTCTCCATGGGAATAAGTCACCAGCCCGCTCTGATTCAGTTCGAATTTACCTTTTTCATTCATATAGGAATCATCAACGGTAACGCCTACTACATCTGCCAGAAACATATCATGGCTTCCAAGATGTAATATCTGGCTTACCCTGCAGGCAATGTTTACCGGACTTTCTGCAATTCCCGGTGCCGATACCTGCGGAAGGTTCAGTGGTGTCAGATGCATGGCATCAAACTTGTCAACGTCACGTCCGGATTTTACGCCACAATAATCCGTGGCACAGACCAGATCCTTCGTCACAAGATTTACAACAAATTCGCCGGTTTCCGCGATTATTCCATGGGAATATCGTTCCGGGCGGACAGATATGGAAAGCATTGGCGGATTCGTACATACCGTCCCTGCCCACGCTACCGTAATAATATTCGGTTTTTCTGTCGGTCTCTGGCAGCTTACCATCACTGCTGGAACCGGATATAACATATTACCCGGCTTCCATGTTTCTTTCGCCATTTCAATTCTCCTGTATAAGTTGTTATCTTATTTCTGTCTCTGATATAGGCATTTATACCTGCTATCATCCTGCCGTAAGCATTTACGCTTGCTGCAATCCTGCCATTAATGCCGGAATCATCTGTTTCTTACGGGATACTACTCCCTTTAAGTAAAAACTGCCTGATTCATCCGGCTCTCCAAAGCACTCCTTTAAAAGGCTGCCTGCCTGTGCTCCGGCATAGATTACTTCCGAATTCTCATCCAGAATGTCCGTCAGCATCACAAATACGGCATCCAGTTTCTGCTCTCCCAATGCAATTTCCAGATATGGCTGCAGCTTCTTCTTCGCCATGCCAAGCTGCACGTCACTCATGGCACTAAGCTGTGCTACACCAAAATCAAATTCATCGGTATGGAAGGTTTTAAAATCCTGATAAAACAGTTCTTCTGTTGTCTTTTTCTTAAAATCACTGCCGGCTTCAAACATCTTCTTGGCCAGCTCTTCAATATCTACTTCTGCAATCTTCGCCAGCGCTTCTGCTGCTGCCCGATCCATCTGTGTACAGGTCGGTGAACGGAACATCAAGGTATCTGAAATAATTGCTGCCAAAAGAATTCCGGCTGTCTTTTTATCAATGATTGCTCCCTTTTCCTGATACATCTGATAAATAATCGTTGAAGTACAGCCCAATGGCTGGTTCCGGAAAAATACCGGAGCAATCGTCTCAAGGCTGCCCAGTCGGTGATGGTCAATAATTTCTAAGATTTCTGCATCTTCGATTCCATCTACTGCCTGGGATTTTTCATTATGGTCAACAAGGATCACCTGTTTTTTCTGTAAATTTAAAAGATTTCGTCTGGAAAACATACCGACATATTTTCCATTCTCATCCAGTACCGGAAAATCACGATGACGCACTTTAGACATAGTCTCTTTCACATCATCCACATAATCCTCTAATTCGAATGTAATCAGATGCTCCTTTTTCATAATATATTTAATCGGCATACTCTGATTAATCAAACGCGCCACGGTAAATGTGTCATATGGTGTGCTGATAAGCATACAGTCTTTCTCTTCTGCAAGCTGCACAATGGTCTTTGTAATCTTCGCTCCGGAACAGACAATCACACAGCTTGCATTCATTTCCAATGCACAGAACTGTGATTCATAACGGTCTCCTAAGATAACCATATCGTCATCTTCAATATACTGCTCCATCATATCCGGTGTGGTAGCCGCAACAACAACCTTACCTTTTATGAAGTAACCATGCTCATTTCCTGTTACAAGAGTTCCATTTAAAGTTTCAACAATATTCTTATACTGCGTCCGGGCAGTTGCAAGAATCCGGTTGTCCAATACATCCATATAGGATTTTGCAATATCACTGGTAACAATCATTCCCTGCAGATTGTTCTCATTGTCAGTAATCGGCAATGACACGACATCTAAATTCTTCATCAGCTCCCATGCCCGTTTAATGGAAATGTGACTGCTGACACCCTCCGTTCTACGATATTCAATATCCTTAATCTGTGCACCGACATCTGTTACCAGTTCCGGTTCCGGTACATCAAAAAATTTTAGGACATACTTCGTCTCTTCGTTCATATGTCCTGCTCTTTTCGGTATAAAAATACCGTCCTCTGTTTGATTTTTTAAATCTGCATAGGCAATCGCCGCACAAATAGAATCTGTGTCCGGATTCTTATGTCCAATTACCCATGTCTTTCTCTTTCCCTGTGTCATATAATTCCTCGTTTTAACTACTGCTTAAAAATTAAATACTCCAAGAGAATAAAGAATAAATGCCACCAATACTACAAAATTGATAACAGAAAACCAGGTTAAGCATTTTGCATAACCTTTTACGGTATTCAAGCTCTTCTCTAAAGTATCATTTTCCTCTAACTTAACGGTAAGCTCTTTGATTAAGTCCTGCATATTGCGGTAGCACTTTACATCTTCGGTATGTATTTTCTCAGCCAGTTCCAGTTTCATGCTGTCTAACTGCTGGGAAATTTCCTGTAAAGATGCCTGCATCTGTGCAGTCTGTTCTGCGGTTCTTCCGGTGGAATCACTTACGTCTGCTGCAATCTTTTCAGACAGTGCATTCAATTTTTCTTCTACACGGTTAATCATTTCTTCCATCTGACCGTGTACTCCGGTAAGAAGAACATCTGCTTCTGATTTACGTGCATTTAAAACATGCTGCAGTTCTTTTGCTTTTTCTTCTCTTTCATCTACGATATTCTGTAATTCCTGCACTTTGTCTTCTTTTGTAACAAGCAAAGCCTGAAGCTGTTTTGCTTTCTCACGGAATTCATCAATCTGCTTTAATAAGAAATCTTCCTTATCCATTCCTTTATCCACCTTACTGTTTGTCCTCTCTGACCTGTTATGCTGTTCGTTTTCTTTTAACGAAGGGGCTGCCTTTCTGGTCTCCGTATTTCTTATCTGTACCTTCTGTTGTGTCACCGGCTCTTTTCTGCTCCGGTCCGGCGTCCCATAACTCTTCGCATTTTTACGGTAAAACATCGTTTTCAGCACATCAAAAAAGCTTTTCACTACCGTCTTCCTCCTGCGGAATCTCTTCCATTCCTATTACTGCTAGACACATTCTAGCATTTACCCTGTGATTTGTCCAGCAAATGCTCAACCATTGCTTTCTCCTTTGCTGTCAAATCTGCATCTGCCAGCAAATCCGGTCTTCGTTCCATGGTTCTTTTAATGGATTGTTCTCTCCTCCATGCTTCTACCTTTGCATGGTCTCCGGAAAGTAAAATAGCTGGAACTTTCTTTCCCATCCAGTCTTCCGGTCTGCTATACTGCGGATATTCCAATAAATTTCCTTCAAAGGATTCTGTGGTTCCGGATTCATCATTTGCCAGTACGCCAGGCACCATACGGGATATCGCATCCACCATGACCATTGCCGGAAGTTCTCCTCCTGTCAGCACATAATCTCCAATCGACACATAATCCGTCACAATTTCTTCTAACACACGTTCATCGATGCCCTCATAATGCCCACAAAGCAATACCAGGTCTTCTTCCTTCGCATAATCCTTTGCCATTTCCTGCTGAAACGTATTGCCCTGAGGTGTAAGATATACTGTTCTTGGCTTTCTTCCAATCTTCTGCGCCACTGCCTGCCACGCATCATAAATCGGCTGTGCCTGCATTACCATCCCGGCTCCGCCACCATACGGATAATCATCTACTTTTTTATGACGGTCTAACGTATAATCCCGGATGTTAATTGTTTCTATATTTAAAAGTCCTTTGCCAACTGCTCTTCCGATGATACTGGTATTCAGTCCCCGTTCTACCATATCCGGAAATAATGTTAATATATGAAAATTCATTTTGCTACCTACTTCTTATTAATATCACGAAGCCCATTTAAAAGGTGTACCGTAATGGTGCCTTCCTCTATATTGACATTTTTTACACAATCCTTAATTGCCGGAAGTAAAATATCATCTTCCCCATCTTTATGTAATACATAAATGTCATTTGCACCGGTCTGAAGTACATCCTTTACTTCACCTAAATCTTCTCCGTCATCTCCGACTGCCTTTAAGCCAATCAAATCAGCCACGAAATATTCATTCGGAGCCAGCTTTACAGCATTTTCCCTTGTTACATAAAGCCCTCTGCTCTTATACTTCTCTACATCATTTATATTATCAAATTCTTTGAATTTTAATATTACCAGATTTTTAAAGAAGCGCGCCTGTGTAACCTGAAGCTCCATCGGTTCTTTTCCAGTATCCAAAAATACCTGCTTCAGCTTTTTAAAACGCATGACATCATCTGTTGTCGGATATACCTTCACTTCGCCACGCACACCATGTGTATTGGTAAGTACTCCTACCTGCAGCATTTCTTCCTTCCAGTCTTCCTGCACTTTCTTCATATTCTATCCTCTTTCTCTTATACTTCCCGTTCTTCAGACAAGCCTGAATTTAATTATACAAAAGAAGCATAACTGCCGCAAGTAAAAAAGGTAAGATTCTTAAGAATTCTTAGGAATCTTACCTTCTAACGGTCTCTTACTTTTTTATAATCAAAATTGCTCTTATAAATTAAAGTTTTCTACATTTCGCACTTTTGCAGTATCCGTTGCAGTAATCTGCCGGATTCCGCTCTGTTCAATGTTCTCTCCCACAAAGAACTGATACTGCTGCAGTACCTGATCTTTGTGCATATCGGATAATGCCTTCTCAACATCCAGGCTATGTATATCACTTTCAGAACCTTTCATCTCGTAGGTACGATCCGGCTGGTACTGTGCTGCATAATCTGCTGCCCCAAAATCCTGTTCTCTTCGTACCGGAGTCTCTAAGGTATCCTTCTGCTGCTGTTCAGATGCACCGGCATCTGCTGCCGTCTTAACAACCGGTGTATCTTCTACTGCATTCCGGATATTCTGTATGCTGTTGTAATCGTAAAATCCCGCATTGGGACGAATTCCTGAAATATTCATAACGATCACGTTCCTCACATCATAATTATCTGCTACTAATTTTATCGGATAAATTCAACCAAAATTAACCCTTTTCTCCAAAAAGATTTTCTTTTATTTATCCAGCATTTTCTTTAACTCATTCATAAAGGTATTTACATCCTTAAATTCACGATATACAGATGCAAAACGAACATACGCCACTGCATCTAAATCTTTAATCTTATCCATCAGAATCTCACCAATTACGGTACTTGGGATTTCCTTTTCTTCCCGATTAAAAATCTCTGTCTCCACTTCATCAACCAGTCTGGTTATCTGCTCCACGGATACCGGTCTCTTATGGCAGGCACGAAGTACACCTGCTTCAATCTTGGAACGGTCATACTGCTCTCTGCAGTTATCCTTTTTTATTACAATCAATGGAATTGTCTCAACTTTTTCATAAGTTGTGAAACGTTTTCCACAATCGTCACATAATCTTCTCCGGCGAATGGAGTTATTGTCATCTGCCGGTCTCGAATCAATTACTCTGGTATTTTCACTGCTGCAAAATGGGCACTTCATCTTTTTTCTCCTATTCTAAAAGCTACGCAAAACATGCTTTGTGAATTTTACGTAAATAATACCGTTTTTCCATCACCAAACGTTCATAAAGAACTGCTGATATCAGCTTTTACAAATATTGGTCGTACTATTTTTAGTATAACTTTCTCGTATTCTTATGTCAACTAACTTTTCACATCTTCTACACAGACATCTACCAGAATAATATCCGGTCCAATCCGCACAACACGTTTCCATGGAATAATATATTCGCATGCCGGACAAAAAATACAGAAAAATTTTCCCGGCGCAGCTACAACCAGTGCACAGATTCTTCCATTGCACTCATCCAGTTCCAAATCCACCACATTTCCCAGGCAGCAACAGTCTGCAATATTAATCACCTGCTTTTCACACAATTCACAATAGCGTATCATGTGCCTGCCCCACTGTGCCTTTTCTTCTATTTATACTATGCCGGATTTTTCAAAAGGTTCCTTATACGTTGAAACGGAATAAAATAATATCGCCATCCTGAACAACGTAATCTTTTCCTTCCAATCTTACCAGTCCCTTTTCTTTTGCTGCTGTCATGCTTCCACACTCAATCAGATGGTCATAGGATACCACCTCTGCACGTATAAATCCACGCTCGAAGTCGGTATGAATCTTTCCTGCCGCCTGCGGTGCCTTGGTTCCCTTGGTAATAGTCCATGCTCTTGTCTCATCTTCTCCTGATGTAAGGTAGCTGATAAGTCCTAACAATTTATAGCTTGCTGCAATCAGTTTCTCAAGTCCGGATTCTTTTAATCCAAGGTCCTCTAAGAACATTGCTTTTTCATCATCATCTAATTCCGCAATTTCCTGTTCAATCTGTGCGCAGATAACAAATACTTCACTGTTTTCTGCGGCTGCCTGTTCTCTTACTCTTGCAACATGTGGATTGTCTGCGCCATCATCTGCAAGGTCATCCTCACTTACATTTGCTGCATAGATAACCGGTTTTGCAGTTAATAAATTATAAGATGCAAACCATGCCTGCTCGTCCTCATCATCACTCAACGGATAAGTCTTTGCCATCTTTCCTTCTTCCAGATGTGCCTTTAAGGATTTCAAAAGTGCCTCTTCTTTTGCAAGTGTCTTGTCCATTCTTGCCTGCTTGGTAACTTTTGCAATTCTTCTTTCCAAGATTTCAATATCAGAAAAGATAAGCTCTAAATTAATGGTCTCAATATCACGAACCGGGTCAATGCTTCCGTCTACATGGACTACGTTGGTATCTTCAAAACAACGTACAACATGAACGATGGCATCTACTTCACGAATATTGGCAAGGAACTGGTTTCCAAGTCCCTCTCCTTTGCTGGCTCCTTTTACAAGTCCTGCAATATCTACAAATTCAATGACTGCCGGTGTTACTTTCTTGGAATGATACATCTCGCCTAACACCCTCAGACGGTTATCCGGTACGGTTACGATTCCAACATTCGGGTCAATGGTACAAAACGGATAATTGGCTGATTCTGCGCCTGCTTTGGTCAGTGAATTAAATAATGTACTTTTTCCTACATTTGGTAAACCTACAATTCCTAATTTCATGATTTATATTTCTCCTTTGAAAAGTATTGTTTTTGCTGTATTAAAAACTTTCATACAATAACATATAGTGTACCACACGAAAGAAAAAATGTACATTTCTAATTTCTTATACCAGTTTGCCACCAGGCAGCATGATTAAAAACAGCACCTGTCATATTTCAATGGATGTTTCCATAACTAGAGCAATCATAACAGCATCTTTACACCGACAATAATTAAAATTATAACTGACACTATAATCAGGATTTTTCTCTCTGTCCAAAAATTGTCTGTTTTTCTAGTACTTTCAAATGTCACATTTTCTCTTCTATTTACGGGCATATTAGAATTTATCTGTTGTTGCAATAATTGATGTTTCACGGATAGCGGATCTTTTGCATCCATAATCTGTTGGTAAAACCATCTAAGCCACACTATATCTGCATCATCATATTCCACATTTCCTTCATGAACCAACTGATTTCTTTTCCATCTAAGTTCCTTGAGTTTTTTATATGTACTTGTCCATAGATGAATTTTCGCCTGAATCACCCTGTTTGTTTGTTCCATATCCTCGATATACCTTGATATACCATGATTTGTTGCATAAATCTCATTGCATAATTTTTCCAAATGAATATACTCATCTAAAAATTGATTATCCACTTCGTCTCTCTCCTATTCCCTGATTGCCTGCACCACTTTCTGCCATTCTTCCATGGTCTTTGAATAAAATACTTCTATCTTCTGCATATCTCTTTCTTTTCCTGCACATTCCAACTGATAGAAATAATCCCCCAGCTGTTTTGCACCGATTCCCCAGGCCTCTCCCTTTAATCCATGGGATATGGTAACAAAGGATTTCCATAATTCCACAGTTTCTGTGGTATCTTCTGTTCCAGGATCAGATGCAGTTTCCGTTTTCTGAAGGGATTCTGCTGTTTCATTGAGAAGCTGCAGCTTCTTTTCTTTTTCGTCTGCAAAGATGCCTAACAATGTCCTATAGAACTGTTCGTCTCCATCTGCATAAGACAGTCCTTCCTCTACTGAAATGCCGCATTTTTCCAGCTGGTGAAATAAAATATCCGTCTGAAGAGAAGCTATCTTTTCTTCTCCGCTTAAGTAAAGATTCTGTTCCGGGATACTGCCTTTTAAATATTTTTGTAAGATGCTTTCTAAAGTTTTGGATTTTACCGGCTTGGTAATATACTCTGCAAATCCTTCGTTTTTATACAGTTCTTTTGCACCAGCTGTTGCATTAGCGGTAAATGCCACTGCCTGAGTATAATGATTTCGTCCTTTCTCATCTGCACGGATGAGGTGCAGCGTCTCTATACCATCCGGCTTCGGCATCATATGGTCTAAAAGAAGTAAATCATATGTTTTCTCTTCACATTTTTGAATGGCAGTATTTCCATCCATCACGGTTTCCATTTTAACCTTTGTCTTATGTAAAAGATGTTCTAATACCATCAGATTCTGCTTATTATCATCTACCGCAAGAATGGTAAAGCTGCTGTAATCCGCATTCATACTTTTCGCACTCTGTTTTGTAAAATGATGTTTTTCCGATACTTCTACCCACGGAATCCGAATCGTAAAGGTACTTCCCTTTGTCACTTCACTAATCAGGCTGATGCTTCCACCCATAGCCTCTGCCAGTTGTCTTGCAATATCCAGTCCGAGCCCGATTCCGTCTTTCCTGCTGTTTCTGGCATTATTGCCCCGTTCAAAGCTTTCAAAGATTTTATCCTGATCTTCTTTTCCTATTCCGATTCCACTGTCAGTCACAGTTATCTTTAAAAAGGTATCTCCATTTTCCGCCGCTTTTTCTGCGCCCAGCTCCACAAAGCCATCATCTGTGTATTTCAACGCATTTTCCAGAAGATTAATGATAATCTGACGGATATGTGCCTTGTCTCCATAGAAATGTTTTCCCGGTTTTAATAATGGTTCCTCCATCCGCAGCCGGAAGCTTAAAGATTTCTTCTCTGCCTGTGGTCTCATCTGGGCTGCTGCGTCATTGATAACCTCTTCTAAAGCAAATGCATCCTTCTTTATCTGAAGCGTACCACTTTCTAACCGTGAAGCATCTAACACTTCTTCTATCAGTGCAATCATACTGTCACCGGCAGATGCAATTTCTCTGGTATATCTACGGATTTTCTCTTCTGATGTTTCTTCGGAAATCACTTCATTCATACCAAGTATCGTATGCATCGGAGTCCGCAGCTCATGGCTCACTTTCATTAAAAATCTGGTCTTGGCTTCATCCGCACTACGAAGTCTCTGCATCATTTCCAAGTTTTCTGTCTGATCGATAAACCAGAGCATGCAGCCATCTTTTTCACCATTTTCCACAATATCTTCCATACGAAGTTCATAGATGCGGTCATTTTTATGCAACAGCCTTTCCCGGTTTGTCAGTGCCTGCAGGATTTCTTTTTGCCTGCTTGCGGCACTTCCTACCTTTATTTCCGGGAAAAGTTCCTTCATACGCTGATTGACGGAAATAATTTTATTTTCTGCATCCAGGATAATCAGGCCTTCTTTTCCATGATTAAATGCATTATCCACCGCAGCCTGCAGAGAGCCAAAATATCCATAACGAATCATTGCCATCATCATGCAGAACATCATAATTGTCATGGCAATGACTACCGGATTATAACTGCCAAATACACCCAGACCCTTTAAGATTAATTCCAGTGCAAAAGTTCCCACACCTGCTATCATATAAATAATCCGCTTTTTATGAATCGGTGAACTCTCCCCGTAACGCATGATACACAAAATAAATACCGCAAGTATTACCGTTCCCAGATGTATATAATGCAGTTTCCAGATGATTCCGGGTATAACTTCAATCCGGTGATATATGCCATCTTTCAATATCCGCATTGTTTTATAAAAATATGGATGATATTCTGCCGTAAATACTCCTGTCAAAACAATTGTATTAATTACTGCCTGAATAAAATAAATAAACTTTGGAATTTTTAATCTGCCAAATTCGGATGCAAACCATAAAAATGCCATCAGAAAGCCTGCCTGTCCCACATACTGGATACACAGCCCCGCAAGTGCCTCACCAACGGTATCCGAATGCACCAGTTCCAGATGAACTCCCACCACAAACAGCATGGTAAAAATATCATAAATAATAAATGCAAGCTGTGCTTTGGAGAGCTTTTTATGAAGGCAGACTGCCAACATAAAAAGCATCAGGATAAGCGCTATAATATTTACCGACACAAGAAAATAGAACATACTTCTTTTCCTTTCGTAAAAGTCTTTTTGACTCTTTTACCATATTATAGCGGAATGCCTGATGCTTTTCCACTGATTTTATTTTGCAAATAAAGGAGTAGATAAATAGCGGTCCCCGGAATCCGGAAGAAGCACCACAATGTTCTTTCCTTTATTTTCTTTCCTTTTTGCCAGCTCAACAGCTGCCTTTAATGCAGCTCCTGCACTGATTCCCACAAGAATTCCCTCGCTGCGGGCAAATGCTCTTCCTTCTTCAAAGGCATCATCATTTTTGATTGGAATAATCTCATCATAAACAGAAGTATCCAGTGTATCCGGAATAAATCCGGCACCGATTCCCTGAATTTTATGAGGTCCGACTTTTCCCTGTGAAAGAACCGGACTGGTTGCAGGTTCTACTGCAACAATGTGTACGGACTTCTTCTGCTTTTTCAGATATTTTCCAACTCCGGTTATGGTTCCACCTGTTCCGACTCCTGCCACAAAAATATCAACGCTGCCTTCTGTCTGTTCCCAGATTTCCGGTCCTGTGGTTTCTTCATGGGCTTTTGGATTTGCCGGATTTTCAAACTGTCCTAAAATAATTGAACCTGGAATCTCTTTATGAAGTTCTTCTGCTTTTTCGATTGCACCCTTCATTCCCTTATACCCGGAGGTCAGCACAATATGCGCTCCATACGCCTGCAGAAGATTCCGACGTTCTACCGTCATGGTTTCCGGCAATGTTAAAATTGCATGATACCCTTTTGCAGCCGCCACAGAAGCAAGTCCGATTCCCGTATTACCGGAAGTTGGCTCGATAATCGTAGCTCCCGGCTTTAATTTTCCCTTTCTCTCTGCATCTTCAATCATGGCAAGTGCCACTCGGTCTTTTACCGAACCTGCCGGATTAAAATACTCCAGCTTGGCAATGATTGCCGCATCCTCTACACCTGCCTCTTTCATATAATTATGAAGATAGAGCATCGGCGTCTTTCCAATCAGTTCCGAAGCACTGTCCACTATTCCTTTCACACACGTTTCCTTCTTTCTATTCCATTCCTTTGATATATCCGGTTGCAGACTGAATTGCCACTGCACCATCTGCAACTGCTGTGACTACCTGACGCAGGCTTTTCGTCCGCACATCTCCTGCCACGAACAGTCCCGCAAGACTGCTACTGCAGTCTTCTCCTGCAATCACATAGCCTTTCTCATCGAGAACGTCAAGGTTCTTTAATAATTCCGTATTTGGAATCATTCCAACCGCTTCAAAAACACCATCTACAGCTATTGTCCCACCGTTATCTAAAATAATACCATCTACTTTATCTTCCCCGGTGATTTCCTGTACTCTCGTATTGGTAAGTATCGTTACATTGGAAAGCTCTTCTAATTTCTTTTTTGTCTTCTCTGCTCCACGGAATTCTGCTCTCCGGTGAATGAGATATACCTGTTCGCAGATATCGGATAAATACAATGCATCATCCAATGCGGTATCTCCACCACCGATGACTGCAGCTTTCTTTCCCTTATAAAAGGCACCGTCACAGACTGCACAAAAAGAAACTCCTTTTGCCAGCAGCTTTTCTTCTCCCGGCACCCCTAATCTGCGGTTCTGACAGCCTGCCGCATAGACTACGGTTTTCGCTTCTATGTTCTTTCCATCTTCACAGGAAATGACAAAGCTTTGCTCTTTTTTTGTAATGGCTGTAACCTCTGCCTCTTCAATGGTTACTCCAAGTCCTTCGGCATGCTCTAAGAATGCCTCTCCTAAAGAATAACCGTCTTTGCCCGGCAGTCCCGGGTAATTATCTACCCGGCTGCTGTATGCAATCTGTCCGGTTCCAAGATATTCTTTTTCCAGTACAACTGCATCGAGGTTTGCCCGCTTAGCATAGATTGCCGCACTTAAACCTGCCGGCCCACTTCCAATGATAACTACATCTAACATATTACCAGATCTTCCTTTGTTGATTCGTCGCCTTCAATATGAAATGAATTGAGTACCGGCTGTTCCGGTTCCATCAGAGAAAGAATCATATAGCTTGCTTTACTGTCATATGCAAGACGCTTATCTTCTTCGGATGGTCTTGAAGGAGATTCCGGATGGGAGTGCCAGTTGCCTAAAGGCATGAGACCATTGGCACGCATATCCTTTACGGCTGCTAACTGCTCTTTCGGATCCAGTGTAAAATGCTCATTGGAATGGTCGATATTGGTCAACAGATATACCTTTTCTACCACCTTATCCTCTCCGTCTTTGGTTCCTGCAATCAGTCCGCAAGCCTCTTCTGGTACACAGCTTTTGGCATGTGCCAGTATTTTTTCATAATCTGCTTTTTTTAATGAAATCATGCTATCCTCTTTCTATGTTTCATGGGTTATGTATCTGATAACATTTATTTACTGATACATTTATTTATCTGTACATTCTGCCTGTTCATAATCAATCAGCTCTGTTATGGTCGGATGTTCTCCACAAACGGCACATCCCTTGCCATTCCAAGGAAGCTTAATCTTGTGGAATTCCTGCTTAATTGCATCATAGGTCAATAACTGACCGGTCAGCAGATCTCCTACTCCAAGGATGTATTTGATTGCTTCCATTGCCTGAAGGCTTCCGATGACACCACCCATTGCGCCGATAACACCAGCCTGCTTACAGGTCGGTACGGCATCCTTTGGTGGTGGATTCTTAAATACACAACGGTAACATGGTCCCTCTCCCGGAACATAGGTCATTAACTGACCTTTGAAACGGATGATTCCTGCATGGGAAAATGGTTTCTTTGCCATAACACAGGCATCGTTAATTAAGAATTTTGCCGGGAAGTTATCGGTTCCGTCAATGATAAAATCATAATCTGCAATGATGTCCATGATATTTTCACTGGTAATGAATTCACGATATGTACGGACTTCTACATCCGGGTTCATTGCATTAATGGTCTCTTTTGCAGACTGCACTTTTGCTTTGCCAACATCTGCTGTCTGATGAATAATCTGTCTCTGAAGGTTACTTAAATCTACTTCATCTGCATCTGCAATTCCGATGGTACCTACACCTGCTGCTCCAAGATACATTGCTGCCGGTGCTCCAAGTCCGCCTGCTCCGATGATTAAAACTTTTGCATTTAAAAGTTTTTTCTGACCCTTAGCGCCAACTTCTTTTAAAATGATATGTCTGGAATAACGTTCAATCTGCTCATCCGTTAATGCCATAGCTTCCACCTCCCATGAAGTAAAGGAATTCTA
Organism: Roseburia sp. AF22-2LB; assembly: GCF_003461125.1. Lineage (NCBI taxonomy): Bacteria > Bacillati > Bacillota > Clostridia > Lachnospirales > Lachnospiraceae > Roseburia > Roseburia sp. AF22-2LB. The sequence continues at coordinate 283,960 of NZ_QTWM01000002.1, forward strand.
CATTATCACCATCCTTAAGAACGGTTGTTGCCTTTGCTTCTGTTTCTATAAATTCATCGTTAATGGATACGGTTACATATTCCGGTGTCTCTACATTTTCCTGCTCAATTAATTCCGGAAGTGTTAATCCGTCTTTTACTTCTTTCTTTTCGCCTGCTACTGTAATCTGCATAATTTCCTTCCTCTCACTTTTCTTTATTTTTATTTGTCAAGGGACTGGGTAATCCACTCCTCAAGTACCGCTTTTTTCTCTGCACCACTCTTACGGGCAATTTCTTCGCCATCCTTGAAGAGTACAATGGTTGGTACAGACATTACACTGTATTTTTCTGCCAGTTCTGAATCAAAGTTGGTATTTACTTTATAGACATTTAATTTTTCTGTCTGTTCGTCTGCGATAGCACCAATGACCGGTGACATTTTCTTGCACGGAACACAACTGTCTGAGTAAAAATCAATCAGCACCGGGAGGCTGCTCTTCAATACTTTTTCTTCAAAAGTGTCTTTTGTTACGCGTTCTGCCATTTCTTTCTCCCTTCCAGATGTTTAGTCCTCAACCTTCTTTACAATGAGGTTATAGGTTCCATCTTCGTTATTAACCAGTTTTAAAATCTGATGTCCTTCTTCTTTAATACTGCGTGGTACATTCTGTACCGGCTCGCCGTCATTCATACGGATTGCAATGACTTCGCCATCCTCTAACTCATCAATTGCAACCTTTGCCTTTACAAAAGTAAGCGGGCACACTTTATCGGTAATATCTACTGTATCATCAATCTTGATTCCTTCGATTTCCATCTTATTTCTCCTCATATAATAATTTTTATTTTGAATTTCCATTCCGATTTTTTCTTTTTCTGCTGCTTCCGGCAACTCTATTTTTCTTCAAATGCATTGCGGATTACTTTGCGGAATTCATCTTCTCCTACGCGCTGTAAAAGTAAACGGAAACGCTCACCCGGATTTGCATGCTCTTCAAAGAATCCAATGGCTGCATCAGTCACACGGAATAATGTCTCTTCATCGGTAATCAGCGGAAGTAACTGTTCTCCTTTGTAAATATGATTTCCAAATAATCCACCAAAGGATACAATATATCCGCTCTTTCCTTCCCATGCATCTGTCGGGCAGGATTTTACACAACGGCCGCAGTTGGTACATTTATCATAATCAATGGTAACTTCTGTTCCGGTACATTTGATAGCATCTTCACGGCACGCCTTTTCACAGACACCACAATTGATACATTTATCTGCTACCCAGCTTACTTCCATACCACCTTTTACACCGATATCATTTTCTTCTGCCTTAAGACAGTTGTTCTGACATCCGGTAACACCAAATTTGAATTTGTGTGGAAGCTCTCTTCCGAAGTAATGCTCATCTAATTTCTTTGCCAGGCTATAGGTATCGATACATCCGCTCGGGCAGATTTCAGAGCCCTGACATGCGGTAACGGTACGGACTCTCGGTCCACATACACCAGGTTTTACACCACCGTCTGCTAACTTTGCACGAACCTCTTCTATATCTTCAAAGTTAATAAATGGAATCTCAATGCCCTGTCTGGAAGTCATATGAACATAGCCTTTTCCATATTTTTCTGCCACATCTGCTACTGCTTTAATATTTTCTGCTGTCAGGTTTCCTCCAACTACCTGAATTCTTAAAGAAAAGAATCCTTTCTGTTTCTGGCGCATAAATCCGCCTTTTTTCAATGCCGCATAATCAATTTTTGCCATTGTCTGCTTCCTCCATTTACTCTTTGCTTTTCTCTGGTCTGCTCTGATCCATTGCCTGTCTGAAGTCTTCGATTAAATCTTCGATATCTTCAATTCCGACACTGATGCGGATCAAATCATCAAATACTCCGGCGTCTCTTTTTTCTTCCGGGGTACTGTGTACATTTAATGTAGATTCCGGATGAATCACTAATGTTTTCGTATCTCCGATATTGGAAATAATCAGCGGAAGCTTTAATGCATTGATTATTTCAAATGCCCGTTTCTTGCTTCCGGTCCGTATGGTTAAGATTCCACCAAAACGGTCCTTAAACTGTTTCTTTGCGATTTCATGCCATGGACTGCTCTCCAATCCCGGATAATTGACTGTTACATCCGGATATTCTCTTACAAAAAACCTTGCCAGTTCTGCTGCATTGTCACAGATACGCTCCATCCGGATTCCCAGTGTCTCTAACCCGATGCAGTTATAAAATGCATTCTGCGGAGACAGACAGGCTCCTGTGTTGCGGAACAGTCCATTCCGAAGCTTGGCAGTATAGGCAAATGGTCCAAACTTCTTAAAGTCTGCCATGCCCGGATATTTTTCCACATCCCACTTAAATCTGCCGCTGTCCGTAATAATTCCGCTGATGGAATTGCTGTGACCATTGATGTATTTAGAGGAAGAATTCATTACAATATCCGCTCCTAGGGAAAGCGGCTTCACTAAGAATGCAGTAGCAACCGTATTATCTATAATGAGCGGTACCTGATGCTCATGTGCCAGATTTGCAAGTGCCGTAATATCTGTCACATCAAGTCTTGGATTACCAATGGTCTCTGCAAAGTAAAGACGGGTATGTTCATTGGTCTTTGCTTCAAATGCAGCCAGGTCATTGTTTTCCACATAATGTGTTGTGATACCAAATGCCTCTAAGTCACGGAATAAATCAATGCTGCCGCCATAGAGACTGGCACTGGATACGATTTCATCGCCGGAACGAAGGATATTACAAAATGCATTGTAGAGTGCTGCCATTCCTGATGCACAGGCAACGCTTGCTACGCCACCCTCTAACGCCGTTACTCTTTTTTCAAATGCATCTACCGTAGGATTACTGATTCTCGTATAGGAATATCCCGGTGCCTGGTTATGAAAAATCTTTTCTAGCTTCTCTGCCGACTCATGTGCAAATGCACTGGATTGATAAATCGGAGTTGTTGTTGCACCTGTATTCGGTTCTCCTTGAAAATCTCCATGTAATAATGCGGTATTAAACTTCATCTTACGCTCCAATTCCTGCACGTCTTATCGTGCACTAAATACTTTGAACTGCCTTAGGAAATCTATTTACGATTATTCCTATTGGTTTTGTATGAATTATATTTTACTATATTTTTCTAATTTGTCAATACTAATTTATCAGAGCATTGTTATTTCTCTCCGAATATGTTATTTTATTCACGCAAGCGACCGCCGCAGGCGCGAGAACGTGCCAAGGCTCATTCTTTGTTGCAACAATACTTTTCAGGAAACACAATACATATTTCTGGAATAACGGAAAGGATTTCCTATGTACACGAGAAAAAAAATCATTTTATCTTTTGCCGGAATGTTTTTCCTGCTGCTTCTTATGATGTTGGCAAGTCTTTTTTTCGGCAGTGTTTTATTAAATCCAAAAGAGATTTTATCCTGTCTGATTCAAAATGACCGGACTTCTGTCACAGGTCTGTTACTTTTTCATATCAGAATTCCACGGATGTTTGGTGCCATTGCTGCCGGCATGGGTTTATCCTGCGCCGGAGTTATCTTACAGACTGTTATGAATAATTCCCTTGCCAGTCCGAATACCATCGGTGTCAATTCCGGAGCCGGATTTGCCGTTATGATTGGGCTTGCCCTCTTCCAGGGCCGTGCAGCCCATAATGCCATCTTTGCATTTGCAGGTGCCTTTCTGACAACACTTCTTATTTTTGCACTGGCGTATATGGCAGACAGCAAACGTACTACTATTATTCTTGCCGGAATTACCGTTTCTTCTTTTTTAAGTGCCGGAATCAATACGGTAAAATTATTAAGTGATGATATCACCTTAAACCTCACTACCTTTATGATTGGTTCTCTTTCTGATGTCACCACCAAAACGCTGTTGGCTCCCGGCATTGCCATTGTCATTGCGGTTATTCTCTCCTGCTTTTTTGGAAGCCACATGAATGTTCTGAGTCTTGGAGAAGATGTTGCCCGCTCCCTTGGCATTCCGGTATCGCTGCTCCGTTTCCTGTTATTGATGCTTTCCAGTATACTGGCAGGCTGTGTGGTAAGCTATGCAGGACTTTTAAGCTTCGTCGGGCTGATTGTTCCTCATATTGCAAGACGGCTCTTTGGCAATGATCTGCGGCTTTTAGTTCCCCTTTGTGCTCTCTTAGGTGCAAGTTTCGTCCTCTTCTGTGACACCCTTGGACGTGTTATTGCCGCACCATATGAACTTCCTGCCGGCATTATTCTTTCTTTTGTTGGCGGACCGTTTTTCTTATATCTTTTATTAGGAAAGAAAGGAGGCCGCAGAGTCCATGCTTAAATTTGATTCCGTTTCCATTGGCTACCACAAGGTGCCTCTGATTAAAAATCTGTCCGTTGAAATTCCTACCGGCAGCATCACAACCATCGTAGGGCCAAATGGCTGTGGCAAAACAACACTGATTTCCGTATTAAATAAATCCAGCCAGCTTTTTAACGGCTCTATCACATTAGATGGCGAAGATATTTATCATATGAATGGACACCTTCGTGCCCAGAAAATTGCATTTTTACCGCAGATTCGTGAAGTGATTCCTGCTCTTCCGGTTCATACCTTAGTGGAGCATGGACGTTTTCCATATCTTGGCTTCTCCAGACGCCTCACCAAAGAAGACCGCAAACTGGTGGAAGATGCCATGGAATTTACCCATATTACGGATTACCGCAACGTTGCAACTGACACTCTTTCCGGTGGGATAAGACAGCGTGTCTTCTTTGCCATGACTTTAGCCCAGAACTGCGATACGATTATTTTGGATGAACCGACTACCTTCTTAGACTTGGAAAGCCAGAATAATTTCTACCGGATGCTTCCAATCTTAAAAGCACAGGGAAAAACAATTCTTTTGGTGCTGCACGACCTTGCCAAGGCACTTACTATTTCAGACAAACTTATCGTCATGGAATCCGGTGCCATCTGCTTTCAGGGCACTCCGGATGAATGCGTACAAAAAAACGTCTTAAATAAAGTATTTCATACTTCACTTAAGACGTTCTCTGATGCGGAAGGAACTTACTACTTCTTTGAGTAAGTTCCTTACTTTTCCAATGTTTCATTCATACTTCCCATCCGGTAACCGCAAAGGTCTAAGGTTACATAGGTAAATCCATATTCCCGGAAAGCTTTTGCAATTCTCTCCCGATTCTCCTTTTCCATCAGCTTCGAAAATTCTTCCGGCTCAATCTCAATTCTTGCCATCATTCCATGAATTCTTACCCTCACCTGATGAAAACCTAAATCCAATAATAATTGTTCCGCTTTATCCACCATTGTAAGTTTCTCTTCGGATATGGTCTCTCCATAGACAAACCGGGATGACAGACAGGCAAAGGACTGCTTTTCCCAGGTTGGAAGATTCAATGCCTTCGAAAGAACACGAATATCCTGCTTGGTAAAACCACAGTCTCTGAGCGGACTTTTTATTCCAAGCTCTGCCACTGCTTTTAATCCCGGACGATAATCTCCGTTATCATCAAGGTTAGAGCCTTCCGCCACATAAGCTATTTTCTTTTCTTCTGCAATCTTTAATATCTTTTCAAATAATTCATGCTTGCAAAGATAACAGCGGTTCTTAGGATTCTGTGCAAATCCTTCGATTTCAAGTTCTTCCGATTCTGTAATAAAATGTCTTATATTTTCTTTCCGGCAAAATGCTTCTGCTTCCCCTAACTCTCTCTTTGGAAATGAACAGGAGGACGCAGTTACTGCAATTGCCCGCTCTCCCAATACATCATGCGCCACTTTCAAAAGATAGGTGGAATCCACACCACTTGAGAATGCAACTGCCACGCTGCCTAATTTTTCAAAATATTGTTTTAACGCTTCCTGCTTTTTTAACTGTTCCGGAGTTGGCGCTGCTATTTTATCCATTTCTTATGCCTCTACTTCACTTCTTCTCTGAGTTCTTTTACCGTAGCAAGCTCCAGTCCGACCTTTTCTGCAATTACTTCATCTGTCAGAAGGTCTAAAAGGTTTCTTGCAACACTGATTTTTTCTCTGGCAATTCCACGGGCTTCACCAATTTTAATTCCTTTTGCTTCGCCAATCTTAATGCCCTGCGCTTCACCAATCTTGATGCCCTGCGCTTCACCAATCTCTATTCCCTTGTTGGTCATCTCTTCTGCAAACGTACACATTGTAATCACCTCTCCTGCCTTCACACGTTCTGCTACTGTTTTCTCTATTTTGACATAGGTTTTATCATTTGTAAACACCCGAAGTAGATTCAAAACCGCTTCTACATGGCAGATTGCCTCCGGATGTTCCTTGGGATTATATCTTCCAAGACGTTTTTCTGCAAAAAAATCTGCTACAATTTTAAAATCGCTCTTAAACTCTTTTCGGACTTTCTCCGGCAAAAATGCAATATTAAAAACAAATATTTTATAATCATTTACATACGGTCTTAGTTCCGGAGAAACATCTAAAATGTCAAATAGCGCATTCGGACTTTTCCATTCTGTATCACTGAAATTTAAAACAATCGTAATTGCCGGATATTTTCGTTCTTCCCCACGGTCAATCTGCGCCCGATACACAGCATAATCATACCCCATAATCCGGATGGGCATATTTTTGTCTATCCGACTTTCATTTTCAATCCCAAAAGATGCCACTTTGTATAACCCATTCTTATATAATTTCACAGTATCCCGAAACTGATTCCGAAGATTGTTTTCTTCCACCTTATAGATGCTTTCTGTTGGTCCCTCTTCCAATCCTTCTTCCAAAAGAATCTCCTTTCGAAAAAGTAATACATTATATATGTCAGCAAAAACATCCGAAAATGATTCCAGATATTTTTCTGCCAAATCCTTATCTGCCAAGTATTTTCCCCCTGTTAAATAAATATTTTGGATAAAAAGATTCTGAAAATATGAATATAAGATTATCACGAATACAGGCAGTTCAACACGCCTGCATAATAGATGAATATCGAATATTATTATGAACTGATTTTACTTAAGTATAATAGCAAAAATATTCCGAAGAGCACAAGTACTCTGCGGAATATTTTAATCTAATTTAATAGAATTTATATAATCTTTACAAAGATAAAACATTTTTTCTGTTTTTGTAACTATTTTCTTCTCATTTTTGTCATTTTCCATGTAAACGTTTGCGCACATGTACTTTAACATACCAATGGCGATCAGGTCATTGGCACAGTATATGGCTGTTGGCGGATTCTCACCCTGAATCAGCTTCTCCATGACTGCATAGCCAATCTTACGGTGTCCTAAAGAAATCAGATATTCCAATGCCTTTGCTGCAATTCTTCTTTCATCACAGATGACCTCATCTACTTGATAATTGGTAGAATTACGATTTACTGAAACAATTACTTTAGTCCCTATTTACATTTGTGTGTCCGATGTATCAACAGTATAATTATGCATTTCATGAATTGCGTATGCAATTAGAAAATCAAGTAGTCCAAATTCCATAAAATGAAATTTTAGGGCAAATTACAGACATTAGCTTGGCTGTAGTATTTTTAAACAACATGTGTTAGACTACTGTTATACAAATCGGAAGTTTACAGCGAGGTAAAAGTTTATGAATAACTATAATGAAGTGAAAAAATCATTTGGTACACAAGCAGAGAAATTTGCTTCATATCATATGTCTAAGGCAGAATATACCGATTATTTGATTCGTAGTATTCAGGCAAGGGGCAATGAACATGCATTGGAGGTTGCTGCTGGAACCTGTATATGTGGAAGAGCAGTGGCTCCTTATGTTAAGGACATTACTTGTTTGGATTTGACAGAAGCAATGTTGGAGCAGGGAAAAAAACTGGCAAAGCAAGAAGGTATTCAGAACATATCATTTGTATCGGGGAATGCGGAATGCTTACCTTTTGAAGATGAAACATTTGACCTTGTGATTACAAGACTTTCATTGCACCATTTTGTTGAGCCTGAAAAGCCTTTTCGGGAGATGCAACGAGTTTTGAAAAAAGGTGGAAAACTTGTTATTTGGGATATGGTAGCGACTACAGAAGAATTGCGTGAAACTAATGACGCTATTGAAACGATGCGTGATAACTCACATACAAGAATACTTAGCAGAGAAGAATTTGAAGCATTGTTTGAGGATGCTTTTGAGCTTCAGCTTGAAGAAACAACACTTGTTCCTGTAAATCTACAAAGTTGGATGGATTTGACAAGTACACCAGAGGATATTCAAAAAGATATTATTGATAAAATGGAATACGATTTGAATGGTGGAGATAAAACAGGTTTTAATCCCTATATCAAGGAGGGACAAATATGCTTTGACCATAGGTGGTTATTGCTGATTGGAAAAAAGGAAAACTAATCCCCATTTATCAAGAAAAAGAAACTTTCAGTTTATAGAGTTAAAAAATATAAGTTAAGGAGGCATGTATTATGAAAAAAGTAATCTATCTGCTTGTATTATGTATGGTGCTGGGAATGGCTGGATGTGGAACGAATCAAGAAAATAAAGAACCTGTGTCTGGAAATGTGTCCGTAGAAACAGAAAATAAAGAAAATGATGATGTAGTACAAAATGAGCAAATAGCAGATACTGGCTCATATCCTCCATGTGTTATGGTTGATGGTGTTATATATAAAGACACAGGATATGTAGCGTCAATGCCTGGTTGTGGAACAATGGATGGAGAAATTGTGTCAACAGTGGCAGGGACAGAGTTACCATCTGAAAATAATCAATCAAATTTCGGAAGCGGATATCATTATCAAAGGAGTTCTGAAGGTCAGCTCATAGTAGTCATTGATGACGAACGAATCATATTTAGAGATATTGAAAAAGATGATACGTCTATTCCAATAGAGGTTATCAATTTTAATGCAAAAGTAAAAGAAATTACCGATGATGGAGAACTTCTTGTAACGCATGTGAGTACAGCTGAAGGCTTTTGTCAGATGAATGATGGAGAGTATTATGTATCGGCAGAAAATTTAGCGGAAGATGTTCAGGTGGGAGATATCGTTACAATATGGTTTAATGGAATGATTCAAGAAACATACCCTGCTCAATTGGGGGTAGTTTATAGAATCATTAAAACACAATAATTAGTCAAATTCCAGTTTGTCAATTACAGATGACATTGAAAGAGTCAGCCCATTCAAGATGCTGGCTCTTTCAAAAATTCCATTCTAATAAATTGCACGACAACTTATCAAAAAATAAGCTCCACATTATGGAAAATGAATATAAAATGTATAAAAGTAGAAAAAGCGAATAATTATAAGGAATTATGCATCAGACACACTTTTGTAAAAAGGGAGTTACTTTATAGTAGGAAGACAGCTTCTTTAACACCTGGGGCTCACATTTTCCAGGTATAATTAAGCCGTCACTATTCCTGATTATTTCCCGTCCGTGTCATTAAAATATCAAGGTAATACATCGTGTCTTTTGTAGTACTCTTACCCATTTTCAGATTCCTGGCTGCCTCGTTTGGCATATAGTTCATCTCTCTTGCTATCTGCCAGATTTTCTCCCGCAGCCCTTCCGATGAACATTTGTAATCCGGATTATTCAAAACACGGGATACAGTGGCTGTTGAAACGCCTGCTATCGCCGCAATTTTCTTAATCGACATATTAATCCCTCCTGTATCCCGCATTTTTTATGAGGAACCGCAAAAAGCGTATTCCCAGCTATTTTTATGACTTATTTTTTTTACAACTAATTTCCTATAACCAGATTTCATCCTTGAAAATAATCTTACGATATGTTTCAAAATGCAGCCACTTATTGAAGAAGTCACTGGATGGTTTTTCACCTGCTGCAGCCAGATCGTCTAAGAATGCCTGTGCATCCTGTGCAGATGTAATGGCAACGGCAAAGCCTCTTCCGTTGATAACCGGAACATTGCTGTACTGGTATTCTGCCAGCGGTGCAATCTTTTCTACCTTGCGTCCACGAACCTGTACAAAGATTCTTTCTCTTAAGATGACAATATCGAAGTCATCCGGATACTGATAGCTCTCTCCGCTTACCGGAATTTCATCTCCAATGGTATAGGTCTTCTGAACCGGACGTACCTTGGCAATCGTCATACTCTCAAGGTTATAATAGAACTCTTCGAAAATGTCTCCATTTCCCTTAAGGCTTCCATATACGAAAGCTGCTTTTAAATCCTTGCTCTCATCTACGGCAGCATCTTCTACTACACCGCAGGCAGAAGTCATATTGGAAATACGGTCAATCAGAATCAGCTCTCCTAAAGTCTTATGCTTTTTGAATTCATCGATGACAACCGGCTCCTGCAAATCAAGGTCACAGACTGCAATCTCATTTTTCTTAAGCTGTCCTGCCGGAATAAATTCACCGGTATTTACATCAATCTTATACTGAATGTTCTTTAAGATACCAGGAATCTGCTTGGTTCCAAGTTTTACCAGATAATCGGTTCCCGGTGTCAGCTCCTCATCATCCATCCAGAGAATGGTTGCTGTAAAGGATTTGCTGATTGGCAGGTTATTGCCGGATGCAATGACACAGCCTCTGGATACGTCTACTTCTTTATCAAGCTGCAGTGTAACCGGCTGTCCCATAAAGGCACTCTGGCTGTCTTTATCTCCTACTAAAATGCTCTTGATATGCGCACGCTCATTGCTTGGCAGGGTAACGATTTCGTCTCCGACTTTTACTTCACCGGATTCAATCTGTCCCTGGAATCCACGGAAAGTATGGTCCGGACGGCACACTCTCTGTACCGGCATATAGAAGCCCTCTTCCTGCTTCTTCTCTGTTACATCTACTTTTTCAAGGTATGGAAGCAATGCCTCTCCCTTGTACCAGCTAATTTTATCGGATTTGGTTGTTACATTATCACCTTCTGTTGCAGAAACCGGAATAATGTAAATGCTCTCTAACTTCAGTTCGTCTGCTAATTCTTTAATCTGTGCTTCGATTTCTTTGAAACGCTCTTCGCTGTAGTCTACCAGATCCATTTTGTTTACTGCAAATACAAAGAACTTGATTCCCATTAATGCACAGATTCTGGCATGTCTTCTGGTCTGTACCAGTACCCCTTGTTTTGCATCAATTAAGATAACTGCAAGGTCTGCAAAGGATGCACCAACCGCCATGTTTCTGGTGTACTCTTCATGACCCGGTGTATCTGCTACGATAAAGCTTCTGTTGTCTGTTGTAAAATAACGGTATGCTACGTCAATGGTAATACCCTGCTCACGCTCTGCCATCAGTCCGTCCAACAGAAGAGAATAGTCAATTGCTCCACCGCGGCTTCCTACTTTGGAATCTAATTCCAGTGCTTTTTCCTGGTCTGTATACAAAAGCTTTGCATCATAAAGAATGTGTCCAATCAAAGTGGACTTTCCGTCATCCACACTACCGCATGTAATAAATTTTAATAATCCACTCATCTTAGAAATACCCCTCTCTCTTTCTTCTTTCCATACTGCCTGCTGCTTCGTTATCAATGACACGGGTGGTTCTCTCGGAAGATACTGCACTTAAAGTCTCATCGATAATTTCATCCAATGTAGTTGCTGTTGACTCTGTTCCTCCGGTCAAAGGATAGCATCCTAAGGTACGGAAACGTACACTCTTGTACTGGATTTCTTCTCCCGGAAGCAGACGCATACGGTCATCATCCACCATGATAATATTTCCATCACGATATACTACCGGACGTACTGCTGCAAAATATAATGGTACAATGTCAATTTTCTCACGTTTGATATACTGCCAGATATCAGTCTCTGTCCAGTTGGAAATCGGGAATACCCGAATGCTTTCGCCTTTATTGATTTTAGCGTTGTAAAGCTTCCACATTTCCGGTCTCTGGTTCTTCGGGTCCCAGGCATGATTTTCATTACGGAAGGAGAAAATTCTTTCCTTTGCACGGGATTTTTCCTCGTCTCGTCTGCCGCCACCAAATGCTGCAGTAAATCCATATTTATTTAGTGCCTGTTTCAGTGCCTGTGTTTTCATGATGTCGGTATATGCAGAGCCATGGTCGAATGGGTTAATGCCCTTCTTTACACCATCTTCATTGATATACTCTAACATTTCAATGCCAAGCTTCTTTGCTGTCTCATCACGGAAGTGAATCATTTCCTTGAATTTCCATGTGGTATTTACATGCAGGAATGGAAATGGCGGCTTCTCCGGATAAAATGCTTTCATGGCAAGATGCAGCATTACGGAGCTGTCTTTTCCAATGGAATAAAGCATAACCGGCTTCTCGCACTCTGCGGCCACCTCTCTTATGATGTAAATTGCTTCTGCTTCCAGTTCATCCAAATGTGATAATTCACCCATACTTACCTCTTTCTGCCACCCCGTGGCGATTTATTAATATTGATTCGATTGCTTTCTGTCGATAACGATGGTCTCTACGGTGCCATCCCTTTTCTCTATCTTCCAGTCCAGATACTGTTCCCGGCTTGCAACACTCATCTTACTTCCCATGCCGCCCATATCGGCTCCCAGGTAAAGTGCTATGGCATCTGCCTTACATTCTTTAATACAGGAGCAGCAGCCCCAGCAGTCCTTCGGATAGAGCATACATGCCTTTCCGTCAGAACCCATTCCAATCAGAGTTCCCGGACAGACCTGACTGCATCTGCCGCATCCCACACATTTGCTTTGATTAATAGCTATGCTCATAGGTCTCACCTCGCTTTACTAATTCCCGGAAGAGCACATGGATTTTACCATTTTCTTTTCTGGTATTGACATATTTTAACCACTCATCACTCTTATCCGGATAATCTAAGTTTTCTGCAAAACTGTGCCATCGGGTTTCCTTTCTGGCTCTCAGATGATAAATCAGTGTCTCACAGACCGTCAGCCGGTTCTTAAGCTCATAGACAAACATCAGCTCATGCATATTGGAAGCTCCAAGCCCCTTCGAAAGTTCCTTTAACTTTTCGATTTTCTCTTCTGCCAGATTCAGCTGGTTTTCATTAAACTGATAATGATTACTGATTCCGCCTGCATAGGTATCCATTACCTTCTGCATGGCTTCTTCTAATTGTTCCGTATCATATAAACCGGACTGATTTGTTAAAATCTTATCATACTCCTTCATCTTTTCTTCAAATCTGTTGTCACAGAATGCTTTTTCTTCTTCCGTCATTTCATAGCTTGCAGCCTTTTCTTTTGCAAGGTCTTCTACCATTGCCTTTGCTGCAATCTCGCCCTCGACCATGGCTCCTGTTACATATTTCTGTGGACAGCCTCCTGCCACATCTCCGGCTGCATACAGTCCGTGAATCGTAGATTCTCTTCTGGTGTCAACCCAGTAACCACTGGCGGTATGTCCACCTACCACATACGGCTCGGTTCCTTCGATTTCCACATTCTGCTCACTTGGGTTCTTTCCCTGTTCGATCCATTTTAAGGTCTGGCTTGGTGCCATGTTAAGATAAGCTTTCTTTAAGGAATCGTCCTGCTCGGCACTGATTCCTTCTGTCCGAAGATAACATGGACCGTGTCCTAATAAATTCTCTTTTACGGTTCCATACACACGCTGTGAAGTGGTAAGTCCGTATTTTGTCTCATACACTTCACCAAGGGCATTTACCTGCTTTGCCCCCACACCCTGTGCAATGGTTCCGGTCGGTGCGATGGTATCTTTGCAACGCAGTGCAATAAAACGCATTTCAAAGGTGGTCATCTCTGCTCCCGACTCAATTCCCATGGCATAACCGGCTCCGGTATTAAATGGTGGATACCACATCTTATGTCTGGAGAATCCCGGATTGTTCGGCCGGTAAAGACCGGATGCTCCACCGGTTGCACAAAGCACTTTCTTCGCCCGGATTTCTACTGCTGTCTCATTTTCAATGGAAAATCCCACTGCACCATAAATCCTGTTCTCCTTTACCAGATAATCGGTAATTGCCACCCGGTTTAAAATCGTAACATTTGGCAGTACCTCTACTGCAGAAGCAAGTAACGGCTTGATATTCTCACCGTTGATTTTGATATTCCGGTTTCCTCTTGCCACATATTTACCATTCTCATCTTTTAAAATGACAAGACCAAGCTTCTCCATTTTCTCTGTTACACGGTTTAAGCCCTCCGACATGGTAAGAAGTAAATCCTCTCTTACGATGCCGTCTGCATCCTTTTTGGCATAATCCACATAATCTTCCGGCTTTCTGCCCTCTACGATATATGCATTAATGGCATTTACTCCGGCTGCAAGACAGCCGCTTCTTTTGATGTTGGCTTTCTCTGCAATGATAACTTTCGCATCGGACTGTTCTGCAATGGTCAGTGCTGCATAACAGCCTGCGGTTCCACCGCCAATAATTAAAATGTCTGTATCCAATATTTTTCTGTTTTTAATTTCCATAGCAACTTAGATGTAGAATACATCATCCTCCTGCATTTCTTTATTTTCACAGAGATACGTCCGCTCTTTATCCAGCACATATAACCGGTAAATCAAAAGGCTTACCTTCTCTCCGATTTCAAGACTTTCTTTTTCCAATGGCCATTCACAGATTATCTCTATGCCGCCTACGTCTACCGTAACATCCAGACGGTTTCCACGGAATACGATATCCTTTACAATGCCATCCTGGGATGCACTCATATAGCGGTCAATTTTGCCAAATTTATGTATCTTTACAAATTCCGGTCGGATGACTGCTTTCGCTGCGCCCTCGATTTTATCAAATCCATGCAGCTCTTCGTAATGTTCCACCAGGGAAGAACGTCCAATAAACTGTGCTACAAACGGAGTATCCGGTGTATTATAAATCTCTGCCGGTGTTCCAATCTGTTCGATGGTTCCGTGATTGGTAATGATAATCTCATCTGCCACCTCAACGGCTTCATCCTGGTCATGGGTTACAAAAATGCTGGTGATTCCAAGCTTTGTAACCACACTACGAAGCCAGAGTCTTAATTCCGAACGAACTTTGGCATCAATTGCTGCAAACGGTTCATCCAGAAGCAGTACCTGTGGTCTTGGTGCCAATGCCCTTGCAAAAGCAACTCTCTGCCGCTGTCCGCCGGACAACTGGTTCGGATACCGCTTCTCCATACCGGAAAGTCCGGTAATCTCCAAAAGCTCCATTACCCGCTTCTTAATCTCTTTCTTTGGCACCTTCTGAAGCTCCAGTCCAAATGCCACATTGTCATATACCGTCATATAGCGGAACAATGCGTAATTCTGAAAAACAAATCCGATGCCTCGTTTGGAAGCCGGTACATCATTGACCCGTTTTCCGCCGATGTAAATATCTCCGGAATTTGGAATTTCCAGTCCTGCAATCATACGAAGCAGTGTTGTCTTTCCACTGCCGGATGGTCCAAGCAGTGCCACCAGTTTTCCTTTTTCAATGCCAAAGCTGACATGATCAGAAGCTTTAAAACTACCATATTGTTTGCATATATCTTTCATTTCAACATACATATCAGTGGCTCTCCCTTCTTGATTTTGCCCGATATTCCAGAATATTTCGAAGGAATAATATAATAACTGCCAGAATAACCAAAAGCGAGGATACTGCAAATGCTGCAGTAACGGACTGCTCTGTACCCGACATATATAATGCATCGATTTCCAGTGGAAGTGTAAAGGTCTCTCCTCTTGTCTTTGACAGAGCATTGACCGCACCGAACTCTCCCAACGCTCTCGAGGTACAAAGAATGACTCCATAGAGCAATGCCCATTTCATCTGCGGGAAGGTAATCTTAAAAAAGATTTTCAGTCCGCCGGCTCCCATCAGGGCTGCTGCTTCCTCTTCGTCCTTGCCCTGGGCATTTAAAACCGGAATCACTTCCCTTGATACATAAGGGAATGTTACAAATACCGTTGCTAAAATAACGCCCGGAATTGCAAAAGCGATTCTGATATTTGTTCCAAAGAACTGGTTGATTGCCCGGATAAATGGATATGTCCAGCCCAGTCTTCCAAATGTCATCAAAAATGCCAGTCCCACGATAACCGGTGAAATGGAAAACGGAATATCGATTAAGGTTGCCAGCACCTGTTTTCCTCGGAAGGAAAACTTGGTTAAAAGCCAGGAAACACATAATCCAAAGAATGTGTTAATCACCACCGCTGCCACTGTTGCAATCAGAGTTACCTTTAAAGCACTCTTTACATAATCTGTCCGGATGGACTGCATGTAAAAGGCAAATCCTTCTTTTAAGGAACTTGCAATGATGCAGAGCAGCGGAAGAACCAGCATCAGGAACAGGAACAGTACACTGACTGTAATCAGAATATGACGCGTACGTTTTTTTCTTTTTTCCAGTTTTTCAAGCTCATTCATACTTTTCTCCTTCTATAACTGATTCGTGCGTTGCGCCTGCTTCATCTGAATGATATTCACTGCAAATAAAATAAGGAATGATATGATTAACATAACCAGTGCAATTGCTGTTGCAGAGGCATAATCGATATAATTTAATTTCTGCATAATAACATAGGAAATTACCTGTGTATGCTCCTTGGCACTGTTGCCGGATATGTAGATAACGCTTCCATATTCTCCTACCCCTCTGGCAAATGCCAGTCCAAATCCGGTTAAAATTGCCGGTTTCATCTCAGATAAGATTACTTTGAAAAATGTTTTCGAAGGCGTTGCTCCAAGGATATAAGCTGCCTCTTCATACTGTCCATCCAATTTTTCCAATATTGGCTGAACGGAACGCACGACAAATGGAATTCCCACAAATACCAGTGCAATGACCAGTCCCACATGGGTATATGCTGCTTTTATTCCAAGGACTGCTAACGGCTTTCCGATGACTCCGGTGTCAGAATACATCTTTGATAAAGTAATACCTGCAACTGCAGTAGGCAGTGCAAATGGAAGTTCAATAAATCCATCTAAAATCCGTTTTCCCGGAAAATCATACCGGGTCAGCGTCCAGGCTAATATCACACCAAACACCACATTGATACATGCTGCTAAGAAAGAACATCCGATGCTGGTGGCAAATGCATATAATACATTTGACTTGGTCAGAAGTCCGAAAAATTCTGACAGAGATAACTTTAAGGAATATACCATTACGGATGCCAGTGGAATCAGTACAATCAGTGAAAGCATTGTAACTGTAATTCCAAGCGTTAAATGAAATCCCGGTATGACTCTGATTTTTTTATTTTTACGGAATCGTCTTTTCATACTTGCCTCTTCTTCTAGTAGTTATATATCTCATCGAACCAGGCATCATCATCAAAATAATCTTTGTATGCCTGATCCCAGCCACCAAAATCATCAATGCTCCAAAGTGTCATCGTCAGGTCAAAGGTATCTTCATATTCCTTTAAAATTTCCTGATTGGATGGACGGTAACCATTCTCTGCGGCGAGCCGCTGTGCATCATCTTCATATAAATAAGATAAATATGCTTCTGCCACATCTCTTGTTCCATTGAAATCTACATTATCATCTACCACTGCCACACTGGGCTGTGCTAAGATACTGACCGTCGGAGAAATCAGTTCATATTCTCCCGGATAATTCTTAAGTACTGTCATGGCTTCATTTTCCCATGCAATCAGTACATCGCCTTTTCCATTTTCCACAAAGGTGGTTGTGGAACCTCTTGCTCCGGAATCCATCACGGAAACGTTGGCATAAAGTTCTTTTAAAAATTTCTTTTGTTCTGCTTCACTGTAACCCTTTTCCTTTGCATAGCTTAATGCTGCCAGAAAGTTCCAGCATGCACCGCCGCTGCTCTTCGGGTCCGGCGTGATTACTTCAACACCCGGTTGAATCAAATCATCCCAGTCTTTGATATTTCTCTCATTTCCCTTTCGTACCAGAAAGACAATGGTTGAAGTATATGGTGCGGATTGATCCGGGAACTGATCCATCCAGCCCTCATTAATCAATCCGGTATCCTCTATCAACGAAATGTCATGTGCCAGTGCCAGTGTCACCACATCCGCATTACAACCTTCCACTACGGAACGTGCCTGCATGCCGGAGCCTCCATGAGACTGGATGACTTCCACTTTTTTTCCGGTTTCTGCTTCATAATGCTGTATGAACATTTTATTATATGCTTCATAAAACTCTCTGGTTGGGTCATAGGAAACATTGGTTATGGTAATGACATCACTCTTTTGTCTACCACATCCACTGAGCAGCAACATCATGACTGCAAGCAAAAGTGCAGTGATGTGGTAACGATATGTAGTTTTCTTTCCCTGCTGTTTTCTGCTCTTTTGCATGTCACCCAACATTTCCTTTCTATCTCTTTTCATTGATTTTATAATTCGAATAAAGAGGTGGATAAATACCGCTCTCCGCTGTCCGGCATTAAGATAACAATATTTTTATCTTTATTCTCCGGTCTGCCTGCCAGTTCTTCTGCTGCATGTAAGACTGCACCGGACGAGATTCCAATCAGGAGTCCATCCGTCTTTGCCACTTCTCTTGTGGTATCAAATGCCACATCATTATCTACCGGAATAATCTCATCAACCAGTGACAAATCCATAACCTTCGGAATAAATCCTGCGCCAATTCCCTGTATCTTATGTGGTCCCGGTTCTTTTCCGGAAAGAACGGCGGAAGTTGCAGGTTCTACTGCCACAATCTTAATGTCTGCTTTCTTTGCCTTTAAGCCTCTTGCTGTTCCGGTCAGTGTTCCACCGGTTCCTACGGAAGCTACAAAGATGTCTATCTTCCCGTCCGTATCCCGCCAGATTTCTTCTGCGGTAGTAAGCTCATGGATTTTTGGATTGACCGGATTTTCAAACTGTTGCGGAATAAATGCATTTCCATATTCTTCTTTTAACTGGGCCGCCTTCTCAATAGCGCCCCGCATGCCAAGCCGTCCCTGGGTCAGTACCACTTCTGCTCCCAGTGCTGTTACAATCTTTCTTCGCTCAACACTCATGGTATCCGGCATGGTTAAAATCAGATGCAGCTTCTTTGCCGCACATACAAATGCCAGCCCGATTCCGGTATTGCCACTGGTCGGTTCTATAATAACGGTCTTGTCATTAATCAGCCCGTCTTTTATTCCCTGTTCTATCATTGCTTCTGCCACACGGTCTTTTACGCTGCCCAATGGATTAAAATACTCAAGCTTTGCTAAAAGGTGTGCCGGAAGATGCTTTGCTTCTTCGTAATTTTTCAGTTCCAGTATTGGTGTATTACCAACTAATTCTGTCAGAGATTGTGCTATTTTCGCCATTTCCTTTTTTCTCCTTTCCTGTAACTATTTACCATAATACCCTATAATTCATATATGGTCAATAGGAAATGTAAGAAATTTTTTTCAGGACCTCGTTTTTCCGAAAAGTCCTGAATTTTTTTCTTTTTCTTACTCCGGTAAACGGACGGTATCTCCTACCACAATCACTGCCGGCATTGAAATCTGTTTCTCCTGCACTTCTTTTTCGATGGTAAGAAGTGTTCCATAGGCTGCCCGGCTGCTTCCATCAGAAGTTCCATGAATTACTGCTACCGGTGTCTCTGCCGCTGCACCGCCGTTTTGTAATTCTCTTATAATCTCCGCAAGCCTTGTGTATCCCATCAGAAAGACACAGGTTCCATCCATGGCAGCCATTTTGTGAATCTCATCTTTTAATGATTCCTCATCTCCGGCAAAATGCCCGGTCATTACATGAAAGCTCCGGCTGACCTTCCGCTCCGTCACCGGAATTCCGGCAAGCTCCGGCACTGCAATGCAGGAGGAAATGCCGGGAATTACTTCTGTTTCAATGCCTTCCTCCGTCAGTGCGTCTACTTCTTCATTTCCTCTGCCAAAGACAAATGGGTCACCGCCTTTTAACCTTACAACATGCGCACCTTCTTTTGCCTTCTCTATCAGCAGCATATTAATCTCTTCCTGCTTCATGCTGTGTCTGCCACTGCGTTTTCCTACACAGATTTTTTCACAGTTTTCAATGGTAAAATCAAGAAGCCTTGTATCAATTAACGCATCATAAATCAGCACCTGTGCTTTTCTGATTTCCTGCATGCCGCGCAGTGTTATGTATTCATAGGACAGACAACCGGCTCCCACCAGAACTACCTTTCCTGGTGATATTTTTCTATCTGAATATACATCTTTTCCAGATTGCGTCTCCCTATCCGAAGGTGCTCCTTTATCCGAAAGTACATCTTTTGATGTCTTGTTTCGATAATTTTCCAGTAAAATTTCGCATTCAGTTTCTGTCAGGGGACGTCCTTTTCCCATACACACATCTGCCAATTCCATCAGAAAAGCAGCTCTCTTTTTGTCATCTTCGATTGCCATTTTTGCAAAAGGACGAATCTTTTCAAGATAATCCAGGATTTCTTCCATCCGCTCCGGGATGTCTGCGCTTAACCGGGCACGGAACGTGGTTGCTACTCTTGGACTTGCTCCTTCGGTAGAAATGCCGATACTGAGCTTTCCTTCCCGAATCAGTGACGGGAACAGGAATCCACATTTTTCCTTATCATCTACAACATTTACCAGAATATTCCTCTCTTCACAAAGCTTTGCAATCCTTGCATTCAATGTTTCATCCGAGGTTGCCGCAATAACAAAATCCATTTTTTCCAGATTTGTAGTTTCAAAATCCCGCTCGGATAAAATAAGTTCCGACGTATCTGCGTTCTTTTTTCTTTTCTCTTTTATTTCTTCGGAAAGTTTCCAGATTCCATCATCAATCTTTGGTGCAACAACCAGAAGCTCTGGTTCATAAGGCAGCAGCTTTCTTACCTTGCGTTCTGCTACAATACCGCCACCGACAATCAGTCCTCTTTTTCCTTTTAGTTCCACAAAAAATGGAAAATATCCCATCCCGATTCTCCTTTATTGCCTATACTCTGTCACTTAAGTTTCTGCGTCTTAGTTTTCCTGATATAAAATGTCTGCCAGTTCTTTATACGCTTCTCCCCAGCGGGCATTTGGTTTCAGGTTGTAAAGCCGTTTATCCAGTACATAATAGTGATTCTCTTTCACTGCAGTAAGACTGCTCCATACCGGACTGTCAATTAATGTTTCCTGCACATTTTCCAGTGCCGCATCTGTATCGGTTCCCTGTGTAGTCACGAAAATATAATCCGGATCTGCGGTTACGATTGCTTCAAGGCTCAGATTATCCAATAATCCGCTGTCACTGTCTGCAATATTCACACATCCCAAATCCTTTAACAGCTCACCACCTACGCTGCCTTCACTTCCTTTGGCTTTTACACCACTTGCTGCTGCACGTAAAAATAATACGCTTGGATGGGAATCGTCTACTCTCGCCTTGATTTCTTCAATCTGTTTCTGAACATCAAGTCCGTTTTTTTCATATAAATCCTTTCTTCCGGTAATATCTGTACAAATGTCTAACATCTGAAGATATGCGTCAAAATCAGATACATCAAAATATGCTACTGTAACGCCTGCTTCTGTCAGCATATTTTCCATCTCCACATTAGAAGTAGTATTGGTGCTTGCAATTACAAGATCCGGCTGTGTGGCAAGTAATGCTTCTGTATTTGGCTCCTGAATACTTCCAAGATTTACCACATCATCTCCTAAGTCAAGGTCTAATGACTCCCAGGAATCATTGGCTGTTGCCACCAGTTCACCACCGGATAATAACCAGACATCTGCAAAGCTTCCAATCATGGCTGCCACACGGTCATGGGAAGTTACGGTTACATCTCTTCCCAGTGCATCCGTAAAAGTAATCGGATTCTCTTCACTGGCTCCCTCTGTCACTTCATTTCCTGCTTCTGTCACATTTTCTGTACTCTCAATTACCTCTGTCACAGACTGCTGCTCCGTGCTTAAGGTCTCCTTTGTATCCTTATTTCCACATCCTGTCAGTACTGTAAACATTAATGTTACGCAAAGACCGAGTGCTGTTATTTTTGTTCTTACACTTCTGTTCATTTTTTCTTTTCATCCTTTTCCTATTTATTTACTATGAATTGTATTGTACTATATTTTTTTGATTTGTCAAGATATAGAAAATACCTTTCTTTGCATTTAATAAAATAGCAGCACAATCTGTCCACCACCAATACAGGTATAAAGCCTGCCGGAGCACTAAGAATTTCTATAGCATCTTTCATCAGTTCCGGCAACCGGCGTATATTCACATCCATGTTCAAATGCGCCTCGCTGGCACTTCCCTGTGCCAGCGTTGCCTGTTGTCGGACGAAATTCCAAGTGCTCCTAGCAGACTTTATAATGTATTGGTGGCGGACAGACTGTGCCACTATTCTACTAAACAAAAAAAGTTATTTACTCCTTCGTTCTCATGCCTGAAGAAGCTTAATAACAAAAAAGAGACCTCCTTCCGTCTTACAGAATTCAGTCTCTTAAGAATCAGTCTCTCGATTCAATCATAATCAATATTCCGTTTTTTAAATCTATCACCGCTTCATCCTCTACAATTTCATTGCTGACGCCCAATGTATTATCACTGGTAAATGCGGCATCCTGCAGAGGATATTTCATTCCGGTCAATGTTACTCCGGTTACTTCTGTTGTAAGAGGAAGTAAGGATACATACTTTCCGAACTGCTGACTCTTTTGAAGAACCGCGCGCTCTTTCAACAGACGAATCCGGTTATGGAAATCTATGAGAAAGCACGGAATATCTTTTGCCAGCGGCTGCATCAGAAGCTGTATATTACCTAACACATGGTCAAGCCTTGTGCCGGTGCCGCCCAATATATGGATTTCACTGCTGTTTCGCTCCATAGCTTTTCCGATGGCAATTTCAGAATCGGTATAATCCTTCTCCGGCTGATACTGGTGCCACTCAATGCCGCTTTGCCGTCGAAATGCTTCCAATATGGTTTTATCTGCCGAATCATAATCTCCTAATATGACATCCGGTTTTATCTGATTGCGGTAACAGAATTCCATGCCACGGTCTGCTGCTAAGATACAATCCGGTTTTACCCGTTCTATATAACTTAATGCAAATGCATCCTCTATGGTTCCGCCATTGATAATCAATGTTTTCATCTTATTTACCACCATTAATGAGATTTAAGAAACATCTGGTGTTCTCTTCCGCATCTCCGCCAAAAACTGCGCTTCCGGCAACAATAATATTTGCTCCTGCATCCATCAATGTTTCAACATTGGAAAGGTTTACGCCGCCATCCACTTCAATATCAAGCTTCAGCTTCCGCTCCTGCACCATTTTCTTTAACTGACGCACTTTATCGATAGTATAAGGAATCAGCTTCTGTCCGCCAAAGCCCGGATTTACTGTCATGATTAATACCATATCCACTTTTTCTAAAATATGTTCAATGGCAGTTAATGGTGTAGCAGGATTTAATGCTACTCCTGCAATGATGCCACGTTCCTTAATAGCTTCAATGGTCCGGTCTAAGTGCTTACAGCTTTCTGCATGCACCGTAATCAAATCTGCTCCGCAGTCTACCAGCTCATCAATATAACGGATTGGCTCATCAATCATCAGATGAACATCAAACATTTTATCGGTGCATTTCCGGATAGAACGGATGACCGGCATTCCAAAAGAAATGCTTGGCACAAAGCTTCCATCCATTACATCGATATGAATGTACTGCGCCCCGGCTTCATCTACCGTCTTAATCTCTTCTCCTAATTTACTAAAATCTGCTGATAAAATAGATGGGGATAAACAATTCATTGTCTGATTCCTTTCTGTATCTGATATTTCTTTCGTATCTTATTTGGCTGTACTTTATTTTCGATATCCTATTTTCTATCTCTTCTCTTTCGATACTCTAATTATTTAATACTTCTTTCTGTCCTTTAATTCTCCATAAAGCTGGCAGTAATTTTCATAACGCACCGGATGAATCTTTCCTTCTGATAAAGCTTCTTTGACTCCGCAGTCCGGCTCACTGATATGGGAACAGCCATGAAATCTGCAATACGGTTCAAAGGCTGCAAACTCCGGATAACAATCCTGCAATTCTTCCTTCTCCATTTCCGGAAGATAAAGAGAACTAAATCCCGGTGTATCCATAATATAACCGTCGCCCTTAAGCTGAATCAGTTCCGCATGTCTTGTGGTATGACGACCGCGCTCTATCTTCTTACTGATTTCACCGGTCTCCATACAGGCTTCCGGTGCTAAAAGATTAATAAGTGAAGATTTTCCCACTCCAGAAGGTCCTGCTACCGTTGTAGTCTTTCCTTCTAATATTTTCTGAAGTTCTTTCAGTCCCAGTTCCTTTTTTGCACTGACAAAGAGTATCTTACAGCCGCTTGCTTCATAAATAGATGCAATCTCCTGCTGCTGTTCCTCCGTAATCAAATCACACTTATTAAAACAAAGGATTACCGGAACATCCTGCCGTCCCATCATTACCAGAAAGCGGTCCAAAAGATTAAAATTGGGATTGGGACTTGCCGCCGCGAAAATCAAAAGAGCCTGGTCCACATTGGCAACTGCCGGACGAATCAGTGCATTTTTTCTTGGAAGAATTGCTGCGACATTTCCGGTCTTCTTTTCTTCTGAAATAATATCAATCTCTACATCATCTCCCACCAGCGGTTTCATCTTCTGCTGGCGGAATATTCCTTTTGCCTTACATTCATAAATTCCGGATTCCACTACATGAACGTAGTAGAATCCGGAAATTCCTTTGACTATTTTTCCCTGCATGTGCATCCTTATTTTTCAGTAAAGTTTACAGAGGTCGATACCACATTGGTTCCTGTTGTACCATCTTCGTTGGTATATGTCCAATCAACCTCAAGGGTACCGCTGCTCATATTTTTAATATTATCTACATTCACAGAACCAGGTGTTGTTCCCTCGAAGGTTGTTGTCCAGAGGGTACTTCCATCAGAACCTTTCAGTGTAACGGTTCCGCCGGTATAATTCTTGCCATCCTGCGGTACTGCTAATGTATCACTCTTATAAGAATAGTATGTGGTCTTCTTGCCTAAACTGATGGTCAGGGTAACGGTTGTTCCACGGTCAACAAATTTGCCATTTACCGGATCCTGACTGATAACAAGACCTTCTGCCACATCATCACTGTAATCGGTTTTGGTTGTAACATTTAAGCCTGCACCGGTTAATTCGTTTTTCGCATCAGTTTCTGAGTGTCCTCTGACATCCGGTACCTGTACGCTTTCAATACCACGGCTTAAAATCAGGGTAATGGTATCACCCTTCTTCGCATTGGTTCCGATATCCGGTGTAGTCTTGATAACATAATCCTGCTGTACGGTATCGCTGTAATCATAATCCGTGCTTACCTTAAAGCCCATATCCTCTAATTTTTTCTGTGCTTCCGAAGACTTATAACCGGCTACGTCAGGAATCGGAACATCTCCTGCTCCGCTGCTGATACGGACAGTAACGGTATCGCCAGCCTTTACAGATTCACCCTTCTTCACACTCTGCTCGGCAATCTGTCCTTCCTCATAATCATCAGAGGAAATCTCCTCGCCTTCTTCTAACTTGATATCAAGCTTCTTATCTTTGATTTCATTCTGTGCTTCTTCAAAAGTAAGACCACGCAAATCAATCATTTCGATTTTATCTTCGGTGTCTGTTTCGGTTTCTGTTGCAATCTCTGTCTCGGTATCATTTTTCTTGTTGCCGCCAAATCGGAAAATTCCAAGGATATTACCAACCAGGCAAATGACGATTCCTACGATGATAACTGCAGCGACAATTCCCATAATAGTAACTGCTTTTTCCATCTTCGGATTGAGAATTCCATTCTCCTTCTCCTCATCCTCTGTTAATTCATCCTCATCCGGTTCTTCTTCCTCTCCTGCTTCTTCCTCCTCTCCTGCTTCTTCCTCTTCATCATAGGAAACTTTTCCGGAGCCTTCCCGGATCTGCTCTAATTCATCCTGTCCGATGACTCTTGTCTTATCATTGCTGCCAAGTGGAACCATGGTAACAAAATCTTCATTCGGACTAATCAGACATTTCTTTAAATCAATCAACAGTTCGCCCATATTCTCATAACGGCGGTCCGGGTTCTTCTGTGTACATTTTAAAATAATCTTCTCCAAGCTGATTGGAAGGTCCGGTGTATACGCGGTTGGTGGAACCATTTCTTCCTGTAAATGCTGGATTGCTACTGCAACGGTAGTATCTCCATCAAAAGGAACTCTTCCGGTTACCATTTCATACATGACAATTCCAAGAGAATAAATATCACTCTTGCCATCTACGAAACCGTTTCTTGCCTGCTCCGGAGAAGAATAATGTACGGAACCCATAACATCAGAATTAATGGTGTTGGAAGTTGCTGCACGGGCAATTCCAAAATCGGTTACCTTTACTTTTCCTTCTGTGGAAATAATAATATTCTGTGGCTTGATATCACGGTGCACAATATTTTTATTGTGTGCAGCCTCAATACCTCTGCCTACCTGAATGGCAATGCTGACTGCTTCTTTGTAAGTCAGTTTGCCTTTCTTCTCAATATATGTCTTTAATGTGATTCCATCCACATACTCCATGACAATATAATGCATGCCGTTTTCGCTTCCGACATCATAGATATTTACGATGTTTGGATGCTCTAAGCCTGCTGCTGACTGTGCCTCTGTACGGAACTTTGTCACAAAATTAACATCTTCACTGAATTCCTGCTTTAAAACTTTAATTGCCACAAAACGTCCTAAGACATGATCCTTTGCCTTATAAACATCAGACATTCCGCCTGCGCCTATTTTCCCAATAATTTCATAACGTTCTGCGATAAACATTCCCTCTGTTAACATATCTTCACCTCATCCGAAAATGGTTTTATTACAATTACTGTAATGTTGTCTTTACCGCCATTTTCATTGGCAGTCTTTACCAGTCTTTCTGCTTGTTCTGCAATATCACGCTGACTGAGCATAATATTTCTGATATCTGCATCCTCTACCATGTTGGTTAATCCATCGGTACACATAAGTATTTCATCTTCCGGATCCAGATTAATCTCAAAGAAATCCACATCCACTTCCGGGACTGCTCCGATTGCCCTTGTAATAATGTTTTTATCACGGTGATTCCGGGCTGTTTCTTTGTCCATCTCACCCATCCGCACCATTTCTTCTACCAGCGAATGGTCTTTCGTAATCTGCCTGATTTCCTGATTTACTACATATAGTCTGCTGTCTCCCACATTGGCAACCGTAAGCACATTGTCATGAATGGTACAAATTACCAGAGTAGTTCCCATTCCCTTCATTTCCTCATGGTTATTCGCTTCCTCTAACAGCATGGTATTTGCCTGCTTTACTGCAGACTCAATAATTGCAGCCGGCTCTGACAATGTCGACTCACGAATCAGCTTCTCCAATGTCTCTACCGTATATCTGGAAGCATAATCTCCTGCTTTATGTCCTCCCATTCCATCTGCAACAATGAAAAGATTTGGCAGATTACCAATCGGCTGCTCAGAGGAAAAGACATAGTCCTGATTGGAGCTGCGCTTTTGTCCGATATCTGTAATTGAAAAAGTCTTCATGATAGTCCACCTACCTTTCTAAAAATTTCTTTCTTAACTGTCCACAGGCACCATCAATATCTCTGCCCATTTCCCTTCTAATAGTAACATTAATTCCGTTTTTTTCAAGTTTATTTTTAAATTTGAGGATTTCCTCATGGTCTGACTGCACATAATCCCGCTCTTTAATGGGATTTACCGGAATCAGATTAATGTGGCAGTTCATGCCGGAAACCAGCTTAACCAGCCGCTCTGCATCCTCATCCGTATCATTGACGCCGCCCACCAGACTGTACTCAAAAGTGATTCTTCGTCCTGTCTTGTCAAAATAATATCTGCAGGCATCTAAGACCTCGGAAAGCTCATAACTGTTGGCAACCGGCATCAGCTCTTTCCTCTTTTCCTGTGAGGATGCATGCAGGGAAAGTGCCAGTGTAATCTGAAGTTTCAAATCAGCGAGCTGCTTCATCCGTGGCACCAGTCCACAGGTAGATACCGTAAGATTTCTCTGGCTGATATGAAGTCCATGCTCGTCTGTCAGCAGTTCAATGAATTTTACAATATTATCATAATTATCCATAGGTTCTCCGCTTCCCATGACTACCACATTGGAAATACGTTCTCCGATGCTCTCCTGAATCCGGTATATCTGCTCTAAGATTTCCGATGGTGTCAGATTACGCACCAGTCCGTCCAGTGTTGATGCACAGAACCGGCAGCCCATACGGCAGCCCACCTGGGAAGAAACACATACGGAATTGCCATGCTTATATTTCATCAGCACACTTTCTATCATATTCCCATCTGCCAATGCAAATAAGTACTTTCTCGTTCCGTCAATCTTCGAAATCTGTACCAGTTCTTCTTCTAATACTATAAGGTCTGCTTTCTCTTTTAATGTCTCCCTTAAATTCTTCGAAAGATTTGTCATTTCATCAAAGGAGGTGACATGATGGATGTGCATCCATTCATATATCTGCTTTGCCCGGAATTTCTTCTCTCCCAGAGACAAAAGAAATTCTTCTAATTCTTTTAAATTCAAGGATTTTACATCAACTTTTTCTATCATACATTCTGTTTCCTTAATCTGGCAATGAAAAATCCGTCACTGCCTAATTCATCCGGCAGAATCTGTTCCATGCTTTCTACTTCAAATTCTTTATGATTTGCCATAAACCACGCAACATTTTCTTCATTCTCTCCCGCATCAATGGTGCAGGTACTGTAAATCATTCTGCCACCCGGCTTCACATACTGATGAACCGTGGATAAAATCTCCCGCTGTAATGCGATCAGTGACTTGATATCTTCCGGCTGCATCCGGTATTTGATATCCGGTTTCTTCCGGAGCACACCCAGTCCGGAACATGGTAAATCGGCAATAACTACATCTGCTTTGCCGATACTGCCTTTATCTGATACACGGGCATCCCACTGCTCGGCTGTCATATTGGTCACCTGATGACGTCTGATATTCTCTTCTATCAAAGAGACCTTATACTCACTGACATCCCTGGTGATGACCCTTCCACTGCCGGAAAGCAGCTGTGCAATATGTATACTCTTTCCACCGGGTGCTCCGCACACATCAATGACAGTATCATTTGCTTTTACCTCTGCCGCCTCAGCCACCTTCATGGAGCTTAAATCCTGCACATAAAAAAGTCCTTCCGCAAATTCCGGAATGCTGCCAAGATAATCCACACCTCTTACATGCAATGCATAAGGAAGTTTTTCATCTATGTTCACTTCCATGCCACGATTTTTCAAGCGCTCCACCAATGCTTCCGGTGTAATCTTTGTAATATTACACCTTATAGTCAGTGGTTCTTCTTTCAAAAATGCTTCTGCTATCTTTTCAATCCGTTCTAAGGAATAATTTTTCTCCCAGAGTGTAATCATCCATTCCGGGATGGAACAGGTTACGGATAAATACTGTTTATAAGATTTTTCCTTATCCGGGTATATAATCTTATCAAGATTTCTTCCGATATTCCGAAGCACTCCATTGACAAATCCGGAAAGCTTGCCAAAGCCTTTTTTCTTTGCAAGCTTTACTGCTTCGTTGCAGGAAGCCGATACCGGAACACTGTCCATATATTTCATTTCATAGACGGCACTCCGGATAATACAACGGATTACCGGCTTCATTTTATTCACCTTCACACTGGAAAACTGATTGATAATATAATCAAGCTCCAGCATACGCTCCAGGGTGCCCTCGCTGATTCTGGTAATAAAGCTGCGCTCCTGTTTCTCAAGATACTGATATTTGGTCAGTACATCAGAAATCGCCACATGGCTGTATATGCCATCCTTTGTTACCGCCAGCAAAATTGCAAGCACCAGTTCCCGGCTGTTCACCGATTCAGTCATCCCGTCGTCCTCCAAATAATAATATCAGACGCAGTAACTGAAGAATTGCTGAAGCTGCTCCCGCCACATAGGTTAACGCCGCTGCTCCTAAAACTTTTCTCGTATAGCCCAGTTCCTGTTCTCCTAAGATGCCTGTCTCTCCAAGGATTCTTACTGCTCTTCTCGATGCATTAAATTCTACCGGAAGTGTTACAATCTGAAATAATACTGCCAGTGAAAAGCAGATGATTCCTGCTGTAATCAATGCCTGACCACTGCGGCTGCTGATAAATAATCCAATCAGGATCAGCGGCCATGCCAGTGTAGAACCGATATTTGCTACCGGAACAATGGCACCACGAATGGTAAGCGGTGCATAATTCTTCTGATGCTGGATGGCATGTCCGCACTCATGGGCTGCCACACCAACTGCTGCAACTGATGCAGCTCCATAGACGCTGTCCGAAAGACTTAAGGTCTTATTTCTCGGGTCATAATGGTCGGTAAGGTTTCCGGAAATATGGCGGATTTCCACATCATAAATGCCTGCTGCATTTAAGATTCTCTGTGCCGCCTGTGCTCCTGTCATCCCAGACATACTGCGGTATTTTGAATATTTTTTAAACGTATTGTTTACATGGGCAGATGCCAGAAGGCAGATTACTGCACCTATAATTACTAAGAAATAAGTCGGGTCCCACCAATAATAATACGGCATATGAATTCCTCCTTTTTATGGCTGTTTTGTTCCAAGCACCGTTCCATTTTCGATTGTAAATCCACGTAAGAAATCAGCAACCGGCATACGTTTTTTACCTTCTAACTGCACTTCTTCCAGTGAAAGCCGGTCAACACCTGTTTGTATGACAAGATTCTGTTTATCTGCCTTTACTACCGTTCCCGGTGCCGCATCTGTATTGCCCGGATGTACCGTTGCTTTCCAGATTTTCAATGTCTTACCGGAAAGGTAAGTATAGGCACTCGGCCATGGATTCAGTCCACGAATCAGCCTTTCTATCTGTGCTGCGGATAAAGACCAGTTAATCTTTCCCAAAGACTTCTGAATCATTTTGGTATGCGTTGCAATCCCATTATCCTGTGGTGTATACACTGCTGTACCATCTTCAATGGATTTCATGGTTTCTACACATAATTGTGCCCCGGCATCCTGCAATTTATCAAAAAGACTGCCACCGGTCTCCTGTGCGCCCAGTTCCACGGTTACAGATGCTATCATATCTCCGGTATCCAGACCTTCATCCATACGCATAATCGTTACGCCGGAAGCCTTCTCTCCATTGATTACTGCCCACTGGATTGGTGCAGCCCCACGGTATTTTGGAAGCAGGGATGCATGGACATTGATGCAGCCATATTTTGGCATCTCTAAAATTTCTTTTGGAAGTATCTGTCCAAAGGCTGCTACCACAATGATGTCCGGCTGATACTTTGCCAGATATTCTATGCATTCTGGACGACGCACACGCTCCGGCTGATACACTTCAATTTCATGGGCGATTGCAGCTTCCTTTACCGGAGGATACTGCATGCTCTTTCCTCTTCCCTTTGGTTTATCCGGCTGTGTTACTGCAAGCACTACTTCATGTCCTGCTGCCACAATTGCCTCTAATGTACCCACCGCAAAATCCGGCGTTCCCATAAATATTACTTTCATTTCTAACCCTCCTCATAGACTACGTCATGAAGCTCACCCTCTACTTTTTCCGTATACATATGTCCATCCAGATGGTCTAATTCATGACAGATTGCTCTTGCTAAAAGCTCTGTTCCCTCAATCTCATATTCATCACCATCTTCATTAAATGCACGGGCTTTTACATAATTTGGTCTTGTAACTGTTCCTGCCTTGCCCGGAAGACTTAAGCAGCCTTCATCCCCTGTCTGGGTTCCGGAAGTCTCGATAATCTCAGGATTAATCATAAGAATCGGACCATCTCCGATATCAATAACTACCATTCTCTTTAAGATTCCAACCTGCGGTGCAGCAAGTCCCACACCATTGGCTTCATACATGGTTTCTAACATATCATCTGCCAGTTCCAAAATCTTTGGTGTTATCTCTTTAATTTCTTTACAGGTCTTTGTCAATACCGGATCTCCTACTGTCCGGATCTGTCTTAATGCCATTTTTACTTCCTCCTTAAATTCCTTTCTCTAAAAGCCATTTACCGGGTCAAAATCAAATTGCACCGATACGTTTCTTACTCCCTGTTTTTCTTCCATAAGCTGTTCTACTTTATCTTTTATCTGAATCAACACACCATAATCCGGGTGTTTGAAATAAAGTACTTTTTTATAAATGTCATTTACCCTGGCTACTGCTGCATCTGCTGGTCCAATCATCTGAAGCTTTTTATCAGCCTGCACTTTTTCCATGGTATCTGCAAGCTCTTTTGCACATGCATAGGCTTCTGCTTCTTCTTTTGATGCACAAAGCACAACCAGCATATGCCATACCGGCGGATAACGCATTGCCTGCCGGTAGAAAATTTCCTCTTCATAGAACCGGTTATAATCCTGATTCTTTGCACAGATGACACTGTAGTGCTCCGGATTATAAGTCTGGATAATGACCTCTCCCGGTTTCTCACCTCGTCCTGCCCTTCCGGCTGCCTGGGTCAGAAGCTGAAAGGTTCTCTCAGCGGCATGATAATCGGATACATAAAGAGATAAGTCTGCCGCCAGCACTCCTACTAATGTTACATTTGGAAAATCATGTCCTTTTACAATCATCTGGGTTCCAATCAGGATATCTGCTTCCTGATTGGCAAATGCGGAGAGGATTTTCTCATAGCTGTCTTTGCTTCTTGTGGTATCAAAATCCATCCGAAGAATCCTTGCCTCAGGAAATTCTTTTTTTACCAGCTCCTCAATTTTCTGGGTTCCGGCTTTAAAACCACTGATATATTTTGAACCACAGCTCGGACATATCTTAACATGATTTTGCTCATAACCACAATAGTGACATATCAGTTTTCCATTATTATGTGCATGCAATGACACATCACAGTGGGGACATTTCATTACATGACCACAGGCACGGCAGGATACAAAGCCTGCCATTCCCCTGCGGTTAATAAATAGCATAACCTGTTCTTTCCGCAATAACCGCTGCTCTATTTTTTTATGAAGGCTTCTGCTTAAAATCGAAAAGTTTCTTGCCTTTAATTCTTCTCTTAAGTCCACAATTTCACATTCCGGCAGTGGCTTTTCCTTCACCCGCTTATCCATGGAAAGGAGTAAATAGTCACCCTTTTTCGCATGATAAAAGCTTTCTATGGAAGGGGTCGCCGAGCCTAAAATCACGGTGGCACCGGACATTCTCGCCCGCTCTATTGCGGTTTCCCTTGCATGATACCTTGGTATCGTCTCACTTTTATAAGTGCCCTCATGCTCTTCATCTATTATAATATACCCAAGATTTGAAAAAGGTGTGAACAAAGCAGAACGAGGGCCAATCATAACATCAATTTCACCTTTTTTTGCCCGCTCAAACTGGTCGGAACGCTCTCCCGGTGACAGTTTCGAATTCATAATGGAAACCCGGTCGCCAAACCTATGGTAAAACCGCATCACCATCTGATAGGTCAATGCAATCTCCGGAATTAATACGATGGACTGCTTTCCCCTGCCGGCAGCTTCTGCAATCAGCTCCATATAGACTTCTGTCTTACCGCTTCCGGTCACTCCGTGAATGAGGCACGGCTTCTTTTCTGTTCTGGCATTTTCTATCACTGCATCCACCACTTTTTGCTGCATTGCATTTAAGGTCAGGGTATAGGCTCCCATCTCCTGTGTACGGACAGGGTTACGGTAAGTCCGCACTTCTTCTACCGTTATAACGCCCTGCTGCATCATTGCTTTGATGACATCTGCCGTAATATGAAGCTTTTTGGTTATTACATCATAACTTAAGACAGTTTCTTCTAATAGTGCTTCTAACAGTCTTGCCCGGGCAGTTCTGTGCTTTCTTTTCAATTCTTCCAAAAGGCTTGCCGCCTCGTTAAAAGAAAGTACAAGACGCACCAGACGGCTCTTTTTTTCCTTTGCTTTCTCTTTAATCGGAATCACTGTCTTTAATGCCTGGTTCATGGTTCCGCCATAATTTTTACGCATCCACGCTGCCAGGGCAATGAACTGTGATTCGATTTGCATGGCATTGCTATCAACAGCTTTAATGTCCTTTAATTTTGCCGTGTCAAATTCTGCTTTATCTGTCAGTTCTATCACGTAGCCCTTTATCGTCCGGTTTCCAAAGGGAACAATGACCTGCATTCCTTCCGTTATCTCATCCTTCATTTCCGGTGGAATCCGATACTGAAAAGTTTTATCTAATTTTTCATGAGAAATATCAATTATGATATTGGCATATTTTGCCATAGATTCACCTCATATACTGTTCTCTATCATTTCCCGTTCGTTCATCGGATAAAAATGTCCTTCTATCTCCTGATACTCTTCATGACCTTTTCCTGCCACTACAATCAAATCGCCCTCCTGTGCCTGGGAAATAGCATAAGAAATGGCTTCTCTTCTATCCGGGATAATTTTATACTTTCCTTTCGTTCTCTTCATTCCCTGTTCGATGTCAGAAAGGATTGCCTCCGGCTTTTCATATCTTGGATTATCCGATGTCAATATCGTGACATCCGAAAGTCTTCCGGCTGTCTCCCCCATCTGAAACCTCCGCAGCGGAGAACGGTTTCCACCGCAGCCAAACAATAATACCAGACGCTTGGGCTGATACTGCCGCAATGTCTTTATCAGGGATTCCAGACTTGCCGCATTATGGGCATAATCAATGACTACATCAAATTTATCTGAAATTCTTACTTCTTCAATTCTTCCTTTTACTGAAACATTTCTTAAGGTTTTCCTTATCGTCTCCGGGGAAATTCCAAGGAGATGTGCTGCTTCCATGGCAGCAAGGGAATTATATACATTGGCAGTTCCGGGCATTTTTAATACGATTTCATCCTTTATCCACCCGGTTGTCTGATATGTGACATTTAATCCACGACTGCTTCTTTCATATATGATATGCTCCGCTTTTACATCGCAGGGTTGTTCGATTCCATAAGTATAAACCGGAGCCGAAAGATCCGCTGTCATAAAACCATGATATTTATCATCTGCATTGATACAAATCATCCGGCTACGCTCAAAAAGCCGTTTTTTACAGCAGGCATACTCCCGGAAACTCCGATGCTCCCCCGGTCCGATATGGTCCATGGACAGATTAGTATAAATTCCAATGGCAAAGGTGATTCCTTCCACCCGGTAATGCTTCAGTCCCTGGGAGGATACTTCCATCACACAACAACTGCATCCGGCATCCGCCATTTCCCGCAGTTCCTTCTGTAATACCAGGGCATCCGGTGTCGTATTGCTGCCTGGCTTTTTTAATCCATCGCTTCTTCGTACGCCAAGAGTTCCGATCAGTCCGCATTTTACCCCGGCTTCCTTTAACATCTGATACAGCATACAGGCAGTCGTGGTCTTTCCTTTTGTTCCGGTAATTCCTATCATCTGCATGGCTTCTGCCGGTGCACCATAATAATTTCTGGCTATCCATGCCATGGCTTCACTGGTATTGCGTACCCGGATGACTGTCACATCACCTTCCACCCAGACATGCTTTGATACTACACAAACCGCTGCACCTTTACGAATTGCCTGAGCAAGATAATCATGCCCATCTTCTCTGCTTCCCGCAAGGCAGATAAACATGCTTCCTCTGACCACCTGTCTGGAATCATGGCAGATATGTGTCACCTTACAATCCATCGTTCCCCGTGTACAAATATATGTAACCTGCTTTAGTAAATCCTTAAGATATGCCATAGACGTATCCTTAAAAATACACTTTTATCATTATATGCTACCAGGTGGGTTTTTACAAGTTTTCCACTTTTTATTTATGAAAGATTTCATAATTTCTTACAGATATTTTATGAAATTACGAAACAGGGTGATGCTGCAAATGTATTTATTGTGTAACCGAAATAACCGGATGTTCACGAAATCTGAATGTAACATAATGACCTGCAAGAAGCACTAAGAATTCTGATATTGTTATGATTTGTTCCGGCAACCAGCGCAAATTCACATCCATGTTCATATGCGCTTCGCTGCCACATCCATGTGTCAGCGTTGCCTGTTTTTATACAGAATTCCAAGTGCTTCTAACAGGTCTTATCATACATTCGTCCTTTCGTGAACACCCAGTTATTTTACACACAAAAATTACCAGCCGCATTCCATCCCTGTTTCATAATTTCATAGTATTTTTCTAAATTCAAAGGAGATACTTTTCTTATGATAAAGAATAATTTTATGATATGCGGACTCACGGGCTGGTGCATGGAAATTATCTTCACCTCCCTTGATTCTGTCCGCAATAACAATTTTAAACTGATGGGGCATACTTCTATCTGGATGTTCCCGATTTATGGCATGGCGGCGGTTATTCCGCCTGTTTATAAGCACATTCATAAGCTGCCTGCCATCTTCCGGGGTTCCATTTACTCTGCCGGTATCTTTGTCTGTGAGTATCTGACCGGAACCTTCTTAAAGAAAAAGGGCATCTGTCCATGGGATTACAGCAATGCCAAAACCAATATCAACGGTGTCATCCGCTTAGACTATGCGCCTCTCTGGATGATGGCAGGTCTCCTATTTGAACGTGTTACCACTGTTCCCCGGAGAAAATCTTAAATCCCCTTTTCTGCATAAAACAGCATCGCACGGAACTTCTTTATTAAGTCCGTGCGATGCCTGAATCCTGCAATGTCCTGTTACGCTTATGAGTCTAAATCATCAATATCTGTGCCAGCTCCAATATCTAACGTATTTAAAGTACGGCGTTTCATTCTTGCAATTTCGGATGCTTTTAAGATGTAATTTTTTACTTCCCTGGAATGTTTAATATGTGTCAGCCGAAGCTCCGGTGTAGTAACATCTCCGGTATAACAGATTACAGTTCCAAGTCCGAACATCCGCTCCAGCAAAGTTGCCGTTAATTTTACATCCTGTACCTTATACATATAGCAGTCATTTTCTTCAATTTTGAATAAGCCTGCATCTACTGTAATTACACTTGGTTTGATGATATATTTGGTAAAGGTCCATGGCAGACCGAAAAAGAGTATTCTCTTGCGTTCTGTGTACTGGGCATCCTCATCAAAGTCCATCTGCATATCGTTTCTTTCCTCAATCATTTTTGCTCTCCTTCTCTTTGCATCACCTTATGATACCCTACTTTATCATATACTGAAAAATTTTTCAAATTTCAGAATATTGCGTCTTTATATTTTACCTTGAATTTTATATTTTATTATTATATGATAGTAAAAATGCCTAGATGACATTACTAAAAACATCATACAGGAGGAATCTTATGCGACACTTAATGAGTCCCCTCGATTTATCCGTAGAGGAGCTGGATCAACTGCTGGATTTAGCAGGTGATATTGAAAAAAATCCACAAAAATATGCACATGCCTGTGATGGCATGAAACTTGCAACCTGTTTCTATGAACCAAGTACCCGTACCCGTCTTAGTTTTGAAGCTGCCATGTTAAACCTTGGTGGTTCTGTTCTTGGTTTTGCCAGTGCAGACAGTTCATCCGCAGCAAAAGGTGAAAGTGTTTCCGATACTATCCGAATCATTTCCTGTTACGCAGATATATGTGCCATGCGTCATCCAAAGGAAGGTGCGCCTCTCGTAGCTTCCCAGAAATCTTCTATTCCAGTAATCAACGCCGGTGATGGCGGTCATCAACATCCAACCCAGACATTAACTGATTTATTAACCATTCGTTCTTTAAAAGGGAAATTAGACAATATGACAATCGGTTTATGCGGTGATTTAAAATTCGGCCGGACCGTGCACTCTCTGATTAAT
Source organism: Roseburia sp. AF22-2LB (assembly GCF_003461125.1). Classification (NCBI taxonomy): domain Bacteria; kingdom Bacillati; phylum Bacillota; class Clostridia; order Lachnospirales; family Lachnospiraceae; genus Roseburia; species Roseburia sp. AF22-2LB. The sequence goes on from NZ_QTWM01000002.1 coordinate 321,644, forward strand.
GCACTGATTCGTTATCCCGGAATCCGCTTCGTTCTTATTTCTCCGGAAGAACTTAAAATTCCGGACTATATCCGCGAAGACGTTCTGGTAAAAAATAATATTCCGTTTGAAGAAGTAACAAGACTGGATGATGCAATGCCAAAACTTGATATTCTTTATATGACCAGAGTGCAGAAGGAACGTTTCTTCAATGAAGAAGATTATGTCCGTCTGAAAAACTATTACATATTAGACAAGGAAAAAATGAAACTTGCCAAGGACGATATGTATGTTCTTCATCCACTTCCTCGTGTCAATGAAATATCCGTAGAAGTAGATGATGACCCAAGAGCTGCTTATTTCCGTCAGGCACAGTACGGTGTCTATGTGCGAATGGCTCTGATTCTTACACTATTAAAATGGAGGTAATCAATATGTTAAATATCAGTGGAATTCATGAAGGTTTCGTTCTCGACCATATCAAAGCCGGTATGAGCCTTTCTATCTATCACAATTTAAAGCTGGACAAGTTAGACTGTACCGTTGCCATTATCAAGAATGCCAAAAGCAATAAAATGGGAAAAAAAGACATCATCAAAGTCGAATGCCCGATTGATGCCTTAGACTTAGATATCTTAGGTTTTATCGACCACAATATTACCGTAAATATTATCAAAGGCGATAAAATCGTTGAGAAAAAAGAACTGCATCTTCCAAAGCAGGTAAAAAATGTAATCCGTTGCAAGAACCCACGCTGCATTACTTCCATCGAACAGGAATTAGACCAGATTTTCCTGCTCACAGATGAAAAAGAAGAAACCTATCGCTGCAAATACTGCGAAGAAATGTATACCGACTACGGTTTTCGCGCATAAGTAAAATTGTTAAAAAGTGCACAGGAACGAATTCCTGTGCACTTTTTATGAAACTATATAACTGCTTTTCTTTTCCCCTAGAAAAAAACTTACAGTTTTATCTTTTTATCTTGACAATTGTCCACAGATTTTCTCTACATCATAGTCTGGTGCCATATCTCTTGCCAGTTCATATATATTTTGAATTTTTTCCGGAGTTTCTTCTAGCATATCCGCAATTTCTTCTACAGATTTTCCTTTTTTCATTTTCTTTATTACAAGTGAAACTAAACTCTGCTCTATTCCATGCTCGACTCCTGCCTCAAATTCTGCTTTCCTTAATTTCTTTTCCTCTTCCTCTTTGTCATATTCAAATATACTCATAGCAATTACCTCCGCCTGATTTTTCCTAAGGAAATCTGCCAGAATATTTTCATGGATGCATTCTGCAACTGCTTTTTGTACAGCAGCATCTACTGGCATCTGTTCCGTAAAAACACGCACTTTTGCGACATAAATGGAATATTCCCTCAATATCTGGCACTGGGACATTAACTCCGTGTTGTGCCCCACATTCACATTAAATGTGGTAACAACAAGCTCCAAAGATGGATTGTCTGTTGCATGATAAAACGCATCTGACAGCCGTCTGGTACAACAATCCTCTATCGGCATGCTTCCGTTATAAAATACAATAAAATGGGGATTTGGAATTTTCTGCAACGCAGAAGAATATAGGGATTTCTTATCTACAAGCCTCTGGTATTCTGCTGCAATATAAAATAATAGCATTTTCTAAAGTTACAATTTCCAGCGCATCTGCATCCGTATAATTACTGCTATTAACCGCATTATAAAGTGACAGCAAAGCTTCCTTTTCCGAAAATAGCATGCGAAAAATAGTGTCCTTGAATTTACGGTTTGCTACCGGTGTGTTTTCATTTGTTTCTCTTGTCATAGGCAAGTCCTCCTTGTATGTGGCAGGAGAACCATTGCTACAAAATCCACTGCTGTACCTCTCCTGCTTTTTTGATTAATTAGTGAATAAAAGCATAGATAGATACAGAAATGTCATGTTCAAAATGAAACAAGATTTGAATAATAGAATTTGCTATTTCGATTGTATTAATGTATGCTTTTTTGTATTTTAACATATGTCGCACAATGGTACAAGATGGAAAAGTGCACAGGAACGAATTCCTGTGCATATAGATAAAAAGGAAGCAACAGATTACTCTGCTGCTTCCTTTTATGTCATCGATATTATTACATAATATCAACGATTACTTTTTTGTTTTCTTTTGAGGCTGCTGCTTTCACAACAGAACGGATTGCCTTTGCAATGCGTCCCTGTTTTCCGATTACCTTACCCATGTCGGACTGAGCTACGCGCAGTTCCAATACGATGGCTTTCTCGTTCTCTGTCTCTGTGACATTGACCTCATCCGGGTAATCTACAAGTGATTTTGCAATTACTTCTACTAATTCCTTCATAGGTACACCTCACTATTTTACGATACCGGTTGCTTTGAAGATACGGTTTACGGTTTCTGTTGGCTGTGCGCCGTTTGCTAACCATTTCTTAGCCAGTTCTTCATTTACATGGTACTCACTAGGATCCTTAGTTGGGTCATAAGTTCCAATCTCTTCGATGCATTTTCCATCTCTTGGGGAACGGGAATCTGCAACTACGATTCTATAGAAAGGAGCCTTTTTCTGTCCTAATCTTCTTAATCTGATCTTTACTGCCATTACTGTTTCACCTCCTTGAATTATGCTATCCTAAGCAAATGCTTATATGTTAAAAAGGAAACTTGAATTTTCCCATTTTACCACCGCGTCCACGTCCACCCATAAGTCCGGGCATCTGTTTCATCATTTTCTTCGCCTGTTCAAACTGCTTTACCAGACGGTTTACTTCACTGATATCTACCCCTGCACCTTTTGCAATCCGGTGCTTACGGCTCGGATTCAAAAGTGAAGGATTACTTCTTTCCTTCTTTGTCATGGAATAGATGATGGCTGTTGTACGTGCCATATTTTTCTCAGCTTCACCTTCATCAATATCCGGCATCTTTCCGCCGCCCAGTCCCGGCAGCATTCCAAGAATATTGCCAAGACCGCCCATTTTCTTCATCTGTTCCATGGAAAGCAGATAATCATCAAAGGTAAAATCCGCTTTCTTCAGACGCTGCTGCATGTCTTTGGCTTTTTCTTCATCTATATCAATCTCACTCTGTGCTTTTTCAATGAGTGTAAGCACATCGCCCATGCCAAGAATTCTGCTTGCCATACGATCCGGATAGAACTGTTCCAAATCGGAAAGTTTCTCACCCATACCAACATAAAGAATCGGCTTTCCGGTTACCGCACGGATAGATAATGCTGCTCCACCCCGGGTATCACCGTCTAACTTTGTCAGCACGACTCCGTCAATTCCAATCTTCTCATCGAACGTTCCTGCCACATTTACGGCATCCTGTCCGGTCATGGCATCTACAACCAAAATGGTCTGTGCCACATCGACATTTTCTTTTATCTCAATCAACTCATCCATCATATCTTCATCTACATGAAGACGTCCGGCGGTATCTAAGATTACAACCTGATTGCCATTCTTTACTGCATGCTCAACTGCCGCTTTCGCAATATTTACCGGCTTATTCTTATCGCCCATGGAGAATACTTCAACTTCCTGCTTCTCTCCATTGATTTTCAACTGCTCAATAGCAGCCGGGCGATACACATCACAGGCTACCAGCAGTGGTTTCTTGCCCTTCTGCTTTAACTTACCTGCAATCTTAGCGGTTGTGGTGGTTTTACCAGCTCCCTGAAGACCTACCATCATAATAACGGTAATCTGCTGTCCCGGACGAAGTGCTATCTCCGTTGTCTCGGAACCCATGAGCTTAACCATCTCTTCATTTACAATTTTAATTACCATCTGTCCAGGATTCAGTCCGTTCATTACATCGGAACCAATTGCACGCTCCTGCACCGCTTTGGTAAACTGTTTTACTACCTTAAAGTTAACATCTGCTTCAAGCAGAGCCATCTTTACTTCTTTCAGTGCTGCCTTCACATCATCTTCCGTAAGCCTTCCCTTACTGCGAAGATTCTTAAATACATTTTGAAGTTTCTGTGAAAGACTGTCAAATGCCATATTACAGCTCCTCCAATATTTCTCCCGAAATTCTCTCTATTTCATCAATTACTGTATCCTTGCGTCCTGCCCGGAAGCTTTCCGCTAATTTGTTAATCTCTTCTACCTTCTGCTTCGTCTCTAAGAACTTCTTTACCAGATGAAGCTTCTCTTCATAGCCTTCCAGCATCTTATTGCACCGCTTAATCAGATCATGTACACCCTGGCGGCTGATGCCCTCGCAGGAAGCTATCTCGCCTAAAGATAAATCATTGAACACGAAATCTTCGTAGATTCTTCTCTGATGTTCATTGAGCAGCTCTCCATAAAAATCATATAAATAAGCCTGTTCTACTTTTTCTTCCATGTTCTCACTCCTTGCGACCTTAGCTATCATACTATAAAGGAAGCAGGGTGTCAAGTATTTTTTCTTGACACCCTGCTTTTTCTTCTATTACACTCGCTTTTCATTTTTCCGAATATTTGTTATACGCTCCTTTTTACAATTCATCAAGAAATTTCAGAGTTGCAAAGTCTGCCACCGGCAGCTTCTTACAGATACTTTACAATAGAACAAAGAATGTGCCTTAGTGCATCCTCGCGGAACGTTTTTTACTTTACAGGAAAGCAATTTCCTGCAAAGTTAAAAAAAAACCTTGATATCATCAAGGCTTTTTTCATGCAGGAGATGGGACTTGAACCCACACGATATTGCTACCACAGGCACCTGAAGCCTGCGCGTCTGCCAATTCCGCCACTCCTGCGAACAAATGATATTTTACCGTTTCAACGGTAATAAGTCAACCCCTATTTTTAATTTTTTCCCTTTTTTTGAAAAAATATATAAAATTGACAAAAATCGAAAAAAGTTAAAAATAGGCATTGACAATTGTCCCGGAATTTGTTACTATTTACAAGTCGTCATGAGACGTAAGTTCATACGGTATGCGGAAGTGTCGGAACTGGCAGACGAGCAAGACTAAGGATCTTGTAAGCATTGCGCTTGTGTGGGTTCAAGTCCCATCTTCCGCATTCAATGAAAAGATGAGGAAACCTTTATTATAGAGGTTTCCTTATTTTTTGTTATTATAATGTCTGAACACTGTTGAACACGTTATTCATCTTGCTACCGATAGCTGTTTCGTAGGCACTGGAACGATTGTCCATAGTATCAGTGACATACATATAATGTTTGGCAGTTGTAGAAAAATCTTTATGTCCAGCAAACATTCTGATTTCTTCATCTGTAAGAACTTTAGATGCTCCCATGTTAGAAATGCAAGTTTTGCGAATGCTATGATTTCCCTTTTGTGGTGTTTTTAACATACGATTTAATCTTCGCAGTACATTATTGATTGCATCATTGTTCATTCTAGTTCCATCTTTCGTAAGCATCAAATATTCAGATTTAAAACCACGCATTTGGTTTGCTTGAACAATCATTGAAAAGAATACTTTTGCTTCTTTTATCAAATAAAGTTCTCTATCCGAATTTATACTTTTTAGATATGGAGAAATTTCATATCCATTTCTTCTGATTTTCCCATTCGACAGTTTTTCATATACTTTAATTTCTTGTCTTTGAATATGTACTGTATCTTCTTCAAAATCAGAAACCTTTAAAGCTACAACTTCTCCGACTCGTAAAGCTAATGCGAAGTTTAAGCACACTGCTAAGTAAGCTGTATTTTTTGTTTTATAGTATTGCTTTATTGCTAATTCTATAAGTCGTGTTTCTTCGTCATTGACAAATACTTGTTCAGTTACAGCTTTTGTAGGGTTAACAGAAAATTTTTTTCGTGATATATTACGAATTAAACGTGATATATTTTGGGTACAAATTTTCTTTTCAATAGCATAATCAAAAAGCATATTCAACAATGACTTCATTTCTTTAAACTGACGTGCAGTCAAATTATATTGTGTAATTTTATTAAGATACCAAGTTTTTAAAGTTGGCACATCAATTTTTAAAATTTCATTTTTTATGAATGCATCATTTCGACGTAATTTTTCATTGCGGAATATATAGTTTTTTTCAATATTATCACCTCACAAATGATATAAAAAATGTTTATTAATTTCTCTAACAAGCTTGCAATGCTAATATTATATGGTACTAAAATTGAGTAGTCTATTAGCAAAAGAAAACGAAAATTTTAAGTTGGAAATCAAATAGTCGAGTTGGTTCTCGAAATAATAGAGTGCAATAATTTTTTTTTAATGAATATAGAAATCATCATTTTATTAAAAATCGTTAATGCTGTGAATTGTCTTTGTGCAATTTGCACAAAGCAAACTTACGATAATGTATCAGTTTGAAATTCATCTAGCAAATAGAACATCATTAGTGTATACTTGCTCTATAAATTGTTATTTGTAGAGAGAAGATGATTGTTAAATGAGAATTGCTGCGTATCAATTTGCTGTATCTGGAAATATTAGTGAGAATTATAAAGAAATAGAAAAAGCAATATATATCGCAAAAACTGAAAAGGTTCAGTTGCTTATATTTCCAGAATGTTCATTAACAGGGTATCCTCCGAGAAATATATCTAATGCGTCATGTGTTGATTTTAATCTTGTTCAGATAATGTGTGATAAACTTCAATCAATAGCTAACAAAAATGACATTTCATTTATTATTGGAACTATATTTAAAGAAAAAGAAATATACAATAGAGCAATGTTGTTTCAGCCTAATAGTCAAATTGAGTTCTATGATAAGCGTGCCTTGTGGGGATGGGATAAGGATAATTTCACAAAAGGCAGTAATAATGGAATATTTGAAATGGAAGGGATAAAATTTGGAATAAGAATTTGTTTTGAAATCAGATTTCCTGAATTCTTTCGAGAACTATACAAAAGAAATACAGATATAAATCTAGTTCTATTTTATGATGTAGCAGATATAGATGATAACGAAAGATATAACATGATTAAAGGACACTTACAAACTCGAGCAGTTGAAAATGTTACTACCACTATTTCTGTAAATGCTATTTCACCATTTCAAACGGCTCCGACAATGGTCCTTGGAAAATCGGGGCAGTGTATAAAAGAATGTGTTAGAAATAAACCTGAACTTTTGATTTATGATTTTGAAAAGACAGAGAATGATTTCGGCGAAAATGGAAGGATATCAATATCTGATATGTTGATTGAATAGAGTGCAATTAATATTTCAAGACAATGAATTGGTTAACTTCCAGTTTGTGAAGTTGAACACCTTTTTGAACACGTTACGATAGAAGTACACTGAAAGCCTTTCTGTTATTCGGTTGGTTTGTGGGGCAATGGGTTCAAGTCCCATCTTCCGCATTATTTAATGGAGCGGGAAGCCTGATAAATCAAGGCTTCCTGTTTTTTTGCTTATAACCAGATTTTAGTTACAGCATGTATCTACGCTTTAAAAATATTATGTAAAAAGCTTCTTTCGCCAGCCAAATACAACTCTGGAAAAAGAAGCTTTTACATTCTTTTCTACTCTTTTATTTTTGCATACACAACCTTCAACAGCTTATTGTGTGGATTCTCAATCGGGTTTAATTCAATGCTCCTAAACTTCTTTAAGAAGGTAGAAAGTTTACTACACTGGTAATTTCGTGGGTCAAAGCCCGGAATACGTTTGCTCAGATTGATTCCAAGCTCAGAAATATTAATCCAGCCATTTTCCTCTGCATTGCTCCGGATAATGGAGATTACCTCCTTTTCAATATCCGAAAGCTTCGGAAGGTTGTCATTGTCCCCGGCATCCTTTTCCGAAGATGCATTCGTATTTCTTCTTGTGGTGGCTGTGCGCTGTTTTTCCTCTGCTTCTTCCTTATTATAAAGTAAATCAAGATACTTGAAATTCTCACAGGCATTTACAAAGGACTTCGGTGTCTTCTCTTCTCCCATTCCGATTACCATCATACCAGCTTCCTTTAAGCGCATGGCAAGTTTGGTAAAATCACTGTCTGACGACACCAGACAGAAACCGCTGACTTTGCCGGAATAAAGAATATCCATGGCATCTATAATCAATGCTGAATCAGAAGCACTTTTTCCTGCAGTATAATTACACTGCAATTCCGGTGTCAGAGCATACTCCTGCATATTTTTCATCCATGCAGATACGCTCGGATTCGAATAATCTCCATAAACCCGCTTATAAGTAGCCACCCCGTAATTGCTGACCTCATCCATAATTAGTTTCACATATTTATTGGATACATTTTCTGCATCAATCAGCACTGCTAATTTCGGTTGTTCATTCATACTATCTGCGCTCCTATTTCTTTAAGTGTCCCGTCACTACTACACGAATCAGATTGGTGGTACCGGAAATACCCAATGGAATTCCAGCTGTAATAACCGCCAAATCTCCATGCTGTACATATCCATGCTGTTCTGCGGATTCCATTGCATTATTAAACAATGCTTCTGTATCCGTCTCTTCCTGTATCATAAGTGGTGTTACGCCCCAGGAAAGATTCATCTGATAATAACTCTTTTCCGATGGGGTACAGCCGATAATTGCACATTTCGGACGATATCTTGAAATCATGCGGGCAGTCTTGCCGGATTTGGTTACCGTAACAATTGCTGCCGCATTGATGTCAATGGCAGTCATACAGGTTGCATGGGAAATGGCATCGGTTACATCCGGATTATCAATCTTCTCCAGCTGGCGGAAACGTTTCTCATAGTCAATATCATTTTCTGTATATTCTGCAATCTCTGTCATGGTTTTTAATGCCTCCACCGGATATTTTCCGGCAGCAGTCTCACCAGACAGCATAATTGCACTGGTTCCATCATAAATAGCATTGGCTACATCGGTTGCTTCTGCTCTGGTCGGACGCGGATTCTTCATCATGGAATCCAGCATCTGTGTTGCCGTAATAACAACCTTTTCTGCATGGTAAACCTTTTTTATAATTTTCTTCTGAATTGCCGGAACTTCACGAATCGGAATCTCCACTCCCATGTCTCCTCTGGCAACCATAATGCCATCTGACACTGCCAGAATCTCATCAATATTATCTACACCCTGACGGTTTTCAATTTTAGAGATAATCTTAATGTCATTGCAGCCCTGCTCTGCCATAATTTTCCGTAACTGCAGCACATCATCTGCACAGCGTACAAAAGATGCTGCAATAAAATCTACACCCTGCTCAATTCCAAATAGAATATCGGAGCGGTCTTTCGGGCTGATATAAGGCATGGACAGATTTACATTCGGTACATTAATTCCTTTGCGGTCTGAAATCACACCGCCATTTTCTACTTTACAGGTAATCTCAGTTTCTGTCACATTGGTTACCAGCATTTCAATCAGTCCATCATCGATCAGAATTCTGGTTCCGGCTTTGACATCATGTACCAGATTCTTGTAAGTAATAGAGACCCGCTCTTTATTTCCCATAATATCATTGGTGGTGAGTTTAAAGGTATCTCCCGGAAGCAGTTCTGCTCTGCCACCCTCCAGCTGTCCAATCCTGATTTCCGGTCCACTGGTATCAAGAAGAATTCCAACCGGTCTGCCCAGTTCCTTACGCATCTTTTTTACACGATCCATGGTTACTTTATGTTCTGCCTGTGAGCCGTGGGAAAAGTTAATTCTTGCCACGTCCATTCCATTTTCCATTAACTGTTTTAATACTTCATCATCCTTTGTTGCCGGTCCTAATGTACATATAATTTTTGTCTTTCTCATATTCTGTCCTTTCCTGCTACAAGCCCTCTATCTTCTTTTATTCATTTATACTTCTTTCGTCTTTTCCTGTTCCTCTTTAGAAGAAGTCGCATCCTCTCTGCCATGATGCTCATACCACCAGCATGCAGCAACTGCTGCCGCTGCCATAATGCCCATAAGCGCTACTACAATATCCTGTGCCATATTTTATTATCCTCCTATCACAGTTATGACCTGATATTGTACGCAAAGAAACCTATGCTCCTCTGCGCACAGGTAAATTGCTTCTAACTTGTGATAGTCAGCCCTTCGCTCCATCCTGATGATGGATATAGCCTATAATGACACTCCTGCTGTCCAAAACATCCTTTGATTTCCGTAATTCAAAGTTCCAGCCGTCTTTTGCCTGATTTTCAGGCAATACTGCTGCCAGGGATAATGCTGCTCCTTCCAAATCGTTGTTTTTCTCCGACAATCTGCGGTATCCTGCTGTAATCCTGCCGGTCTCACGATTTCCCAAAAGTTCTTCAGTACAGCTCTCTGATGGTCTGGATAAATGTGCTGCCTGTATGAAATTCTGGTTCGCAGTATCTTCACATACAAAGGAAGAATCTATGTTGATATTTTCAACATACATTCCTGAAACCGTCATAATAACAGCCACTATGAGACTTATCAGCTTTTTCTTTAAACCTGTTATCCTCATTGTATTCTCCCTGCTTACTGTGCAACTGCGAAAACACGCTTTACAGGAAAGCAATTTCCTGTAAAGTAAAAAAACTGGCAGGAGTAACTCCTGCCAGTTGCGTTGCTACCCGTCTGCTTACGCTCATTATAAGCATTTCGCTATTGAAATGCAAGAAACGAATAGACAATTATTCTTTTTTTACATAATCTTTACTTATTAACTACCGGATACGACACCAAGTTCCAAAAGCCTTCTCTTTGCCTGCTGCTGATTCTGAAACTGTATGCCTGTAATGCCAAGCTTTTCTGCCGTCTCTATGTTTTCCGGACGGTCGTCTATGAATACACATTCCTGTGGCACTAAATGGTATCTGTCCAGCAATAGCTTATAAATTTCCACTTCCGGCTTGATGCACTTCACCTGATAGGAAAAGATTGCTCCGGTAGTCTCCTTTTCAAAAGAAAGTTCTTCTGTTGCTTTTTCATAAGTGCTCTTTGGAAAATTAGATAATATATAGGTATGATATCCATTTTTCTCAAGGCTTCGTATCCACCGCACCGTATATGGATAAGTACGAATCGTCTCTCCTACATGGTCATAAAAGAGTCTGATTTCTCTTTCATAATCCGGTGTTTCCTTGATGCATGCAGCAATAATCTCTTCATCCGGCTTTGCTCCCCGGTCGAATTCGTTCCAGGTTACGGAACGGACGGTAGCATCCGCCACACATTCAAAAGTTTCCCCCTCAAAACCGAGCTTATGAAATACTTCTTCCCAGCAAAAGTCTACCAGCACTTTTCCTACGTCAAAGATTACATTTTTTATCATCACAATCTGCCTTTATTCTTAACGATAAATGATATCATTTCTTCCCGGTCCGTTAGAAACCATGGTAATCGGATATCCAATCTGTTCTTCAATGAATTCTACATATTTACGGCAGTTTTCCGGAAGGTCTTCGTATTTCTTAATTCCACGGATATCTGTCTTCCAGCCCGGAAGTTTCTTTAATACAGGTTTTGCTTTTTCAAGCTTTGTGGTTACAGGGAAGTCTGTGGTTACTTCTCCGTCGATTTCATATCCTACGCAAACCGGAATCTCATCTAAATATCCTAAAACATCTAACACTGTAAATGCTACATCGGTAGTTCCCTGCATGCGGCAGCCATATTTACTTGCCACGCAGTCAAACCATCCCATACGTCTTGGACGTCCTGTGGTTGCACCGAATTCTCCGCCGTCTCCGCCACGTTTTCTTAATTCATCCGCTTCTTCGCCAAAGATTTCGCTAACGAATGCACCTGCACCAACAGCAGAAGAATATGCTTTACATACAGTAACAATTTTCTTAATCTCATATGGTGGAATTCCTGCACCGATTGCACCATATGCAGCCAATGTAGAAGAAGATGTTACCATCGGATAAATTCCGTGATCCGGATCTTTTAAGGTTCCAAGCTGTCCCTCTAAGAGAATGTTCTTTCCTTCTTTGATTGCTTTATCAAGATATAAAGAAACATCACAGACATACGGAGCAACCATATCACGGTACTCATGTAATGTATTTAATAATTCAGTTTTATCCAGTAATGGTTTGTGGTACATATGCTCCAACATAATATTTTTCATTTCACAGATACGGTCTACCTTTTCTGCCAAAGTATCTTCATCGAAAAGTTCACTTACCTGAAAACCGATTTTAGCATATTTATCTGAATAAAATGGTGCAATACCTGACTTGGTTGAACCGAATGATTTCTTGCCAAGACGCTCCTCTTCGTACTGATCAAAAAGCACATGATACGGCATAACAATCTGTGCACGGTCAGAAACCAAAAGCTTAGGTGCCGGTACATTACGGTCTGTAATAGACTTCATCTCATTGAAAAGCTTCGGGATATCAAGTGCAACACCATTTCCGATAATACTTGTGGTATGTCCGTAGAACACTCCTGATGGAAGGGTATGTAATGCAAATTTTCCGTAATCATTTACGATAGTATGTCCTGCATTTGCACCACCCTGGAAACGGATAATAATATCTGCTTCCTTTGCAAGCATATCAGTAATCTTGCCTTTTCCTTCATCTCCCCAGTTTGCACCAACTACTGCTGTAACCATTTTTATTTCCTCCTTATAATAAGAAATATGTTCTTCTCGCTGCTCGCGTAACTATGAGAAACACGCTTTACGAGCTACTCGCGGAGCGTTTTTTACTTTACAGGAAAGCAATTTCCTGTAAAGCAAAAAAGAACCGGTGTAAAAACCAGTTCTCTGCTTCTTACTTTCTGATTATAACGAATCAGATATTATAAGTAAAGTCAATATTCCTTATACTCGGTATAAGTTTTACTTATGTTGTAATAATTTCAACAATTTTTCTGCTGCTGCAGTCAACGGAACCCTGTCATCTGAAACAATACAGAACTGTCTGGCAGGAATCTTCTTATTAAATGTAATCTGAAACAGTTCCCCCTTTTCAATTTCTTCCTGAGCAAAGTCCCTGACCACATTTGCTATGCCAAGGCTCCTTTTCGCAAACTGTATCAGCATATCGCTGGTGGCAAGTTCTATCTCCGGATGAATCACAACGCCTTCTCCCAGCAGAAATTCCTCTACATATTTTCTGGTAGAGGTATTTCCCTCCAGGCACATAACCGGCAGATGTTCCAATTCTTTATAGCTTAATTTACCGCCCTTTAAATATTCAAATTTTCGTCCTGCCACAAAGACATCTTCTATCTCACGCACCGGAATCACATGCATATTCTTCGTTGTCTCCATGGGCGTGCTGACTACACCAAAATCAATTCTACCGCTCTGCAGATATTTCAGTGTCTCCGGTGTCGGTGCATTGGTAACTGTAATTCTGATTTTCGGATACTGCTCATGAAACTGTTCCAGATAAGAAAGCAGATAAAACTGCAGTGTCATATCGCTGGCTCCGATACATACTTCTCCGCTGGTCAGCTCCTGCATTTCAAGGAATTTGCGTTCGCCTTCCCGGATGGTCTCATAGCCCCGCTGCACATAGCCGTAAAGTGTCTGCCCCTCTGCAGTCAGACGCACCCCTCTGGATGTCCGCATGAAAAGGGTGGTTCCCAGTTCCCGCTCCAAATTACGGATTGCCTGGGACACTGCCGGCTGTGAAACATTCAGTTCTTCTGCTGCCAATGTAATACTGTGAAGTTTTCCTACATAATAAAAAAATTTGTAATATTCTAAATTCGTATTCATGAGCGAATTATACCATAATTAAATTGATTTTTACATTGTCATTTTTATTTTACCAATGTATACTAATCCCGTTTCCAAAGAATATAGTACTTTTTTCTCATATAGTGCAGAACATTTCTGCAAAAAATTATGAAAGGAGCTTATAATTATGACGAAAGATATGACAACCGGAAATCCACTGAAATTAATTCTTTTCTTCTCACTTCCTGTATTGTTCGGAAATCTGTTCCAGCAGTTCTACAGTATGGTAGATACCATCATTGTAGGACAGTTTTTGGGAGAAGATGCCCTGGCTGCTGTAGGTGCAACCGGTTCTATTATGTTTCTGGTACTTGGTTTTGCATCCGGACTTGCCCAGGGATTCGGTGTTATGGTATCACAGGCTTTCGGTGCAAAGGATGAAAGCCGTTTAAAGCATATTGTTGCTTTATCCTTCCTCTTAACCATAATCATTTCCGTGGTTCTTACCGCATTGACTGTTACTACTTCCCGGGAGCTTTTAATCTTTATGAACACACCGGATAATATTCTTGATATGGCAGACTCTTATATCCGGGTTATCTTCTGGGGTATCATTACCAGTATGATGTACAATGTTGTTTCCGGAATTTTAAGAGGTGTTGGTGACAGCAAGACTCCATTATACTTCCTGCTGTTTTCCTCCGCTCTTAATATTGTGCTGGATTTATTCTGTATTGTAACTTTAAAACTAAATGTTGCAGGTGCTGCATATGCCACCGTAATCTCACAGGGTATTTCCGCTGTTCTCTGTCTTATTTATATGTACCGTAAATTCACGATTCTCCGCACCAGAAAAAGTGATTACTACATCGACCGCGTGACAACCGCCCAGATGATGGGACTTGGTATCCCGATGGCTTTGAACTACTCTCTGATAGCTGTTGGTTCCATGATTCTTCAGTCTGCAGTAAATGTATTTGGTTCCAGTGCTGTTGCAGCCTTTACTGCTGCATCCAAGGTAGAACAGATTTCTACCCAGCCAATGCCGGCTCTTGGAACCACAATGTCTACTTACTGCGGTCAGAACTTAGGTGCCGGAAAATACGAACGCATCTTCGATGGCATGAAGAAGGCCTTTGGAATCGCCCTTGGAACTGTTGCAATTGCTGCATTCATCTGTACTGTATTTGGCCGTTCCATTGTTTCCCTTTTCTTAAGCGAACCGACGGAAGCCATTTACAGTTATGCCACACAGTACTTAAATACCATCAGCTGCTTTTTCTTCTTTCTTGCTCTTATTTACCTTTATCGTACTTCTTTGCAGGGACTTGGAAAAGGTATCATGCCTATGGTCAGCGGTATCTTTGAAATGATTTGCCGTGTCGGTGTCGTATGGCTCCTTTTAAATCCATATGGATACTGGTCAGTCCGTCTGGCAAGCCCGGTAGCATGGATTGGTGCCGGTGTACCACTTATGATTTCCTATCTTGTTTGGAAGAACCGGAAAAAGAAACAGCTCTGCAGTCAGGCTGTATAAAATCCTGTGCCTGCAATGCTGCAGCAGAAAAGAAGCCCCATTCTGAATAATCAGACGATGGGGCTTCTACTTTACTTATTACTTATTTCCTATTCCAGTTTATGCAACCGGATTTCCGCACTTGGTACAAAACTTATTTCCAGCTACAAGCGGAGCACCACATTTACTGCATACCGGCTGTACTGGCTGCTGTGGCTGTACTGGCTGGCTCTGGAACTGCCCCTGCTGTGGCGGCATTGGCTGTCCCTGGAACTGTCCCTGCTGCTGTGGCGGCACTGGCTGTCCCTGGAACTGTCCCTGCTGTGGTGGCACATTTCCATACATATTCTGCTGTGGCATTCCCTGATATCCGTTCATCATTTTCTGTCTGATTAATGGTTTCTCAGCCTGAAGTACGTTGATAATAATCAACAGATCCAACACTACAATTGCCAGAATAAACAATATATTAAATATAAATCCGGCTGTAACTTTCGCTGTACAGTAATTATCTGTTGCCTCCTTATTTACTCCGACGCAAAGTGCAATCCAGAAAATAAAGTCAACAACAGCACAGCTTCCGGATGCGATTGCAGCAATTTTATCTTTTAATACGCTCTTTAAGCACCAGAGAGCCAGCATAGCGATTGGAAGCAGCAGCATTATGATGCAGATTATTTTCGGGTCTGTTACACTTTCACCCTCTATCTTAATACCTGTCATAGCTTTAAAAGCGCTGATTTTAATATTTCCATATCCTGCACAGGATACCATAAATGATGGCACAAAGAAAAATACCATTAACAAAATAGATAACAGACGAATGATATTTTTCACATGAATGTGCTTTGTAAAATTATTTCCAGAATTCATTTTCTTCTCCTTTAGTTTCCAAACTGAGTTAAATTATCAGTTACTTCGTAAGTATAATCAACCTTCTGAGTTACAACCAAATCATTAAACATCTGTGCCCCATCTGTATAACCCTCAACATTATCCCATCCATCATCATACTCTAAATCAGTATATCCTTCGATATCACCATATGTATTAAAGTTCTGGCTTCCATCGGATAATGCCATAATATTTGTATATTTTACCGGGAAGTATACAACAGTTGGCTCAAATGCATTTTCTGCACTGGTTACAGTTGTCGAAAATACCAGATAAAGGACGTTCGTATCACCCCATGTATCACTGTTTTTTGCAACCAGATAATAAGAACCTTCATAACTGAATCCGGAATTTCCAATATAGGAATTGTTATTTGCAAAATATGCATCTAACGCATCTGTTGCTTCATTTTTCATGGAATCCAGATTGTCTGCTGAAATATCTGCAGCAGATGTTACATAAGAATCTACTCCGGATACAATATATTCTTTTGATGTCTGTGTGAATTTGTAACCATTTGCCAATGCATTCTCTTCTGATTCATCAACTGTTAAAGTTACGGTATCTCCGACATCAAGACTGTCATAATCTTCAAAATTGAACCACAGATAACGTAAATAGTCATCCTCTGAATTATTTGTCCAGTTTGGATATACATAAGGTGGTGTTCCCGAAAAGGTTACTTCGATATCTTCAAACGGATCAACTTCTTTTACTTCTTCCAGTCCTTCTACTGTAAATTCCTGTTCTTTGGAAAGAATTTTAACTCCTGCTTTTTTCTCATAATCTTCATCCCATGAAGCAGTAACAGTTACCACATCCCCATTTGACAGGTCTGAATCCGGTTTCACATCAAAAGTAATACTGTCAATCAAATCCCAGTTACTGCTTCCCATCACATCAGCAAGGTCACTCCAGTCAAGGTCATCAAGAGATTTTACATTTTTAAGTTTCTTTCCCTGTGCCTTGATAACAGCTTCACTGAATCCGGTCTCGTCGAAATCAACATATGCTGTTCCTGCTGTTTCATATCCGTTATACTCTACAGAAATATAATCGTTGATATTTACTTTCTTTTTCTGATTCTTCACTACCACAAGTGCAACAATTGCAACTACTACAACTGCAATGACCGCAATAAGCAATGCCCATAACTGTTTCGTCATCTTAAATGGTTTCTTAGGCGGGCGTGCCTGCTGTGGCTGTCCCTGGAACTGTCCCTGCTGCGGCTGTCCCTGGAACTGTCCCTGCTGTGGTCTTCCCTGGAACTGTCCCTGCTGTGGTCTTCCCTGGAACTGTCCCTGCTGCGGCTGACTCTGGAACTGTCCCTGCTGCGGCTGTCCCTGTACTGGTGTTTCCTGCTGCGGCTGTTCCTGTACCGGTGCTTCCTGTTCTGCCGGCTGTTCCTGTACCGGTGTTTCCTGCTCTGCCGGCTGTTCCTGTACCGGTGTTTCCTGCTCTGCCGGCTGTTCCTGTACCGGTGCTGCCTGCTCTGCCGGCTGTTCCTGTACCGGTGCTGCCTGCTCTGCCGGCTGTTCCATCTCCCCTTTTAATTTCTGGCCACAATTCGGGCAAAAATCTGCATCATCACCCACTTGTGTGCCACAATTACCACAAAATGCCATTTTCATTTTCCTCCTTCGTTTTACCATGATATGTTACTTGCTTTTATACATTAACAAGTTAAACTATTTCAATTCTACACAATATTTTGTGGTTGGTCAATCAATTTTACCGAGAATTTACACTTTAAATCTTATAATTTTCTTGCACAGGCAAGTGCTAATGCTCCCGGTCCGATATGGCAGGATACATTCAAAGAAAGCGGATCCATCATAATGTCTGTAATCCCAAATTCCGCTTCCACTTCTTTGCGGAATTCCATTGCTGCACTTATATCTCCCGTATATGCAATACAAAGCTGCATCTCGTCCTGACACTCCTTAAAGCGGGATGCATAATCATCTTTTACTGCTTTTATCATAATGCTTTTTGCCTGCTTTACCGTTCTTGCTTTTGCAAAAGCATCCAGCTTTTCACCCTGAATCTGTAATACCGGTTTTAATTTCAACAATGTTCCCAGTGCTGCTGCTGCCGGTGTAATTCTTCCACCTTTTTTCAGATAGTAAAGGGTATCTACCATGATATAAATGCTGGACTGGAATTTTGCATCCTCTAAAATATCTTTAATCTCTTTTCCGCTCTTGCCACTCTCTGCCAGCCTGATTGCATCAAATACGGACTGCTTCTGTGTTACGGAAATTCTCTGATTGTTTACTACAAAAACCCTGCCCTCATACTCTTCATCTGAAGATAATGCTGTTGCTGTCTCACAGGAACTGCTCAATCCACTGGATAAAGGAATGTATACTATTTCATCATATTCTTTTAAAAGCTCATCCCAACGGTCTGTAAGGTCTCCTACTGCCGGCATGGATGTTGAAATCTCTGCTCCATCTGTCAGATGCTCATAAAATGTATCCTGTGTCAGATTGATATCCTCAAACAGTGTTTCACCATTTATAAAAAAAGGCATTGGTAATACGCTAATCCCTAACTGCTGCGCTTCTACCTGACGAATTCCACTGGAACTGTCTGTAAGAATAACTACCTTTCCCATTTTTCTTCCTCCTTGCTGTTCAGACTTCATGTTACACAATGAAATAATTGTAACATATTTTGCAAATCAAAACAACTGCCCCCAAAAAACTAACATCAGGAAAAAAACTGCATAGCAAAACTCCTGACTGCATTATCTGCAGTCAGGAGCTCTCTACACTTACTTTTCAGTAATATATTTTATTTTCTTATTACATCATTCCCATACCTGGGTTTCCTGCCGGCATTGCAGGAGCATCTTCTTTGATATTTGCTACAACAGATTCCGTTGTAAGTAATGTAGATGCTACAGATGTTGCATTCTGCAAAGCACTTCTTGTAACCTTAACCGGGTCAAGGATACCAGCTTCTACCATATCTACATATTCTTCTGTTGCTGCATTAAATCCGATACCAGGAGCGGACTCTTTTACTTTATTAATAATAACTGCACCTTCGAGACCTGCATTTGCGGAAATGTAATACAATGGAGCCTCCAATGCCTTTAAGATAACCTTTGCACCGGTCTTCTCATCACCTTCCAATGTCTCAGCAAGCTTTGCAACCTCTTTGGATGCATGGATGTATGCAGAACCGCCACCTGCGATGATTCCTTCTTCGACTGCTGCTCTTGTTGCATTCAAAGCATCTTCCATACGAAGTTTTGCTTCTTTCATTTCTGTCTCTGTTGCAGCACCAACACGGATAACTGCTACGCCACCTGCCAGTTTTGCAAGTCTTTCCTGTAATTTTTCTTTATCAAATTCAGATGTTGTCTCTTCAAGCTGTGCACGAATCTGGCCGATTCTTGCCTGAATTTCTTCTTTATTTCCTTCACCATCAACGATAACGGTGTTCTCTTTCTTAACCTTAACAGATTTTGCACGGCCAAGCTGTGCCATAGTAACATCTTTTAATTCCAGGCCAACTTCTTCTGAAATCACCTGACCACCGGTAAGGATAGCGATATCTTTTAACATTTCTTTTCTTCTGTCGCCATATCCTGGAGCTTTTACCGCTACTACGTTAAATGTTCCACGCAGTTTATTTACAATCAATGTAGTTAAAGCTTCACCCTCGATATCTTCGGCAATGATAAGAAGTTTGGAACCGGACTGAACAATCTGCTCTAACAGTGAAAGGATTTCCTGAATGTTGCTGATTTTCTTATCGGTAATTAAGATGTACGGTTCATCTAAAACTGCTTCCATCTTATCCATATCTGTGCACATATATGCGGAAATGTATCCACGGTCAAACTGCATACCTTCTACCAGGTCAAGCTCTGTCTGCATGGTCTTGCTCTCTTCAATGGTAATAACACCATCATTGGAAACTTTTTCCATTGCGTCTGCTACCATGTTGCCAACGCTTTCATCACCTGCGGAAATAGATGCAACTTTTGCAATCTGGTCTTTTCCGGTTACTTTAGAAGACATTGCTGCGATTGTTTCAACTGCTTTTTCAGTTGCTTTCTTCATACCACGTCTTAAAACGATTGGGTTTGCACCAGCCTCTAAGTTCTTCATTCCTTCCTGAATCATTGCTTGTGCAAGAACAGTTGCTGTTGTAGTACCATCACCGGCGACGTCATTGGTCTTGGTTGCTACTTCTTTTACAAGCTGTGCGCCCATATTTTCGAATGCATCTTCCAATTCGATTTCTTTTGCAATGGTAACACCATCGTTTGTGATTAATGGAGCTCCATATGATTTATCCAGTACAACGTTTCTTCCTTTTGGTCCGATTGTTACTCTGACTGTATTTGCCAGTTTATCAACTCCAGCCTCTAATGCTGTTCTGGCTTCTGTTCCATATTTGATTTCCTTTGCCATAATTTCTTACCTCTTTCTTCTATTTTCCTATTTTATTATTTGTTTTATTTACCAATTATCAATTCGATTATTCTACTACTGCAAGAATATCATTCTGCTTTACGATGATATATTCTTCGCCATCCAGTTTTACTTCTGTTCCGGCATATTTAGAATAAATAACCTTCTGTCCTTCTTTTACCTGCATGGTAACTTCTTTGCCATCTACCACTCCGCCAGGACCAACTGCGATTACTTCTGCTTCCTGTGGTTTCTCCTGTGCAGCACTTGCTAAGATAATTCCGGATTTGGTTTTTTCCTCTGCTTTTAACTGTTTTAATACAACTCTGTCTGATAATGGTACTAATTTCATGATTCATTGCCTCCTTGATTCGGTCTCTTTGTTTTCTTTCTTTTTTATTAGCACTCATTCAAGCCGAGTGCTAACCGATAGTCATATAATAGTTTCTGCGTCTCTTTTTCGCAAGCCTGACCATTTTTTATTTTTCTCTTGTTTCCTTATATTTACTCTTAATATCTCGTTTTTTCTCTCGTTTTCTCACTTTCTGCAATTTGTAACGATTTAATACTTTTTTTAGATTTGTTTATGAAATCAGTCCAAAATGCTCCAATCCCTTATAAATGCCGTCTTCGTGCAATGGTGCTGTGATATAATCCGCTGCTTCTTTTGCTGCTTTGGTACCATTTCCCATGGCAATTCCATGCTGCACATGCTTTAACATTTCCACATCATTGATACTGTCTCCAAATGCATAGGTATCTTCTTTCTCAATACCAAGAAGCTCACAGGTTTTTTCGATGCCGGACGCTTTGGAAAATCCTTTTGGAACAAACTCTGCGCATGCCGCATCATGCACCAGCGGTGTGAAATTCTCTTCCAGATGGGAAAGTACCTTAAGATAAGCATCATCCGGTGTGGAGCAGGAAAACTTACTGATTTCCATAATTGCTTCATTTCCCGTTACCGGCAGCAAATCCTCTCCCAATGTCTCTTTTAGTCTCAAGCCATAAGGGTCTTCTTCAAATTCTTCCAGATCCATATACAAATTCTGGCTTCCCTCATATACCGTAGGAATTCCATACTCTTTTAATATATGTATGGTATCCTCTATCAATTCCTGTTCTAATTTTTTATAAAAAAGTGTTTTTCCATCCATCTCTATCCAGGTACCGCAGCCTGCCACAATTCCGTCGAATCCCAGTGCCAGCAGTCTTTCATCCTGAATAAATGCTCTGGTTCTTCCGCTGCAGAGAAATGCCAGATGTCCATTTTCCCGCAGCTTCCGGATTGCTTCCTTTGTGCTCTCCGGTATCAAAAAATGTTCGTCCCACAATGTTCCGTCAATATCAAAAAATACTGCTTTCCTGCTCATTCTCTTTATGTCCTTTCGCTGTTTCTTCTTCTCGTTCTTTTTGTCACAAGGATTATTTTATGCCCCGGATACAAGATATGTCAACTACGGGAAACACTCTTTGTGATTTTCTCTCGCTGCTAACGTAAATTCAAAAAAGCCGCCTGCCACAGCTCACCTTCCGGCGTCACCATAGTCAGACGACTTTCTTCTATCATTATATTGTAATTTTCATTACTGTACGGAAAGATAAGAATATCCCATCAGACTTTCGTCTACTTCACGGGCTGCTTCTCTTCCTTCACGGATTGCCCATACAACCAGGGACTGTCCACGATGCATATCTCCTGCTGTAAAGACATTTTCCACGTTGGTCTTGTAATGACCGGCTTCTGTTGCCACATTGGTTCTGGCATTTAAGTCTACGCCGAATGCTTTGGCAATGTAATCTTCTGTTCCAAGGAAGCCTGCTGCAATCAGAACCAGATCACAATCTAACTTGCTTTCAGAGCCTGGTACTTCCACCATCTGCATCCGTCCGGTCTTTTCATCCTTTTTGCCCTCTAATTTTACGGTTTTTAATCCGCAGAGCTTACCGTTCTTGTCTTTTAAGAACTCTTTTACGGTTGTCTGGTAAATACGAGGGTCGGAGCCGAACATGGCAATTGCTTCTTCCTGACCGTAGTCTGTCTTGCAGACTCTCGGCCACTCCGGCCATGGATTGTTCTCAGCACGTTCATCCGGTGCCTTTGGCATCATTTCAAGCTGGATGACACTGGCTGCGCCGTGACGGATAGAAGTTCCGACACAGTCATTTCCGGTATCTCCACCACCGATGATAACTACTTTCTTTCCCTTGGCAGAAATATATTTGTTATCTTTAAGCTCGGAATCTAAAAGGCTCTTGGTAGTTGCCTTTAAGAAATCTACTGCAAAGTAAATGCCTTCTGCATCTCTGCCCGGAGCTTTGATGTCTCTTGGATTCTTTGCTCCACAGGCTAAGATGACACGGTCATATTCTTTTAAGAATTTTGCCGGCTTGATGTCTTTTCCAACATTGGCATTGGTAATAAACTCGACACCCTCTTCTTTCATTATATTAATCTTACGGTCAATAACCCATTTTTCCAGCTTCATATTCGGGATTCCATACATCAAAAGTCCACCGACACGGTCATCTCTTTCAAATACGGTAACGGAATGTCCTCTTTTATTCAACTGGTCTGCTGCTGCAAGTCCGGCAGGACCGGAACCGATGATTGCAACCTTCTTTCCGGTACGGACTCTTGGCGGTTTTGCTGCAGCATATCCTTTTTCATAGGCATTTTCAATGATTCCATGCTCATTTGCCTTACAGGTTACCGGGTCTTCCCAGTGTCCACAGGTACAGGCTGCTTCACAAAGTGCCGGACATACTCTTGAGGTAAATTCCGGGAAGTTGTTGGTCTTAGTCAGACGGTTATATGCCTGCTCCCAGTTGTTGGTATACAAAAGGTCATTCCACTCCGGTACCAGATTATGCAGCGGACATCCGCTGGTCATTCCCATGATATTCATACCAGCCTGGCAGAACGGCACGCCGCAGTTCATACAACGTGCTGCCTGTACTCTTTGTTTCTCTTTTGAGAGAGGGGTATGGAACTCGTTAAAGTTCTTGATACGCTCCTTTGGTGCAACCGCTGCTGCATTCTCTCTGTCATATTCCATAAATCCTGTTGGTTTTCCCATTTTGCGTCCCCTCCTTAATTTCTTGTATTCGCATAAAATGCTTCAATCTGTGCCTGTTCGGAAGACAATCCTTTTTCTTCCATCTGAACAATTGCCATTAACATACGGTTATAATCGTATGGAATTACTTTCTTGAACTTCGGCAGATACTCACTGAAGTTATCTAAGATTTCTTTTCCCTTTTCAGAATTGGTCAATGCTACGTGTTCTTTAATCATATCTTTTAATTCCATAACATCATATTTGTTTCCGACTTCTTCTGAGAATACCATTTCCTTATTGATTCTGGTATAAAGGTCGTTGTCCTCATCTAATACATAAGCGATACCACCGCTCATTCCGGCTGCAAAGTTTTTACCAGTCTTACCAAGGATAACCACACGGCCACCGGTCATGTATTCACATCCATGGTCACCGACACCTTCTACTACTGCAGAAGCTCCGGAATTTCGTACGCAGAAACGTTCTCCTGCCACACCACTGATAAATGCTTTACCACTGGTTGCACCGTAAAGTGCTACGTTACCGATGATAATATTTTCATCCTTCTTATATTTCACACCTGCCGGAGCGTAGACAACCAGTTTTCCACCAGAAAGTCCTTTTCCGAAGTAATCGTTGGAATCTCCTACCAGCTCTAAGGTAAGTCCCTTTGGAATGAATGCGCCAAAGCTCTGTCCGCCGGCACCGGTACATTTTACGATAAAGGTATCTTCCTCTAAAGTATCGTCATATTTCTTTGTAATCTCGGAACCAAAGATGGTACCAAAGGAACGGTCTGTATTGCTTACTTCTACATCAATGCTTCTCTTCTGTTTCTTATCCAGTGCAGAAGAAAGCTGTTTTAACAGTACAGTTTCGTCCTTGGTCTTCTCCAGTTCGAAATCGTATACATGTTTTGGATCAAATGTAACTTTCTCCTTTGGTCCTGCAAACGGGTTATTCAAAATCTTGGAAAGGTCGATTTCTTTTTCCCGGTCTGTCAAATCCTCTCTTACCCGGAGAAGGTCACTTC
Organism: Roseburia sp. AF22-2LB; assembly: GCF_003461125.1. Classification (NCBI taxonomy): domain Bacteria; kingdom Bacillati; phylum Bacillota; class Clostridia; order Lachnospirales; family Lachnospiraceae; genus Roseburia; species Roseburia sp. AF22-2LB. Next base: position 346,126 of record NZ_QTWM01000002.1, read on the forward strand.
TTCCTACCATTTCATCAATGGTACGGCAGCCTAACTTCGCCATGATTTCTCTTAATTCTTCTGCAATAAACCGCATGAAGTTCTCTACATATTCCGGTTTTCCCGCGAAACGTTTCCGAAGCTCCGGATTCTGTGTTGCGATTCCGGCAGGGCAGGTATCCAGATTACATACACGCATCATCACGCATCCCATGGTTACCAGCGGTGCAGTTGCAAATCCGTACTCTTCTGCTCCAAGCAATGCAGCAATTGCTACATCACGACCGCTCATCAGCTTACCATCTGTCTCGATTCTTACCTTATTACGAAGTCCGTTCATAATCAGAGTCTGGTGTGTCTCTGCAAGTCCAAGTTCCCAAGGAAGTCCTGCATTATGGATAGAACTGCTTGGTGCTGCACCGGTACCACCGTCATAACCGGAAATTAACACTACCTGTGCTCCTGCCTTGGCAACACCGGCTGCGACTGTACCAACGCCTGCTTCTGATACCAGTTTTACGGAAATTCTTGCATCACGGTTGGCATTCTTCAAATCGTAAATTAACTGCTCCAAATCCTCGATGGAGTAGATATCATGATGAGGTGGCGGTGAAATCAAGGATACACCCGGTGTGGAAAGTCTTGTCTTTGCAATCCAAGGATATACTTTCTTGCCCGGAAGGTGTCCACCTTCACCAGGTTTTGCACCCTGTGCCATCTTAATCTGAATCTCTTCTGCACTGACTAAGTAACGGCTGGTTACACCAAACCGGCCGGACGCTACCTGCTTGATTGCAGAACATCTGTCTAAGCTTGTATTTTTACTTGCGATACGGTCCGGATCTTCTCCACCCTCACCGGTATTGGATTTACCATGTAAATGGTTCATGGCAATTGCCAGTGTTTCATGGGCTTCCTTGGAAATAGAACCATAGGACATCGCACCTGTTTTAAATCTTGTTACAATAGAATCTACGCTTTCTACTTCTTCAATCGGAACACCTTTTTTCGGGAAATTGAAATCCATCAGTCCACGAATATTGGCATCACGTTCTTCACTGTTCACAAGGTCTGTGTACTGTTTGAACAGGTTGTAATCTCCACGTTTGGTTGATTCCTGTAAAAGGTGGATGGTTGCCGGATTATAAAGGTGAACATCTGCGCCACTTCTCATCTTGTGACGTCCCTTGCTGTCTAAAGTAAGGTCTGTCTCTAATCCCAATGGATCATAGGCTGCAGAATGCAGAGTATCTACATCTTTTGCAATGTCTTCCAGTGTAATTCCACCGATACGGCTTACGGTATTTGTGAAATATTTATCAATTACTGCGGAGTCAATACCAATTGCCTCAAAAATCTTAGAACCCTGATAAGACTGAATGGTTGAAATACCCATTTTGGAAGCAATTTTTACGATACCACTGATAATTGCCTGATTGTAATCATGGATTGCTGCATAGTAATCCTTGTCTAACATATGCTCGTCTACTAACTGCTTTACGGTATCCTGTGCCAGATATGGGTTGATTGCACAGGCACCATAACCAAGCAATGTTGCAAAATGATGTACTTCTCTTGGTTCACCGGATTCCAGAATCATGGCAACTGCAGTTCTCTTCTTGGTCTTTACCAGATGCTGCTGCAAACCGGATACTGCCAGAAGGGATGGGATTGCCACATGGTTCTCATCAATGCCACGGTCGGAAAGAATCAGGATATTTGCACCGTCACGGTATGCACGGTCTGCTTCTACAAACAGATGATCCAATGCTTTTTCCAGGCTTGTATTCTTATAATATGTAGTAGGAAGAACCACAACCTTGAATCCTTCTACTTTCATATTTTTAATTTTCATCAAATCTGTGTTGGTAAGAATCGGGTTATCTACCTTTAATACCTGACAGTTAATCGCCTTTTCTTCCAGCAGGTTACCATCTTCTCCGATATATACGGTAGTGGATGTAACCACTTTCTCACGAATGGAATCAATTGGCGGGTTTGTTACCTGTGCAAATAACTGTTTGAAATAATTAAACAGTGGCTGATGGTCTCCTGCCAGTGCTGCCAGCGGAGTATCAATACCCATTGCAGAAGTTCCTTCTCCTCCGTTTAATGCCATCGGAAGGATTGCTTCACGCAGTGATTCGTAAGTATAACCGAATGCTTTCTGCATTCTCTGACGCTCTTCTTTGGTATATTCCGGAACACGCTGATTTGGAATCTTTAAATCCTCCAGTTTAATCAGGTTACGGTCAAGCCATTCACCATAAGGCTGTTTGCTTGCGTAATACTCTTTTAATTCATCATCATTGATGACTCTTCCCTGAATAGTATCTACCAGAAGCATTTTACCCGGGCGGAGTCTTTCTTTTACGACAATCTTGGTCGGATCAATATCAAGCACTCCAACCTCGGAAGAAAGAATCAGCTGGTCATCATCGGTAATATAATATCTGGAAGGTCTTAATCCGTTACGGTCAAGAACGGCTCCCATGACATCTCCATCTGAGAAAAGTATGGATGCCGGTCCATCCCAAGGCTCCATCATGGTCGCATAGTACTGATAGAAGTCTTTCTTCTTCTGGGACATGGTATTGTTATTTGCCCATGGCTCCGGAATCATAATCATAACTGCCAGTGGTAAATCCATTCCACTCATTACCAGGAACTCTAAGGTATTATCTAACATTGCTGAGTCAGAACCTTCGGAATTAATAACCGGAAGGACTTTCTGCAGTTCCCCTTTCAGTTCTTCGGACTCCATGGTCTCTTCACGGGCAAGCATCTTATCTGCATTACCTTTGATGGTATTAATCTCTCCGTTATGTACAATGAAACGGTTCGGATGTGCTCTCTCCCAGCTTGGATTGGTGTTGGTTGAGAATCTGGAGTGTACGGTTGCGATTGCAGATTCATAATCTTTATCCTGAAGGTCTGCAAAGAACTGACGCAGCTGGTCTACTAAAAACATTCCTTTATATACAATAGTACGGCTGGAAAAGGATACTACATAAGTATCATCATTAGACTGCTCGAATACCCGTCTTGCCACATACAACCGGCGGTCAAAATCAAGTCCCTTGGCTACTTCAGCTGGACGTTTTACAAATCCCTGCATGATATATGGCATACAGTCTACTGCTTTCTGTCCCAGTTTATCCGGGTCAGTCGGAACTTTTCTCCATCCTAAGAATTTCATTCCTTCCTTTTCCACGATAACCTCAAACATTTTCTTTGCCTGATTCCGTTTCAGCTCATCCTGTGGGAAGAAAAACATTCCGACACCGTAATCTCTTTCTCCACTAAGTTCAATATCTGATTCCTTTGCTACTTTAGAGAAAAATTTGTGTGATACCTGAAGCAGAATACCAACACCGTCACCGGTTTTTCCTTCTGCATCTTTACCAGCTCTGTGCTTTAAGTTTTCTACAATCTTTAAAGCATTCTCTACTGTAGCATGGGATTTGATACCTTTGATGTTTACCACAGCTCCGATACCGCAGTTATCATGTTCAAAATTCGGATCATACATACCCTGTGCTACTGCTGTACTTTCATTCCACTGTTCTGTCATAATCGTTCCCTTTCTGCTTTCTCTTTATTTTCTGTCTTACTTTGTTACCTGCACTCTGCTGCTTTAAAGTGCTTTTATTTTCTGAACTAAGTTTACACCCGGCGTAATATACTTTGCAATAGTTTTTTTCTTGCTATTGTCTGATTATTAGACAATTCATTTTATATTCTTTTATTGTATTTATATTTATCATTTTTTTGCATATAAAAAAAGCTTATGAAAACAATTCAACGTGTTTTTTGTTGAAAATATTTTTTCATAAGCCTTTTGAATTTGCCTGTTATTTTAAATTGTGTTTGAATTGTTTCTCAGTTGTACTGGGATTTCTTGGGAAGGTTTTGAGTGTATCTGCCTTTTCATCGAATACGGATATTACATAAGGACTGTAAGGGGCACTGGGAATTTCGATATACTTTTTTGCCTATCCGGCAACCGGTGCAAATTCACATCCATGTTCATATGCACCTCGCCGGCACATCCCTGTGCCAGCGTTGCCAGTATATCAAACGAAATTCCAAGTGCCCCTAACAGCCCTTATTATATATCTGTATTTCGATGAAAAGGCAAATAAGCATCAATATCCATAAGATTTACCATGTTTTTAATACCCTTATCGCTTTCATATCGCGGTCCACCATATCCATAGTAGGCTACTGCTGAAAGCAATGCATCATTGGATACCGAAGCGGTATATTGTCCATTGCTCGGATTTGCTTTACCTGGTTCCAGACAATAAACTACGGTTCCATCCGAAAGACTATACTGGTGTGTCTGATAACCATTGTAGTTAATCGTCTTTCCTACGGTTAAATCTACATTAAAATCATAGTTTCCAGAACTATAAGTCTTAACCATCAGCCCTTCATCGGCACTGGTTAACGCTGCCTGTTCTTCTGCATGCTTCTGATTCTCTTCTTCTGCCCTGCGTACCAGTTCATCAAAGTTATCAGAAAGAATTGATTCTTCCTGTTCCAGTAAACTCTCCGCAAACGCAGTCAGCGGACTGGCTGCCATACAGAAACATAATGCTGCAGCCATGAACGCTTTTAATTTCTGTTTTACTTTAAATCTCTTCATACTTTCTGTTTTCCTCCTTCCATCTGCTAAAAGAAAGCATATCCTTGTGAAAATACTTTTCACAAGATGTTACGGTATTCGTCAAAGTCCTATACAAGTACAGACTTTTCCTCATTACACGCACAAAAAAAGAACCGATATCATTATCAGTTCCCAGTTGCCTTTATATTTTGTTTTCTATCCTCCCTTCCACTAAACTATATGTACCGAATTCCGGTACAAGTATCTATAAAAAAAGGACTCAAAGTGAACTTACCTTGAATCCTTCTCTTACCATCTTTATACAAAATTTATCTCATTAATTAATGGATATGCCGGAACCTACCGGTCCGATTTCTCCACATCCACTGCACTGTGCATAAGGTGCCACATCCTGTACCCATACCTGCTTTGTTTCCGCATCATGGTGTTGTGTTCCCGTTTGAACTTGTACCCAATCTGTATGATATCCTCCACAATCCAGTCCATTTTTTATTGCATTTTTAAAATGACCAGTTGGGTCATCCGTTATATCTGCTCCACACTGATTGCAAATATCTCTAGCCTGCATCTCATATACCGGCTCGTCCCATGCTTCCTTAACAACCTGTGTCTCATAATGACCGCTGCCCTCATGCAGCACCCAGGTATGAACATGTGCCGGAGCTACACTATTGTCAGAAGTATTGGTGTTATTGCTGCTTCCAGTTGTTCCACCGGCATTACTGGTCGTTGTTCCGGCTGATGCAGTGCTGCCTGCACTTGCCTTATTGCCGGAATTGCTGTTGCTCTTATTTGATTTGCTTGTATTATTGTCAGATGGCTGTGCTGCAGTATTCTCTGCACTGGAAGTATTACTCTCCAGTTTTCCAGTGGTCTCCTGCTCTGCTGCTTCCTCTATTACCGGCTCTTCTGTCTCTGTAACTTCTTCTACTTCTTCGGTTTCCGGCTCTTCTGTTTCTGCCACTTCTTCAGCAGCTTCTGTATTTATAATAGTTTCTTTATCTGCGGTCGTATCTTTTTTCCCGCCACAGGCTGCCATACTTACTGTTATTATCAACATTGTTGCAATCATCGCTAATCTTTTCTTCATAATGATTTCCTCCCATCAGCTTTTCTTTTTTTGTCAATTATAATATAACAAACTCTACAGCTTAACCATATTGTCGATTGCCTCTTCCACCGCAGCATTTAAACTTTTTCCATGCTCCATAGCATAGATTGCAATAGTTCTATGCAATTCCGGACTAATTCTTACATTAAAAGTCCCCTTATAAGGTTGCTCTGGCTCAATATTTCTCTCCTTACAATCCTCAAGATATTCATCCACTGCATTATGGAAATCCTGCTCTAATTCCTTTACGGATGCCCCTTCATAGGAAATCAGCGATTTAATACCGATTACTTTACCAAATAAGCAATTATCTTCTTTCGAAAACTCTACTGTACCATTATAATTTTTGTATGATAGTAAGTCACTCATAATACGCCATCCTTTCTTAGTTTTTCAATCACCTGGTCTAAAATATAGTGTTTTAATGTCCCATTAGGATGAGGTCTATGAAAATTTATCACTTCATTAGAACCATCCTTTATAAATTTTACCCCTGAACCAGTGCCTCCCTGTTTTAATTCATATCCCAAATAGGAAAGTAATGATACCATTTCATCAAAGGTAAAATCTTTTGGCTTCTGCAAAAGTTTCTCTAATAATTTATCCTTTCTGCTCATAAATTTCTTCTCCTTTTATATTATACTCCCTGCTCACAGCAGATGCAACTAAAATTAGTTGCGCTCACATATATACCTTTTATACCTTGCCATTAAAAACATTCTGTTCTGACATCATCCCAGCAAAACTCTGGATGTATTCTTTTCTGATGTTCATCTATTTCACATATTCTTAAATAGATTTTATTACGTACCTCGGCTATAAGTGTATTAATATTCTTTTCTAATGGATATTTGTTTTGCGTATCCGAAAGATATGCTGTTTCGTTATTAAATATCGGGCAATATATATAACATCCATCCTCTTTCCGAATTAACGAAATATCGAAAAAATTTCGGTTCACATTTAATGTATAAATATTTAATTCCAATAAAAAAGTTAAATACTTTCCAAAATCATCCAATCTTGTAATACTTTTTACATCATCCACAAATTTTTCTATTCTATTGGACCTCTGCAACATCTTTCCCCGGTTCTTCATACTTAGAAAGTCTCTCCTCCAGCTCCTTTACTCTTTTCTCAAGATGAAGTATATAACTCATCATTTCCGGAATATATGGAGCTGGCGTATTTTCTTTCTGTTCCCATTTTTGATACGTTCTTGTTGGTATTCCAAAGTATGCGGCAAACCGGCTCTGACTTAATCCTGTTTCCTTTCTCATCTTTGTTATCTCCACCAGTATTGTATCTTCTTTCATAATATAGTGTACCTTCCAGTCCTATTATTTTTTCTATCTAGACTATACCCTATTAGGGTACATTCGTCAACAAGCAATCCAGGATTGTTATCATATCCATCAACAAATATCTTCTACCTTTTTAGCTTCTCATATTTCCAGTTTCTCTCCATTTTTTCAAAAAAATTCCCCTTAAGCAGACTAAGAACATTTACCTTATCTACCAAAGGGGAATTTTATCAAATTAGATTCCTTTTATTTTTACATTTTATTCAATTAACCAGATTTTACTTCTCTTTTCCACTACGGAAAGCCAGCAGCAATAACACCACAATCAGCACGCTCTCCACCACGGTGCATATGACACTTCCCGTCATGGATGCATCCATGAAATGAAACAGCTTTGTCTCACTTCGAAGTACCGATACCAGATTCGTTACCATATGGGCTGCCATGGCTGCGCCAAGCCCTTCCTGTTCCATGATGACTGCCAGCAAGAGTCCTACCGCTGTGGCATATAGGAACTGCACCAGATTAAAATGCATGGCTCCAAATAATACTGCCGATAATACAATTGCCGTCTTCACTCCCAAAAACGCTTTCAAACGCTGGTAAACGATGCCGCGGTAAAGAAGTTCCTCTAAGAACGGAATTATGATACAGGTTCCAAGTATTTCCAATGCCAGGCTGCTGCCGTAAAATGCAGCACTTACTTCCTGATAGCTCTGCGATGTTTCTTTTAAGCCGGTATATCCGATAAGATTATTTAACACTACACCAAATAAGCCTGCAGCTGCTGCAAATAAAAAGGTTCGTAGCAGATTTGCCATTTTCCCGCCATCCTCTTTCCGATAGAAAGCATAGATAAAGGGAAATGCTATCACCGTTGCAATAATCTGATAAATCATATAATTTTCATTGGTCATTGCATGGATGATATTTAACACAAACATCACAACGTTGGTTACTACAAAATAAATACCAATGGGATAAATCACTTCCCAGATGCGAAGTAGCTTATAATCTTTCAATATATTCTGCCGCCTCCTCAATACTGTCACAGATTGCTTTTGCACCAGCCTCCTGCAACTCTTCTTTCGTTCCGAATCCATAAGTGATGCCGATGCAGTCCATATGTGCTTCTTTGGCTCCTGATACATCAAATCTGGTATCTCCAATCAATACTGCCTCGGTAGTATCATAAATATGCATCCGCTTTATCGTTTCCTGCAACACCTCATATTTGCTGTCTATTCTGCCATCCATTGTGGCTCCCACCACTTCATCAAAATAGGAGAGGATGTGGAAATGCTCCAAAATACGCCGGCAGGATTCTTCCGGCTTGCTGGATGCCAGTCCGATACGATAGCCTTTTCGCTTGAGAGATTTCAAAGCATCCTCAACACCATCAAAAAGGCTGCATTCAAAGATACCGGTTGGATGATAGCGTTCCCGGTACTTGGCTACTGCCGCTACTGCGGTCTCTTCATCCATGCCATAATGTTCCATAAAAGTATTTTTAAGTGGCGGTCCGATAAAGAATTCAAGCTTATCTGCATCCGGTTCGTCAATACCATATGCCTTTAGGGCATACTGGGCACACTTTGTTATTCCTTCCTTGGAATTGGTAATGGTTCCATCCAAATCAAATAAAACAATGTCTTTTCTGCCCTTCAGTTCCTGTTTCATCTGAAGCACCGTCTTTTTTAACACCGGATGCCAGAGATATGGTGCGATTTCACACAACGGTTCTAACACAAACAGGCGGTTTGCCATATCAATATGCGGAATCGTAAGTTCCGGGGTAGATATCACTTCATCATCATAAAATAAAATATCAAGGTCTATCGTTCTTGAGCCCCAGCGCATCTTACGCTCCCGGTTGCCATGAGCTTCTATAGCATGAAGCTTCTCCAATAATTCTTCCGGTGTATACAGGGTTCGAAGTTCCAGACATCCATTAAAAAATGCGCCTTCTGCCACGCCGCCATAAGGTTCTGTCTCGAGGATATCAGATACCTTTCCTACCTTGCAGTCTTCTAAGTTCCGCAGTTCTTCAACGGCATCTTCAATATATTTTCTCCGGTCGCCCATATTGGAACCAAAGGCAAGATATACCTTATGCCAGCCCCGTTCTATTTCCACTGCCACATCTGATAAAGGCAGTCCCACCGGTGCCCATGGTTTATGTATGGAAAATTTTAATTTCTGAATCAATGGAAAATGCAATAACACTGCCCGTGCTGTCTGCTCTGCTGCAGCTTCAATCAGCTTATAGGTATGTGTCGTCAGAAATTCTGTTACAAAATGGCTGACTTCTCCATAATTTACCGATTCTGTCAAATCATCCGAATATCCGGCTTTTCTGGTTGGTAAATAAAGTTCCATATTGATTAGAAACTTCTGTCCAAGCTTTGTCTCCTCCGGAAACACTCCATGATTTGCAAATAGTTCAAGATTTTCTATGATAATCTTATCCATGTAATCCTCCATCCCTGATTGCTTCTGCCATCTTAATTGCCTCTGCATTGGCACGCACATTGTGTACGCGGACAAATCCGCAATGTGCCCATACGGCATAAGCACTGGTTACTGCTGTGGCTGTATCACGTTCCTTTGCCGGAACATCCAGTGTCAGACCGATTACTGACTTCCGGGATGTGCCAAGCAGCACCGGATAGCCCAGTTCATTCAGTTCTCCCACACATCGGATGGCTTCTAAATTATTCTCATAAGTCTTGCCAAATCCTACACCCGGGTCTGTCATGATGCCATCTTCACGAATCCCCGCTTCCTTTGCAAGACGTAATGTTTCCCGTAAATCATTTTTCATATCTTCCATAAAGTTCTTATAATCTGCTTCGTTGCGGTTGTGCATCAGACAGCATGCGGCATCATATTTTGCAATCACGCCAGCCATTTTATCATCTGCTTTCAGTCCCCAGATGTCATTTAAAAGATGTGCTCCTGCCGCAAGGTTAGCCTCTGCCACCTTACTTTTATAGGTATCTACGGAAACCGGCACATCAAAACGGCTTACAATTGCTTCTACCACCGGAACAGTACGCTCAATTTCTTCTTCATCAGAAATCTTTGTATAACCCGGTCTTGTGGATTCTCCACCCACATCGATGATATCTGCCCCCTGTTCCATCATTTCTTCTACATGCTTTAATGCAAGGTCTAACTGGTTATAACTTCCCCCATCCGAAAAAGAATCCGGTGTTACATTTAAGATTCCCATTACATAAGTATGATTTGCTGTGTCAAATGTCCGATTGCCTATTCTCATTTTTCTTCTCCTTTTATGCTGTCTGTAGAACCTGCTACCAACAGCTTCTTGCGGATGCCTGGCAGCTTAAAACCAGGTCTCCGGTTTATTTTTCTCTTCTTCACTCCACTTGCAGCTGTCTGCTGCTTCACAGGCAAAGCACATACGGGATGCCTTATCCGCCCATTTCATAAGCTGTGTAAATGCTGTCTGCCATAATTTCTCCCCGTGCAGCTCACTGCAGGTCTCCCTGCGGTGAGCCAGAATTGCCTGGCAGATGATAGCTCCTTTTTCCTTCGGATAGCCTATAGTCGCAAAAATCTCTCCTGCAAATTCGGCAGATGCCGCTGCATGAGAGATTCCCTGTTCATATTCTTTCATACGACCGATATCATGAAGCAGGGCATAAAGATATATCATCTCTTCATCCAAACCAAGCTGCTCCTTTAAATTGCGAATCTGTGCCAGACGTGCCACATCCATAAAATGTTCCATATTATGTCTGCAATAGATTCTGTCCGCTTCCAGACGGGCAATTTTCTTTACGGTTTTCCGGTATTGCTCCTGATGCAAAAGTCTCGCTACATATTCCATTTCATCACCATATCTAACGCACCATCTGGAAAAATTTATTTACCAGACGCTCATCCTCATTAAAGATACCACGGGTCACATAAGTAACCGTCCTGCTGCCCGGCTTCTTAATACCACGCATCGTCATACACATATGCTCTGCTTCCATCATGACCATAACACCCTTCGGCTTTAACTGCTCCATCAGTGCATCTGCCACCTGTGCCGTAAGCTGCTCCTGAATCTGAAGCCGTCTTGCATAGATTTCCACGGTTCTTGCCAGCTTGCTGATGCCGACTACTTCTCCATTTGGAATATAAGCAACGTGGGCTTTTCCATAAAATGGAAGCATATGATGCTCACAGGTAGAATAAAAAGTAATATCCTTTTCTACTACCATCTCATTGTTGCTGGCATGAAATCTTTTCTTTAAAGGCTCTGCGGCATCCATGTCCATTCCGCCAAAGATTTCTTCATACATCCGTGCAATACGATCCGGAGTCTCAAGTAAGCCCTCCCGGTTCACATCTTCGCCAATGCCTTCTAATATCAGCCGTACTCCTGCTTCCACTTTCTCTTTATCTATCATTCTTCTGTCCTTCCCGATACTGTATGACAGCCTGCTTTGCCTCTGCAAGATATGACAAGGAGCCAAATATCAGCACCACATCTTCTCTCGAGCTCTCAGCAATTGCATGTCTTACCGCATCTTCAATCAAAGGTTCTGTTATTACTGTTTGATAGCCTGCTGCCTTCGCTTCCTCCGCCAGCTTCTCTGCCGGAAGTGCCCTGCCATTATGCGGCGTTACCGCATATACAGTTTCCGAATAAGGACGCATTATCTTTAAAATCTTCTCATGTGCCTTATCAGCAAGCACCCCTATTATATAGGTTATCTTACGATTTGTAAAACAGTTTTCCAGCGTTTTTGCAAGTTGCAGTGCTGCGCCCTCATTATGGGCACCATCCAGAATGCATAATGGTTCCTCTAAAACACGTTCAAAACGCCCATTCCAGCAGACCTTCTGAAAGCCATTTTGTATCACCGATAAGGTAAGCTGCGGAAATGTTTTCTCTTTCAATACTTCTATTACTTTAAGCGCACAGGCTGCATTGGCTGCCTGATAGGCTCCGGTCAGCGGAAGCTTTATCTTCCACTGTGAATTATCTTCTCTTACATAATCAAACTGCATTCCATTCATATCATACAAAAGATTTCTTATGGCATCCTTCCTCGGCTGGTACAGCTGTGCTTTAAGCCGCTCTGCCTCCTTGACAAGAACCTCTGTCACAGCATCTTCCTGCCAGGCAGATACCACCGGGCAGTTCTCTTTTATGATTCCAGCCTTTGCAGATGCAATCTCTGATAACGTATTTCCCAGGAACTGCATATGATCCATGCTGATAGAAGTAATGACACTGCAAATGGGATGGGTAATCAGATTGGTTGCATCCTCTCTTCCCCCCATGCCGGTTTCCAATAACACCACATCACAGGCTTCTTCTTTAAAATATAAAAACGCTGCTGCAGTCTCTACCTCAAAGGAGGTCGGATGCGGAAGTCCTTTTTCTGTCAGTGTAAGACAGGCTGTCTTTACTTTTTCCATCAAGGCAGCGTATGCTTCTTCGGAAACTGCTTTTCCGTTTATCTGCCAGATTTCCCGATAGGAAAAGACTGCCGGCGAGCTGTATCTTCCCACTTTTAATCCTGCTTCTGAAAGCACCGCCTGAAGCATTGCACCCACAGAACCTTTTCCATTAGTTCCTGCAATATGAATGATGGTAAGTTCTTCCTGCACATCCCCCAGTTCTTTCATCAGTGCACGGATACTGTCCAGTCCTAATATACTGCCATATTTTTTTGTTTCTTCTACAAATGCAAGTGCCTGCTGATATGTCAATTTATTTCTTTACTCCTTTGGTTGCACGGTTTCCAATATGAAGCCGGTTCAATGCAATTTCTTTATCTTTTACCATGACCACCGGCGGTTCTTCCTCACCCAGTGCATAGATGTTGGTCAGTTCATCCCCTGCTGCAAGCTTCATTCCGCAGACTCCGATTGCCCCCTTCTTCTTCTCAGGAATCGTATCTGCTGCGATCCTAAGGAACATGTCCTTTGCCGACTGCATAACAATAGTCATATTTTCTTCTACCGGTGCTACGAATATAACTGCATCATCATCTGCAAGCTTCGTGGCAGCTGTGGTACGTTTTGCTACGTCAAATTCTTTTCCATCCACCTGTTTTAACATGGCTGTCTTCGTTCCAAATAAAAGCTTCTGCGTACACAGTGCTGCCAGATCCGTGATATAAATCAACTGCTCTTTAGAGCTGTCATAATTACTTACATTATCAATCGGCTGTCCCTTGTCACGGAATTTTCCAAACGGCAAATCGACTACCTTCAGCAGATGCATCTGTCCGGTATTGGTAAAGATGCAGATTTTTCCGGTATTCATACAATGAAGTACATAACGGTTCTCGCTGTCTGCTGCTTCTTTATTACGCTCATAAGCCGCCACATCAATGGTTTTCGCATAGCCAAAACGATCCATCAAGAAGACTACTTCCATCTCTTCCATCTTCTTTTCTTCATAAACGGCAGCTTCCACATTGTCGATATGGGTACGGCGTTTTCTGGAATAGTTTTTCTTAAGACCATCCAATTCCTTCATAATTACCTTCGCCATTGTACTGCGGTTGGTAAGAATATCTTCGTATTCTGCGATATTCTTTAATGTGGTATTATGCTCATCCATCAATGCTTCCACTTCCAGACCAATCAGCTTATAGAGGCGCATCTCTAAAATTGCTGTTGCCTGACGTTCTGTAAAGTTTAACTTCGAAGCTTTCTTTTCGGATTCTTTCGTTTTGAATTTAATATTTTCGGTCACACCGTTCATCAGACAGTTTTTCGCATCCTTGATATTACGGCTTCCTCTTAAGATTTCAATAATTAAATCAATGACATCGCAGGCACGGATTAAGCCTTCCTGAATCTCTTTCTTATCCAGTTCTTTTGCCAGTAATGTCTTATATTTTCTGGTAGCAAGCTCATACTGGAACTTTACATGGTGGCGGATAATCGGAACCAGTCCCAGAGTCTCCGGTCTTCCGTCTGCTACTGCCAGCATATTGACACCAAAAGTATCTTCTAATTTTGTCTTCTTATAAAGGAGATTGCAAAGATTCTGTGCATCTGCTCCTTTTCGAAGTTCGATAACAATGCGGATTCCCTCCTTGGATGACTGATTGGAAATATCCACAATATCATTTGTCTTCTTGGTCTCAACCAGACTGTAGACATCATTTAAGAATTTTCCAATATTGGCTCCAATCATGGTGTATGGAATTTCCGTAATAATCAGGTGCTCTTTTCCGCCTTTTACTGCTTCAATTTCTACTTTTCCACGAACCTTAATCTTACCGATTCCAGTCTCATAAATGGAAAGCAGTTCATCCTGGTTGGTCACAATTCCACCGGTCGGGAAATCCGGTCCCTTGATGTATTTCATCATTTCTTCTGTTGTAATATCCGGATTCTTCATATATGCTTTGACACCATCAATGACTTCGCCAAAATTATGCGGTGGAATGCTGGTTGCCATACCAACGGCAATACCCTCTGCTCCGTTTACCAAAAGGTTCGGCACCTTTACCGGAAGTACTTCCGGTTCTTTTTCTGTCTCGTCAAAGTTTGGCACAAAATCTACTACATCTTTATCCAGATCCGCAAGGTATGCTTCCTGGGTAATCTTCTGCAGGCGAGCCTCGGTATATCGCATCGCCGCCGCTCCATCTCCCTCGATGGAACCAAAGTTACCATGGCCATCTACCAGTGGCAGGCCTTTCTTAAATTCCTGAGCCATTACCACCAGTGCATCATAAATGGAGCTGTCACCGTGCGGATGATATTTACCCATGGTATCTCCCACGATACGGGCACATTTACGGTAAGGTTTATCATAACGGATGCCAAGTTCGTGCATATCATAAAGTGTTCTTCGCTGTACCGGCTTCAGACCATCTCTGACATCCGGCAATGCTCTTGCGATAATAACGCTCATGGCATAATCGATATAAGATTTCTGCATTACTTCCGAATACTCGGTGCGGATAATCTGTTCTTTCGTTTCCATAATCTATCCAATTCCTTCCTGATTTTCTGCTTCTATCATTTCCCATACATCCATAAAAATATGCTGTCAGCAATTCCTTACGGATTCATAGAAATTTATATGTCAAGTTCTGCATCCTTTGCATTATCATAGATGAATTTACGACGCGGCGGTACATCCGTTCCCATCAGCATCTCTGTTACATCCGATGCCATTCTGGCATCTTCGATTTCTACCTGTTTTAACATTCTTGTTTCCGGATTTAAGGTTGTCTCCCATAGCTGGTTTGCATCCATCTCTCCAAGACCTTTGTAACGCTGCAGGGTAAAAGAACCTTTATGTGTTTTACGATAACGTGCCAGTGCTGCATCATCATAAAGATATTCTTCTTCCCCTTTGCTTGGCATCGCCTTATATAATGGCGGCATCGCAATATAGACATGTCCTTCGTAAATCAGTTCCGGCATAAACCGGTAAAACAAAGTCAGAAGCAGCGTTGAAATATGTGCTCCATCCACATCTGCATCTGCCATGATAATTATCTTATCATAACGAAGCTTGCTGATATCAAAGTCATTTCCATATCCTTCGGAAAATCCGCAGCCAAATGCATAAATCATAGTTTTTATCTCTGCATTAGCCAATACTTTATCAATACTTGCTTTCTCTACATTTAATATCTTTCCACGAATCGGAAGAATTGCCTGGAACATTCGATTTCTTGCAGTCTTTGCAGAACCACCCGCAGAATCTCCCTCTACGATGAAAATCTCGCATTTGGATGCATCACGGCTCTCACAGTTTGCCAGTTTGCCATTGGAATCAAAAGAAAATTTCTGCTTGGTCAGAAGATTCGTTTTGGCTTTCTCTTCTGTCTTACGAATCTTGGCAGCCTTCTCGGCACAGCTGATAATTGCCTTTAAAGTATCCAGGTTACGGTCAAAGTACATCTGAATTTCATCATTGGTTACTTTTCCGGTGGCTCTTGCCGCATCCTGGTTATCAAGCTTGGTTTTCGTCTGCCCCTCAAATCTTGGGTCCGGATGTTTCACAGAAATAACGGCAGTCATTCCATTTCTTACATCTGTTCCGGTAAAGTTTGCATCCTTTTCTTTTAAGATGCCAAGCTCTCTTGCATAGGAATTAATCACCTGGGTAAAGGTTGTCTTAAAACCGGTCAGATGGGTTCCGCCCTCTGCATTGTAAATATTATTACAGAAGCCCAGCACATTCTCATGGAATTCTGTTGTATACTGGAATGCCACTTCAACAGAAATGCCCTCAGATTCTCCTTTGTAGTAAATCACATCATGAAGGCACTCACTGTTCTGGTTCATCTCCTTTACAAAGCCAATGATTCCATCCGGTTCATGATATTCAATATGTTCTGTTTCTTCTCCGCGCTTATCTTCGTAAATAATGGTCAGTGCCGGATTCAGATAAGCAGTCTCATGCAGACGGCTCTTTACCTCATCCTCTTTGAATCTTGTTTTCTCAAAGATTTCCGGATCCGGCAGGAAATTAATCTTTGTTCCGGTCTTTTTCGTCTTCCCAATTGTCGGCAGAAGTCCATTTATCAGCTCTACCGTTGGCACGCCACGCTCATAGCGGTCATGATGCACATAACCATCTCTGCTTATTTCTACATCCATATAAGTAGAAAGTGCATTTACAACAGAGGAACCTACTCCATGAAGACCACCGCTGGTCTTATATGCTGCATTATCAAATTTTCCGCCGGCATGCAGAGTAGAAAATACCACACGGGCTGCCGATACGCCCTTCTTATGCATTCCCACCGGAATTCCCCGTCCGTTATCTTCTACGGTACAGGAGCCATCTGCCTCTAATGTAACACGGATGGTATCACATACACCAGCAAGATGCTCATCTACCGAGTTATCCACGATTTCATATATTAAATGGTTCAATCCTTTTCTTGAGACGCTTCCAATATACATTCCCGGTCTCTTCCGGACAGCTTCCAGTCCTTCCAGTACGGAAATACTGCTTGCATCATATGTTTCCTGTTTCGCCATTGTTCCATTCCTTTCTTTCTAAAAACTGCTTCAAAAGAAGCCCTGCGGCTAGTATAACACATGGAGATTTTTTTGGCAAACATGTGTTTTCTATTTTGTTTGATCAGGAAGGAAATGGGCTTCTCATATATTTTATTTGGCAAATTGGTCAAAAGCATATCTATTTGTTCCACTGTATGCAAATAAGATGTTCTAAATGTACCTGATTAAATATAGAAATATCACGCAACTGTCCTAAACGAGCCATCCGGGCTCTTTAGGACTCATTCTGACATCCATGTCAGAATGTTGCTGTATCATGGCAGGTACATTAAGAACTTCTAATTTGCTTCCAAAGTCACAAATAGATATGTTTTTGTACAATTTTGCCATATCCAAAATTTGATTTCTCCATTTGGCACCTGACCTTTCAAAAAAAACAACTACCGGGTGAACCGGTAGTTGTCTGAAATCTCTTTTATAAAATTGTCCTGTCTTATTTAATTGAACAGATTCTTAAAGAAATCTGCAATAGAGGAAAACAGGTTGGAGAAAAAGCTTCCTATCTTATCAAAGATGCCGTCTGCACCAAGGTTTTCAATCTTGTCATAAATGGATTTTGCCTGATTTACAAGGCTGTCTACATCAAGATCCAGATTGCCAATCTTCTTTAACAGGTCTAATAACTGCTCTTTCTGCTCTTCTGTCAGTGCAACATCAAATTTATCTGCTGCTTCATCAATGGCATCACGGATACTTGCATCATCCGTAAGATTGTTTTCTGCCATCTGCTGTTTTAAGTATGCAACCAGTCCTTCTACGGATTCTGCATCTGCACCAGTGCTGCTCTCTAACTGTCCGGTTAAAACCAGCTCATTTAATGCAGTATCTACATTTTCCTGTGGAAGTTCTTTTCCGGTAATCTCCTGGTATGCCTTAAACACACCTACCAGAGCTGCTGTTCCGGAAATATTCTGTGGTCCTGCAACAATTATGTCCGCATCTTCAATTCCGGCTGTTACCAGTGCATTCTTATACATACCAACTGTACAGTATGAAATATTCTTGGTGGAAATATTGATTCCATTTCCTTTATCTTTCTTTACGATTACTACAGAAGACCAGGATTTACTTCCAATCTGTGAAGATGGAATATATGCATCCAGATACTGGTGTTCTTCGGAATTGTTTACTGTAACTACATCATAATTATCAAGCTGTGCAGGATCAATGCCCATCAGACTTAATACTGTATTCTTCTGCTCCTCAGACAGATCAGCACCCAGTGCCAGATATGGTTTATCGCTTTCTTTGATCACGACATTGTCATCTGCCTTATCTTCTGCCGCTGCCGGATTATCTGCAGCTGCTCCACTTTCCGGAGTGCCGGCTGCTGCTCCACTTTCCGGAGTGCCGGCTGCTGCTCCACTATCTGTATTGGCTGCTGCATCGGAACCGTTGTTCTCTCCGCCTGCTGCAGTACCATTTTCCGATGATGTCTCTGTAGACAGTGTTCCTGTCACTTCTGCTGCGGATGCCTGAAATGGCACTCCAAGAAACAGCATACATGCCAATCCCATTCCCATTATTTTTTTGATATGTTTTTTCATTTTTTCCTCCTTTTCAGGCAAGGTGAACATTCATCCATGCCAGAATATCATGATATACAACATCACGGTCTGTCTCATTTAAGATTTCGTGACGGTCGTTGTCATATAATTTCCAGGTAATATCCTCTTTGCCGGCTGCGTCAAATTTATTATATACCTTCTTTACGCCGCTGCCGCAGCCTCCCACCGGATCCATTGCTCCCGATACAAAGAATAACGGAAGACTCTTTGGAACTGCTTCAATATTTTCCTGCTGGTTGTCAAAAAGAACTGCCTCAAACAGTCCCATATAAGCATTTACCGTAAATACAAACGTGCATTTCGGGTCTGCATAATAGGTTTTTACTATTTCTTCATCCTTGGTCAGCCAGCTATTGGAAGCATCTTTTCCTGTCAGGTCAAACTGATGATAGTATTTATCATAAGATAATTTCTGTAATAATTTACTTCTGTGATGCCAGCCGAAAAATGCTGCCTGCAGCTTTGCAATAAACATGGCAAGCTTTGTGGTATTGTCCGGAATACAGCCAGTTCCCATAATTATAGCACCGGTAAGCCCCTCTCCATGTATCGCCAGATATTTCCGAAGCATATAAGAACCCATGCTGTGTCCTAACATAAAATAAGGCACACCCGGATGCTCTTTCCGTGTTATCTCCCGGAGTGTATGCATATCAGCAACCACCGTATCGCTGGGATGCTCTGCAAAATATCCCCATTCATCCTTAGATACAACGGATTCGCCGTGTCCGATATGATCATGACCTACCACCAGAAAACCATTGTCATTTAAAAATTCTGCAAAAGCCTGGTAGCGCTCAATATATTCCACCATACCATGTGTTATCTGTAAAATTGCACGATACTTTCCATCTTCCGGAGTCCATCGTACTGCATGAACTGTGGTTCGTCCATCTGCGGAAGGGAAAGAAAATACTTCCTCTTTCGTCATATAATATACCCCCTGTATGTTATAAATCCCTTATATTTTACAATGATTCTGCACTTTTTACAACCGAAGCGTCCTGCAAAAACCATAATACTCTATTAAATTTTTCTTAAATCCCTAAAGTTTTACCTAAAACGCCGTATTATTGCCTGCACACTTTCTCTTCCACTGTAAGTGTCCACTGCCGGCTCATAAACGGCTGCAAACTGTATGCTGTTTTCTTTTCCATGCATAGCTGCATCCACTTCTTCACTGCCAAACTTTTCACTGAGAAATGTAAGAAATTTTTCCACTTCTCCAAAATAGACTCCTGCCACCGGATTCCCCTTTGAATCCAACAAATGAAGCTTTAACACATTCCGGTTTACGCCCACTATACCGGCTCTCGTAATCTTAATATTACGGTCTGCAAATACCGGTCTGGTATTGGACTTTCCGCAAGGCTCCAGCACACTTAACTGCCGGATGGTATCTACCGTAAAATAGGACATCGGAAGCACCGCATCCAGCCTTACCACCTCTGCCATATCTTCTTCAGAAAGTTCTGCCTTCTGATTAAGCTGTTCCCGCAATTTATCAATATCTTCTTCCCGCATGGAAAGTCCTGCTGCCATAGGATGTCCGCCGTATTTTGTAAACAGCTCCACCACTTCCGTCATTTTATCAAACATGGAATAGGCTTCGATGGAACGACCGGAGCCTTTGACTCCTTCTTCTCCTCTGGTCAGTACAAATACCGGTCTCTGATAGGCTTCCCGGATTCTTCCGGCAATGATTCCTGCAAGACTCTCATGGCATTCCGGCAGGTAAACCACTAATACTTTATCTTTTTCCCGGCCTTCATTTTCAATCTGTTCCAATGCCTTCTGTGTCTCCTGCTGTGTCATATATTTCCGGCTTTCGTTAAGCTCCACCAATTCGCCTGCCAGTGCAGAAGCCTTTACTTCATCCCGCTCAAGCAGCAGCTCCAGGGAACGTTTTGCCGTATCCAGTCTGCCGCTGGCATTGATACATGGTCCCAATACAAAGCCGATATGATATGCACTCAACGGCTTGTCGGATAGCTTGTTTTTTGCAATCAACGCTTTCATGCCGGGATTCTTCGTATGCTCTAACGCTTTTAACCCAAGCTTTACCAAAATGCGGTTCTCTCCGGTTAAATCCATGACATCCCCCACCGTTGCAAAGCCTGCATTTTCAATAAAAATATCCGCTTCTTCCACCGGAATATCCATTCTCTCATAAAGCACCTGCACCAGCTTCCATGCCACTACTGCTCCGCAGATTCCTTTGCATGGATACAGGCAGTCTTTCTGTTTAGGATTTACAATGGCATCCGCATTACTCTGCAGAAATTCCTTTCCCTGCTCTGTATTGCAATAAGGAATCTCATGATGGTCCGTTACTACAACCGTCATTCCTTTTTCCTTTGCAAAATTAATCTCGTTGATTGCAGCAATTCCATTGTCGCAGGTAATCAAAAGTTCTTTTCTATCGGACAATGCCTGCTCGATTAAATGCTCATTGATTCCATAACCATCCTTCATCCGGTCCGGGATTGCAGCATCCACATTGCCGCCGCACCGGCGGATTCCCTCTAATAAAATATAAGTCGCATTGACACCATCGATATCATAATCACCAATGATACGCATGGCCTTTTTCTCTGCAATGCCCTCTGCAATAATTTCTGCAGCTTTATCCGCATCCTTTAATAAATGGGGATTATGTAATGCCTCTTTTCCACCATACAAATATTCTGTAATTTCTTTTTCATCTGTTATATCCCGGTTTCTTATAATCCGGGCAATCAGCGGGTCAATTCCATATTTCTTTGCCTTTTCCATGAAATTGCCGCCTTTTCTGATTTCAATCCATTTCTCCATGAAGCTTTCTCTGCCTTATCTATTCATATTCCACATTTATGAGCACCAGTCCCTTTGCTGCTGCCATTGGTCCTGCCAGACTGCGGTTTCTGCCCTCTAATATTTCTTTCATCTCACGAACTTCCCGCTTTCCCGTTCCAACTTCTAACAGTGTTCCGGTAAGGATTCGCACCATGTTCTGTAAAAATCCATTTCCGGTAAAAGAAATGTCAAGTTCATCCTTTTTCTCTTCCAAGCGAATCTCATAAATCGTCCGTACTGCCGATTTTTTGAAATGACGGTTGCCGCAAAAAGAAGTAAAATCGTGGGTTCCAATCAGCACTTCCGCCGCTGCCTTCATTTTGTTAATATTCAGGTTTTCTGCCACCGGTGTTACATATTTTCTCCGGAATACATCCGGCTTCTCTCCTAAAAAAATGCGATAGCAATAAGTCTTTTTTACTGCGTTTAATCTGCTGTGAAACCGGAGTGGTACTTCGGATACCTCCAATACCACAATATCCTCCGGCAGATACTGGTTGCAGTACCTCTTTATCTCTTCCGGTTCATATGCACTCTGAAGTTTAAAATTTGCCACCTGTCCCATGGCATGCACGCCCGCATCCGTTCTTCCGGAGCCATGTATCTCTATTTCTTCTCCTGTCATTTTCTCCAATACCGACTGCAGCTTTCCCTGAATGGTCTGCTCCGTATTTCCCTGCACCTGCCATCCGCTGTATCTGCTGCCATCGTATTGCAATATCATTTTATAATTTGTCATGTTATTTCTCCATTCATTATGCAACAGTATAACACGTTTTTCTCCATTCCGGCATATACTTTATGGAATAAATATCATGAGGTTTCCATATGTCAAACCTTTCTTATATGCAAAAAACCACGGACATGGGGCAACTGCGGATTCATGTCACCACAGAGCGTGGCTTTTTCCCTATTAAAGATGCCTCCATCCGTCTTTCCTATACGGGAAATCCTACTGAAATCATTGAAGAACTATCAACTGACATTTCCGGTCAGACTGCAGCAGTTGAACTGCCGGCTCCCCCCTTAGAATATAGCATGGAACCTTCTGAATTCCAGCCTTACTCGGAATATACCATTCAGGTAAATGCGTCCGGCTACCGTCCCATCAACATTTCCGGAATCTCCGTTCTGCCGGATAAAACTTCCATCCAAAATGTCCGGATGGAAACTGCCACCGTGGAAAATCCCCCGGAACGAAATATTGTTATTACTGCCAACACTCTCTATGGGAATTTTCCGCCGAAAATCCCAGAGGATGAAATCAAGCCGATGAATGAAAGCGGCGAAATTGTCTTAAGCCGTGTTGTCATCCCGGAATATGTTATTGTCCATGACGGACCGCCAAGCGATTCTTCCGCCAACGACTACTATGTCCGCTACCGGGATTACATCAAAAATGTTGCCTCCAGCGAAATCTATGCTACCTGGCCGGATGCAGCTCTCCGTGCAAATATTTTAGCGATTATGTCCTTTACCCTGAACCGGGTGTATACGGAGTGGTACCGGAACAAAGGCTATGATTTTACCATTACTTCTTCCACCGCCTTTGACCACAAATTTGTCTACGGCAGAAACATCTTTTCCAACATTTCCAATATCGTCGATGAGATGTTTAACAGCTACCTTTCCCGTCCGAACGTCCGCCAGCCGATTCTGACACAGTACTGTGACGGGCAGCGGGTAAGCTGCCCGAACTGGATGACTCAGTGGGGGTCGAAATACTTAGCCGACCAGGGATATTCCACCATTGAGATTCTGCGCTACTATTACGGCAGCAGTATGTATATCAACACGGCGGATGAAATCAGTGGTGTACCTGCTTCCTGGCCGGGCAGCAACCTTGAGATTGGTTCTATCGGGGATAAGGTGCGGATGCTACAGGAGCAGCTGAACCGGATTGCACGTAACTATCCTGCGCTTCCGACTATTACCGTGGATGGCATTTATGGTCCTGCCACCAAAGCTGCCGTAGAAAAATTCCAGTCCATCTTTGGGCTTCCAGTTACCGGAATTGTGGATTTCCGTACCTGGTACCGTATTTCCGAAATTTATGTGGCAGTTTCCAGAATTGCAGAATTGTATCAATAAATTTCATAACTTAAACCTTTTCGGGAATTCTTTTTACCGCAAACCCATAGTAATTATAAAAATACAATGCTATACTAAATTCATATTACGAATTTACTGGAGGGAAAAATAATGCATACATTTCAACCATATCCAATTGACCTTATGGAAATGAATCCATTTACTAAAATCGGCAAAGAATGGATGTTAATCACAGCAGGTGATGCGAAGAAAGCAAATACAATGACTGCAAGCTGGGGCGGTGTTGGTGTCCTCTGGGGAAAAAATGTTGTCTACATCTTTGTAAGAGATACACGCTATACCAAAGAATTTATTGATAATGGAGAGACATTCTCACTGACCTTTTTAGATGAGTCCAATAAAAGAGCTTTAAAATATCTTGGAGCTGTTTCCGGACGTGATGAAAATAAAATTGAAAATGCAAGAATGCATCTTGATTACTGCAAGGACACACCTTATATTGACGAAGGAAATCTGGTATTTATCTGCCGTAAATTATCTGCTACAAAGATGACTCCGGACCAGTTTATTGATTCTTCTATCGAAAGCAGCTGGTATGCCGATGGCAACCTTCACACCATGTATGTGGGTGAAATCTTAGAAATACTTGCCCGCTAAGCTACTTGCGTAACCATAGGAAACATGATTTGCAAGTTTCTACAGTTATCGCGGTGCTCGCCAAATCTGCATATGCAGGCATGCGATTTTTCTCGCTACTCATGTAAAATACCCGGCGGCGGTTCTTTTCAGACTCATCTAAAAAGGAACCACTGCCGGGCATTTTTTTACCATCATTTTACTTATGAATAATATCATAATGTGCCTGTACGGCAGCATCGATTTTTCTCTGATCTCCCGTTTCGATTGCTTCTGCAATTTCTACATGAAGCTTCCACATTTTTTCAAATTTCTCGGCATCTGCATTTTCCCAGCCTTTTCGGATACTTTCCTTATAAATTTCAGAAAATACCTGCATAATCGCAATCATGAAGCGGTTGCCGGAACCTAATATTAATTTCTGATGGAACTCCCGGTCAATCTCATAACTTCTCTGCTGGTCAGCATTCTGCATAGATTCTGCCAGTGCTTTTAACTCCGCAATATCCTGTTTACTCATGTTTTTAGCTGCCAGAAGACCTATCGCATGTTCTAAAAGGCAGCGTGCCTCTGCAAGCTCATCCTTATCTATCTGCTGCAATAGCAGCATCATATTAATTACTTCTGAAAGGCTTTTTTCCATGTTGCAGCAGATATAATTGCCGGAGCCCTGCTGGCTTTCAATCAATCCGATATTCTCCATACTCTTTAATGCTTCCCGGATAGATGGACGTGACATACCAAGTGTTTCTGCCATTTCACGTTCTGTTGGCAGCTTGCTTCCTACCTGAAACTCCCCACTCCGTATTCCATCTTTTACGAATGCCATTACCCTCTTATACTCTCTGTCCTTCATCTGAATCTCCTTTCATCCCTTGCAAAATTATTGCATCATAGATACATCAATAAAAATTAGCAAATACAGTTGCTGCTGCTACCGTCAGAAGTCCTGCTACTGCAATGGCAAGACTGCTCATTGCTCCTTCTACTTCTCCCATTTCCATGGCACGGGCGGTTCCGATTGCATGGGCGGAAGTACCGAGTGCCAGTCCCTTTGCCACCGGCTCTTCTATATGAAATACACGGCATACCACTTCTGCGATCATATTTCCCAAGACTCCGGTAATGATAATTACTGCCACCGTAATCGTTACGATTCCTCCAAGTTCTTCAGATACTCCCATTCCAATTGCTGTGGTAATGGATTTTGGCAGAAGGGTTACATATTCCTCATGATTCAGATGAAATATCACCGCAAAAAGAAGCACACTTCCCACACTTGCAATGACACCGGATATAATTCCTGCTACAATGGCACTTTTATGTTTTTTTAACAATTCCAGCTGCTCATACAACGGAACAGCAAGACATACCGTTGCCGGGGTTAAAAGGTAGCTTAAATATTTTGCACCTTCATAATAACTGTCATAGTCAATCCTGCATACACTTAATACAGCAATAACAAAAATAATAGAAATCAAAAGCGGATTAAACAGTGCCAGCTTTAATTTGCGCTTTAACAGCGCTCCGATTTCATATCCAATGAGACTGATCACCACACCAAAGAAAAGGGTATCTCCTGCAAAATTATTCATTTTCTTCTTTCTCCCTTCCCTTTCGTATCACATGCTGCGTCACTCTTCCGGTCACAGCCATAACAATAATCGTCGTAAGTACTGTAATGACAATCACCGGCACAATAGTCGGACGCAGAACGCTCCAGGAGTCCAGAAGTCCTACTGCTGCCGGAATAAACATCACCGGCATAATTTCAATCAAGAATACCGCAGTGTCCTTCACCTGTTCTATCTTAACGATACCTGTTACCAGCGCAAGCAGCATTAACACCAGTCCGTAAATGCTTGCAGGCACTGGTAACGGCAGCGCCATATGCAGAATTTCTCCAGCAAAAGAAATTGCCAGAATTAAAAAAAACTGTCTAAAATACTTCATTTCTAAATCCTCCGATTGGTATTACCAATCAAAGAGTATAATACAAAAGAAGTAAAAAGACAAGTTTTATTTAAGAATTTTTTCTAAGAATTAGAACCTGCGATTAACTCATCCAGAGTACCAAAATGGTAGCCCATCTCTTCCCACTTTGTAAGTAGTTCATCTAATATTTCACCATTGGTCTTCGAAGTATTGTGCAGCAGCACAACAGCTCCCGGATGAATACGTCCGGTGAGTTTTTCAAAGGCCTCTTCTTTTGTTGGCTGATTATCCGGATCCCAGTCCACATAGGCAAGACTCCAGAAAAAAGTATAATAGCCTAATTCTTTTGCCATTTTCAGATTTGATTCACTGTATTTCCCCTGAGGCGGCCGGTAAAATTTAACCATCTCCTTGTCTGTAATCTCTTCATAAAGTAACTTGACATCTTCAACTTCCTTTTGAAATGACGATACATCTGCAATTTCTGACATATCCGGATGATGATAAGTATGGTTTCCTACGGTATGACCTTCTTCCACCATTTTCCTTACCAGATCCGGACTGGTCTCTAAGAAATGCCCTACTACAAAGAATGTTGCCTTTACATCATGCTTTTTCAATGCTTCCAGTATCTTCTCCGTATTTCCATTCTCATAGCCGCAGTCAAAGGTCAGGTAAATCACCTTATCATCGCCATTACCAATAAAATATGTATTATATTTCCGCAATTCTTCCGGTGTGGCATTTCCGGTTGGCTGTGTCCCCGATTCACCAAATCCAAGTCCCCAGTTCTCTGTTGTAAATGCCACTGCATTTACTCCCAGTAAGTCGCCATTCTGCCAGTTTTTTACCAGCACTGCACTCCCACGGCCTGCACAAAATACCAATGCCAGCATTACCGCCACTGCCAGTATCCTTTTCCATTTTTTCATAAAAAAAGCCTCATATACTCTTTCTAAAGTATATGAGACTTCTTTTATCTCATGCTTTTCATTTTAGTTCTTTCAGTCATTTACTCTACTGCCTTGAATGCTTCCTCTAAGTCTTCAATAATATCGTCGATATTTTCTGTTCCGATAGAAAGGCGGATGGTATTCGGTTTGATTCCCTGCTCTTCTAATTCTTCTGCGCTAAGCTGGGAATGTGTGGTTGATGCAGGATGAATCACCAGGGATTTTACATCTGCAACATTTGCCAGTAAGGAGAAGATTTCCAGATTGTCGATGAAATCTTTTGCCTTTCTGTCATCACCTTTGATTTCAAAGGTAAAAATAGAACCGCCACCGTTCGGGAAGTATTTCTTATATAATTCCTGCTGCTTTGGATCTGTACTTACTGCAGGATGATTTACACGCTCCACCTGTGGATGGTTATTTAAGAACTCTACTACCTTCAATGCATTCTGTACATGACGTTCTACTCTTAAGGATAATGTCTCTAATCCCTGTAAGAAGATAAATGCATGGAACGGAGATAAAGTTGCTCCGGTATCACGAAGTAAGATTGCACGAATCTTGGTTACAAATGCTGCCGGTCCTACTGCCTTGGTAAAGCTGATGCCATGATAACTTGGATTTGGCTCAGTTAAAGATGCAAATTTTCCACTTGCCTCCCAATCAAATTTTCCGCTGTCTACGATAACTCCACCAATTGTTGTTCCGTGTCCACCAATGAATTTTGTTGCAGAATGTACCACGATGTCTGCGCCATACTCAATCGGACGAACCAGATAAGGTGTTGCAAAAGTGTTATCTACGACTAATGGAATCTTGTGTGCATGTGCTACTTTTGCGATGGCTTCAATATCAGCTACGTCTGAGTTAGGATTTCCTAATGTCTCAATATATAAAGCTTTTGTATTATCTTTGATTGCTGCTTCAAATGCTTCCGGCTCCGGCTCAACGAAGGTTGTTGTAATGCCGTACTGTGGAAGTGTATGCTCCAACAGGTTATAAGAACCACCATAGATATTCTTTGCAGCTACAATATGGTCACCATTCTGTGCAAGATTTTCAATCGTATAAGTAATTGCTGCTGCTCCAGATGCTACTGCCAACGCTGCAACTCCACCCTCTAATGCTGCAATTCTCTTCTCAAATACATCTTCTGTCGGATTCGTAAGTCTTCCATAAATATTTCCTGCATCTGCAAGACCAAATCTTGCTTCCGCATGGTCGCTGTTGCGGAATACATAGGATGATGTCTGATAAATAGGGACTGCTCTTGCATCTGTCACCGGATCCGGATTTTCCTGTCCTACATGTAACTGTAAAGTTTCAAATTTTAAATTACGTTCTGCTCTGCTTTTCTTTGTGCTCATCTTCTTTTTCTCCGTTCTGTTATTTATTTCTGTCACTCTGATGTTACATCAGATTTTTTCTATTCTACTGCAAATTACTCTGTAAATAAAGCTGTTGAATAATATCTGTCTCCATTGTCCGGTAATAAAGCTACAATTGTTTTTCCTTTATTTTCAGGTCTCTTTGCCAGTTCAATTGCTGCATAAGCTGCTGCTCCGGAAGAAATTCCTACTAATACGCCCTCTTTGTGTGCAATTTCTTTTGCCACACGAAAAGCATCTTCGTTCTCTACCGGAAATACCTCATCATATACTCTGGTGTTTAATACATCCGGTACGAATCCTGCACCGATACCCTGAATCTTATGTGCTCCACTCTTACCTTCGGATAATACCGGTGAAGATGCCGGCTCTACTGCTACAACTTTAACATCTGCTTTCTGCTCTTTTAAGTATTCACCGGTTCCTGTTACGGTTCCACCTGTACCAACTCCTGCTACGAAGATGTCTACTGCTCCGTCCGTATCTTTCCAGATTTCCGGTCCTGTTGTCTCTTTGTGTACTTTTGGATTCGCAGGGTTTACAAACTGTCCAGGGATAAAGCTGTTTGGAATCTCTTTTGCAAGTTCATCCGCTTTTGCAATTGCACCTTTCATTCCTTTGCTTGCTTCTGTCAGAACAATTTCTGCACCGTAAGCCTTTAAGATGTTTCTACGTTCAACACTCATGGATTCCGGCATAGTAAGAATGATACGGTATCCCTTGGCTGCCGCAAGTGCTGCAAGACCAATTCCTGTATTTCCGGATGTCGGCTCGATAATAACAGAACCTTCTTTTAACTGTCCTTTTGCTTCTGCATCTTCAATCATTGCTTTTGCGATACGGTCCTTTACGCTTCCTGCCGGATTGAAATATTCCAGTTTGAAAAGTAATTTTGCTTCTAAGTTATACGCCTTTTCTAAATTAATTGCCTCGATTAATGGTGTATTTCCAATCAGTCCTAATGTTCCTTTATAAATGTTTGCCATGATAATAATCTCCTTTTCCCTAAATTCATATTTTTCCTATCTGTTTGATATGGATTAAGTATAATATAAAACGATGTGTACCAATTGTCAAGACTTTTTTCAAATAAATTATTTAAAATATTTTGTTTCATTGGTACACACCGACCTCGTCCATTTAAATGACATAATCGCTGCTGATATCCTGCTGCCATTCCATCAAATCCTCTAACGTATACTTGTCTACTACACTCTTAATCGCATCGTTTAATTCTTTCCAGATACGAAGTGTTACACATTCTGACTGACGCTCACAGGTGTTCACATCATCCTCAAGACACGATACCGGTGCAAGGCTTCCTTCTACCTGACGCAATATCATCCCTATTGTATATTCCTTCGGTGTCTTTGATAAACGATATCCTCCCTGGGGGCCTCTGATGCTCTTAACAAACCCTGCCCGTACCAGTGTAGAAATAATCTGTTCCAAGTATTTCATGGAAATATCCTGACGTTCCGCAACATCTTTAAGACGTACCGGTTCAACTTCATCATTCATTGCTATATCAAGAAGAAGTCGGACAGCATAACGTCCCTTTGTTGAAATC
Source organism: Roseburia sp. AF22-2LB (assembly GCF_003461125.1). NCBI lineage: Bacteria > Bacillati > Bacillota > Clostridia > Lachnospirales > Lachnospiraceae > Roseburia > Roseburia sp. AF22-2LB. The sequence continues at coordinate 376,125 of NZ_QTWM01000002.1, forward strand.
TTCATACTGTACCTCCATTTCTATATGTCCATAGATACAGTATATTCCTTTTTTCCTACTATGTCAATATGAATATATTGTTTTTAATATTCTTCCTCTTCTTCACCCTCAGAGATGTCGTTCTTCGGCTTCTTTAAGCCTTCAATGACAATGCCATTCTTCTCAGCATAATCCCAAAGTGCAGCATGAATACCTTCTTCTGCCAGAAGGGAACAATGCACTTTAACCGGTGGTAGTCCGTCTAATGCTTCCATTACTGCTTTATTGGTTACAAGTAATGCTTCCTGTACGGTCTTTCCCTTTACCAGCTCTGTTGCCATACTACTGGTTGCAACTGCAGCACCACATCCAAAGGTCTTAAACTTGCAGTCCTGAATCACACCATTATCATCAATATCAAGATAGATTCGCATAATATCACCGCATTTTGCATTTCCTACCGTTCCTACTCCGCTGGCATTTTCAATCTCTCCTACATTTCTCGGATTCTGAAAATGATCCATAACTTTTTCACTATACATAATCGTTACTCCTTTTCTTCTCTATTACTGCTGGTTCTTTACAAAATCTTCGTATAACGGTGACATGCTGCGTAAATGTGCAACAATCTCTTTGATTGCGTCTACCGTGGTGTCAATCTGCTCTTTGGTGGTATCTGCGCCTAAAGTCAGGCGGAGTGAGCCATGTGCAATCTCATGTGGCAGTCCAATTGCCAGCAATACATGAGACGGGTCTAAGGAACCAGAAGTACATGCTGAACCGGAGGATGCACAAATCCCCTTCATATCTAACATAATCAGCATGGATTCTCCTTCCACAAAACGGAAGCATGCATTGACATTATTGGCAAGACGATGCTCTCTGTCTCCATTGATTTTCACATATGGGATTTCCTTTTCAAAACGGGAAATCATGTAATCTCTCAATTCTCTTTCTCTTGCAGTACGCTCTTCCATGGAAGCAAATGCCAACTCTGCAGCTTTACCGAAACCTACGATTCCCGGTACATTTTCCGTTCCGGCTCTTCTCTTTCTCTCCTGTGCACCACCATGTACAAAGGAGCGGATTTTTACACCTTTTCTGATATAGAGGAAACCGATTCCCTTTGGTCCGTTTAATTTATGGCCACTGCTGCTTAACATATCAATATTCATTTCATCTACCTGGATTGGCTCCTGACCAAATGCCTGTACTGCATCAGTATGGAATAAAACTCCATGTGCCTTGGCAATTGCACCAATCTCTGTAACCGGCTCAATGGTGCCAATCTCATTGTTGGCAAACATAATAGAAATCAGAATGGTATCCGGACGGATTGCTGCTTCTACATCTGCCGGATTGATACGTCCATTCTCATCCACATCAAGATAAGTTACCTCAAAGCCCTGTCTTTCCAACCATTCACAGGTATGAAGAATTGCATGATGCTCAATCTTACTGGTGATGATATGTTTTCCTTTTTCTTTATAAGCTTCTGCTGTTGCTTTCAGTGCCCAGTTATCAGATTCACTTCCACCTGCCGTAAAATATATTTCTTCCGGTTTCGCACCGATTCCTGCTGCAATAATATCTCTGGCCCTTGTTACTGCCTTGCGGCTTTCCTCACCTAATGCATAAATGGTAGATGCATTTCCATAATACCGGGTAAAATAAGGAAGCATTGCCTCCACTACCCGCTCGTCCGTTCTTGTTGTTGCCGCATTGTCCAGATAGATTAATTCCATCGGTTTTCCTCCTTTATCAATTTGCTTTATCAGCTATTTTCGTCCTATTTCCAAGTAATTCAGTCGGAACTAAGAATAACACCTTAGGAATAGTATGTCAATCTTCTGTCCTGATTTATTCCTTTTGTACTTTTATTTATCCAAGAGGGACAAAAGGGGAAAGGGCAGCTTTCGCTGCCCTTTCCATCTATCCTCTTATTTCAGACGATATACATTATAAAAACTAAACTCTCCTGTTTGCAGTTTTTCTCTGCTTAGACTCTTTTACGTCTTCTGTAAAGTACAACTACCGCTGCTCCTGCAACGAATAACAATACTACCATGCAGGCAATCGGAGTATTATCTCCTGTCTTAACCTGCTTCTCTGCTGTTACAACAGGTGTTGCATTCGGAGTTGTAGATGCTGCTGGTTTCATATCTGTATTGCTAAGTACAATAACATACTCAGATGCATGTGAGAATTTGAAATCAACGGTTCCGTCTGCATTTACCTTTACAGCCTGAACATATTCTAATGCTCCGGTCTTTTCATTGTAATAGTAAAGGTTTGCATATTTTCCACTGTTCTCTGCACCAACGTTGACACGAAGTGTAGCATCAAATCCAAATGCTCCGTCATGTGCCAGTGAAAGTTCAATGGTCTTGTTGTCTCCAGCTAATGCTTTAATCTTATCAGCCGGGATGCTGCTCTTACCTACGGTTACACCGAGGTCTATTGCATCTTTTAATTTACTTACAATGTTCTTTCCGTTTACAATCCAGCTTACGTTGTCGTTCAGCTTGAAGGTAATGGTAATATCTTTTCCAATCATGCCATTGAATACTGCTGCTGGAACTTTTGTGGTATCTGGCATTGTAACATTAATCTTTGCTGTATCTCCCACAGCATCAATGGTATCAATTACTTCCTGAAAATCTTTACCCGGAACAGTAATGTCAAGATTAATCTTTTTATCTGCTCTCAGCACTACAGTACCGCCATCCTTTGCTGCCGGAATGGTAACTGTTACTGTCTTATCAGAAGAAACAGTATATGTTTTACCATCATAAAGATTTACAACTGTATTTCCTGCATATGCATTAACCGGAACTTTTACTTCTTTTGCGGTATCCTTGATATTCATACCAACATATAAGGTTGTTCCTCCATAGGATCTTGAAACTACATCATAGCCTTCCTCATCAGAACTTGCCACAACCTTTCTACTTCCTCTTGCAAATACATCTGTGTATGCATTACGGATGCTCAGCAGATTCTTATAATGCTGATAAGTTACATTGTCCTCTGTTGCCAGAGAGAAATCCATGTCATATCTATTAGTCTGGTATGGATAATTATTTAATCCGCTTAAACCAACTTCTTCACCATAATAGATCACCGGAATACCCTTTGCAGTAAGCTGTAAGGTAGCTGCAACTAACGCTGCTGATGTTGCCTCATCCTCGGTATATCCTTTTCCGTTCATTAAGGACGCCTTAAATCCATCTTCATCATGACTGCTTAAGAACTGACCTGTCATGTATGCGTTATTAAGTGCTGTATTTCTGGAAGAAAGGAAGCTTTCTACAGAAGAAATATTACCACTGACAAAGCTTGTTGCCTGGTCATTAAAATCAAAATCAAGGTCTGCATCCATCTGACCGGTACCTAAGGTACTACCATTTGACGCATATCCTGCGCCATAATATTCTCCAATCATCTTGAAAGACGGATTTACTTCTGTTGTAGAATTTTTAAGTGCTGCCCATGTTGTGCTGTCAACATGCTTTACTGTATCTACACGGAAGTAGTCAACACCATAATCCTTCATCCATGATGTCTGCCATTCTACTAATTTTGCTCTGACATCTGCCTTCTCTGTTGCAAAATCCGGCAAGCCAGACTGCCATGATTTAATATCGCCTTCACTGACACTCTTATCCCTTAGCATATCAGCAAATGTTGATTCTGTACCATATCCGGCATGGTTTACAACAATATCAACCATAATACGCATGCCACGATTATGTGCTTCGCTAATCATAGTTTCAAATTCTTCTGTTGTACCAAGTGTAGGATTCAATTTTGTAAAATCACTTGCCCAGTATCCATGGTATGCTGCATTATAAGGAACATCTTCTGAACCTTCATCTGTTACAGCTACACCTTTCACATTCTCTACTATTGGTGTAATCCAAATTGTATTTACACCTAAATCCTGTAAGTAATCTAACTTAGCTGTTACACCTGCAAAATCTCCACCATGATACAGTCCCGGATTGTCTCCATATGTATCTGCACCACTTGCTGTATTATTAGATTCATTACCATCAAAGAAACGGTCTGTCACCATAAAGTAGACAACAGATTCATCCCAGTCGAAATCATTTTTGTTTTCCTTCACACGGTCTGTAATTTCAACATCCACTGTAGTACTGAATTTATTACCGTACTGGTCTGTTACAGTAATTGGTAATGTCTTAATTCCTAATGTTGTATCTGTTGTAGCAGAAATGGTAACTGCCTGCAATTCCGGTTCAATCGGCATTGCATTGCTTCCGCCAAGGGAAGAAACATCGATACTTGCGCTAGCTACTTCAAGTTTCTGAGTGTCTGTATCAGCCTGTTCAACCTTAAACTTAACAACATCATTTTCATTGTAGTTAAAGGATTTATTCATAACTTCTGCTGTAACTGTTGCATTTAATTTATAGTATTCAAAATATGAGTAATCTGCTTTCTTGTACTCTTCACTGTTTGAATTGAATGCATCTACAACATAAGTTCCATTTGCTTTGTAACGATAATGTGTTTTGCCATCTGTCAAGCCGCTCTTTACATACTCAAAACGCTTTGTTGTATCATTGTATGTCATTGGATACTCTGTTCCGTCTACATCAACAGATACAGTCATATCCTTTAAGGTGCCATCTACAAATGCTGCATCATCACGATAGTAGTATGATACCTGTTGTTTTTCTGCATCTACTTCATAGCCAACATTATATGGCATAGCAATTTCCGGCTCACTGCCGGCTTTCATGCTGGCGTATATAACCTTCTGGTCAGAAGGGAATGTAACGGAATGGTCTCCACCATCTTTAATCCACGGATCAACTGTTGAATCTAATGCGATACAAAAATCAACCTTTGTACAGGATGGTTTTGCTGGAATTGTTATTGTCCATTTATCTCCACCTACGTATGTAAAATCGGTTAATGCTGAAGCATATCCTGATGACCATGTATAGAACTGTGGTGTAATTCCTTTTTCTTTTAATCCTGGATTCTCATAATCCAATACAAGGTATCTCTTTTCCATTGGTACGATTACAGGCTTCTCATGAACCGGATCTGAACCATCCACATAATATAATACTTCATTCTCATCACCGCTTATTGTAAAAGAACGGTCTGCGGTATCAGAGCCGCCATCCCATCCCTGTGTTATGTCATAACGTGCCTTTAATCCTACTGTTTTTCCCACATTACTGCCGGCAACTGTAATGGTCTTTTTAAACCATGTCACATTATTTGCAGCATCATATTCTGTTTCATCAAAAACATATGATCCATTTAATCCGGCATTCCACATCCACATATCAACTTTTCCCATGTCTGTGTCTGTTGATAAATCTTCATTGTAATAATACATTGTAAATGTATGGTCTGGAACCGGTGCCTCCCAGCTGTCCGGTGCTGTTTTATATACAGTTGTATCACCACCAGCTTTGGTTCCGGTAACCCAGAGCTCAGTACTTGTTGATGTTACAGAGACATCAATATTATCCGTCTGTGCCCCACTGTTATTATTGAAAATGCAGCTGAAATTCTGTTTTACATCCTGTGTATATACTACATCATACCATCCTGAATGGTCAGCATTTTCTGAAATCTGTCCGCCCGGCCATTCTTTTCCAACACCGGCTCCTGTTGCAGAGGGATCTGCTCCCCACATATGATTGTAAATAGTGCTTCCCATTCCTGATGCAAGATAATGAATGGTTGTAACATATTTCCAATCAGCAGGTTTTGTCTCTGACAAAGAACCATCGAACCAGTACTCTGCTTCTGCCTTTCCTTTTGTAGAAAGTGTTACTCCGTCTAACTGGTTTCCATGTCCATCATCATTTAAAATGAGATCATAATCTGTGCTGTTATCTAATGTCAGATGCATTGTATACCAGCCTTCATGACCTTCTGCTGCAGTCATGGTTTTTCCCGGCCATTCACCTGCCGGCTTATTGGTCTCATGATATATATATGCCGCAACATCATCGCCTAATGTGCTCTTATAATTAATTGTCAGATCACATTCTGTTGGTACAGACTCTGGAATCAATGTTTCATTCTTTGAAGCATCCTTATACCACTGATATTTTCCCTTATCATCCAATAAACAATAAATGCTTGTATCAGAAGTAAAAGTCTTTATCTGCTCAATTGCAGCTCCTTCTGTCTTTATCTCCGGTGCAGCCTTCTCAGTAGAACCTGCATCAACAAACTGAAAACCTGTCCACTCACTGCTCTGTACATCTACATAATAGAGTCCAGAACTCTCCTCATATGCAAGCTTTGGTTTTTCCTGATCGCCCCATTGTGAAATGGCGGCATTTCCTGCGTCATGGTTATTTACCGTAGCACCGGCAGCCCAGACATTGACAACCGGTGTATTCCATGTACTTGGTTTGTCCAGGTACAACCGGATTGTCGGGCTCGCAGCATATGCAGTGGTTGCACCACCGATTGCCGGAACCATGGTCACAATCATGGCAAGTGCAAGTATCATACTGAAGATTCTGCTTACAATACCATGTTTCCTGTGAAAGCGTTCTTTTAACTTTCTCATCTTTCCCTCTCCTTTTCATCGTTTCATTTTATATTTTCCTGCGATTACGTTTTCCCTCCGATTACGTTTTCGCAGTTTTTCGATAATTAATTATATTCTAATTTTTTTACTTTCGCTATCCGCAAATAAACTAAAAAAGAAATTCTTTTTTGTGCATTTTAACTAATTTCTGTCTTGAAGTGCATTTTTACAATTCATTTTATACAATTTTCGCATGATGTTTTTTTCGAAAAAAGGACAGCACCGATTGGTACTGTCCCCTGCAATTTACATAATTGAATTTTCATGATTCTGCAAAATAAGGCAGCTAATTCTGGTAATCCATATGCGCAATGACCATCATAGCAATCTTAAAAGTCATGGCATCCTCGAATTTGCGGATATCAAGTCCAATCATCTTTTCCAGGCGTTCTAAACGGTATACCAGAGTATTCCGGTGGATGTACAGCTGCCTTGCTGTTTCTGAAATATTCAGGCTGTTCTCAAAAAATTTCTGGATTGTCACCATCGTTTCATCATCTAAATCAATATTCCGCTCACCAAAAATCTCTTTGATAAACATTTCGCAAAGGCTCATCGGAAGCTGGTAAATCAGTCTGCCGATGCCAAGCTTTCCGTAGGAAATGGTTTCCTCTTCTACATTAAAGATTCTTCCTACTTCCAGTGCCATCTTGGCTTCCTGATAAGATTTGGCAATATCCTGCAGGGTATTTACCGTATTGCCATAACCCACGCGGACACGCACCATCGCTTCTGCATGCAGATTGTCTACAATTGTTTTCGCCAGATTCAGTGCTTCCTCTTCTGTTTTCAAATCTGTTGCATCCTTAATCAGGATAATGTTCTGCTCGTCTAACTCTGTCACAAAATCCCGGTTGCGGTCTGCAAAAAGATTCTTCACCATTTCTACAATAACAGAATCTTTTCTGCCATCTACTTCTATGACATAAACCAGACGCTTTGCCTGCTCAATATGCAACTTTTTTGCCTTATTATACATATCTACAACCAGCATATTGCCAAGAAGGATATTCTGCATAAAGTTGTTCTTATCCGACTGTTCCCGGTTGAAGGCAATCAGATTCCGAATCTGGCATACTGCAAGTCTTCCCACCATATATGCTTCATCATTAGTGGAGCGTGCCAGAAGAATATATTCCACTTCCTGTTCAGCAATTACTTTAAAGAAATGAAAGCCCGACAGCATCTGGCTTTCTGCCATGGATGCTGCAAAATTCACAACCTCTGCACACATATCTGTCTCAATCTGAAATGTTGCTGCAACCTGCTTCCCGTTTTCGTCATAAAGGGCAAGTCCGATTTTGGATATATCACTGATTTCTTCTAATGTTGTCTGTAGCTTATGATTTGAAAGCATTCTGCGCACTCCTTATTTATATATAATGTGAGAAAAGACTTTTACTGATGAACAAAGAATGTGCCTTGGCACATTCTCGTGCCTGCGGAGGTCGCTTGCGACATCTACCTTATACGCCGCAGTGCGCATCCTCGCGGAGCGTTTTTTACTTTACAGGAAAGCAATTTCCTGTAAAGTAAAAAACCCGGATGCATATAGCACCCGGGTTATTGCACTATATTCAGTTCGATTGTACCGAATTAGTTAGTAATTGTCAATTCAGTCTCTTTGTCGAATACATGAACCTTCTCAGGATCGATAGCAAGTTTGATATGGTCGCCTAAACGAGCCGGTGTTCTGGAATCAACCTTAGCTGTCATCTGAGCTCCTGCAGTTTCGAAGTATAATAATACTTCAGAACCAAGTAACTCATATCCGGTTACATCTGTCTCAATAATGCTGTCTTTAAAGGTTTCAATTGTAATCTGGGAATCATCGATATCTTCTGGTCTGACACCCATAACAACTGTCTTTCCGTTGTAGTTGCCTTCGATTAATTTCTTAGCTTTTGCTGGCGGTAATACAACAGTTGTATTGTCAAATGTAAGGGAAACTTTCTCTCCTTCAATATTACATTTAGCATCTACGAAGTTCATCTGTGGGGATCCGATGAATCCAGCTACAAATAAGTTATCTGGCTCATTGTATAATTTCTGTGGAGAATCAACCTGCATGATAACACCATCTTTTAATACAACGATTCTGGTTCCTAATGTCATAGCCTCTGTCTGGTCATGTGTTACATAGATAATTGTAGCGCCTAATCTATGATGCAGAGCGGAAATTTCGGAACGCATCTGTACTCTTAATTTTGCATCCAGGTTGGATAAAGGCTCGTCCATAAGGAATACCTTAGGATTACGAACAATTGCACGACCCATAGCAACACGCTGTCTCTGTCCACCGGAAAGAGCCTTTGGTTTACGGTCTAATAATTTTTCAAGGTCAAGAATCTTAGCTGCTTCTTCAACTTTTCTCTTAATTTCATCCTTCGGAACTTTTCTTAATTTTAATCCGAATGCCATATTGTCAAATACAGTCATATGTGGATACAGAGCGTAGTTCTGGAATACCATTGCGATATCTCTGTCTTTTGGTTCTACGTCGTTAACGAGTTTTCCGTCGATGTATAATTCTCCGGAAGAAATCTCCTCAAGACCTGCAATCATACGAAGTGTAGTAGATTTACCACATCCAGATGGTCCTACGAAGATGATGAATTCCTTATCTTCTACTTCAAGGTTGAAATCCTTAACAGCTTCAAAGCCGTTTGGATAAACTTTACAAATGTTTTTTAATGATAAACTTGCCATTGGTTTAACCTCCTAATGTTTTGTTCGTTTTTAACTGTCCTTATCATACAGGATATTGCGCACTTTGGCTATGCGAGGATTCCACAAAGATTTTTCTTTTTTTTGTATGTTCTGACTGATATTCTGTGCATTTTTTTATCTCTTCGTCAGAGTGACGAAAACCCATCTCTTTCTTGTACAATCCGACGAAAGAAATGGGTTTTCACTTTAGAAAATGTTTATCTTTTCTTTATAATTTAGAGTATCCGTAACCATTTACCATGGCCTCTAACTTCATGCCTTTTGCACAATACGGACAGTCATGCTGCTCATATGCCTGATAGCCCGGTACATCTTTCTCGGTAAAGAGACTTTCTACTCTGTGACCGTCTACTTCCTTAACAGTGGAGAAGATTGCTACTACATCTTCAATAATTCCACCGTAATACCGGATGCACTCTAAGCATCTTCTGATTGTCTCACCGGTTGTTGTTGTATCCAGCAAAAGCACGATATGTTTTCCGGTAATCATATTTTTGGTATTATCACGGAAAATCATCTGACCGCTGCTGTTCATCTCCGGAGAAATAACATAAATAGTCTCATGCAGATTGGTTGACATAAAATCTCCCTGTTCAAAACGCTCTGCTAAAAATCCGCCAATCATTTCTGTTCTGTCCATACATACAACGGTATCTACATAGGATGGATTACCGGTCTTCTGGTAAAGCACTTTTGCAGCTTCTTTTGCCTCTTTCACGCGGGCTTTCATACTGGTTACATCAATATAGTAATTGATGTGCGAATGACTGGTGGCAAAATGCCCCGGTATTGCATGTAATGCAAGATTGTTGTTTTCCTTTGAATAAAATTTGACCATACGTTCTTCCATTTGATTTACCCCCTGTTTGATAATTTACTGGATTCCGGTACTTCCGAAACCACCTCTGTCCTGGTTGCCCAGTCTTTCTACTTCTTCAAAATGAATCTGCGGCTGATTCTCTACAATACGGAACTGTGCGATACGGTCATTAACATGAATCACGGTATCACGCATTGCAATTGCAGGCAGTCTCCACATATCATTGTCTCCGCAGTAGGAACCGTCTACAATTCCGCAGCTGTTTGCCTGAATAATTCCGAAATTCTTATAAGTAGAACTTCTTGGCATAATGTGTGCTTCATATCCCTTTGGCAGCTCCATTGCCACACCAAGAGGAATCAGTTTAAATTCTCCTGCTTTCATTTCGACTTCTTCGGATGCACGAAGATCAATCCAGTCGGATTTGCCATCGATATATGTAAGCTTTTCGATTTTATCTGTAAAATATTTGATACGAATCTTTTCCATTCTGCTAAAAACTCCTTTTCTCCTACTGCCATTCCAGGTCGTCATGCTCTACTTTTTTATCTCTGAGCATCAGTTCTTTTACTGCTTCTTTCGCAGGTTTATCTTCAAACAATACTTCATTGACCTGTTCAATAATCGGCATATCTACATGATATTTCTTTGCTAAAGCAATTGCTGCTTTGGCAGAATAGACACCCTCAACTACCATCTTTACTTCATCCATTGCCTGCTGCATGGTATATCCCTGTCCCATCAGATATCCGGCACGACGGTTTCTGCTGTGCTTGCTGGCACAGGTTACGATTAAATCACCCATTCCGGTCAGTCCGCTTAAGGTCTCATATTTTGCTCCCATGGCAATAGCAAGTCTTCCCATCTCGGAAATTCCACGGGTAATGAGTGCTGCCTTGGTATTATCTCCATAACCTAGTCCGTCTGCCATGCCGGCCGCCAGTGCAATGACATTCTTTAAGGACGCTCCGATTTCCATACCCAGTACATCCGGACTGGTATAGACACGCAGTACTTCGCTCATAAAAGTATTCTGAACCAGTTCTGCTGTGGCACGCTTCTTTGCTCCTGCTACCAGGCTGGTCGGGATTTCTTTTCCTACTTCTTCCGCATGGCTTGGTCCGCATAAAACCGCCACCTCACATTGTGGAATCTCTTCCATAATGATTTCAGATAAAGTCATTAACGTATTCTCTTCAATTCCCTTTGCCACGCTGACAATAAGCTGTCCCTCTGCTACGAACGGGCTCATTGCTTTTGCTGTGCTTCTGGTAAATGGAGAAGGCACTGCTAAGACGAGCATGTCTTTTCCCTCGATTGCTTCTTTTAAATCTGTTGTGAACATAATATCATCCGGTAAAATAACGCCCGGAAGTTTTTCTGCCTGCTCATGCTTTTCCTTTAACATTTCAATTTCCGGTGCAAGTGCAGACCAGATTGTAATCTTATGACCGTTTTTATGTAATACCACCGATAAAGCAGTTCCCCAGCTTCCGGCTCCAATGATACTGATATCAGACATTTGTTTTTTCCTTTCCTATGCTTCCTGTTTCTTTGAATGGAAACTGAATTTGTTCTCGGTTCCCTTAAGAAGTCTTCCGATGTTGGCATGATGTAAAATGATTGCCAGTCCCGCCACAAAACCGAATACAATATACACCTCCGTCAGATACTGCTCCGGTACGGAAAGCAGTCCCATCTGTCCGAATACGATAATCTGTATTTCAAGACTGATTACACCAAGTATGGAACCCAAGGAAACATACCGTGTGATTGCTACCACAAGAATAAAAATTCCAAGGCTTATTGGCACTGCCAGCGGACAGAAGCCAATCAGAAGACCACCGGTACAGGCAATTCCCTTTCCGCCTTTAAATTTCATATAAGCCGGGAAATCGTGACCTAAGATGCAGCCCACACCAGCATAAAGCTCTAAGACCTTCACACTGTCCGGATAACGGTTCCGGAAAATGAGCCATACAATGACCATTGCCATAAATACCTTGCACACATCACCGATCAAGGTAAGAATGCCTGCCTTCACGCCGAGGTTACGCATGGTGTTGGTAGTTCCTACATTTCCACTGCCCACCTTACGTAAATCCACATTTTCTTTCTTTCCATATAAGAAGCCGGATAAGAACATACCGCATAAATATCCGATTCCTACTGATATTACACGTCCGAATAACATTTTATTAATCTTCCTTTCTTTCCCTTATAATGAATTTCAGGGAAGTACCCTTAAAGCCAAATGCTTCCCGAATCTTATTTTCCAGATATCTTGTATAGGAAAAATGCATCAGGTTCTTGTCATTTACAAAGATAACAAAAGTTGGCGGTTTTACCGCTGCCTGTGTAATATAATATAATTTTAAGCGTTTTCCCTTATCCGTTGGTGGCTGCTGCATGGCAACTGCCTCTGCCATAATCTCATTTAATACACCGGTTGCCACACGCATGCTGTTATTTTCAAGCACTACATCAATGGTCTCAAAAATCCTGCCGGTACGCTGTCCGGTCTTGGCTGAAATAAATAAAATCTCTGCATATGGCATGAAGCTTAAAATCTGACGGATTTTCTCTGTATGCTTGTAAATGGTCTTATCATCCTTTTCAATGGCATCCCATTTATTCACTGCAATGATAATTCCTTTGCCTCTTTCATGGGCAATTCCAGCAATCTTGGCATCCTGCTCCGTTACGCCTTCTGTAGCATCAATTACAATAATGACCACATCTGCACGTTCCACTGCTGTTACTGCCCGGATGATACTGTAACGCTCTAATTCTTCTTTAATCTTATTCTTTCTCCGGAGTCCTGCCGTATCAATAAATACATATTCTCTGCCATTATATTTTATATCGGTATCAATGGCATCTCTTGTAGTTCCGGCAATATCAGAAACAATCACACGGTTTTCACCCGTCAGCTTGTTAATCAGTGATGACTTACCTACGTTCGGCTTACCTACAATGGCAATACGCGGTCTGTCATCTTCTGTTTCTTCTAACATTTCCTGGGTAAAATGCTTTGCCACTTCATCTAACAAATCACCGATTCCAAGTCTGGATGCTGCAGATACCGGAACCGGGTCACCAATTCCAAGATTATAAAATTCATAAACATCCGGCATATATTTTTTAAAATCATCTACTTTATTTACTGCAAGAATAATTGGCTTCTTGGAACGGCGCAGCATGTCAGCTACTTTCTGGTCTGCATCTACAAGCCCCTGTCTTACATCCGTAATAAAAATAATGACATCTGCGGTATCAATGGCTATCTGTGCCTGCTCCCGCATCTGGGATAAAATAATATCTCCGCTGTCCGGCTCAATACCGCCGGTATCAATTAAGGTAAAGTTATAGTCAAGCCAGGATACTTCGGCATATATACGGTCACGGGTTACACCCGGAGTATCCTGTACGATAGAAATTCTTTCACCTGCCAACACGTTAAAAAGTGTTGATTTTCCTACGTTTGGTCTGCCTACAATAGCTACTACTGGTTTACTCATTCTGTCTCCTTCCAAGGACTGCATTCAGCAAATCCTGCCCGCTTGATTTTACAATATCTGCCTGTACTTGTAAAGTTCTTTTCAGCTCCGTCAATGTGATGTCATCTAAGAAAACATCCTCTCCCATACGCAATACATTGCATGGCAGCAGTATCTCATCTCCCAAATCTTCGTCCTTAAGCTGTGCGATAATATCCTGTCCGGTCAGAAGTCCTGCAACGGTAATCCGTTCTCCGAAGAAATCGTTTCGGATCACGCGGACCCGTATCTTTACATTTGGAAACTTCTCCTTCATTTCTCCTGTCAGTTCCTCCAAAATCGGTCCTGCCAGCTTTCCGGTTACCAGCGTAACTGTCCTTTTCAGATTGGCATCACCTTTTTCTGCTGCAAGTGCCTCCCGGAATTCATCCCGCAGCAGTGTAATCATTCCCACGCCATTTTCCAGCTGGATATACCCATCATAGTTTTCTGCAGACGGAAGAGGCTGCTCTGCCAGAAGATACCACTCGTCTCCTCCATGCACAAAGTGTGTACCGAAATGCTCCATGCAATAATCCTGCCAGCGGTGAATCTGCTCTAAGACTTTTCCTGCATCCTCTTTTTCAAAAGCTTCCAAAGGATATAAGCCCTCCCGGTATTTTGTCAGGCCGACCGGTACAATAGAAAGGCTCTGCATATTTGGAATGTATTCTGTCAGATCACGGATGGTCCGCTCTAACTCTTCGCCATCATTGACGCCCTTGCAGAGTACAACCTGTCCATTCATTTCAATTCCGGCATCTGATAAGCGTTTGATTTTCTTTAAGGCTTCTCCAGCGAAACGGTTGTGCAACATGGTACAGCGAAGCTTCGGATTCGTGGTATGCACCGACACATTAATCGGTCCAAGATTGTAGTATATGATACGTTCAATATCCTTATCCTTCATATTGGTCAGCGTTACATAATTCCCCTGTAAGAAGGAAAGTCTGGAATCATCATCTTTAAAATAAAGTGTCTCACGCATGCCCGGCGGCATCTGGTCAATAAAACAGAACATACACTTATTGGAACAGGATTTGTAATCGTCCATCAGCCCATTTTCAAATTCGATTCCAAGGTCTTCATCATAATCTTTTTCAATTTCCAGTTCCCACTCTTCGCCATTATTCTTTCTTACTACCACCAGAAGATACTCGTCCTCTGTCAGGAACTGGTAGTCAAATACATCTTCTATTTCTTTGCCATTAATGGAAATCAGTTCGTCTCCCGGCTCAAGCTCAAGCTCCATGGCAATACTGTCCGGTTTTACTCCACTGATGACATGTTTCTTTGTATGCATAAATTATTTTCTCAATCTTTCTATATTATAATACCTCTCTAGTTTACAATAAAAAGGGCAGAATAACAACAGTTATTCCACCCTTCCACTTATTCCTGCTCCATGCTCATGCTTCTGTCTTCCATTTCCTGTAATGTCATCAGTTCATCCTCTGACTCAATGATATGTAACTCCAGCAGTTTGTTAATCGTGTATACACAACGATCATTCAAATTCAAATTGAAATAATAATCTTTACTGTTTTCCATTCCCCACATCCGTTGTTCTCTCCTGGTAAGCTGGATTCCCTGACTGTTATAGACATGCAGATACAGTCCATTGATATACGTATGTTTATAGTAGTTATCATTTACTGTATTCAGATAAATATGTCCTGCCCGGATGTCCTTAAGATAAGCATCATATATTTCCTGTGCCCGCTCATCATTTATATTAATGCTGTCATATTCCAAATTCTGGTCATAGGCATCAAACTCCATTGAAATAATATGATTATTCGGATCATCATAATTCACCATCAGATTCCCCTTGAGATAATTCTCTGGATCCATAGACATAGCATAAATTCTTGAAACAACCGAATCTGCATTTTCATAATAATTTTTAGCAGCCGGTACATCATAGCTTCTTACCATAACGCTTCCGTCCGCAAGCTGATAATCAATCTCCACCCACTGCAATGCCTTATCTAAATCAGACGAGCCCTGATATGCCTGAAATTCCTTCTTTGAATCAATAATCTGCTGATGAATACTCATAATTTCATCAATTCCGCTTTCTGAATTTTCTTCTATATCAAAATAGCAGTTAATATTTGCTGCGACAATTTCCTTCTTATCCGGGATTTTATTTTCCAGTCCGAAAGCATTCCATTTGATGCAAAAAAGAAATACGACTGAAATTCCTAACATGACGCCGCATTCTAATAATCTCTTTTTGGTCACTACACGCAGCTTCTTCGTCAAAATCATTTCCGCAATGAAAAATGCCAGAAAACCTGCAATCAATGTTGTAAATAAAACCATCAGGAAATTGCCCAGTGATGTATGTACCAGCACGCCAAACAGTCCGCTCAGCAGAATTGCAGTAAGAAAAGCCACACAAAAAGCCATTCCCCAGCGGAACACCGGGCGGGTTGCCGGAATTGTAAGCACATCTCCCGTGGTTTCCAGTTTACGTTTCTGATAAAGCATGCAGGATATTACTATCAGCACCACTCCCACCAGCACATAGATCCCTACAACCGAAAGGCCAAACATATGGTATTCTATCCTGTCCTCTAAATAGTCATACTCTACTCCCACCTTATTTGAAAGATATATCACCGGTGATAAAATACTATTCATACGGTCAGCATAAGAATTCGCCATACCATAGCCAATTGTACTAATCATACATGTAATCACATAGCGGCATCCTATATATAATACGTTCAGAATAATCGTAAATACCGGCATTGCCAATAACTGACCGGTAAACATGCCAACGAAAATTGCCATACTGTAGAAGAAAAAGCCCTCTCCCGTCAGCATCAGTGCCCACGCCAGCAGATACTGCAGACTTGTAATTCCCTGCATAATGCAGCATACTGTTCCAATAATAAACGCCAATAGTACAGGAACCACAATCATGCAGAATCCTGACAGGAAATTACTGATAAAAAGTTCTGTTCTTTTCAATGGCAGTGAATGAAACAGATGTGAGCTTCTGTTATTATAAAGATAATAAAATACTGCCATTGCTACAATAATTCCAATTGCCAGACTAAGGAGTGCAATAAGCGCACCGCTTCCATCCGAAAACAGAATCTGCATAAAATTATTCATTTTTATTTCTTTAATTTCCTGTGCTGAATAACCTTCATAAGAAATCCCGGAATTCACTAACAGCCGCAGAGGAACCATACATAGCAGCAATATCGTATAAATCAACCAGACAGGCCAGAAATGCGTAATATTTTTCCAAAATACCGTCTTATTAAAGTAAGATGTCTTTGACCGCATAATCCGCACCTCCTAATTCGTAAATAAAAATTTCTTCCAATGTCAGAGGCAGCACATCAATCAGCATCGGCGAAGTCTGTTCTAACCGCAGCTTTGCCTCTTTGGGATTGCCTTTTACAATCATGGTATATACCCTTCCTGTACTGGACATATGTAACACTTCAAAATCAGCCGGAAGCTTCGGCATTCTTTCCTGATATGCCACCTGAATCTTACAGACACTTCCCTGCAGTTCGCTTAAGGAACGTTCCAGCATTACTTTTCCATGATGCATAATGCCCACATGGTCACAGACATCCTCCAGCTCTCTTAAGTTATGGGAAGATACTAACACCGTAGTTCCATGTTCTGCCACATCAGACATGATAATGCTCCAGATCTGCCTTCTCATTACCGGGTCTAGTCCATCTACCGGCTCATCTAAAATCATAAGCTCCGGTCTGCAGCTGATTGCCAGCCAGAAAGCCGCCTGCTTCTGCATGCCTTTCGACATTCTCCGGATAGACATCTTCGGATCAATATTCGAAAACGCATCCCGGATCCGGAAAAACAAATCTTCATCAAAAGTTTTATAGATTCCCTTATAAAAGCGTTTCATTTCCATGACATCTGCCTGCTGGAAATAGAAAAGATCATCCGGAATATATGCAAATCTGGCCTTTGCCTGAGGATTCTCATACACCGGCATCCCGGCTATTTCTATTTCGCCGGCATCCGGCTTATAGATTCCGGTAATATGTCTTATTATCGTAGATTTCCCGGCTCCGTTTGGTTCTACCAGTCCATAAATTGCTCCATCCTTTACATGCAGGTTTACACCGTCTAACGCCCGGAAATCTCCAAATGTCTTCACTACATTATTTACCCGTATCATGAATATATTCTCCTCCTTCCAGTTCCGTTATCCGATGTTTTAACTGCTCCGGCTCTACTGCCAGATACAGTAATTCTGATACGATTTCATCAAAATGTCCTTTTAATTCCACAGTTCTTGCATCCTTTACATGCTTCTGGGCAGCCACAAATGTGCCTTTCCCGGAAATGGTATAGACATATCCTTCTTTCTCCAGATCCCGGTATGCCCGCTGGATGGTATTCGGATTAATTGCCAGTGTTGCTGCCAGTTCACGCACAGATGGCAGTTTTTCATCCGCTGTCAATGCATTGGAAATCACAAGATGACGCATTCCATCTTTAATCTGTTCGTAAATAGGCTTTGCATCCCTGTAATTAAGCTGTATCACTTCGCTTCCTCCTTTTGGAATATCGTAGGTGTATTATCCGTATTACTTCAATTGATACGCACACTATAACATCCCAGCAGATGAGACACAAGAAAAATATCTGTATGATTTTATTAATAATTCCTTAATGCTGCTCGCGGAGCGTTTTTTACTTTACAGAAAAGCAATTTCCTGTAAAGCAAAAAAACGAAACCAGTTTGCACTGATTCCGTCTTTTTACACGATTCTATCTTCCTTTCATCAGGAAATATTATTCACATTTTTCAATTGCTGCAATTACTTCATTTAACTTCTGTAATTCATCTTTGATTTCGCGGTTGTTATTACCAAAGTCTGTTGCCAGTGCAGATACATTGGTTGCAACAATTGCGAATCCTTTTCCAGCCTCTCCTGCACGAGCAGCCTCAATAGAAGCGTTTAATGCAAGAATCTTCTGGTTCTTTTCAATCTTGTCCAGCTGTTTGGTAATATCATTAATCTTCTGGATGTATTCTGAGGTCTTCTGTACATTCTCATGAATATCAGAATTCTTCTTCTCTTCATCCAT
The DNA here is from genome assembly GCF_003461125.1 of Roseburia sp. AF22-2LB. Classification (NCBI taxonomy): domain Bacteria; kingdom Bacillati; phylum Bacillota; class Clostridia; order Lachnospirales; family Lachnospiraceae; genus Roseburia; species Roseburia sp. AF22-2LB. The sequence goes on from NZ_QTWM01000002.1 coordinate 394,885, forward strand.
TCTCTTCTCTTCAGATGCTGCAAGCTGTGTCAGAACGATAGTCAGAGCTGCTATCTTAGATTTAGCTTCGTTTTCATCCTCTGCGTCTTCCTTCTTCGCATAAGAAAGATATCCAGCAATTTCAATTCCGGCTTTGATCACATCTCTGTATTCAGATGCTTCACCTTCCCCGATTGCTACACTTCCATCAGAATCCAGAAGTAATGGTTTTACTCCTGTTACGTTTTCCCATTGTGCAAAAAGTACCTCTATATCTTCTGCATTAAATATCTCATTCAACTGCATATTTCTGCCCTCCTAAATTATTTATCCTAATTATATCACATGTTTGCTTTGTGAACAAAAAAATTTTTCATTTTTTGACATTTTTCTATTTAATGCACAAAAATGCCCCAAGATTTCCTCTTCTTCCATGGCTTGCTCTATGCGAAAATAACAGTTCACTGTTACAGCAGGTACACACATTCGGTAAGATTAGTTTTTCCGGCAGGATTCCCGCATCTAAAAGCACTCTTTCATTGGCTTTCCAGAGATTTAACTGATACTTTCCATTTTCTTTCCGGTACATAATTTCACTGCCATGACCGGAAAACTCCTGCTCAAATTCCAGTGCCACATCTTCACTTACTTCATAACAGTCCTGGCAGATAGATGGGCCTATCGCACACCATACATCCTCCGGTACTGTTCCATATGCTTCTGCCATTGCTTTCAGCGTGGCTCTTCCCATTCTGTTAACCGTGCCCCTCCAGCCGGAATGGCTCAGTCCGATTGCCCTATGCTTTGTATCCACAAAGTAAAGCGGCACACAGTCTGCATAAAAGGTTGCAAGCATCAGCCCCGGCACATCGGTAATCAATCCATCCACATCATGATACGGCCGTTCCTTTGTCAGTCCGCTTCCTGCATCCTCTGCTGTTACTTTTCTTACATTGGTGGTATGGGTCTGGTCAGAGCAGACAACCTGCCCTGCTGGAACTTCCATTGCCTCAGCTACCCTGCGGAAATTTTCCTTTACTGCCTCTATGTCATCTCCACGGTTAAAGCTTAAATCCAGCGAAGAAAATTCATTCTTACTTACTCCACCCATTCTTGTGGTAAAGCAGTGTTTTACCATATCAAGTGCCTGCAACTGTGGATACTGCAGTAACACTAATTCTTTTTTCCCCGCATGGGAAAATACGGACGGTATCATGGTTCGTCCATCCTCTTTTATCTGAAATTCTGTCATTTTTCTTTTCCTGTTCTTATTTTTCCAGTTCCAACTCCATGCTGTAACGGATTCCATGCTGTAACTGGTTCAATTCTCCAGCATTCTTTTTCCTGTATCAAGTCTCATCTGTCACTAATAAGGCTCTATATAGGGGAAAGCATCCTTCAGCCACTGTATGTCCTCTCCTAATATTGCAATCACATCAAACCTGCAGGGCAGTCCCATCATATGTTTACACATCAGGTAATAATCTGCCACTCTTGATATTTTCCTTTGTTTGCGGTAATCTACCGCTTCCTGTGGAAGTCCCTTTCCGGTATCACTGCGGTATTTTACTTCTGCAAAAACAAGATATTTTCCATCTCTTGCAATCATATCAATTTCTCCGAACCTGCAGCGGTAATTCATCTCACAGATGCTGCAGCCGGATGCCTTTAAATACTCTGCCGCCTTTTTTTCATACTCACTGCCCATGCTGCGTTTATTTTCCATCCCTGCTCCCCTTTCTGTTATTCCTGCTATTTGGATTTCCACTATCCCGTTTGCCGTTACAGCTATTTTTATTCCAATTTACTGCGCAGCTTATCCATATCATCGACAAAGACAAGTATCTCTGCCACTACTTCATATAATTCCGGCGGAATCATATCTCCAATTTCAAGCCTGGATAAGGTATTTGCCAGCTGATTATCCTGATACAGCGGAACGTCTTCCTCTTTGGCTTTCTCAATAATTTTATCCGCAAGATACCCCTTACCGGTTGCCAGTATCTTTGGTGCCCTCTCTCCCGGCTCATATGCGATGGCAACTGCTGTTTTTTCTTTTGTTTTCTCTTTTTCTTTTGTTTTAGCTTCTCCGGCATTTTTCCCATCAAAGTCTGCCGGATGCCAGATTCCATTTTTCATAAATTACGCCCTCATATCAAAGGAATACCGATGCAGGATTCCGGCTGACGGATGCTCCTGCTGCATAAAATCTTCAACCAGATTTTTCTTTCCGGACTGGTTCTCCACCTGTACCGTACAGGAATATCCTTTCTCCTGCAGCCGCTGCATCAGCTCAGCCATATGTTCTTCGATTAAATCATAGGATTTCTCATCCTCCAGATAAAAATTCGTATGCACCTTTCTATCCTTCATCCGCACAGACACATCCGTTGCACCAAGGTTATCCATATCAAGATGTAAAAAGGCACTCAGTTCGCCATCCGGTCTGTCCACACCACTCTTATTAGTATAGACAAATAAATCTCCATGGGCATTCTGATTTGACATCCGAAGGGGAATCTGCACATAATGATAGGCATTATTAATCTGATTCATAAATTCAATATTCCCCTGCAGATTACTTACTGCTTTCGCAAGGGAAGTATTGCTCTGACCGGATTCCTGCACCAGCTCCTGCATCTTCTGCATCTGATTTTCCATCTTCTCATAAAGATGCTTGACAGCATCCCCTTTGATTTCTTCCGGTTTTAGTGTCCACTGCTGTTTTACCTCATATTCCAGCACTTTCTGATACTCTTTACTGGAAAACAGTTTCTTTGCAGAACCTCCGGTTAAACCCATTATCTCATCCAGTGCCTGATGCAGTTCTTTTAGAAATGCACCCGTAGAAAGATTTCCATTTAAAGCCCCCTCTGCGGTAAATAATTTACTGCCTGCAAGCTGTGGAAATTCTTTCAGAAGATTTGAAAAATCCTTCATCTGCCCCTCTGTAAACAATGCACCGACACTGCCCCTGGCATAATACTGCACGCCATCTAATGTTTCTTCTATGGATCCTGCTATCGTTTCAGCTTCTGCTAATTCCGTTCCTGTGATTTCTGTGGCAGCAAATTCTGACGCTCCTTCCAGTATGGCTCCTTCCTGAAGTTCCACCGGACTCCAGCTTCCTTTCTGTACTCCCTCTTTTACAATTACAGACATATCCAAAGAACCATCCTGCTTCAACACCTGATAGATTCGGCTTCCCAGTTCCAATGCCTCTGTCTCGGAAAGGTTTTCGTTCTGATATAATTTTCCGATGCTTTCCAAGACATCATCAAACTGTGAAGTGATTGCCGCCTGATCAGATTTATAATTTTCAAACTGCCGGATAAATTCTTCTGACATCGGAATGTCAAGCTTATGCATCAATACCAGTGACTTAATATCCGCATCCGGATACGCAGAAATACTGCGTGCCATATCCATCAGGCTTTCCCTGCCAATGGACATCTGCTCTTCCATCATGGAATTGACCATATCTATCATTCTTGGTTCTGCCGGAATGCCTGCTGCATCCAGTGCCTTTAACAACGTCGGATTATTGAGATTTCCATTGGTATAAGGTCGAATTTCAACGGTAGTTCCATCATTGGATTTCACCTGGAAAAACATCGCCTGACCAACGGCTAACTGTACGCCTGCTGCTATTCTCGCCTGAACAGTCTGGCCATTTGCCAGTCCAAGCGTAACCGTTCCGTTTTTGATATCATTTACGGTTCCTTCAAATACATTTCCTACCGTCATTTCCCGTACGGCTGATACCAGCTGCTGAACCCCCTGCTGCGGGGCTGTTGCTGTAGCTCCGGTAGCCGAACTTCTGTTGTATTGTGCTAACATGTCTGAAATCTGCATATCAATCACTCCACTCTGCATCGCCAATTTCTTTGGAATTATTCACTGTAAAAATTCTTAATAAAGGTTCTCCGGTGAATTGGTGTTGGTCCATATTCTTTGATTGCTGCAATATGGGCTGCGGAGCCATAACCCTTGTTATCCGCAAATCCATATTCCGGCATAATTTTCGCATATTCTTCCATCATGCGATCCCTTGTTACCTTTGCAATGATACTGGCTGCTCCAATGGAAATGCTCTTTGCATCTCCTTTGATAATCGGAACCTGACGGATATCTACTCCCGGTATTGTCACCGCATCATTTAATAATATATCGGGTTTTACTTTCAAATTCGTTATAGCCTGCCGCATAGCTTCATAAGTAGCCTGCAAAATATTAATTTCATCAATCCGCCCCGGACCTGCCATTCCAATTCCTGTTGCCACTGCCTTCTCCATAATTTCATCATAGAGTTTTTCACGCATGGATGCACTGAGTTTCTTGGAATCATTGATATATAAAATGTCACAATCCTTTGGCAGAATCACAGCTCCTGCCACAACCGGCCCCGCCAGCGGACCTCTTCCCACTTCATCTATACCGCAGATATAACCGGCATCCGCATATTCTTTTTCATACTTTTTCAGATTTTCAATCCGGGCATACTCTGTCTCAAGCTTCTGTATCCGCTTTCGTGCTTTTTCCACAAGGGTCTTTACGCCGCTTCGTTCATCTTTTTCATATCTTGCTATAAAATCAGGCAGCATACTGTCTTCTGCTGCCTGTAACTCTTCTTTGATTGCTCCGATTTTCTTCTCTTCTGCCATAATCACTTTATCCTCTGACTGCTCTTTCGTTTTTATTACTGATGCCGGATAAATCCAATTTTATCAAATGGATAGATTCTAAGCCATGCTTTTCCTATGATATCCGCCCGCTTGATATTTCCAACATCCGGGAACCTGCTGTCCTTGCTGTAATTGCGGTTATCTCCCATCACAAAATATTCATCCTCACCTAATGTAATCGGGTCTGATGCAAGTCCCGGGTCTTTAATAACCTCTCTTCCATAAGATTCTACCAGTTCTTCTCCGTTAATCAATATCTCTCCCTTATCGGTAATCTGTACCGTTTCTCCCGGCATTCCGATAATCCGTTTGATAAAATAAGTGTCTTCCTTATACTGATACGGAAATACAATAATATCAAAACGTTCCGGTTCATGAAACCGATAGGATATCTTATCTACAATCAGATTATCTCCATTGGTAAGGGTATTTTCCATGGACGAACCATCCACTCTGGTCCGCTGTCCAACATAACGTATCATCAAAAATGTCAGTACCACAATCACAATGAGATATAGTATGAAACTGACACTTTCCCTTACCGCCTTTCCTCTTTTGCCGTGTTCTTCTTCCTTCATATCTCCGTCTTGCTCCAACTCTTTTTGATTCCTGTTCTTATTTTTATCTTATGCTTCCACTTCCGGTTTTTCAAGTGAAATTTTACCGAGCTTTCCAGTACGGAATTCATCCAGCACCAGTGCAGCGGCTTTAGCATAATCTACTTCATTTCCTTTTTTGATACAGCCACGGTTTAAGGCAATTTTCTCCAACATCTCTGCCGGTGTTCCCTCTTCTTCCATTCCATATCTTTCCTTTAATACACCCGGATACTCTTCCCGCAGAATCTGAATCAGTTCCAGTGAAAGTTCATCAATATTTAAAATATCATCTTTGATAGAACCTATCAGTGCCAGTCTTAACCCAACGCTCTGGTCTTCAAACTTTGGCCATAAAATACCCGGTGTATCCAAAAGTTCTACATTCTTATTCAGGCGAATCCACTGCTTGCCCTTGGTTACACCCGGCTTATTTCCGGTCTTGGCGCAGGCTTTTCCTGCAAAAGTATTGATAAAGGTGGATTTTCCCACATTCGGGATTCCCACTACCATAGCCCGCACCGGACGGTTCTTGATTCCTCTTCGTAAATCACGCTCCGTCTTTTCCTTGCAGGCTTCTGCTATAATTGCAGACACCTGCTTCATGCTTCCTTTATTTCTGGCATCCATGCGTACTACATAATAGCCCTTTTTCTTAAAAAACTCTGTCCAGCCTTCATTTTTTCTTTCATCTGCAAGGTCAGATTTGTTCAACAAAATCAGACGGGCTTTTCCTTTTCCCAGGGTATCTATATCCGGATTTCTGCTGCTCACCGGAATTCTTGCATCCACCAGCTCTATTACTAAATCTACCAGTTTTATATCTTCCTGCATCTGACGTTTTGCTTTCGTCATATGTCCCGGATACCATTGAAACTGCATCTTATTTTCCTCTCTTCCCTTACTGTTCTTCTATTTGATAAAACCGATTTTCCGGAGCGGAGAAATCCGGAACCATGCTTTTCCTACAATATATTCCCGTTTTATATTTCCAATATTGGCATAACGGCTGTCCTCACTACTGTTGCGGTTATCTCCCAATACAAAATACTCATCTTCCCCTACCGTAATCTCTTCGGATGCCAGTCCTGCATCTTCAATGGCAGCTGTATCTACTTTTTCATCAAACAGCTCTCCATTTACATAGACTGCTCCATTCTTTATCTGTATCTTATCTCCCGGCACCCCAATGACACGTTTTACATAATAATGCGACTTTTCATTTCCATTTGGAAGAAATACAATAACATCATTTGCTTTTGGTTTCTTCAGTTTATAAACAAAACGATTAACCAGAATCTCTTCTCCGTTCTCTATCGTAGGGTTCATGGACTGTCCTACCACAGTGGTCCGAAGTCCGATAAAATATACAAATACAAATGAAATCACCAGGACAATTGCAATCTCAATGACCCAGGTGCCGATTTCCTTCAGCAGTGGTACATTTATTTTCTTTCTGCGTCTGCCAAAATTCAGACCACGAACGCTGCCTCTACGCATAATCTTATGTTCTCCTTCTTACCTAAATATCATTCGATCTATCTACAGAAACTGCCACCGGCAGCTTCTTACGAATACGTGGTAACTACGAGAAACACGCTTTGCGAGTTTCTCGAGTTATCGCGGTGCTCGCCAAATCTGCATGCAAGCATGCGATTTCTCTCGCTACTCGCGCAAATACAACAAGAGGGACGATACACATTGGCACGTCCCTCTGACAGATTCTTATTTTACTAACTCTTTTACTTTTGCTTTCTTACCGATACGACCTCTTAAGTAATTCAGCTTAGCTCTTCTTACTTTACCAGCTCTTACTACTTCAACCTTCTCTACGTTAGGAGAATGTAATGGCCAGGTCTTCTCTACGCCAACACCATTAGAGAATTTACGAACGGTAAATGTCTCACGGTTGCTTCCGCCCTGTTTCTTTAATACAACACCTTCGAAAACCTGAATTCTTTCACGGTTTCCCTCTTTGATTTTCGCATAAACCTTAACGGTATCTCCTACACGAAACTCTGGTGCATCTGCCTTTAACTGCTCTGCTTCAATGTTCTTAATAATTTCACTTGCGTTCATTTTGTGACCTCCTGTATATTTTGATGTTCTTAATGCATTCATTTGCAACAGAGGACCATCGCCTATTCACAACTGTTGTATTGTATCATGTTCTCTATGCCTCGTCAAGCTATTTTTATAAGCGTTTCTGTAACATTTCCGGATTGGATGCATAAACCAGTGCTGTCTCTTTTGTAATCTTTCCTTCCTGATACAATTTCAAAAGACTGCTGTCCATGGATATCATATCTTCCCGGTTCGAGGAATATACAACGCCGTCAATCTGTGGCACTTTATTCTCACGAATCATATTGCGGATTGCCGGTGTCACAGTCATAATTTCAAATGCCGGGATCACATTGCCATTCACATCCGGCACAAGCTGCTGGGAAACAATCGCCTGCAGCACCATGGAAAGCTGTACTGCAATCTGCCGCTGCTGATTTGCCGGGAACACATCAATGATACGGTCAATGGTATTAGCCGCTCCTATGGTATGTAAGGTGGATATAATAAGATGACCTGTCTCTGCTGCCGTCATAGCAACACCAATCGTCTCGTAATCACGCATTTCTCCAAGAAGGATCACATCCGGACTCTGCCGCAGGGATGCACGCAATGCCGTTACATAATTTTCAGTATCTACATTTATTTCACGCTGGCTGATAATTCCATGCTGATGGCTGTGCAGATATTCAATCGGATCCTCTAACGTAATAATATGCTTGGCACACCGGCGGTTCAGTGCATCTACCATGCAGGCTAACGTGGTAGACTTACCACTTCCTGCCGGTCCTGTTACTAATACCATTCCCTTTGGCTGCAGACCAAGGTCAATGATATTCTGTGGAATTCCAATGTCCTCCGGCTTCGGCAAATCAAAGGTAATCACACGAACCACTGCTGATAAAGCACCTCTTTGCTTATAAGCACTGACACGGAATCTTGACAGTCCCTGCACCGCAAAAGAGAAATCATCATCCCCATGCTTTAACAACCGGTCAATATCACGATGATCCGCCAGTTCATATATCTGCTCTAAATAATTTTCTGTCTCAGGAGGCATCAACCGCTCTCCCTCTTCTTTTATAATTACATTATTCGAACGATATGATATCGGAAGTCCGGCTACAATAAATATATCCGATGCGTGTTCCTCTACTGCTTTTCGTAATACTTCTTTTACATCCATAATTTTCCCACCAATCTCTTTATTTCTGCTGCTCCATCAACGGAAGCCTTGTTTCCTCCTGTCTTACATCAGTAGCAGTTTCTTTCCATTCTAATATGCTCCATTCCAGCATTTCTCCTGTCTCTCCATCCGTCTCTTCCGTAATAGAAAGCTTTACACGTAACTCCTGTGTGTCTGTCTCCGGCACACAAAAGCTTATGGTATCAGCTGCATCCTTCACCTCCGGCAATCCGGAAATTTCCTGCAACGCCATTTCTTTATTTTCGGATTCTTCCAGAATAGCATCTATCTCTGCTAAGACATCATTTGCCTTGTTACATGCTTCATAATAGGCACTCATCTTATCTGCCGCCCGTTTACTGTATTTATAATCCCGCAGGGACGAAGATAATGACAACACTGCGAATAATAAAAAAGTCAGAATCAATACTACCACTAACAAAAAAGAGTATCCAAAAGGACTGGCTATACGCGGTCTGCGTTTTTCTTCGTATAATGCACTCTTACTCATCTTCTGCCGCCTCTCTCTGACTGATTACTCTCTTTAGTTCCACTTCATAAATAATCTTATCTTTCTCCCCGTCCTTCTGCTTTACTGCAAAATGACCGACCATCCGCTGCTTCGCTTCACCCAGTGTAATCCACAGGGTATATTCCGCATCTTTCGTCTTACAGTTCTCCCAGTCAGCAGCAAAGGATACCAAAAATGTATTATCCTCTTTCTCATAATAAGAATACTCTTCCTTCAGATAATCTTCCATATCTGTTCCGGAGCGGAATACTTCTGCTGCCGCTGCAGCCTTATGTACTGCCATATTCATATTTCCTGCATCTTCACTGATGCAATGGGATTTTACAAATAGCTGCAATCCCACCGCTGCAGCAATACAGAAAAATAAAATCGATATCATAAGTTCCAGTAAAAATACCCCGGAACGTCTTGCCTGCCCTTCTATCATATGCCTTCCTCTATTCCTGCCTTCTGCCGACAACAGCCACCACAGTATCCATTTTTCTCCCATCTTCCGACGTACAGGAAAAATGCAATAATCCATTTTCCAAAGCTTCCATCTTAAAATCTTCAACCGGAATGACTGCCTTTCCATCCGCTGTACTTACAGCAGTTCCGGACCGGACAAAAAGCTCTTTCAACATGCCATCCTCTTCAAAAATATAGGTGCAATATTCTTCTCCATCATAATCCTGACGGATAATAAGACTGTCTGTTCCATCTACCGAACCAATAGTAACTGTCCCATTATCATTCTGATGAATCTTCTCCGTAAGATAAGACAATACTGTTCTGCTTTCATAATTTTCATCTGCCATAGTCGTCGTATCCTGATAAATATCTGCTGCCAGGATAAGCACCAGAAGTCCGCAGATTGCCAGCAGCCCAAACAATGCCCATGGAAATAATATATCAATTGTATGTTTTCTGGCGGTACTCTCTGCCATATTCATCCCTCTTCACTCTAATTCTTGCGCTCAATTACTGTCACATCCGGCATAATGTTTGCTCCAAGCAGCTGGTAGTCCACAAAAAACTGCTCCTTATCATAGGAAAAACCATACTGTTCTTCCAGATACGAAAGACTGTCCGGGTAATGTCCTTCCAGCACATAACACTGCACGATTTCCCTCTGCAGAGCCTCTTCTAAAGAACGTTTTTCCTCCTCTTTACTATCCGCCATCAATCGGTTCAATCCATGGCAGGTCAATAAAATAATACAACAGGAAATGGCCACCGTAAATAATATCTTTGCCCAGACAGAATGCCTTTTTTCATGAAAAAAAAGCCTCTTTCGACGAAATCCTTCCATATGCATCTCCTTCTTACAGTCCTGCCATAATTCCCATCAACGGAAGAATCACGGATAACAGTATCATTCCGACAATAACAGACAAAATAATTACAAGTGTCGGTTCTAATATTGCAATATAAGAAGACATTCTCTGATCAATTTCTCTTTCATACTGTCTTGCTATCGTCTCTAATGTTTCATCGGTCTCTCCGGTTTTCCCGGAAATCACCAGCATCCTCTCATACAAGCCCTCAAATATTCCGGCACCGCCTACTGCTGCTGCAAAATCCTCGCCCTCTTCCATTTTCTGGCTGCATTTCTTAATCTTCTTCGAAAAATTCTTATCTGCAATCAATTCGTCTGCAAATTCCAGTCCCTTTTGCGGATTTTGTCCACTCTTTAAAGTCAGATACAGGCTGTCTGCGAAACGGCATGCTGCGATTTTATCGTATAAGCCATGAAACAAGTGCATTTTTCTGCTAAAACCAGCAAACGCTCTTCGTCCTCTGCTGCTCTTTACAAAATAAACAAATACTCCAACGATTACCGCCGCTATTGCAATGAATACAATTGCATAATTCGAAATTGTTTTTCCCAATGCCAGCATACCACCGGAAAATCCGGTCATCTGTCTGCCTAACTGGTGAAATACCTGTTCAAATACCGGCATTACTTTTGTCAAAAGTATCACAATTACAGCTATCATCATAGCAACCATAATCAAAGGATATGTAAGTGCACTTTTAATACTCTTCTCGATCTCATCCTCACGCTCGTAATGGTGAGTCAGCCCATTCATAACATCATCCAGTGTACCTGTTTCTTCTCCTATCTTAACCATCTGAAGAAGATAATCCGGAAATACACCGGTCTTTTCCAGTGCCGGATATAACAGTCCTGTATTTATCATTTCATCATACATTACCTGAAGTATTGCCTTTTCCTGCACATCCTTTGCATCTTCCAGTAATAATGACACCCCCTCAACTGCCGGAAAGCCTGCATGCAGAACCATTGTCATCTGGCTGCAAAAAGATGCACATTCAAGATTTGACAGCTTTTGCTGTTTTTTACTTTTTCCCATACTTTTCTTCCTCTCTTAATATGTGTACTTTATAATATAACGGCTTCCATCGCCAATATAATCTTTTACGGTATCATCATCATTATTGGCTGCCAGGGTCGGATCCATAAGAGACCAGTCCTTTCCATCAAAAGATATTATATTATCTACCCAGCCTATCTCATCCACATAACAGCTGATCCACGCATGATAAGCCTCACCCGCATATCCTACCTGAAGTTTGGTTGGAATTCTCTGCGAACGAAGCATCGCTGCCATCAATGCTGCATAATCAAAACAGATTCCTTTTCCGGACGAAAGTGTTTCATCTACATCCGGCACATATCCATATGCAACATTCTCTGCTTTTTCTTCATCATATGTAATATTTTCAATTACATAATGATAAATGTTGGTTACTACATCAAGGTCACTGCCGCAGCCTGCTGCCAGTTCTTCCCCTTTCTTTACCGCCTTGGAATTCTCATCAAAATCCACATAGCAGTTAGGTGCCAGAAATGGGACAAATTCATCCGTAATGGTAACATCAATACTCTGGGTAAATGCTGTTGCATACAAATTTTCTTCTACTGATGCAGCTTCATATAAAGTCAACTGGTAAGTACCGCTTCCCTGTGTCAGCGGATATACAATATACGTTCCATTCTTTGTCACCAGATAGGTATATGCTTCCCCTTCCGGTGTCTCTATCTGGAATTTCACTTTTTCATTGGTTCCGGTATAATTAAGCATCACATAACCATCGGATGCATGCGATGCATCAATAGCAATCTGATCTGTCCCATAAGTCACTTCTCCGGAAGCCTCCGGATGTAATACTTTTGCTGTCGCATCGCGATTTCCCTTTGCGATATCATTGCTGCTTTGATCCGGAGAATTCTTCTCTCCGCCACAGCCTCCCAATGCACCGCTCATCAACAATATCCCTGCGGCCATCCATATTATCAGGTAATATTTCTTACTGTGCCGGCTCTTCTGCCTCTGCATGACAACACACCTATTCCTTTTCCTGTATATTCCTGCTATCTGTACCTATATATAATAAAATTGCCGCCAGTAATACAACTGAGACGATTACAATTTTACCGTAAAAGGTTACCATAGCTGCAAATATCCCTCCTAATACCGGAATGGTCAGGGTTACTTTTCCAATTACCTGTGCATAGGAAACCGGGGAAATATCCTCCGCTTCATTTGCATCTCCTTTGGTAATCAGCTGACCGGACACCACCTGATTCTTCACCACACGATGGGTAATGATAATTCCCGCATCTGTATCGCTCCGATATGCCACAACTTCACCTTCCATAAGTTCTGCCGGTGCTTCTTCCCTGACATAAATAAGACTTCCTACCGGAATCGCCGGTTCCATGCTTCCGGTTACAACTGTATAAATATCAAACCCTGTAAGCCTTGGTAATGTCAATGGTATGCAAATCAGAATCACCAATATCAGAAGAGATACTCCTATCATACTACAGATTCTGGCTATTGTCCTCTTTTTTCTTTTTGTTTTTCCCATTCGTTAATGCCTCTGCTCTGACATTCATTTTCTTTCTTCGTAATGCAAAAGCAGTAAGAGCCACAAGTCCTGCAACTGCCACTGATGCTACACCAATCAGCAATGGCATATTTCCTGCCGGTCTTTTGGTCTTCTCAACCTTTTGCTGCATATCTGCTAACGGAGTTTCCTCATCATCAAGATTTACCAGTTCCTGCGGAGTCTCTTCATCCGGAATATTTACATTTCCATCTGCCCCTTGATTATTATCCGCATTGGCATCATCTGCTGCATTCGCATTGTTTGCTGCATTTGCATTGTTTGCTGCATTTGCATTGTTTGCTGCATTTGCATTGTTTGCCGCATTTGCATCATTTCCGGCATTTGCACTGTTTGCCGCACTCTGTGTATCCGCCGTGTATACAAACGTAAAAATGTTTTCCGCTTCATTGCTGTTTAAGGTTTTCGTCAGATTATATGCCTGCGGACGATAATTTTCAAAATATTTAAACGCCACCACCGGCTGGTCACCCACTGCACCATAGAAGGTTTCACTGTCTGAAAGTGCATTTCCATTGGCATCCTGATAATTCACAGTATATGCTACCATATTTCCCGCAATTGCATATGCTGCTACATACTCCTGATCAGATTCTACCACAAAGGCAGATTTTCCAACAGTATTATTATCCCTTCCGCTCTCCCGGATTCCACCAATATAATATTTTCCATCTTCCTTTAGCTGAATACAGGACTGTGCCCGAACCATAACCCGGTCACCATATTTCAGTCCACTGATTTTTATTTTTTCTCCCTGGCTTTCCTTTTCAATCTGATAAGAAGAACCTGTTATATGATTGTCTACTGTAATTCCATTCGTATCTGAAAAATATCCCTGATTTCCAGAGCATAACGTTACTGTATAGGTATATTCTGTTTCATTTCCACCAACTTTTGCCCATGCCTGTACCGGAAATGCCAGTGTAAGTAATGTTGTAAATAAAATACTTCCGCGAAGAATACGTTCCATTCTTTCTTTTATTTTATTCTTCATCCCTTACTCCTCCTTTTCCAACCGATTTTCAGCTGCCTCATCTTCTTTTCGTGTCCTCTTCACTCTCACAACAAAAAAGACGACTAAAACAAGTCCTGCCGCCAGAGCAAGTGCCGAAAAAAGAAGCACCTGATTATTGTCACCCGTTTTAATAACCACATGATTCGACAATGGTGTTGAACCACTGGATAATAATTCTACCGCAAAATTCATCTGCAATTTTGCCAGGGTATCCTGATAGGTATTTCCCTGTGTCTCACCTTCCAGCTTTACGGTTAGTGCAATCTCTGCTTTTTCACCTTTCGCAAGCTCATCCAGATAGAAATAATCTTTCATTGCATTGGTTGCCTGGTGAAGACCTTCACCACTTTCTCCTACCGTATCTCCACCTACATTTTCACTGCTGTATAAAATACGGTTACTTCCATCCGGAGCCGTAAAAGAAAGTATGTACGAATACGCTCCTCCGGAAGCCACACTCTGTGAATCCTCAAGGCTCTGTAATACCTGATTTGTCATATACCACTGCGTATCCCCATCATAGGTATTCTTTAACTCCAGTCTGATATTTACCGTATCTCCCGGCTGAAGCTGATATATCGCATCATCAATATCTGCATTTTTAAATGTGCTGTTTAATTTTTCTCCATCAAACGTTACGTTCCAGTCATCACCGCCGGAGAACTCTTCTGCCTGTACCTGAACAGGGGCTGCTGCAACCAGAGCCAGAGCTGCCATGATACCAATCCATTTTCTCTTCATCTCAGTCTCCTCCTTACTGCAGTAATGTCAGATTTCCATTGGAATCAACAGAAACATCAACTCCCCAGGCACTCTTAATCGCATCCTGCGCATTGTGTGTCTGTACGGCATCCACTTCTGCCTCTACATGAAAGGAAACCCCATTATAATTAAATGTTGTAGTAGTGGTCTTAAGTCCATTTTCCTCCGTTGTATGCTCCGTTACCTTTGACGTAATAGAATTATCAATCTTTAAAGTATCAGAAAATGCCGGTGTACTCTCACCCACCTTCAATACCGATGGCCAGTAAAGAACAGTTCTCTCCTCCGTAGATGCATTTTCATCCACAATCCAGCCATTCTGGGTCAGGTTTAATTCAATCAAACTCGGAGCAAGTGTTGTTTCCTTGCTTCCATCCTCATTCTTCCAGCTCTTATAAATTCTCACACGGACATATTCATCAATATTGCCACTGTTTTTTACGGAAAGTGCTTCCTTATAATTTCTTCCGGCTACCAGCTTTCCATCGGTCTCATCCAGCATATCTGTAAGAAGTGCTCCCTGATTTTGCTTCCAGGCATCATCACTTCCTGCATAATCACGGCTGCTGATATTCTTAGAACCCTTGGCAGATTCTTCCACCAGAGTCACTCCGATATCATACATTTCCATCTGTGCGGTATAATTCTCACTATAGTAAGTAAGTGCTGCTCTCGCACTTCCAACTGCACTTCCTGCCAGAAGAAGTACTGCAGCACCCAATAATAAAAAGGTTCCTTTTCTTCCCTTCATTACTTTTTTCAATCGGCTCATTCTTCACCAGCCTCCCTTGCATCTGCAGTTCCTATATCTGTCCTGGTATCTGCAATCCGGTTCCAGTCTGCATATGGTGTTCCATCCTCTTCATAGAGAACTGGTGTACACTCCTGAACGACCACTACATTAAAACTCTCTTTATATTCCTCCGGTATTGCTATTTTGGCTAAAAGTTCTTCTGTATTGCCACTTACCGGAACAATATCACTATAATACCAATAGCCATCTTCGCCCTGAATCCAGGACGATCCGGACATAGTTAATGTAATCTGACTTCCTGCGAATACTTTTACTCTGACAAAGCAATCACTTTCTCCTGTATTTGTAAGTACGATATGCTTCTCCATATTTTCAACTTTTTCTTCTATTGTAGTTTCATTACCAAGTGTAATCGGATATCCTCCTTCCGCTTCCACATAAGTTGTAAAATACGCCATTGCCGGTGGCACTGCTGCCCCTGCAAGGAATACCAATGCTGCTGCAGTCAGCCAGAACACTTTTGTTTTTTTCTTCATCATCTTATATTCCAGCCTCCTTTATTCTTCCTTTACACTATTATCCGGTAATTGTGTCCACTGCCATCCCTCATCTTCATCATAATCGAAATGATTGGTCACTCCGTAGCCCGGATTCAATCCGTGGTCATATGTATTATCAAACTCCACTGTTACGATTTCATCCGCACTGATTTCTGCTGTCTGCTGTGGCTCACTTACCAGTCTATAACCAGCCCCACTATATACCTCTGTCACAGTAACTTTTGCACCTGCCGGAATATGATCTGCAATTGCCGCTTTCGTTCCTGCCGATGAATGTGTGGTCGATACTACATTACTGTATACCGTATTACCATTTTCATCTACTGCTTCTATCGAAAATACAAAGGTTACCTCTTTCATTGTCTCATTATAGTTATCAAGATTTTTCTGTATAAGAAGACTTCCATACCGTGGAGAACGTTCCGGTTTTAGATTTGCTGTAACCTCATAAATCCATTTGTTTTCTGCGCCTGCAGAATGAAATGCCTGATTATCCGGCAACGCAATCAGACCTGGATTAAAATTATACTCATAAAAACCGGTTGACGCAGTTTCAACCACAACAAGATATATCCCAGAATTCAGTTCTTTCTCTCCTGTTCCATCCGTAATCGTGCATTCTGTATCCGGGGTTTTATCCGAAGCGAGCTCCGCTGCCTTCGCTGTCATCTCTTCCCATGTAACATCTCCATTTACCGCATCTTTTAAAGAGAGGGATTTAAATTCTGATGTTTCGCTGTACTCTCCTGCTGCATCCATAGTCGCTACCTGATATATTTTAGCATGCAGTTCCATCCCATTCAGTTCTTCCGTATATTCTTCGCCCTTCGGCACAGATAAAGTCAAAGTACAAGGTTCTGCCGGATCTATTACATTGGTGGCATATGCAGATGCCACATGTAATCCTGCTGCTGCCAAAAACAACGTCAGTAATCCCGCAATATACCCTTTCTTTATTTTTAACTTTTTCATTTTCCACCCTCCTTAGAACCTCTTGAAACTTTTCTATCTCGAATAATCTTTATCAAAACTGTAATCAGAATTGCTGTTGCAACTGCCAGTATTGCATATAACATATAATAATCTTTCACCGTCTGAAGCATAGATTCATTGGCTATTGCCTTCTCATCATCCTCTCCATTATACGGGACACTGTGACCACGCACCAGCAGTCTATGGCTGTTTACACCATATGGGGTGCAGGTGAAAAGTGTTACATAATCTTCCCCTTCGACATTCTTCATTGCCTCTGTCAAAGTATCCGTATCATCCTTTTCTACCATCGGCAGAATCTGATCCACTTCATATGCAAGCACCTTATCCAGTACATGCACATAGAATTTATCACCTTCTACAAGCTGGTCAATATCGGTAAAAAGTTTCGCACTTGGCAGTCCGCGGTGTGCTGCCAGTACACTATGTTTTCCCTCACCACCAACCGGAAGACTGGTTCCGGACATATGACCTGCGCCAATCTGTAATACTGCCTCCGAAGTTCCATGATAAATCGGAAGTCTCTGTTCTATTTTCGGGATGGAAATATATCCCATAATCCCATTATCTCCCGGATTTAATACGGACCAGTATTTACTTCCTCTCATATTCTGTTCTTCCTGCGAAAATGCATCCCCATCGAAGGTATTATTACCTATCTGGGAATTATATTCCTCTGCCATCTCCCAGAGCTTCTGATAGTCTATTTCATCCATATCTGCAACAGTTTCTTCATAACTGGCAATTGCCCTGCTCTGATGGTATTTATTCCATTGTTCTGCCACAGTCGGATATGCAAAGATTCCCAGTCCGACCAGGAAAACCAGTCCAAGCAGAATTCCAGGTAATTTCTGCTTCCATTTCTGTTTCATTCCCTACTCCTTTTTCCTCTTCCAGCTAAACCGCTGCCAAATCAAAAGTCCCAGTAAAATCCAGAACAGTAATATAATCGCAACTACAATTGCAACTGCAGAAGTATTGACAAGATATCCATCTGCCGTCACAAAGTTACCGCTTTCCTCCTGTGAAATCCGCTCACCCCTTACCAGCAGCCGATGAGAATTGATTCCATATGGAGTGCAGGTCATTAATGTACAATAATCTTTTCCCTCTTCAATTATAAGATTATTAATTTCCTGTGGTTCTACAATTTTAATCTGATCCACCTGATAAGTCAGTTTGCGATCCAATACGGTAACGGTAAAGGTATCTCCTGCTTCCATTTTATCCAGATTTGTAAAAAGTCTTGCAGACGGAAGTCCTCTGTGTGCAGAAAGAACACTATGTGTGCCTTCTCCTCCAACCGGCAAACTACTGCCCTCTAAATGGCCTGCTGCAACCTGTAATACTCCTTCCGAAGTTCCATGATAAATCGGGAGTTCCACACCTAACTTTTCAATTGTAACATAACCCATGATGCCGGTGCCGGAAATATCAAGAATGCTGTTATAATCGCCAGCCTCTGCATAATTCAGAAATGGCCGGTTCACATCCTTTAATTTTTCATTGTAGGTATCAGCTTTTTTTAACATTGTGTCTTTTTCTTCTTCTGTCAGTGATTTTACGGCATTACTATAAGACGCAACGGCTCTTGACTGGACTTTTGAATTCCAGTAAGAACTAATTGGCGGATACAGCATCACGGAGAGACCTATGATAAAAACAAACACTAACATTACATTCCGTTTATCTTTCTTAAATAATTTCTTTAATGTCCTCTTCATAGATTTCTCCCTAATGCTGTCAAAGTCCCAGCGAGCGGGAATTTTCTTCCAGTCTCGTTCGTGTATAAACCGGCGGTTCACCGGAAATTCCCGGTGAATTACCGCCGTTCATCTTAAAATTCTAGTTTTTTGCAGTACGTTTTCTTGCGATTAACAATACAGCTGCTACAATCATGATAATCGCACCTACGGTATAGAAAATCTTAGTACCGATACCACCGGTTGCAGGAAGTTCAGTTCCACTTAAGTTCTGTACATCCGTGGATACAGCACCTGTTCTTAAAGTTGCTGTAAAGATTGCTTCTGTTCCTTCTGAAACAACCTTTCCAGAAGTATCCTTTACTACTAATGTCTTTAATTCCGGATTATCTGATGTTGTATCATAGGTTGCTTCTACTGAAAATACAAGATCATCTGCTTTATTGTATCCTGCCGGAACAGTTGTCTCAACCAATTTATACTGGCCTGCATCTACACCTTTGAAATAGAAGGTTGTTACTCCTGTAATCTCATTTCCAACTGCAACATAATCACCTGTAGTGCTGTCTAATTTGTAAAGGGTAAATCCTGCACCCTCAAGAGGAGCATTGTTACCGTCTACCTTATTTGCAATTAAATTATATGTAAATACAATAACTTTATCTTCCGGAGTTACACCTGTGCCATCCCCATAAGGATTGTTGCTGTATTCCAGTTTGGATACGTTGGTGTTTCCACCTTCACCGATTACTGCATTTTCATTCAGTTTTGCGGTGTAATTTACAACTACTTTACTTCCAGCTTTTACTGCTTTGATATTCTTTAAATCTGCAAAACGAACTTCAAAAGTGCAGCTATCATCTAAATCTTCTGTAACTACTTCATAGCCGGTTGTTACTGCTGTTCCGTCCACTGTTACAGTTACAGAATCTGCATTGAAAGTAAGTCCGTCAGACATGGTATCATGGAATGCATAATAATAGCTTCCATAGTTATCGTATTTTGCATCTACAGTACCGGTTAACTGGAACGGTACATCATCTCCGATATCGTAATCTGCTGCATCCTGCCAGTCACTTTCTGCACCGGTAGAGTCATTTTTCTCTTTTACTTTCTTTTCAAGTTCCGGTCTGTCTTCCTTTGTTGTTACAGTTACGCTGTCATTTCCAGCTGTGTCTAACATAACAAGGGAATAGGTATCACCTTCATCACCTGTTTTTGTTTCTGCAATCAGGTAATAACCCTGATCAACACCGCTAAATTTATCATTGGATGTTTTTGCTTCCGGCTCTAATGTCTTGATTTTTGCAAATACTGCATCTGCAAATGCACGAATACCATCTGCATCTAATCCTGAAATGTAATTAATTACATCCTTATCTTCTGTTTTTCCTGTTACTTCTTTCAATGCTGCTGCATACTTATCATTTAATGTGTATGCAAATTTTCCTTCACCACCATCTGTAGCATTCAGCAATCTGTATGCCGCATATTCAGAACCTGCTGCGCCATTTGTAATTGTAATGTCTGCTGCATAAACAGTAACACCCATTGCAAATGCCATAACCATTGCAACCATTGCTGCAAAAAGTTTTTTCAATTTTTTCATCTTCTTTCTCCTTCTTTGACCTTTTAATATATTTGATACCTGAAACGGATTTCCTCAAAAGGGGGCTTTATATGCCTGCCCCCCTTTCTCTTTTCCGTCTCATCCGGTATCCATACAACAGGGATGACATAAGCATAATTGCTGCACCACCTATAGTATAAACAGTAGTACCTGTTCCTCCTGTTGCCGGAAGTTCATAACCGTATTCCTGATTCTTAACCTGAATCGAAATACTATCAAGATTATCATAATAGGTAAAGGTATATTTATTTTCTTTGCTTAATTCTGTACCCTTCTGACCTATTCCAACTAACTCATAACCATTTACCAGTTTTTCTTTCACCGTGTAGACCTGACCATCTTCCAACGCTTTATTACCATTCTGGTCTGTAATGGTCTTCAATGCAACCGATCCACCCTGGCATACGGCAAATTCTGTAATATAATCAGCTTCCTCCATTGAATCACCCTTATATAATACAAAAGTAAAGGTTTTCATCTGATCATATGGAAGTTCATTTCCATATGCATCCAGAACGTCTTTCTCAATTACCGGTTTCTTATAAATCTTTACTCCGACCTTCGGAGGCTCTGCCCGCAGTGTTTTTTCATTTCCGTTTACTTCTGCCGTATACTGGTATGCGAAGCTGTTCCATGCAGTCTCACCCGGGTTTGCATTCTCTCCTACTACTCCATTATATTTCATGGTAAGAATACAGCCCTTCTTTAATGCAAAGGTATCTGCCATCTTTATACGGAAGGACACATCATCTGACTGCCAGAAGGAATGCCACTGTTCTGTTGAAGTACCCGACATATCAGCTTCAGTAAAGCTTACCAGATTTGAAAATTCCACAAAATAATCCACGCCTTCTTCCAGCTGCCGTTTTGTGCCGCTCTCCTCAGTTACCCAGAGTTCCAGTCCTTCGGCATATGCAACAGAGAATTCACTGCCTCGTTTTTCTTTCTGGTTCAGTACTCCGGTATCATTTATATGTGGCATACTGTCTACAATAACCATCTGTGTAAAGGAGTTATTGCTGACATTTTCAATATTGTTGGTGTAAATCACATCTTTTCCATCTTCATCCAGATAAATGTAATTCTTTCCTTCCAGTCCAAGATAGCCGCTTCCCCGGTTATCTGAATTACCGGTTTCCTCTACCGTTTTCCATGAGAATGAACCGTAATCACCCAATGCATAAACACAATCAGAAGCTTTTACTCCAATATATTTTCCACTGTCATCCGTCACCAGTTCTCCCGTTTTTACACTGTTATCATCAAACGGATCATCCGGCAGGAGATATGCAGTATTTTCATAAATCCTGTTCTCATATACTGTATTTCTGGTATATACCGTAAACTCCGCTTTTCCACCTGCAGGAATCTGATATTCTTTTCCCTCCAGATACAGTGAAAACTCGTGGGCCGCATTATCCGGTATCAGCTTCCATACTTCTTCCGACAAATCATACTTATGAAGTACATTATCATCCTCATCATAAATGGTCAGTACAAAAGCATTTTTGTCAAGTCCCAGGTGAAGGGTTTTATTAGTTGCCTCTTCTTTCGACAATATATGGAACGGAGACTGAACAGAATCTTTAATTGTATAATCGCAGATCGGAATGGTTCCATCGTTGCGTAACTCCAACAGCCACTTTGTCGTTACATTCGGCTGTATATTGTCCTTCTCTTCCAATTCAACAGCATCTTCCACATTTTTACCAGATGGTATATAGGACGCTGCTTTCTTGGTAATTCCCGGAACAATTACATCCTTTGGTGTTATTGTTACAGATGACGAAATAACCCTCTTTTCTCCTACAATTCCTTTATCTTCCGATGTGCCGTTATTCTGTCTGGAATCATCCCTTGTTCCTTTCATTGTAATGTCATTCGGATTCTCACGATATTCCACATCCTTATCTACCAGTAAATCCACGGTATTGGTAATTGGAACATCTAATTCCACGTCTTTACTTACCTTGCACATCACAAAGAATGAAAGATTCTTTCCTGCCGGCAAATCATAACCTTTGCCATCGTCTCCAATCGTAAAGGTAACCATATGATTTTCCTTATCATCATTGGTCATTGCAATGGTAACATCCCTTACCAGACTTCTGCCATCGATATTGGTTACCTGCGCCATGTTCCAGTCGTTTGACTTAATTGGTTCACTATAACTCTTTTCAATCTGAACCGGAAGCGTATATCCCAGGCCCGGACGTATTCCAACATATTCCAGACCATCCGCCATATGATCTTCCAATGTATCAATATGAACCGGATCTTCTCCTGTATTTGTTACTGTAATATTGTAAATCACATAATTTCCGAGATAATTTCCTTCATTTACACTCTTAGAGAATATGGACTTATCTTTTAACTGGCTGGTCTTCCACTGATGGAACTGATCCAGAATTGCCCACACACTCTTCTGCACATCTACCGCCTGATCCAGCTCCTTTTTTCCTTCCGGTTCCCCTTTTACCGTTACTGTATCCTTCATTCCGTTTACGGTTGCACTATTGGTATAAGTAAAGGTTCCCGTCTGTTCATTCTCTTTATCATCCATATAAATGTAAGCATTGAATTCCTTTTCAATTACCTCACCCGGTGACATGGTGCCAATCCTCCAGATTAAACGGATCCCTTTATGTGCACTGATATTCGTTCCATTGCTCTTGCCAATCCAGTATCTCCTTATCTGCACATATTCACCATTTATTTTTGTATAATAAGTTCCCCAGTCAGATGTATTTTCTACATACTCTTTCCAGCTGATACCAGCCTCTACCAGTTCCTCATCATTTTTAGGATATCTGGAATTTAACGTTCCTGCCTGCTTTGCCTTATAAATCTTGTATTCATCCGAAGGAAAGACATGATATGGCATATCATCTGTCAATGACAGTCCGCCTTTCTTATATGCGGCATCTCCATCAGCATTTGTAATCGTTATGCTGTATTTAAATAATTCCTCTGCTTTAAAGGTTTCTCCACCTTCCCCGCCATTAACCTTCTTATCTACTGTAATCGGATTTTCAGTCTCAATTACAATTTCAGAATCCTCACCGGTTGAAGTACTCTTTACATAATTCTTAAAATGATAATCAGAAGCCTCCGGCAGTTCATTAACATCAACCTTACATACATACTTAATGGTCACCTTCTCCTTTGCATTCAGCCTGCCAAGAGAAAATGTCAGTGTTTTATCATTTATCTTTAAGCCAACCTTGCGGCATCCACCGGTCGCATTGGTTGACTCTGCCACAAAATCCGTCTCGCCCTCCGGAACCTGTGCTCCATTCTTATCTATAACATACTGGAAAATAAGTCCTTTTGGCAGAGTATCTTCTAACGTCTGCTCAATGGTTTTATAAT
Organism: Roseburia sp. AF22-2LB; assembly: GCF_003461125.1. Taxonomy (NCBI): domain Bacteria; kingdom Bacillati; phylum Bacillota; class Clostridia; order Lachnospirales; family Lachnospiraceae; genus Roseburia; species Roseburia sp. AF22-2LB. The sequence goes on from NZ_QTWM01000002.1 coordinate 418,634, forward strand.
CTTCCATATTTTCAATCGTTATCGTATAAGTAACTAAATCACCATTTTTTACATTCTTCTTATCACCGCTCTTTTCAATAATGAGTTCCGGCTTTTTATAAATAACCGTTATTGTTGAACTCTTATCTTTATAAGAAGCTTTATTATGAATGGAAGTATTATTTTTATACTTTGCCATTTCTTCCTGGCTTTTTACATTAGCTGCAAAAGTAAATGAGACCTTTTCACCGGCTTTTAATGTACCAGGTGTAAAACTTATTGTTCTGGCTGCTTCGTCATACTCTGCTCCTTTATCACGGATTTCCTGTATCTGCTCCGATGTCAACGTCAGATGCTCTGGTAATTTATCTGTCACCTTATAAACGCTTCCATCTGAAGCTTCTCCCTTAATCGGATTGTTTCCCGTATTTTCTAGCGTAATCGTATAATTAATGGTATCTCCGGCAATTACTTCTTTCTTATCCGCCGTCTTAACAATTCTAAAGTCCTCTTTTATTTCCGGTCTTGACTTTACATCTGCAGACAATTTTGTGTGTTCATATTCTTTATAGGGAACAGATTCAAAATCAACATGATTTGTAATTACATCTTCCTTAACTTTTTCTGCGGCTGTTGTAATATAATTATCTGTTAATACTAATTTTGATACATCCAGACTTGCGCTTACATTCAGATGCTCCTGTTCTCTTGTTGGCACACCATCTGTCATATGCTGGTTCGGCACACTAATCTTATATATAACTGTTTTTCCATCCAATGTCAGACTTGTAACGGTTCCTCCCTGAAGATCAGTAAACTGGAAAATCACATTTCCATTGCTATCCACAATGGAAGCTCCATCTTCACTGACCCTGGTTTCTTCCGGAAAACTGATTCCATCCGGTAATGTCAATACATCACTCAGCTCTACATGATCTGTCCAGATTGCTCCTGTATCACCAACTCCGCATGGATTCATACTATTTGCAGTGATTCTATAATCTAATGTTCCTTCCAGCTTATTGGTCTTTCCATTCACCGGAATAATTTCCTTGCTGACAGTTTTTTTCAAATCCTGCCAGAGATTCGTTCCATGCCAGATTAATTCTGCCGGTTCAGAAATCACATCATTGTCTTTCTGATCTGGAATCTCCGGTGTCAATGTGACCTTGGAATCTTTTTCCATAATTCCATTTAAAGAATTAAACTGCAAGTCGAAGGAAACAGTTGAACCTGCAGGTGGCTCAAACTCTATGTAAGTCTCATCATCTTCTTCTACCAGTTTTACTTCCAGTGTTTCTTCTGTTGTTTCACTGACCGCTTTATAGGTAACCTGCATAACATCACTTTCTTCAAAACCGGTCAATGTAACTCCTTCCGGTAAATCACTAATCCGGATACGAACCGGTACCAGCTCTGTATCTGTCGGATTTGAGTTGGTTGCACTCACGGTTGCATACAGAATCTGTCCATTTTTCCCATCATCCGGACTCTTCTGTGAAACGCTCAAGTTAATACGCTCACTAATCGTGCCTCCGGCTGACGTCTGCTCTGTTTCCTTATTTCCTGTTGCTGCAAGTCCCGGAAGAATCAGTCCCCAGACTACACCCACTGCCACAAGAACGCAGCATATCCCCAGTAAAATTTTTGTTCTTCTGCGGATTTTTCTCTTTTCTTCTGCTTTCTTTACATGTTTTCTTACATTTTCCTGCATATCCCTATCTCTCCCTATTTAAGGAATCCCATTTTACTCAATGGCCAGAATCGAAAAGCCACCTTTCCAATTATCTGTTCTTCTGCCACACACCCAATGGCTGAACTCCGGCTGTCAACCGATACTGAACGATGGTCTCCCATCACAAAATATTTGCCTTCCGGCACCTGATAAGGAAAATCAATATCACATTCCCCTAAATCTTTCTTTATTGCATATGGTTCATCTAATTTTTCACCATTTACATATACATTGCCGTCTTCGTCTATATCTATGTAATCACCTGGTGTTCCTATGACTCTTTTCACAAGTATCTTACTCTGATAGTAAAAGCTTATGATATCTCCCTGTTTGATTTTTGTGGTTTTCTTTATTACTACCAGCTCACCATTCTCTAATGCCGGTTCCATGCTCTTACCAGAAACCTGCAATACCGGTACTAATCTTGTTGCAATCAATACTGAAATTGCTGCCACCACAAGCAGTATTCCAATCGCACTGAAAAGATGTCTCTTCTTCTCTCTGCAGGCCTGTTCCGCCTGTATACATTGAAGTGCCGCATCTAATTCTATTTTCTTGTCCTTATTCCCGTCATTTTCTTCTGTAGTTTCCTGCAAATCCTTCTGGAGTCCCTCTATAATTTCAATCAACTCCCAGCGTTTCAGCTTGCGGAAATCCTTATCTGCCACAAACTGCACCCCCTGTTATTCTTTTGCTGCCTTTATTATGACCTTCCCCTGTCTTTTCATGCATGTGATTTTTCTTTTGTGTTGAATGTAAGTATATATATTTTTTGTATAGAATTATGTCATATTCTGGCATATAGATTTGATTTTTTCTAACGAAATAATCAGACTAATTTAATTTGATATCGTTCTTATAAAGTAAAAAAAGAGACGTAACTTACATTTCTGTAAATTACGTCTCTTTTATTTTACTTAATCGTCAGATTCTTCTGTCCAATCAGCTAATCTTATTTGTAAAGTTCAACTAATCTTAACAGATGTTCATAACGAGCCTTTGCAGCTTCCTCAGATGCTTTGAACAGTTTTTCTGCTCTGTCTGGGAAGGAACGTGTTAATCTGCTGTAACGTGTCTCGTTATTTAAGAAATCCTGGTAAGATCCATCACCTGGCTTAGAAGTCAATGTGAATGGGTTCTTTCCTTCTGCTTTCAATGCCGGGTTGTATGAGAATAAGTTCCAGTAACCTGCTGCTACTGCTTTCTTCATCTCATCCTGGCAGTGGTTCATTCCACCCTTAACACCGTGTAACTCACATGGAGCATATCCGATGATAAGTGAAGGTCCGTTGTATGCTTCTGCTTCAGCAATTACCTTAACAGCATTTGCCATATTTGCACCAAGAGCGATCTGTGCTACATATACATAGCCGTAGCTCATAGCGATTTCTGCAAGGCTCTTCTTGCCAACTTCTTTACCAGAAGCAGCGAACTGACAAACCTCACCGATGTTAGAAGCTTTAGAAGCCTGTCCACCTGTATTAGAGTACATCTCTGTATCGAATACCATTACGTTTACGTTCTCACCGGAAGCAAGTACATGGTCTAATCCGCCGAAGCCGATATCGTAAGCCCATCCATCACCACCGAAGATCCATACAGACTTCTTAGCAAGGTAATTCTTCTTATCTAATGCATCCTTAGCATCCGGGCATCCTGCTGCTGCAGCTTTCTCTAACTCAGCAACTAATGCTTCTGTTGCAGGTGTATTAGCTTTTGTATCATTCTTAGTCTCTTCGAACTTGTCAAATGCAGCCTTTAATTCTGCGCTTGCTTTATCAGACTCAGCACATTTCTTAGCGCTTGCAATTGCCTGCTCACGAAGAACTTTCTGTCCGATTTCCATACCAAAACCATGCTCAGCGTTATCCTCGAATAAGGAGTTTGCCCAAGCCGGACCTTTCTTGGAATCTTTGTTTACTGTATATGGTGATGTTGCTGCAGGACCGCCCCAGATAGAAGAACATCCTGTTGCATTGGAAATATACATATGCTCACCAAATAACTGAGTAATCAAACGAGCGTAAGATGTCTCTGCACAACCTGCACAAGAGCCTGAGAACTCAAGCAATGGCTGATTGAACTGGGAACCTTTAACGGTATTGTCTGCCGGCATACCAGGTTTCTTTCCAACGTTTGCTACTAAGTAATCGAATACTGGCTGCTGATCTGCCTGTGATTCCTGAGGAACCATTTCGATTGCGCCTACTGGACATACCGTAATACACTCGCCACATCCCATACAGTCTAATGGGGATACGCTCATTGTATATTTGTACTCGCCAGCCTTTGGCTTTGTATCAGCAAGTTTTGTCTGCTCTGGAGCAGCTTTTACTTCTGCTTCGTCTAACATGAATGGACGAATGGTTGCATGTGAACATACGAATGCACACTGATTACACTGAATACATTTCTCAGCATCCCATGTAGGAACGGTTACGGCTGTACCACGTTTCTCATATGCTGCCGCACCATGTTCGAACTGTCCATCCGGATTCTTTGCAAATGCAGATACCGGAAGGCTGTCTCCGTCCATCTTGGAGATTGGCTCCATTAAGTCTCTTACCATCTTAACAGTCTCAGGACGTCCGGTTAATTCCTTCGGAGTTGGATCTGCTTCTGGGTTAGACCAGGATGCTGGAACTTCAACCTTATGTACTGCGTCTACACCAGCGTCGATAGCTTTGTAGTTCATTTCTACGACAGCATCACCCTTCTTACCGTAGGATTTCTTAGCTGCTGCTTTCATGAATTCTACTGCATCGTCGATAGGCATAACGTTTGCAAGTTTGAAGAATGCAGACTGTAAAATTGTGTTGGTACGTTTACCCATACCAATTTCAATTGCTTTATCAATTGCATTGATTGTATATAACTGAATGTTGTTATCAGCAATATATTTCTTTGCTTCAGCATTCAGATGATGAGCTAACTCTTCGTCTGACCACTGGCAGTTAATCATGAATACTCCGCCTGGTTTAACATCCTGGGCCATCTTGAATCCTTTGGTTACATAAGATGGGTTGTGGCATGCTACGAAGTCAGCCTGATTGATGTAATATGGGCTCTTGATTGGCTTGTCACCGAATCTTAAGTGAGAAATTGTTACACCACCGGTCTTCTTAGAGTCATACTGGAAGTATGCCTGGATGTATTTATCTGTGTGGTCACCGATAATCTTAGTAGAGTTCTTGTTAGCACCTACAGTACCGTCTCCACCAAGACCCCAGAACTTACACTCTACAGTTCCTTCTGCAGATGTGATAGGTGCTGGCTTAACCTCTGGTAAGCTTAAGTTTGTAACGTCATCTACGATACCTACTGTAAATCTGCTCTTTGGAGCATCTTTTTCCAGTTCTTTATAGATAGCGAATACAGATGAAGGAGGAGTATCCTTAGATCCTAATCCGTAACGGCCGCCGCATAATACAACGTCGTTTAATCCTGCTTCACGTAATGTTGTAGCTACGTCTAAGTATAATGGGTCTCCTAATGCTCCTGGCTCTTTTGTTCTGTCAAGAACAGCAACTTTCTTTGCAGTCTTTGGAAGAACTTTTAATAAGGAAGCAGATACCCAAGGACGATACAGACGAACTTTGATTAATCCGACTTTCTCTCCTGCTGCTGTTAAGTAGTCGATTACTTCTTCTGCTACGTCACAGATAGATCCCATTGCTACGATAACACGGTCTGCATCTGCTGCTCCATAGTAGTTGAATAAGTCATAATCTGTACCAAGTTTTTCATTGATTTTGCCCATGTATTTCTCAACGATAGCCGGTAACTCATTGTAAGCTGTATTACAAGCTTCACGATGCTGGAAGAAAACGTCTCCGTTTTCATGGGAACCACGCATTGCTGGATGCTCTGGGTTTAATGCATGCTCACGGAATGCTTTTACAGCGTCCATGTTGCACATTTCTTTCAAATCTGCGTAATCCCATTTCTCGATTTTCTGAATCTCATGAGATGTACGGAATCCATCAAAGAAGTTGATGAATGGAACTTTTCCTTCAATTGTTGCAAGATGAGCAACTGGGCTTAAGTCCATAACTTCCTGTGGGTTTGTCTCACATAACATAGCAAAACCTGTCTGACGACAAGCATATACGTCACTGTGATCACCGAAAATATTTAAGGACTGGGTTGCAACGGTACGTGCTGATACATCAAATACACATGGAAGCTGCTCTCCAGCGATTTTGTACATATTAGGGATCATTAATAAAAGACCCTGGGATGCGGTAAATGTAGTGGTTAAAGCACCTGCTGCAAGAGAACCATGTACGGCACCTGCTGCTCCTGCCTCTGATTCCATTTCTACGACTTTAACCTGATTTCCAAAGATATTCTCCTGACCTGCTGCGGACCACTGGTCTACGGAGTCAGCCATTGGACTGGACGGGGTAATAGGATAAATAGCTGCAACGTCTGTGTATGCATAAGCTACATGAGCTGCTGCTGTATTACCGTCCATTGATTGTTTTGCTCTGGACATTATTTATTCCTCCTTATTTAAATAAAAAACTTATGTCTTATCGACCTAAATCACATTTTAGCATTTTATTTGTCGATTATCAAGATTATGGACTGTACGAAATGAAGAACAATCACGAATTTTTTCTATAAGAAGTTTTAGTTGCTTTTCCGCTGTTTTTCTAGTATGATACGAATTGGTGCATAAGCATGAAAGCACCGTAAATTCAAAGAGTCAGGAGATTTGATTATGATAAGTGCAAACAATGTAACTTTACGAATCGGGAAGAAAGCCTTGTTTGAAGATGTAAATATTAAATTCACGGAAGGCAACTGCTACGGTCTGATTGGTGCCAATGGTGCCGGTAAATCTACTTTCTTAAAGATTTTATCCGGACAATTAGACTCCACCAGCGGCGATGTGGTTATTACACCGGGACAGCGTCTTTCCTTCCTGCAGCAGGATCACTTCAAATATGATGAGTACTCCGTTTTAGATACCGTTATCATGGGAAATAAACGTCTCTATGATATCATGAAGGAGAAGGATGCTATCTATGCAAAAGAGGATTTTTCCGATGAAGATGGTATCCGTGCCAGTGAACTGGAAGGCGAATTTGCTGAAATGGACGGCTGGAATGCAGAATCCGATGCTGCCATGTTATTAAATGGTCTTGGCATCCCGACAGAAGACCACTACACCACTATGCGTGACCTTCCGGGTGCTACCAAGGTTAAGGTGCTCTTAGCCCAGGCATTATTCGGTAATCCAGACATTCTGCTCTTAGACGAGCCGACCAACCACTTAGACTTAGATGCCATTGCATGGCTGGAAGAATTCTTAATTAACTTTAACAACACTGTAATCGTCGTATCCCATGACCGTTACTTCTTAAATAAGGTATGTACTCATATTGCCGATATCGATTATGGCAAGATTCAGTTATATGCCGGTAACTACGATTTCTGGTATGAGTCCAGCCAGCTTCTTGTTAAGCAGATGAAAGAAGCCAATAAAAAGAAGGAAGAAAAGATTAAAGAGTTACAGGAGTTCATTTCCCGTTTCTCTGCGAATGCTTCCAAATCCAAACAGGCAACTTCCAGAAAACGTGCCCTTGAAAAAATCGAGCTGGATGAAATCAAACCTTCCAGCCGTAAATATCCTTACATTGATTTCCGCCCACAGCGTGAAATCGGTAATGAGGTTCTTACCGTAGAGGGGCTAAGCAAAACTATCGATGGCGTAAAAGTATTAGACAATGTATCCTTTATCTTAGGACATGATGATAAAGTAGCTTTTGTCGGAAGCAACGAGCTTGCCAAGACTACCCTCTTTAAGATTCTTGCCGGTGAAATGGAGCCGGACGAAGGAACTTACAAATGGGGTGTTACGACTTCCCAGTCCTATTTTCCGAAGGACAATACCGAAATCTTTGATACTGACCTTGTTATCACAGACTGGCTGACCCAGTATTCCGAGATCAAAGATGCTACTTATGTACGTGGTTTCTTAGGAAGAATGCTTTTCGCCGGTGAAGACGGCATGAAGAAAATGAGAGTCCTTTCCGGAGGAGAAAAAGTGCGTGTACTGCTCTCCCGTATGATGATTCAGGCTTCCAATGTCTTAATCTTAGATGAGCCTACCGACCACTTAGACATGGAGTCCATTACCGCATTAAACAACGGTCTGATTAAATTCCCGGGTGTTGTACTCTTCGCTTCCCGTGACCACCAGTTCACACAGACCACTGCCAACCGCATTATGGAGCTTCTTCCAAATGGCGGACTCATTGATAAGATTACCACTTACGATGAATACTTAGAAAGTGATGAAATGGCAAGAAAACGTCAGGTTTACTCCATGAGTGAAGAAGACGAGAATGATAACTAAAAATAGCTTTTAAGATAGAAAGCAGGTGTTCCAATCAGAACACCTGCTTTTTTGCTTTACCGAAAATTGCTTTCCTGTAACACACATTTCTTGTTATTTGCATATATTATTTATACCTGACATTTACACCGTCATTATGCGAATCATAATTATTAACCGGTCACTTAGGTTGTCGTATTATAAATCTCTCCGGTATTATAATTGTAGGTATATGTACCTGTATTACCATATGTATTGCCCTTGGATGCTTCCCGTTCTGCATAATAATCTGCCAAAGATGCTTTTGCAGATACCTGATATCCATAGGAACCATTTCCATTGAACAAAGATTTTACCAAAGACATATCTGCCTTCTTAAAGGTATCCTCATCAATACTGAGTTTGTTATCTACACCAACGGTAATTCCAACCTTAGAAAGTAACTTTTCATTGGAATCTGTAGTCCGAACCATGGAAGAAACTGCATTGAGAATTCCATTGGTATTGGAATCTTCTGATTTCTTCAGCAGGTTATTGTAGCTGTCTACAAAAGCACTTACTTTCTTATAAATTGCGTCTTTATCATAATCTGTTGTGGTATTACCCTTTGCATCGGTTGTTGTTACTTTGTTAAATACAGACTTCTTGGTCTTATCCAGTAAAGCATCGGATGCACCCTTCAACTCTTCCGCAGCATCTTCAATTTTTGCTAATGTCTTAGTATCATCCTTTGCAGTAGACGTTGAAGTCTTCTTGTTTGTCTCTACAATCTTGCTGGCAGAATCATTTCCACCATAATATGCCTTCATCAGTTTAAAATAGGAACCGGTACGAATTGCAGAATAATCAGCAATATTAATTCCTAACAAACCGCTGTTTGAAGTTCTGCTTCCATTTGATAATCCGGAAAACAATGTGTTAATTGAATTCAAATCATAATTTGAAATGCCTATCATATAATCACTCCTTTGATATCTGATGTGTAACATCCTTGTCCCACGTCTGCCTATTGTTAAGTCTATTATAGCATTTTAGGCACAGGATTGCAATATTGTGTAAAATCCACAACTTTTTATGTGATTTTTTTCATCTATTGTAACTTTTCACAAAGTTTTTATGGTTTGTTCATAGTTTTGTCATATTTATAGCATACTATAGAACCATCAAAAGAAACTCATGTTTTTAGATATATTTTTTCATAATAGCCTCGGCATCCGAAAGATGTCGGGGCACTCCTCATTTTAGGAATAATTTTTTATGTTGGCTGGATACCAATATATTTGATAACATAAATTACAGGATTTAACAGGTTTCTATGTCAGGCATAAAATACCGCAGTTCTAGAACACATATTTTTCTTTTTACAATATAAAGTGTCTTTCCAATGTTTGACAAACTATCAGCACGGTTCGTCAAAAGGACGGATGTTTGACAAAATTTATTAGGGGCACTTAGAATTTCGTATAGCAACCGGCAACGCCGGCACAGGATGTGCCGGCGAGGTGCAATCTGAACATGGATGTGAATTTGCACCGGTTGCCGGGCAAAACACAATATGTTTCGAAATTCTTAGTGCCCCTTATAAACTTTTGTGTAACATCCGTCTTTGACGGACAGTGCGGATAGTCAGTCAAAGCAACGGAAAGACATTTTGTAATCAAGAAAAAATATGTGCTAAGAACTGCAGATATTCCATGCCAATTAACATAGAAACCTATTAAATCCTGCAATGCTTTGTTATTCAACATTATTGGTATCAAGTCAACATTAAAATCCATCCTACAAATTCTCAATCTGCCAGTCTATCGGTGCTACTCCATGCTCTTCTAAAAATGCATTCGCCTGTGAGAAATGTTTGCATCCGAAGAAACCACGGTATGCCGAAAGCGGGCTTGGATGAGGTGCTTTTAATATCAGATGCTTCGGATTGGTAAGCATCGGAATTTTGCTCTGTGCCGGTCTGCCCCACAGCATATAGACAACTGGTCGATCCTGGGCATTGACCGCCTGGATAATGGCATCCGTAAAATGCTCCCATCCTTTGCCCTGATGGGAGTTCGCCTGATGTGCACGGACGGTCAGAACCGTGTTCAATAATAATACACCCTGCTTTGCCCATTTTTCCAGATAACCATTGTCAGGGATATAGCAGCCAAGGTCATCCTGTAGTTCTTTATAGATGTTCTGTAAAGATGGTGGAATCTCTTTCTGATCCGGCAGTACGGAAAAACTAAGGCCATGTGCCTGATGTTCATTATGGTATGGATCCTGTCCCAAAATCAGCACCTTTACTTCTGAAAGCGGTGTTAAGTGCAAGGCATTAAAGATATCATCTGCCGGTGGATATACCACATGGGTGCTGTATTCTTTTTTTACAAAATCATATAAATCTCTGTAATATGGCTTTTTAAACTCGGCAGATACACTGTCCAGCCAGTCATTGGTAATCATTGCCATAGTTTTATCTCCTTACTGATACCCCGCGACCTGCAAGATAATTCTTAAGGTCCATAATTTCAAGTTCTTTATAATGGAATAATGATGCTGCCAGTGCTGCATCTGCTTTACCTTCTGTCAACGCTTCATAGAAATGTTCTTTCGTTCCGGCTCCACCGGAAGCAATGACCGGGATAGATACATTTTCTGCAATCTGTCTGGTCAGTTCCAAATCGTAACCGGCTTTCGTGCCATCACAGTCCATACTGGTCAAAAGAATTTCTCCGGCTCCAAGCTTCTCGACTTTCATTGCCCATTCTACCGCATCAATACCTACATCAATTCTTCCGCCATTTTTATAAATGTTCCAACCGCTGCCATCTTCTCTTCTTCTCGCATCAATGGCAACAACCACACACTGACTTCCGAATTTGTCTGCCGCATCACTGATTAACTGTGGTGTATTAATTGCAGAAGAATTAATAGAAATCTTGTCTGCACCTTCCCTAAGCAGCACTTTAAAATCTTCTACACAGCGGATTCCTCCGCCTACGGTAAATGGAATAAATACATTTTCCGCTACACGTCTTACCATATCTACTACTGTATTACGGTTATCCGAAGATGCTGTAATATCCAGAAATACCACTTCATCTGCTCCGGCTTTATCATAGGCTGCCGCAATTTCCACCGGGTCACCGGCATCTCTTAAATTCACAAAGTTCACACCTTTTACAACTCTTCCATCATTGACATCCAGACATGGAATAATTCTCTTGGTAAACATTATTTCACACCTCCCTGTAATGACGCAAAGTTCTTAAGTATCTTCAGTCCAACGGAGCTGCTCTTCTCCGGGTGGAACTGGCAGGCAAAGATGTTGTCCTGCTCCACAGATGCATGAATAGTGACTCCATATTCTGTAGTTGCTTTTACGATTTCTTCATGCTTTGCCTGTAAATAATAAGAATGCACGAAATATACATAGGCATCCATCGGCACATCCTGAAACAGTCTTCCATTATTCTGTAAATGCAGGGAATTCCAACCGATATGCGGAATTTTCAGCCCATAGGTATCTGGGATCCGCACAATTTTTCCCTCTAAAAGCCCAAGTCCCTCTACTCCTTCTGACTCTTCGCTTCCTTCAAACATTAACTGAAGTCCGAGGCAGATTCCAAGGAATGGCACTTTTCTTTCACAGACTTCATGGATGACCTTGTCCAGTTCATAGCGTTTCAGATTATCCATTGCCACACCAAAAGAACCAACGCCCGGTAAAATCACCTTATCTGCCTGTTCAATGGTATGAAAATCTCTTGTAATTACGCTTTCCTCACCCAGATATGCCAATGCTTTTTCCACACTCTTTAAGTTTCCTGCATCATAGTCAATAATTGCTATCATAATGTTCTCCTATTCCAGTCCTGCTGCTGCAAGTATCCCCTGAATTGCCTTTGTATAATCTGTTCTCTTTGTCATCGCATGCAATTCTGCTGCCTTTTCCTCTGATACACCAAAATGGTCTGATAACTGCTGCAAAATCTGATTCTTCAGTCCTGCCATTTCGTCTGTTATCTCATATTCCTGAGCCAGGTCTGCGCCATCTACGCATCTGCCATATCCACGAATCAACGCATCCAAAGCCATTTCATTTTCATTGATTCCGCTTAAGCTCTCATAAGACTGATATTCGCTCTGTATGGAAGCCAGCACCTGTGCCTTCTTATAGAAATTCTCGTCTTTTCCCTTTACATAAGAACCGGCTACGGTCTGGAATGCTGTTACATAGGAGCCGCTTGCAAAATCATCCTTTGCCTGCTGCATGTCCTGCCCATACTGTAAATTGGAGCTTCCCAGCAAAATCAAGATTAGAAGGGAAAGTGCCATAATAAAAATCAGAATAACCGGCTTCTTCGGAAGAGGTGGCGTACGGTCTATTTCTTTTGGAGGCTTCTCTTTCTTTACCTTTGGCGCCTTCTCCTTCTTCGCCTTTTCCTTCTTTTCTTTTTTCTCTTTCTTTTTCTTCTCTTTCTTGCCCTTCTTACCGGCTCCCTCGTCTGCATCCATCTCTTTTAAGATTTCTCTGTTCTCAGATGAAATGCTGCCAAGGCTGTCATCTTCTGCAATCTTTGTATCATCCTCTTCTTCATCCGGTCCAAATAAAACGGACATAATTTTACTGAAGAATCCCTGTTTTTTTCTCTTTTCCTTTGCTTCCTTTAAATCCTTTAATTCTTCGATACTTCCAAGGCGTTCAAATTCATCCTGGACCTCACTGTCCTCATCTTCTGAATGCTCTAATTCTTCTCCATTTTCATCTGCTTTCAGCAAATCGCCGATATCGGATAAGTCAGCATCTCCAGATAACATATCCATAAGATTAATGGCATCATCATCTTCTGAAAGAAGTGGTTCCTCTTCCTCAGATTCTGTCTTTGATGCTTCCGGTATCTCCGCCGCCGAATCTTCATCCGGCGTATCAAAGAAGCCCAGCGTCTCTTCTTCCCCGGAAGCATCATCTTCTGGTGTTTTCGACGTATCCGGGTGTTCTTCCTCTCCGGAATCTCCAACCTTCTTCCGGACCGCATCCATGATATCATTCACATCTTCCATCATATCTGATGCTGCAGACTCATCTGTTGCCATATCTGTGGTTCCTGATGAGATTGACTCCGAAGCTTCCTCGACATCGGATGTCTTGTCTTCATTGACATCAATATCTGCCTGATTTGATGCCTCTTCGTCTAATTCCATTTCGAATTCCTGCAGGAAATCATCTGCTGCTCCTGTTGCCAGCTCCTGTTCAAATTCACGCTGGAATCCTGTGCCGGAGTAGTCCTCGTGCTTCTTTTCCACCGGCTTTTTCTCCCGTTCTCTTGGCTTTGCAGCTTCTTCATTCATTGATTGAATCAGATTCTCGATATCCTTCTTATTATTTCTTCTGTTAGCATCTGAAACTGAATTCAGCAAATCGTCCAGATAATCTTCACTCTTACTCAAATTTATACCTCCATGTATCCAAGTTGCCTGTATATCTGCTTACAGGGTCTGCCACAACATCTCCCAGCAGATGCCGGACAGCGTAAAGGAAAGGGATGTGATGTAACATCACACCCCTTTGTCTGCGTTCTTTCCTTACTTTCCAGTCTGGTCAATCAGTCTGTCGATAGCCTGTACCAGACTTCCAATCTCCGGTTTAGTCAATTGGGCGTCTGCTCCGAGTGATTCACCTTTTCTTCTCATTTCATCATTTACCAGGGAAGAGAAAATGATTACCGGAATATCATGCATGTTATCGTTCTCTTTTACCAGTTTTGTTAACCGGTGTCCGTCCATCAATGGCATCTCGATATCTGTAATAATACAATGTACTTTATCTTTTACATTGCCGGCTTTCTCATAAGCACAAAGCTTGTCCCATGCTTCCTGTCCGTTCATATTGACATTCAGGTTGGTATAACCTGCTTTCTTCAGACAATCTGTAATCAATTTACTTAATAATGGGGAATCCTCTGCGATCATAATCGGGGAATCATTACGGTTACGATTTTCCAGATGCTCTACATCAGATACCTTAAGTCCTGTTTCCGGACTGATATCAGAAATAATTTTTTCAAAGTCAAGAATAACAATCAACTGTCCATCCAGTTTAATGACTCCGGTTGATACACCCTTGTCCTGGACATTAATTGTTGCATCCGGTTTGATAATCTCTGACCAGGAGACACGATGAATTCCAATAACCTGATCTACATGGAATGCAATATTTAATTTATTAAAGTTTGTGATAATAAACAAACCTTTTCCTTCTTCATCCTGCATACCAAGGCATCTTCTCAGGCTGATTACCGTCAGCATGGTATCTCGTGGCATAAAGATTCCTTCCACACTCGGATGTGCATTTGGTACCGGGGTTACCGGCTGATAGGATAAAATCTCACGAATCTTCGCTACGTTAATTCCGTAATGATTATCCCCTAAAGTAAACTCCAGCACTTCCAGTTCGTTCGTACCATTTTCTAACAGAATATTTGTCTCCATTTATGTTTTCCTCCCAAGGTCATTTCTTAGAATATTTCTATTTCGAATTATAACATAATATCACATAAAAATGCACCGTTTTTTTACAATTCTCTAGATATTTTTACCATTTTACAGATTACAGGTCTTATGTACCGTGTTTTCGACTACTTCCAGAGAGATTTTACTCAAATCTTCCGGTGTACTTTCCGGCACCTCAAAGAGTAAAACCGTATCTGTACCACTTCCTGCTTCAATAGTTCCCTGATATGTTCCAAAGTCATTTAACAGAATTGTGACCTGTGCAACAGCTTCCACGCTGTCATTTAACGTCACGCGGAATGACACCTTGCGGCTTAACATATCACAAGCTACTGCTTCCGTTCCAGCATTCTCTAAATGAAAATGTAAAACCAGGTATTTATTTCCGGCATCCGGCTCTACCATATAGGATGAATTCTGCTGATAAGCTGTTGCAAATTCCGCACCGGTGTACTGCGTATCAATACCCGGTATTGCTACTGCATCGTTTAAGGACACACTGTTGTCCGATGCCGCATTCTCCGGAGTTCCTGTTGCATCTCCACCTTCTGATGGCATCTGCTCAGTGGAATCCGGCTGTTCCACAGCCTCGGTATCTGCAGTCTCTGTTGTCTCTTCACTCTTCGATAGTCTTACAATTCCATCCTGCTGCTTTATATTATACTTTGATACTACATGTGCTGCATAATCTACAATTGTCTGTTCTTCCTGCTCCGTTAATTCAATCGGCTGCTCTCCGCATCCGCCTAATAATAACGCAGCCAACAGCACACATGCCGTTGTTTTTATCTTTCTGTCTCTCATAGGCACTCCTTAACTTATCAATCTATTCCCATGTTAGCATTTTTCCGGCTTTCAAGCAATAGTTATTTCACGTTCTTCCTCGTTATCATCGCGATTGCTGGTGTCTAATTCTATCCAGAATTCCACACCATCCTCATGGTTAATGACTCCGCACTGCTGATGCATGGAATCCATAATTGCTTTTACAATGGACAGACCAATTCCGCTGCCTCCATAAGCTCTGGTTCTTGCTTTATCTACCTTATAGAATTTAATCCAGATATTATCAATGTCTTCTTCCGGAATCGGCTTTCCTGTATTAAACACACTGACTCTTACTACATCCTGCTTACATTTATAAGAAATTTTAATCCGGTTTTCACCTTCCAAATGGTTGATTGCATTGCTCAGATAATTGGTTATAACTTCTTCTATCTTAAATTCATCCGCCCATACAAAAAGCGGCTGCTCGTTAAATTCCAGAATAGCTCCCTTCTGTTCTAAGATAATGGCATTACTGGCAGTTACTCCACGTATCAGTTCGGTGATATCAAACCGTTCCATCACAATAGCATCATTCCCAAATTCCAGCTGATTCAAAGTAAGAAGTTTCTTTACCATGCGGTTCATCTTCTCTGCTTCATCTGTAATGACCTCACAATAGAAATTTCTGCTCTCCGGATCGTCCTGCACACATTCCTGTAAGCCTTCTGCATAACCCTGAATCAGTGCCAGCGGTGTCTTTAGCTCATGGGAAACATTTGACAGGAAATCTTTTCTCATCTCGTCAATCTGTTCCTTCTTTTCGATATCTATCTTCAATTCATTATTGGCACTCTTTAATTCCGATATGGTCCGCTCTAAGATTTCCGATAGCTGATTCATATGCTCGCCCAACTGTTCAATCTCATTATCTCCCTTGACCTCATACTTCGCATCAAAGTCGAATTCTGCCATTTTCTTGGATATATCTGTAAGCCGCAGAATTGGGTTAGTAATACGGCGGGTAACAAAAAAAATGATAATACCACTCACTATTACCGCAACAACTCCTACATCCATCAGCAGACGATTAGACACCTGCGCACTTTCCTTGATACTTTCCAATGGAGTTCTCGCCAGCAAAAGATTACCATCTGCCAGGGTTCCCCAGAGAATCAGATAATCCGATTCCAGCCTGGTATCCTCTTTTTCTCCCATGACATAATTGTCGTTTGCTTTCAGTACTTTCATATTAAGATGCATATCATCATTCTGCACACTTGCCATGATAATTTCCATAAACTGCATCCTGAGATTTTCCACACCATTGGTAGAAGAACGCACTACTGTACCATCGGATGTAATAATTAAAATCGTCAGGTTACCATTGGAACAGATTTTTTCAAAATCTATATCATAATCTGATGTATTTAAGATTCCCTGTTCACTGGCCGCATTAATCTGCTGAAACCCATTTTCCAGCACTTCCTGCTTATAGCGGGTATAATAGCCTTCCAGCAGGGTAACATTAAGAAGCCAGCACAGTAATACCGTGCCGGCCACTAATCCAACGATAGTCAATGTAATCTGCGCTGTAATGGAATGCTGTTTTTTCTTATTCTTTGCCATATATCTTCCACCTTATCACATTTTATTGCGGTGCATCAATGTCCAGCTTATAGCCCATACCCCAGATTGTCTTGATATAATCACCTTTTTCGCCCATCTTGCTGCGCAGCTTTTTCACATGGGTATCGATGGTTCTGGCATCACCGAAATAATCATAATTCCATACATGATTCAGAATTTTCTCACGGGATAAAGCAATTCCCTTATTCTCCATGAAATATGCCAGAAGCTCAAATTCTTTATAGCTCAAATCAATATTTTTGCCGTCAATTGTTACCATATGGGCAGCCTTGTCCATTACAATGCCACCTACTTCCAGCACATCATCTTCTGTATAATTGCCGGTTCTCCGCAAAATTGCCTCTACCCTTGCCACCAGGATCTTCGGGCTGAATGGTTTACTGATATATTCATCCACACCAAGTTCAAATCCTAAAAGTTCATCACTTTCTTCACTCTTGGCTGTCAGCATGATAATCGGTGTCCTGGAACTTTCCCTGATTTCCCGGCATACATCCCAGCCGTTCATCTTCGGCATCATAACATCCAGAATAATCAATGCAATATCTTTATTTTTATAAAATACGTCTAAGGCTTCTTCTCCGTCTCCTGCCTCTAACACTTCAAAGTTCTGTTTTACCAGGAAATCCCTCACCAGCTTACGCATACGGCTTTCATCGTCTACCACCAGAATTTTACGTTTTTCCATATTTGCTTCCCTCTTCTTTTTTCTATAGTTTAACGGATAAATATGTCAAATTTGTGTTCTTCTGCGATTTAATTCTGCTTTTCCAAAGCATCCAGTGCCGCTTCTCTTTCATCCAGTTCCTGTTCCCACTCTTCATATTTATTAATGATTTTCGTCTCATAATTTAAGATTGTGGTACTGCCACTGGTAAGGCTGATGGCAAACATGGCAATAACAATGATAATCAGCACAATATTCACAGAAAGTAAGATGCGGCAGCGCTTCTGTAATTTCGTTTCCTGTTGTTCCTCTGAATTTTTATCAGCATTTTCATTCTGGTGCTCACCAGATTTTTCTTTGCCAGCTACATGGTCAAGGTCTAAGCCCATATCTTTCACCGGAATACCTGGTATTTCGGATGCATCCACCCCGGGCAGTCCTTTCAGATAATCCTGCAGTTCTTTTAGATAGGCATATCCTATCGGTGTATGGAACAATTCCTGAGCCATGATTCTCTGGTAGATTTCCTGTACCATCTGTGGATTATCCATGTTCATATTATCATGTATGTACTGGATTCCTTCCACTTCCTTTTTTGCCAATTTTGCCTGTTCTTCATTTTCAAATACGAATCCACTTACTTCCCAGACTTTGCCATCTAATTCTTTTTGTTCCATATTTCCTCCTGCAATTTACAATCCCAGAAAAGTCTTTTTATAAAATGGTGCAACCTCACCAATCAGCTCCATTGCCTTTTCGTCTGCTTCATGCATATCAAGACGCATATAGCCAAGGGACGGCTTTACAGCTTCAGCAATTCCTTCAAAGACGCTCTTTCTCTCACCCTTAAACTCTACAACCAGCAAATAACTAATGTCATCCTTACGTTCAATCTTCGTTACCAGATATGCTTTCTTGATATTCTTCTGTTTCTTCATATATTCACTGAGTATCTGTTTCAGTTCATCCGCCTCCGCAATTGGCTCACCAACAAATACACCCGTTTTCTTTTCAACAAGATTGCCAGATGCCATCTCAGCTTCCTGCCTCTTATAGCGTTTGAAATAACCTATAATAATTTTCTTCCGGTTCTCTTCTACCCGAAGTTCCATACTGCCCGGATTGATTACAAAATCTCGCTCTCCTGCAATCTTCATCAGCTGGTCAAAACTGACTTTCTGTCCCTTCCATTCCTTTACATTATAAATCTTCTGGAAACTCTGCCAGTCTGTATACACCGGCATCCACTGTGCTCCATTGCTATCCTGTAACAATGCAAACTGAAGGGCTGTTCCCTTTTTTCCGTCTGCATCCTTTTCTTCCTTCGGGTCCTCTACCACTTTTACCGGACATAAGAATTCCCCGCGGACTACCTCTTTTAACATACGGTCACATAAGAACTGCTCCGCACGTTTCCACTGTTCATCTTTCTTTTCTTCAAATAAAATCTGTCTGTGTCTTGCCATTGCAAGAATCAGAGCCGGATTTACAACCGGAATCTGCGCTTTGGAAAGCTCGGAAAAATCCGGTGGTGGAAGCAAGTCATCTCTTTTTAATCTGCAGGAATAGCTTCCCACATCCAGTATCAGATCTTCCATACCCCACCAGTGGAGGTTTGCCCAGAAGAACATCTGCTTGTCTCCTCTGATTCCTTTTAATTCCAGTTCTACATTCTGCTCTTTATAATGTTCTATTGCCTTTTGGGCAAATTCTTTCGTTGAAAAGATTAATACACTTCCATCCCCCATAACACGCGGGTAACCGGTATGCTTGTCCCATGCGCAGTAAAGCTCTTTGCATCCCTTTATTTTATCTGCCAGAATCTTGTTAAACACTTCTATCTTCTTTAAAAAGTTATCTGCCACAAAGGTTTTCTTCTTATGATGTACTTCTGCAGAACGAATCAGAAATTCCAGTTCCTCTAAAGTAAGCTTTGCAAGTTCCTGTTCATCCGGCATTTCATAATTCAAAAGATGGGTCTCTAATAATTCTTCTTTACGCTCTTTACTAATTTCCATGTTCTTCTCCTATATCTTTCCTTAAAACAATCACGTTATTTCTATTTTAATATAAAAATGCTATAAAGTAAAATAGAATCCTTCCGGATTCTACTTTATCTTTCACGCAGTTTACATCAGTTCTTCAATGACTCCTGTTTCATTGTATTTTCTGCAGTCAATGACACGCTGATTGGAAGAACCTTTGAATTTTAATGTAATATCATATAGCTCTGCCACATAAGGGCCATCCACCAGCACATCGATTAAGGATAATAATTCTTTCGTATCCTCGGTATATCTTCTTCCCTCCGGTACCAAATCCTTATCCAGTACATATCCGGTATATGCCCATATGTCTTTTTCCGGATGTTCCGTCCGCACCCGCTTGATAAATGGAAGCAGTGCATGCTGGTTTTCCGGTTCAAAAGGGTCTCCTCCCAAAAGAGTCAGTCCCTTGATATAGGGAGATTCCAAAGATGCAAGAATTTCATCTTCTACTTCTTTTGTAAATTCTTCTCCATTTTTAAAGTCCCATGTTTCCGGCTGAAAACACTCTTTACAGTGGTTCCGGCAGCCGGATACAAACAGCACCGTTCTTACACCGGTGCCGTTCGCAATATCATTATATTTAATCGCTGAATAATGCATTTTCTTTTCACTTTCTTTTTATAAGTGAAGTACACGCTCCTTGATTTCCTGGGTTCTTCCCTGATTCCAGAACTGGGAACCAATATAACCACAGGTACGTCTTGCCACGTTCATCTTATCCTGATCACGGTTGTGGCAATGCGGGCACTCCCATACTAATTTTCCATCATCATCTTTTACAATCTGAATCTCACCATCATAGCCACATACCTGGCAGTAATCGCTCTTGGTATTTAACTCTGCATACATGATATTCTCATAGATGAATTTCATTACAGATAAAACAGCATCCAGATTATCCTGCATGTTCGGAACTTCCACATAGCTGATTGCTCCACCCGGCGAAAGTGCCTGGAACTGGGATTCGAATTTCAGTTTGGTAAATGCATCGATATTTTCGGTTACATGCACATGATAGCTGTTGGTAATGTAATTCTTATCGGTAACACCCGGAATAACTCCGAAACGTTTCTGTAAACATTTTGCAAATTTATAGGTGGTAGACTCAAGCGGTGTTCCATATACGGAGAAATCAATATTTTCTTTCTCTTTCCACTCCTTGCAGGCATCATTTAACCGCTGCATTACCTTTAAGGCAAATGGTGTTGCTGCCGGGTCGGTATGTGGTTTTCCAGTCATATATCTGGTACATTCGCAAAGTCCTGCATAACCCAGTGAAATAGTAGAATATCCACCATATAAAAGCTTGTCTATGGTCTCGCCTTTTTTCAGACGGGCAAGTGCTCCATACTGCCAGAGAATCGGTGCCACATCAGAAGGTGTTCCCTTCAGGCGGTTATGACGTGCCATCAATGCACGGTAGCAAAGGTCCAAACGCTCATCAAATAGCTTCCAGAATTTTTCAAAATCTCCGCCGGAAGAGCATGCCAGATCTACCAGATTCAAGGTTACCACGCCTTGATTGAAACGACCATAGAACTTTGGCTTGCCATCTTCATCATGATATACGGTAAGGAAGGAACGGCAGCCCATACAGGTATAGCAGTTGCCATCTTTTAATTCCTTCATTTTCTTCTCAGAAATATAATCCGGAACCATACGCTTTGCAGTACATTTTGCTGCTTTCTTGGTCAGATAATAGTATTCCGAATCCTCATGGATATTATCCTCTTCCAATACATAAATCAACTTTGGAAATGCCGGTGTAATCCATACGCCATCCTCATTCTTAACACCCTGATAACGCTGGTCTAGCACTTCCTCTATAATCATGGCAAGGTCTTTTTTCTCCTGCTCATTCTTTGCTTCGTTCAGATACATGAACACGGTTACGAATGGGGACTGTCCGTTGGTAGTCATCAGGGTTACTACCTGATACTGGATAACCTGTACGCCCCGCTCGATTTCCGCATGAAGTCTTCTTTCCACAATGCTGTTAATCTTCTCTTCGCTCAGTTCCACATCGCTCTCTTTTAATGTCTGCACCAGCTCTGCATGAATTTTCTCGCGGCTGATCTGGACAAATGGTACTAAATGTGCCAGTGAAATACTCTGTCCGCCATACTGGGAGCTTGCCACCTGAGCAATAATCTGGGTTGCAATATTACATGCTGTAGAGAACGAATGTGGCTTGTCAATTCTGGTTCCGCTGATAACGGTTCCGTTCTGTAACATATCCTCTAAATTTACCAGATCACAGTTATGCATATGCTGTGCAAAATAATCTGCATCATGGAAATGGATAATTCCCTGTTCATGTGCCTCTACAATATCCTCCGGGAGAAGGAATCTTCTGGTAATATCCTTACTCACCTCACCAGCCATATAGTCACGCTGCACGCTGTTTACGGTTGAATCCTTATTGGAATTCTCCTGTTTTACTTCTTCATTATTACATTCAATCAGACTTAAAATCTGTTCATCCGTAGAGTTGGATTTACGTACCAGGGCACGTTTATAGCGGTAAGTAATGTATTTCCGGGCAACAGAAAAAGCCCTCTTGTCCATTAACTGATCCTCCACTAAGTCCTGAATATCTTCTACATTCAGGGCATGGTTGGCATCCTTACAGGAATCCTCTATATATTGTGCAATCTCCTTAATCTGGTCTGCAGTCAATCGTTCCGCTTCCACCACCTCATGGTTCGCTTTATTGATTGCAATAATAATTTTTGAAATGTCAAAAACAGCCTCTGCGCCGCTTCTTTTAATGATTTTCATTGAAATCCTCTCCCATAAAAAAATAGTCTATTCGCATAAAATCGGCACAAAACTGTACTAGATTTTGTGTCGAATCTCTTCAACGCATATACAGTATACCATATCTTGTGTTTTACGCAAGGGGGATATACAAGATTCGTGAATTTTTTTCAGAAAAATTTTTTTAGAATTTAACGCTTTTTTCATAATCTGGACAATTATTTTTCACAAAATCCGGGTATACTACAAATATCAATAGAGAACAGGTTCATCCCCCAATGTCTTGTCTCTCTATTTGATAAAACTTTTTTCATAAATTTTCATAACTCCCCTTTGTACCCCCGCAGTGCTGTGGGGGTATTACCTTTGTAAAACCATTTTTCAGACTGTAAAAACCCCGTCTCAAATATCAATGCGATATCGAAACGGGGCTTACTTCATTTTTAATCTATTTTTTAGAAATCTACTTCTGTGTCATAGTAACAGCATTTCAGCAGTTTTTCCATTTCTTCCTGACTTGGCTGTCTTGGGTTGGAGCCGGTGCAGGCATCCAAAATTGCATTGGCTGCAATCTCAGGCAGTCTCTCTAAGAATACTTCTTCCGGTACAAAGCCCTGCTCAGCCGGATAGCTGTCCGGTCCGTAGTTCTTAATACAGTGCGGAATATTCAAGTCATCATTCATCTTACGCAGGTACTGGATTAAAAGTGCGACTTTCTCGTCCAGTGTCTCTCCGCCAAGCTTCATAAAGTCTGCAATCACGCCATAACGTTTCTTTGCAGTCTCATCCTTTGCATTAAATGCAATAACCTTCGGCAGATACATGGCATTAGCTGCGCCATGAATAATATGTGCACCGTAGTCGGCAAATGCGGCACCGGTCTTATGTGCCATAGAATGTACGATTCCAAGCAGTGCATTGGAAAATGCCATTCCAGCCAGACACTGGGCATTGTGCATGGCATCACGTTTTGCCATATCTCCGTTATAGGAATCAATCAGATCATGCTGAATCATCTCAATGGCATGGAGTGCCAGCGGGTCTGTAAAATCACTGTTGGCAGTTGAAACATACGCTTCAATGGCATGTGTCATCGCATCCATTCCAGTATGGGCTACCAGTTTCTGCGGCATGGTCTCTGCCAGTTCCGGGTCAACGATTGCTACGTCCGGTGTAATCTCAAAATCCGCAATCGGATATTTGATTCCCTTCTCATAATCCGTAATAATGGAAAATGCAGTTACTTCTGTTGCTGTTCCTGAGGTAGAAGAAATTGCACAAAAATGTGCTTTCTTTCTTAATTTCGGAATTCCAAATACCTTACACATATCTTCAAAGGTAATATCCGGATATTCATATTTAATCCACATTGCTTTCGCAGCATCAATTGGAGAACCACCACCGATTGCTACAATCCAGTCCGGCTGAAACTTCTCCATAGCGGCAGCACCCTTCATCACGGTCTCAACAGATGGATCCGGTTCAATTCCTTCAAACAGTTCCACTTCCATACCTGCTTCTTTCAGATATGCCTCTGCTTTATCCAGGAAACCAAACCGTTTCATGGAGCCTCCACCAACACAGATCATTGCGCGCTTTCCTTCGAAGTTCTTCAGTGCCTCCAATGCACCTTTGCCGTGGTATAAATCTCTTGGTAATGTAAATCTCTGCATTCGTAATACCTCCTTGATAATCATTGTATGTTTACTGATATATTTTTATCATAACATAATAATATACAAAAGGTAACTGGATTTTTCTTATTTTTTGTGAAATTTTTATAAAATTTGGTTGGATTTTCCTCTTACTCTGTTGTTTCAGCAGCAGCTGCATCCTGCACCAGCGGATTCGTATCCCGGGTGGTATCTGCTGCCGTCTTTCCTGTCCTGTTGCTTACTGCCTTGCTGATTTCTTTCACCTTATCTGTCGTTTCATAATCCTCTACATCAAATAAATAGCGGTGCAGCAAATCTACATTAGTCTCCAAATCCGTTGGTACAACTACTGCTCCGATGGATTTTTCCATCATCTTGGTGTCTAACTGGAATGGCCAGCCCTGGGTATCTGCAAGCTCATACTCTTTGACATGGGCTGCAAGTCCCAATATTTCTGTGGTAGAAAGGCTGGTAGAAATGTCCGGAAACAGCTTGTCTACCAAATCATTTAAAGTAAGGATGTCTGCCTGCTTTGCTTTTTCTACAATCTTTCCTACTACAATACGCTGGCGCTCGGTCCGGCGGAAATCGTCTCCGCCACTCATTCGGTCACGGCAATAGGCAAGTGCCTGTATTCCATTGACCTGCTGCACGCCCGGTCCGGAAACCGGCTTGCCATGGGTTCCCATGACTTCATTCATTTCATCAATCCAGATGTGCATATTGCTGGCTTCTTCCCTGGTAATATCCAACTCTATTCCACCTAATGCATCCACAACTTCCATTACCGCATTGAAGTCTACGGATACATATTCGGTAATATTCAAATCCAGATTCTTATTTAACGCCGCTACTGCACCGGTCGGTCCTCCCTTGGCATAAGCTGCATTCAGTTTCCGCAGGCTGTCTTTATCATCTACTGCCAGAAAGGAATCCCGGTATACGGATACAAGCTTCACTTCCTTGGTATCATCATTGATACTGGCAATCATGATACAGTCGCTGTTTCCGCTTTCATAATTTCCACTGCTCCGGTTGTCAATTCCAAAGATAGCTATATTGGTATAATTATCTAACACTTCCTGGGTCTCGCTGTCTATATTAATATTCAGCTTCTTCGCATCTAAGGAACCGGTATTATTGATTTTATTCAGCTTACTCATTACATAAAATACTACCAGCAAAATGAGTATCACTAATACTTCTACAATAAAAAGTATCAGTTTTCTCTTTCTTCTCTGCTTTTTTCCAACCTTCTTTTTCGGACCAGTCTTCGCCTTCTGCTTTTCCATGCCCATAGTTCCTCCTTACTTTGATATACTTATACTCCTTAATCCGGACTGTTTTTCCGCAGCCTATTAATTCAAATATATCTTACTGGAATTGGTTGGTCAATGTCTCACAGACAACCTTAAGAATCAGTTCCATAAATTTAACGAAATCTTAAGTTTTCGTATTAATCAAAAGCAGAACTCTTTCCATTATACCAATGATCCCACATGGCATCATTTACCACAACATACTGTCCGTTATAAATTGCAATGGCATGGGTACCGCCATCCAGTGTAGAGCCAATGATAAGAAGCTCATCCTCATAACCATCTACATCATAGGTAACTTCTTTAATAATCTGTGTCATATCCCAGTCTGCATAAATCGTTCCCTTGACACCGTCAATCCAGCAGGTTGCCTTTACCGGCTCGTCCCAGAATTCAAAATAGTCTTTATCATTACGCACGGAACTTGGAAGCACAGATTCCGGAATATCAGCATATTTTTCACTTCCATTTTCATCCTCTGGTGCATCCGTTGTCTCTGTATCCTCACCCACGCCATCTATTGGCTGGTCTGCATTTACCGGAACTTCTTCTACTGCCGGAACATTTTCCTGTGCGGTCGTATTTTTATCATTTGATTTATTGTAGCTGATGACACCAACTGTCACTGCACTTGCTATAGATGCCGTTGCCACGATTCCAATTACCGCTTTTCCAGCTGCAGTTGACAAAAATGATATCTTTCTTGCTGTGCCTGCGGCTTTTACCGCTGTTGAGGCTGCAGTTTTTCCTGCACCATATGTACTCTTTGCTATACTTTTTCTACATTCACTTAATAAAAGCTGGGTGGATGGCTCCGCCGCAGATACAACCATTTCCTTTTTCAACAGATACAGCAGTAACGGCATTGGTGCAATACTGTAAAGCTTGTATCCCTTCTTCTGCAGTTCCTCTGCCTTTGTCTTGATATTATTCCTGCCATAACGCAGTCTTGATTTCACTGTAGCTTCCGGGCAGCCCAGCTGTTCTGCAATTTCTTTTGTGGTAAGTCCCTCTAATTCAAAGGCAATTACCACCAGACGCTGCTCGTCAGACAATGCATCGATCAGCTCATGCACCAGCTGTCTGGTCTCTTCTTTCGTATATTCTAATTCCGGCTCATTTTCCCAGACGCTTACTGCCTGATCCATGATTTCTGCATCTTCTTCCTCACCACTTTCCATGCGTAAATCAAGCGGTGTATGATTGCGTTTTTCCAGTTCATTTTTTGCTGTATTTACCACAATCTGTGCTAACCAGGAATCAAATTTTTCCGGTTCTTTTAGTTTATCCAGATTTTTCCACGCCCGTATGTATGCTTCCTGCAGAACATCTTTTGCTGCCTCTTCATCTTTCACATATTTTAAAGCCAGATAATATTTATTATTTTTTGTTGTATCATAAAGAAATTCAAATCCCGTCGAATCTCCATTACATGCTTTTTCAACTGCCTGTGTATATGTCATTTTCTTTTCCTTCTTTCTTCCTTATTTCTCATGTGTTTTTCCTATAACGCCTGATTTCTTAAAATTTTAACAGAAACAGTTCTTCCACCGCAAGCACATTTCCATCTTCTATTCTCACCAGTCATGGCTGTCAATATACTCATTTAAAGCTGCTTCTGCCTCCGGTCCATAGGCATTGCAGGATAACGTTCCATCGCTGTGTTCATAAATGATGATGCCGTTGCCCGCTATCCATATATTTCCATTATCAAAAGCTTCTGCCTGCGCCTGTGTAAGGTCAAGTGTCTGTCCGTTGAATTCTCTTGTTGTGTTTCCACCACTGTTTTCACTTTCTTCCAGTGCAAAATTTTCCACTGCATGTGGATTCTATATGCGCTTCCCGCAGAATTTAATGCTATGTTTTCTCCATAATTGCCACAGCCATTATGGGAAAAATCTGATACAATTGCTTGTGCTCTCTGACATGCAAAATTGTATATGTCCTCATCCCAGGTAAGTGCATTGAGGCCTGCTGCTGTTCTCTCTGCATTCACATAAGACCACACCTCTTCGGCCGCACTTCTGTCAAAACCATCCGGATGAACCTCCGGCATATCAATCCATGTTCCTTCATTGACATCATATATCATTCCGTCATGTGGCGGCTTATTTGAATCGGTTGTATCTGCTACTGTTGTATTCTTTTTCTTACCGCTTTTATTTTTATCTGACTGGTCTGTCTCCTCTGTCTTTCCTTGCTTTGTTCCCGTCTCATTTTCTCCCTCTGTATTTTCTCCCGCTGTATCTTCTTCTGCCCCAGGTTCCGGTTCTAAATTTTCAGTTCCTTCTGTTTTCTGCGCCAATCTGACTGTTTCAATAGCTGTTTCTGCAGCATTTTCTACTATAACTTTCACCCTCTTCTGTGGTGTTTTCTCTGCTACTTTTTCTTTTTCCGTAGTCGGACTTCCCTTTGCTTCTGTTACATTGCTACATCCTGTTAAAGCGATTGTTGCTACCATCAGGACAGCAAGTGCAATATATCCAGGTTTTCTCATTTTCATCATAATCTTTCACCTTCCTTTTTGCGATTTGTTCTGTTCATAATCTGTTTGCGAACCGAGCAATCCGTATCCTCGTTCATTTCAAAATTCTGCATGTCCTTATGCATCAGCAGCACAAACCATTTTATTATATTTTTCATCTGTCCTTCCTCCCTTCTATTAAGTAAGACAGGAGGGATTGGAAAAAAGATTTAAATTTTTCAAAAAAATAAGAGCAGTCTGTGAAACTACTCTTATTTCTATAACATTTTATTTTGCACTTCTTTTCGTATAACCGCAGTCGCAATACGGTCCACCCGAAGCGATTGTATATTCCTTGGCAAAATTACTGACACAATCTGCTTCACTCATTGTATAGTCAAGGCGGCACATTGCAGGTATCAGCTTAGTCAGTCCCAGTTCATTCATCAGTGTGCAGATTCCACAAGTTGTAAATCTCGCTTCGTATCCGCTGCCATCCTCATACTCATAAAATTCCATATTCCAGGAATAAGGATTTCTGTCACCTGCTTTGAATTTTGCAATCTCTTTCTTTGCTTCGATATCTGATTCTGAGAATTTTTTCTTTCCACCTGTCCGGCAAAACCACTGCATAAATCCCGTCATCATGGATTGCTTGTAATATTCCGTTGCAGATTCAACCTCCGGCAGTTCCGGCATACTTCATATTAATTCGCCCTCCACTTTTCCAGCACCGATGATGATTTCTCACAATCCGGATATTGCGAATACGCTTTCGTATTCTGCAAATATTTCTACTTGTACATTTGTCGAATATACCGACAGAATTCTCATCTAATATTAGCTTTCCTTAACACATTATAAATTAACACTTCTCAGCACAAATTCTCTATCTCTGCAAATCCGAATCTGGAACGTGCTTTATAAATTTTTTCCGATCCCCTCAAGTTCGTTCATGGAATCCTTGTTTTTTTCAAGTTCATCTCTGGCTGTTGCGTAATATGATTTTTTGAAAAGCATATCCCATGAAAGATATTTTGCCATACAGTCAAACTGCTTATCAATCAGCTCATACTGGATACTGTCTACGGGAGAACCGCCTACAATAATCGTGCCAACTTTTTTATTTTTTAACTGCAATCCACGACAGTAGCACTTATCAATGATAAGTTTCAATTGTGCTGACATTCCCCACCAATAAACTGGTGTAGCAAAAAGAATCATATCTGCGGCAGCAATTTTATCAATTGTAGGATTTGTATCATCCTTATCGACGCATCCCTTAGAGCATTGACAGACACCACATCCCTTGCATGGTGCAATGTTGAGTTTGTCAGGTTCAATGATTTCAATTTCATTCTTTTCTGATGCTCCTTTTATAAATGCATTGATTGCTGTCAGCGTGTTTCCTTTTCTGGCACTTCCATTAATGATTACAATTTTCATACGTGTATCCTCCAACTTCCAATTGTTTTAATTCTTCTCAGTTCCACCTTCTTGCCCTTCGGACAAGAAGTATCCCCCGCTCAAAGAGCTCGGTCAATTCAAATCTTCTATTGCTTTCAGCCTCTGCTGAAGACTGAAAGTTACCTTCGCTTTACTATTTCTAATAGTTTTCTCACATAATCATCTGCGTGGTTTATTGAAAACTCTCCATGATACATATTAGGAAGAACTTGTATAAAACTATCCTGCAATTTTTCATGAATGATTTTAGCAGATTTTTTCATTAATTGCTTTTCTTTTTCTCCAACATAAATTTGAACGGTTGCTTCACACTCTCCAATGCCATCTTTTAGTGAATATACTGAGTTTTCCTGTAAAAAGGCAATCATATCACTCTTTCTAATAGCACAAGTATCTTTGTAATATTCATCAAACAAATTCGACTTTATTCGTAGTGATTTGAATTGCAATTTTGAAAACCACTTATACTTTATTAAGCCATAGCAACTTCCAAACGCCGGTTTAATCATAGAATATGTAAATTTTGAAGGTATCACAAGTACACTTTCCACTATTGCATACTTACATATATCTTTGCGTTGAGATAAAATTTCAAGCAAAATCTGCCCTCCAAGCGATAGTCCTCCCATCATTAAAACAGAACCGCCCAATTTGCTATTTACAAATTCTATAATATCCAAAGCATTATTCTCTATCGTTGTAAACTGCTTATCACATCCTGCATGACCATCTAATATAGGCAAAACCACATGATAATCTGTTTGAAGTCTTTCAGCAACCTCTTTGTAATTCCACCATGATAAACCGCCTCCGTGTAAGAGGATAATTACATCGCTGTTTTCTTTTCCATATTCTACATAATTCAACCTCTTTCACCTCGCTGTAAACTTCCGATTCTAATGTCTCTATTATACCATAATGATACTATTATAAAAAAGGAAAAAGAGCTCCTTCGAGCTCTTTTGAGTCAGTTCTGCAAACTTGAAGTTGTTTATCCAAAATGAAATGGAATAACCATATCAAGTAAAACTGCAAGAACTATACTAATCGTTCCCATTAGCGCAGAACTCCTCAATGTGTCTCTCCTCAAAACAATAAGTCCAATAATAAAGACTATCACTTCCAAAACAGATTTTGCATTAAAATACCAGCATCCATATACAAAGCACATATTGAACAATACTGCCAAAATCAGCGCCGATAGTATAAGTGCCAGTTTGCTTTCCCCCCTTGCATACCAGCAGGCAAAAGACAATAATGGAGAAACAGCTGTAAATCCAAACCAAATCACCGCATAACTTCTTGGAAAAAATCCTGCAATATAGTTTGAATACAAATAGTAACTTGCAACCATACCAATAAAGAATGCAAAAACATTAATGCTTGCTCTTATTGCAGAATTGCTATAAATAGAAATACACAGTGCAATCAATACCCAGATTGCAAAACGTCCAAGGAAATTATGAACATCTAATGCTCCATCTATTGCCATAAGCACACTGGGAAGTTCAGCTTGACGAAAATCCAAAAATTTTGAAAAAGTCCCCAAAGCTATTCCAAGGAACAATACAGCTATAGTATTTATAATTTTTCTATTATTAGATATTGGTTTTTCTGCATTCCTGATATCATTCAAAAACTTTATCATAATTACCCTCACAAATCCCGATTTGTCAAATTCAAATCCGCATTATATCTTAAAAATAACGGCATTATATATCACTTTCGCAACCATACAATGCCGTTACTTTTATTTCCTTCGATACACCAAACCAAACATATTCCTGTATACGATAATATCATATACAGAATTCGACTTGTTCAGCTTTAGTGGACTAGACGGGAGTCGAACCCGTGTCCAAAAACCAATCCCCTGTCCTTCTACGAGCGTAGTTCATAATTTGACATTCCCTCTGCAATTCCGGTATGAACACCGTAACTGTTTCAGTAGCTTCATCATACGCCCACGGGTTCAAAGCTTTGCCCGTGTCGTTTCTCACATAGTCGAAGCCTGGGTCCTAAAGTGTGAGTGCTCTAGGTCAGACTGCTGCCATTAGGCAGCGTAAGCTAATTTATTATCGTTAGCGTTTAATTTTAAGTTTGGAATTTAACGCATCACCCTGCGGCTCGCTTCTCCAGCTTCATAATCCCTGTCGAAACCTTTACTAGCCCTTATATATTTATTCTATTATAACCTGCCTCCGCTATTCCTGCAAGAGGCAAAGATAGAACCACTGTTTGTATTGCCATTAACTGACAATTTTTATCCGCCTATTAACCAAGATTTCTTACTTTGAAATCCCGCTCTGCTTCACGGCGCATATCTTTCTTTGCAATATCATTCCGCTTATCATAAAGCTTCTTACCTTTTGCAAGCGCAATCTGGACTTTTACCAGACTTCCCTTGAAATATACTTCCACCGGAACAATGGTATAACCTTTTTCCTTAATCTTCTGCTCTAATTTACGAATCTCGTTTTTGTGCATCAGAAGCTTCTTCGGACGAAGCGGATCACGGTTAAAAATGTTTCCCTTTTCATATGGGCTGATATGCATACCATATATGATGACTTCCCCATGTTCAATGTGTATGAAAGACTCCTTGATACTGCATTTTCCCATACGGAGTGATTTTACTTCTGTTCCATGCAGGCTGATTCCTGCCTCATAAAGTTCTTCCAAGAAATAATCATGTCTTGCCTTCTTATTATTGGCAATCATCTTAATCGATTCTTTTCCCATTCTTCATTTCTCCTGTTCCTGTTGCCTCTGCCAATTCAAAATCGATGGTTCTTACAATTTCATCTACACCGATTACCCGGATATATACCTTCTGTCCCAGCTTATAATGGCGGTTCGTTACTTCGCCCACCAGTTCAAAAGTGTCTTCAAAATACTGATAGTAATCATCGGTAAGACTGGTTACATGCACAAGACCCTCTACCGTATTTGGCAGCTCGACATACATGCCATAAGATGCCACACCGGAAATAACGCCTTCATAAACTTCTCCAATATGCTCTGCCATATACTGTGCTTTTTTCAGTTTCTCCGTCTCGCGCTCTGCCTCATCTGCCCGGCGTTCTGTCTCGCTGGAATGTTTGGCTACTTCCGGCAGAATCGTTTCGTAATGTGTCATCCGCTTATGATTCATCCTGCCCCGCAAGGTTTCTTTGATAATGCGGTGTATCTGCAAATCCGGATAACGACGGATTGGTGAAGTAAAATGGCAATAACAGCTTGCTGCCAGTCCGAAATGTCCGGTGTTTTCTGTGGTATATTTTGCCTGTTTCATGGAACGGAGGGTCAGCCGGCTGATTAATGCTTCCTCCGGTGTTCCTTCGATTTTTCCTAACAGCTTCTGCAATTCCTTCGGGTGAATTTCCTCCTGGCTGATATGCAGTGTATATCCGAAATTTCCAATTAGTGTTGCAAGTTTTCGGATTTTTTCTTCGTCCGGTGTCTCATGGGTACGATAGAGAAATGGTATCTCCTGCCAGAAAAATTCCTGCGCCACCGTCTCATTGGCAATCAGCATGAAATCTTCAATTAATTTTGTAGCTGTATTTCTGTCGTATGGCTTGATTTCCAATGGTCTTCCATTTTTATCCAAAAGGATTTTCGTTTCCGGGAAATCAAAATCAATCGAGCCGCGTTTCATACGATTTCCTCGAAGCAGTGCTGCCAGCTCTCCCATTTTTTCAAACATCGGAACCAGTTCCCGATACTCTGCAATTGTTTCTTCGTTATGGTCTTCTAAAATTTCTTTTACCGCTGTATAAGTCATTCTGCGGTCAATTTTTACCACAGACTCTACAATTTTATGGTCAATGACCTTGCCCTTCGGGTTAATGGTCATGATGCAGCTCAATGCCAGCCGGTTCTCTCCTGCATTCAGGGAACAGATTCCATTGGACAATGCATGGGGCAGCATAGGAATCACGCGGTCAACGAGATATACACTGGTTCCGCGGTTCAATGCCTCCACATCCAGTGCACTGTGCTCCTGCACATAGTTGGACACATCTGCAATATGCACACCCAGAATATAATTTTCTCCATCCATAGTAAGGGATACCGCATCATCCAAATCTTTGGAGTCTTCTCCGTCGATTGTCACCATCTGCCAGTCCCGCAAATCTTCCCTGCCTGCCATATCAGCCTCACTGACTTCTTTGGCTACATTTTCCACCTGTTTCATAATCTTCGGTGCAAATTCTGTCGGCAGGTCAAAGCCTCTTACAATGGATAAAATATCTGTTCCCGGGTCATTGATATGACCAAGTATTTCAACAATTTTTCCTTCCGGTTTCTTACCGTTTTTACCATAATCAGTAATCTCAACGACAACTTTGTGTCCATCTACTGCTCCTTTGGAGCGTTCGATTGGAATAAAAATATCCTGCGCCAGCTTCTGATTATCCGGCACCACAAATCCGAAGTTCTTACTGCTCTGATAAGTTCCGACAATCTGATGCAGACCTCTGGATATAATTTTTATAATTCTGCCTTCCCGGCGTTTTCCGGTCTTCTGCGGATTTACTGCAACAGATACAGTGTCCATATGCATGGCTCCGTTGGTATTCTCCTCCGGGATATAGATATCTTCCTCTTCACCCTCTACCGTCACAAAGCCAAAGCCTCTGCTGTTTCCGGTATAAACACCGGTTAAGAATCTTCCGGAAGCCTTTACATATTTGCCCTTCTGGGTCAGCTCTACCTTGCCTTCTTCCAGCAAAGCATCCAAAACCGCATGCAACTCTTCCCGCTGCTCTTTGGATACCTGCAGAATCATTGCAATCTCTTTGGCTTTCATCGGGACATATAAGTCATCACAGATAAACTCATATACAATTTTCTTTCTTTTTTCCAGTGCTTCTCTATCCATTCTTTTCTTTCCTATTTTTTCTTGCTGCTCACATAACTTCAAGAAACTGCTTTACACTTTTCTTGCGCCTGCGGCGGTCACTTGCGGCGGTCGCCTGCGGCATCTACCTTATACACCGCAGTGTGCATCCTCGCGGAGCTTTTTTACTTTACAGGAAAGCAATTCCTGTAAAGTAAAAAAAGCTGTCGTTCACACGACAGCTCTTTGGTTCTTAGAAACTTCCAATATTCAGTACGATGGAAATTAACAGGAATAAGATTACCAGTACTCTGGTTACCTTTACCAACATTCCTTCCATAGAACGACCTTTATTCTTGCCCCAATAAGTATCAGCTGCTCCGCTGATTGCTCCAAGTCCTGCAGACTTACCTTCCTGAAGAAGAATAATTACTGTCAATGCGATAGATATAATAATAAATACAACTGTTAAAACCGTTTTTAAAACTGCCACGAATGACACCTCCTGTGGATTTATAATACTCGTAACTTTGACAGTATATCATACACCGGGATAAATTACAACCACTTATTTTGTATTTATATTGAAATTTTGGGTAGGTAATTTTGCTAAAATCTATTACGATTCTTCGATCCGAATCAGACGATTATATTTTGCCGTCCGCTCGCCACGGCACGGTGCTCCGGTTTTAATCAGGTCACTGCCAAGCCCTACTGACAAATCCGCTATGGTCGTATCCTCGGTCTCGCCGCTCCGGTGGGACATGATGGTCTCATAACCATGTTCTTTTGCCATGCGGATGGCTTCCATAGTTTCTGAGAGCGTTCCAATCTGGTTTGGCTTAATCAGAATCGCATTACCGCATCCCATGGAAATTCCTTTATTCAGGCGCACCGGATTCGTGGCAAATAAATCATCGCCTACCAGAATCACTTTATCTCCCACTTTTTCTGTCAGACGTTTCCAGCCATCCCAATCCTCTTCGTCCAGCGGGTCTTCAATGGAATAAATCGGAAAACGGCGAAGCATCTTTTCCCAGTGCACAATCAGTTCATCCGTGGTATAACGTTTGCCGGATTTTGGCAGATAATATTCTCCCGGTGCATTACCTTTCCATTCGCTGGCAGCCGCATCCAGAGAAATCATAAACTGTTTGCCTCTGCCACAGCTGTACCCTGCTTTGGTAATGGCTTCCATGATAAGCTGGATGGCTTCTTCCTCATTTGCAATGTTTGGGGCAAAACCGCCTTCATCTCCCACTGCCACAGACAACCCACGGTTCTTTAATAATTTTTTCAAATGATGATAGACTTCTGCACACCAGCGGATTCCTTCGGTAATGCTGTCAGCACCAATTGGAAGTATCATAAATTCCTGAACATCCAGATTGTTATCGGAATGTGCACCGCCATTTAAAATATTCATCATCGGCACCGGAATTGTTACTGCATTTACGCCGCCCACATAGCGGTAAAGCGGCATCTGCAATGCTTTTGCTGCTGCTTTGGCACAAGCTAAGGACACACTTAAGATTGCATTGGCACCAAGCTTTCCTTTATTTTCTGTTCCATCCAGTTCCAGCATCAGCGCATCTAAATTTTCCTGCCGCAATACGTTTCTGCCTAACAGTGCTTTTGCAATTCTTGTGTTTACATTTTCCACCGCCTGCTGCACACCATTTCCACCATAACGCTCGCCGCCGTCTCTTAATTCAATGGCTTCAAATTCTCCTGTACTGGCTCCGGAAGGTGCTGCCGCCCGGGCAGTCGACTTCTTTCCGGTTGTCTCTGTCTCCACAGTTACTTCTGTTTCTATTGTGGGATTTCCTCTGGAATCTAATATTTCTCTTGCATGAATTCGTGTAATCGTCATTTTTACAGCCATAAAAAAAATCTCCTTTTGAAAATATTCTGAATTAATAGTTCAGTATCTCCAAAAGAAGATTTTTTATTCTCTTTGAGAAGCAAAACTAACGTTTGCATATCTTGATAAAACATAGATTTTGGATTTTTGCTGAGTAATATTACATATCTGTTGTATGCATAGGACTGCCCACACATTTCAGGGTTGCTCATTACTCTATCAAAGAAAGGACTATCATTATGAAAAATATTTTGCTTACTATAACCAATACAAATGCGAAATCGACATTGCTTTGACGACAATGTGCTTTTGTTCCTCGCATGCGCTGATGCCGAAAAAGGGCTACCTACCACGCCTAACTAACTCTCAAAGGCTTATTCATAATCTTGCAATTGATGAACCACTCAAATACTGATGTTGTATCATAAAAGTTGACAGCCTATTCTCAAGGATTTGATATATAATCATAATCAATACGAGAACAGGAGAAACAACCTATGGCACAGAACCAAAAATCTTATGACAACGAATTTAAAGCACAGGCGGTAAAGCTTGCACAGGAAATTAGCGGGCATAAAGCAGCTAACGAATTAGGTATCCCTAAAGGTACTATGTACACATGAATCAAAGCATTTAAGGAAGGCCGCCTCAGTGCAAATGAAGCAGTTCATACCCCCAAGAATGCTTTATCCCTTAATGATGAGCTTATCGAACTCAGGAAACATGTTAAAGAGCAGGATAAGGAAATACGCCGTTTAAAGGAAGAAAACGAATTTCTTGAGGAAGCAAGTGCTTTTTTCGCAGCCAGCCGTCGTAAGTCAGCAAAAAACAGAGATTAATGTTTATTGCAATTAAAACGGATGACGGCAGGATTAAGGGCAAAATTTCTTTTTATTGTAAAGTGCTTCATGTTTCCAGACAGGCATTTAACAAATACCTAAAAACAAAAGATGCTCCTTGGAAATATCAGGCACTGGCAGATGCCATGATTGATATATATAGTGAGGATGAATGCAACGACACGTATGGAAGAATCCGTATGTATCAGGCATTACAGCTAAAACATCCTGAAGATGTACACATTCCCGGTGAAAGAACTGTTTATCGTGTCATGGAAGAACTTGGTCTTAATCATAAGCTGAAACGCAAGCCCAACGGCATTACAAAAGCTGATAAAGAAGCCCGTAAATCAGATAATTTAATCAAACAAGATTTCTCAGCCCAAAAACCTCTTGAAAAATGTATTACAGACATGACCGAAATAAAAGCTTCCGATGGAAAACTGTATGTTTCAGCTATCTTTGACTGCTACGATCTGGCAGTGCTGGGGCTTGCTATGGATACAAATATGAAGGCTACCCTTTGTGAGCAAACTTTAGATAATGCTTACAAGGCATATCCTATGCTTCGTGGAGCTGTTCTTCACAGTGACAGAGGCACACAGTACACAAGCGAGTTATATCGTAAAGCAATCAATAAATATGGTATTCTTCAGAGCATGAACAGTGCCGGTGGCAGATGCCATGACAATGCCAGATGTGAAAGCATGTGGGCACGCTTCAAAGAGGAATTACTTTATGGGCGTTATGACACCACCACAATGACTGTAGAACAGTTAAAAACCCTCAGCTGGAGATACTTCATCAGCTATTGGAATAACCGGAGGATTTGCTCTGCTAATGGAGGGGTACCTCCGATGGTTAAGCGACAGCAATACTATGCTTCACTACAGGAGGCTGCATAAGGTCGAACATTCTTGAGAATAAAGTGTAAACCAATATTGACAATATCATACGCTGCACTTGCTCTTGATTGCATATTGCAAGTGTGTGATGATGCAATGCAATGACTTCGTTTTTATAAGTCATTGCATAGTTGTCATCTGTAGGATATCATCAAGTGAATTTTCTGACCTTATATCTTGTCTTAACCAAATCATAAATTGCTTTTAATTTTTCATTCGGTTGCTTTTTCAACTGCTCAATTCTTTTAATTTTCAGAGCAATTAACGAGAAACTATAGATAGGTAAATACTGAGAAGATTGAATCATAATTTTATCAACAAACTCCAAAATCTGATTATTTTCTTCTATATCAGAATCTTTTCCATACTCTACCAACAAAAACTGTGACCAAACCTTTTCAGCAACATCTGATGAAGGATCCACATATATAAATATCGTCTTTAGTATTTGTTTTATATTATCGTCTCCAATATTATAACCAATAAATATAATAGGATTATCCACATATACAATCTTCAGATATGAAAACACATTTTCCAGGTATACCATTACTTCCGCAAATGTCAGGATTTGTATGTCTGCATCCTAATGTAGTATTTTCTGTATTTCCATCATTTAATGGTTCGGAAAACCCAACCTGCATTTTATTCATTATCATCCATCCTTAGTAATATATTGTTATAATATTCCTCATTTATCTCAAAACCGATATATTCTCTTTTTAGCCTTTTTGCAGCGACTAAAGTTGTACCACATCCACAAAACGGATCTAATACTGTCTGCCCTTCTTTAGTAACTAACGAAATAAGTATTTCCATTAATTCCACAGCTTTTTGTGTCGGATGCAATCCTCTATCAGTTTTTTGAGTCTTTACTTTTAAGATATTAGAACATACTTCAATACCTTCATTCAAAGTAGTTAATTCTTTTAACTTATTTTCATTAAAAGCACCGACTTCATATTTAGTGATGTTATCTGTCAAAGTAGTTCCCTGTGGATAAGGTTTCATAAACCAAAGTATTGGTTCAAATAGCGGACGAAGATTTCCTATCTTCCACCCTTCCCACGCCAAACTGTTCTGTTCATCATTTCTTCTATCAAAAACACAACTAACTCTCTGTGCTCTGTATGCCGCTGAGTCCTTCTCCCACGCAATCATGTCTTTAAAAATAAAACCCGCATCTTCCATTGCACAAATACATCTATGAGCCATTCTCCGTCCTGCAAATATAAAACAACTTGCACCTGGTTTTAATACTCTCAACCAATCTTCTGCCCATGATGAGCACCATTGATAATATTCAATTGGGATATTCTTATCTGATTGAGCCCATCCATTTAATGGTTTGCCTCTAGTCTTAAAAATTGTTCCGCTTTTTTCTTGAGCTGGGCTTTTTCCCAATAGCGAACTATTGGTATTATTATGTATAACATCCCATTTATCATAATTTATTCCATATGGAATATCAGACAATATCAAATGCACAGATTCTGTATCTACACTCTTTATTAATTGTATTGAATCTCCCAATTCAACTCTGCCCATCAATATTCACCTACCTGTTTAATTTATCTATATACTGCGAAATAACATTTATTTTTTCCTGTAACTTCTTTGCCTTAATCAATTCTTCTATTGCTTTTTCTTTGGTATATTTCCTTATTTCCTCTATGCAACCAGTCCAATATGCTATTTCTGTTTTTCCCCTATACTTAATTAATCTTTTGTAATCATTTAGCATACTTCTATACTGTGCTTCTGGCAAACCTATTTTCTTTGCAACATAAACATCCATTTTGGGCAAAAAACAACATTTAGCGTTAGCGAAACTTAATGATTTATCTCTTGCTATCATTTGGGAGGCATTCCATAACGATTCCAAAGATAATGATTCTGTTTCTTTCACATTTTCTTCAAGTAAAATAGATATATGCTCCCAAGCCAACAAACATACATTATTATCGAGAGCTTTTGAATATATTTGACTAGTAGATTGTGGATATTGAAAATATGGTGCCACCAAAACAGCATACTCATTCTCCGAGCCACGCCAATCACTCAAGTTACTAACTTTAAAGTCTTTCTGATTCTTTGCCGTTCTACTCAATCTAAAACATTTTGCATCCGCAACTAAACTATATTTATATCCCGAAATACTTTCTGCCAATATATCTGCACTATCTGCTCTTTCATCCAAAGCTCTCGATGCCAATCCTAACAATCTAAAACATCTTGCTAAAACTATATCCGAAGCCTTTGAATATAATTTTTCTTCTGTAGAATCATGTTCAATGTTTTCAGGAATAGTTCCTATCTGCTTTACGATTTCTTTGAAATCTTTCTCTGATATTTCATCAATATATTTTCTTATTTTCTCAGTTGCTTCCTTAAAATCTACTGTAGAAAGTTCTTTAATTTCTTTTATAAGCTTTTCAAACATTTCATATCTCCCTTTTCTATTTCTTAGATTTTCTACATTATCTGATACTGTTTGATTCCATCAAATGTAAATACTACATCTATTCTGTTTTCCAAACACAAGATTTGTATCATTCTTTGCCAAATATCCATTTTTCACAGCTTAAATTGCTATCTTATATGCCTCTTAATTTAACTTTTATATTATATTTGATATATCGAATAATCGCAACGGAACTTGTGTTTGACTCCCTATATTATACCACCGGCAGTGTTCGAACGCAAGTTCTATCATACTCCACCCACAACCTCTTCTGCTCCGCTACAATTCTTTATAAGCAATTTGCGAAGCACTCAACTCAATATCCACACCATGCACCTGTTCCTGTATCTTCTCCAAATGTCCTGTCTCCTAAGCCACCTTAGATTCCACAACTGTCAGAGCACGATTGCATCTTTTTGACTTTCCCTTTATCTGTTCTCCAGCCCAATCATTGACCACTTTATTAGCAACCTTCCTTAGCTCATCCTGCGGCACGCGTAACAGAACTTTTTTAGTAAATACATCTCTCTTTGACACCTGTTTACGAAGTCCCTTTTTGTAACCATCTGCCACAGGAACTCCCCCATTATATATGCGGGCTATCCTCATCAAGATGAACCACTACATTTACAACTACAAATTGCGGAAGTCTCTTTATAAGTTCTCCCAATATTATCTCGTATGATAAGCTTTATATATGGCTTCATATCATCATATTATTTCCAAAACTCCCTATTGCCTATCTGAATGATTATCTCTAACTGCCATACCCTGTTTCTAGCCAACTACATGTTCAAAATAATCATCTATCCGACGTTCTAATCGTATCTGCTTTTTATTATATTCTTCTAATGCCTCATCTACTTCTTTGTGATATCCTGTCTTTACATTATCCATCAGATTTGATATTCCGTAAATAATAAATATATTATCTTTGCTGTAATCTGATGGCCTATATTTTCTCAGAGTATGCTTTGTAACTGTAGCCAGCTTAATTTTCGATGTAATATCACTTTTCTTATTACTGACATGAACTGTATATGAAATATCTTCCATTTGTATCTCCTTATCTGTACTATATTTCTATCGAAGCAGTTCATTTGTCATCTTGGCTCTGCCATAGATGATAACCCCTAGCTATTTTAAACTATTAGTTGAACAATTAAAAATTAACCGCACTCCACACTGCTGCTGACACATCCTCATATCTATGTTAACAGTAGCTGATGTGAATCAGATGATTATCAAAAAAATCGTGAAACATTCCTGTGCTGTGACACTCACCGAGGAAGCCTATATTCTCTTTGATATTAAGAAGTTTGTAGATGCGATTAATAAAGAGTTAACAAAGAAAGAACATTCTTCAGTATCACTACTGAAAAATGTCCTATACATATCAATATATTTGTTGCATTTGATGTAAATTCCAGCACACCTGACAACTTTCCAAAACTTCTTGTATTAATATTTTTCCTTGAAAGCTTAACAAAAATGGGCTTTTTTGATATGTGCGTTCTTGAAATATTATCTTTATTGCTATGATATGCTTTCGATTATACGTTAATCTCGGCTGTCATACCAAGAATCTCTTTGTTGTCATCCAAAATCGGCTGTACCACATTCTTTAAGAAGGCATCTACCTGAATTGGTGCTCTTCCTACATATTTTGCAGGGTCCATATTCTGCTTCAGCTCTTCTAAGGTTGTATGGAATGCAGGTTCTGCTGCAATCAGCTCAAGAAGGTTGTTCTCTTTACCCTCCTGTTTTACATTTTTGCCTGCTTCCATGGAAAGTACACGAATCTTCTCATGTAATTCCTGACGGTCACCACCAGCTTTTACAGCATCCATCATAATATTTTCGGTTGCCATAAATGGAAGCTCGCTCATCATATGTTTGTAAATAACTTTTTCATATACAACAAGTCCGTCTACTACATTTAAGCAAAGGTCTAAGATTCCGTCGATCGCAAGGAAGCCTTCCGGAATGGAAAGACGCTTGTTTGCAGAGTCATCAAGAGTTCTCTCAAACCACTGGGTTGCGGATGTAATTGCCGGGTTTAATGCATCAATCATGACATAGCGGGAAAGGGATGCAATACGTTCACTACGCATTGGATTTCTCTTATATGCCATTGCAGAGGAACCAATCTGGCTCTTCTCAAACGGTTCTTCCACTTCTTTCAGGTGCTGCAGAAGACGGATGTCATTGGACATCTTATGTGCACTTGCTGCGATGCCTGCTAAAATGTTGGCAACTCTGGTATCTACTTTTCTGGAATAAGTCTGTCCGGATACTGCATAGCACTCCTTGAAGCCCATTTTCTGTGCAATCATCGGATCAATCTTATCGATGGTTTCCTGATCTCCGTCAAAAAGCTCCTGAAAGCTTGCCTGTGTTCCTGTGGTTCCCTTGGAACCTAAAAGTTTCAGGCTGCCTAATACATAATCTAAGTCTTCCAAATCCATAATAAATTCCTGGCACCACAGTGTTGCACGTTTTCCAACGGTAGTTGGCTGTGCCGGCTGGAAATGGGTAAATGCCAGTGTCGGCTGATTCTTATATTTATCTGCAAATTTTGCCAGTTCTGCAATGACATTTACTAATTTCTTACGAACCAGTTTTAATGCCTCTGACATAATAATGATATCGGTATTATCTCCAACGTAGCAGGAGGTTGCTCCTAAATGGATGATTCCTTTTGCTTTCGGACACTGTACACCATAAGCATATACATGGGACATAACATCATGACGGACTTCTTTTTCTCTTGCCTTTGCCACATCATAGTTGATGTCATCCTTGTGTGCCTTTAATTCATCAATCTGTTCCTGTGTAATATCAAGTCCAAGTTCTTTCTCGGTTTCTGCCAGTGCAATCCAAAGTCTTCTCCAGGTACGGAATTTCATATCCGGGGAAAAGATGTACTGCATTTCTTTGCTGGCATAACGCTCTGATAATGGGCTGTTATATCTATCGGTACTCATATGTGTGCTCCTTTTTATTTTTTATATTCATAATTTCAGACTCAGCTCCACTCAAAAGTTTCGCTCCACTCGGAAGCTTCGCTTCCTCGTTGTCCGTTGCACCTTCGTGCACCGTACAATCCTTACAACCATACCGGCTGGTTCATGCAAGCATGACAGCCGGTACGGTTATAAGGATTAGCCGCTGTGTCAGTCTGCTTATCGCTCATATTCGCCACGGATATCCTCTTTTGGCGGCTCCATCGGATATTTTCCGGTAAAGCATCCTTTACAGATTGGAAGTCCTCCTACCAGCTGCTCCAGACGCTCTATCTTTAAGTATCCCAAAGAATCTGCACCGATTATTTTCCGGATATCTTCGATGGTTCTGTTATAGGCAATCAACTGTTCCCGCTCCGGAATATCGGTTCCAAAGTAACATGGCCATAAGAATGGCGGGGAACTGATTCTTACATGCACTTCTGTGGCACCGGCTTCTTTTAACATATTTACAATACGGTCAGATGTGGTTCCACGCACGATGGAATCGTCAATCATAATGACACGCTTGCCACGGACTGATTCTGCCAGTACATTTAATTTTACTCTTACGCTGGATTCTCTGCTGCTCTGCTTTGGTTTGATGAAGGTTCGTCCCACATAACCATTTTTTACAAAAGCAGTTCCATATGGAATTCCGGACTGCAGGGCATAACCCTGAGCTGCTGCATTTCCGGACTCCGGTACTCCTACTACCAGGTCTGCATCTACCGGTGAATCCATTGCAAGGAAACGTCCTGCTTGGATACGGGATGCATAAACGCTGACCCCGTCAATATGGCTGTCCGGTCTTGCAAAATATATGTATTCGAAAATACAACGTGCTTCCTGCTCTTTTGGAAGACACATGGTCATATCAGACTGAATACCGCCTTCCGGTGAAATTGTTACCACTTCTCCCGGCAATACATCTCTGACATATTCTGCATCAATAGTCTCCAAGGCACAGGTCTCAGAAGTAATGATATAAGCATTGTCACGTTTTCCTATTACAAGCGGTTTAAAACCATATGGATCTCTTGCACCAATCAGTTTACGAGGGCTGGCTACAACCAGTGCATAAGCTCCCTTTAACTTCTGGCAGGCTCTGCGTACTGCTTCCTCGGCAGTCTTGGAATTCAGACGCTCTCTTGCAATGTGGTAAGCAATTACCTCAGAGTCAATGGTGGTCTGGAAAATTGCTCCGGTGTATTCCAAATCTTTACGAAGCTCCTTCGCATTGATGAGGTTTCCGTTGTGTGCCAATGCCAGCGTACCTTTTACATAATTCAATACCAGCGGCTGTGCATTCTCACGGGTGGAGGAACCTGCGGTGGAATAGCGGACATGACCGACTCCGATATCACCTTTCATTGCTTCTAACTGTTTTCCGGTAAATACTTCGTTTACCAGTCCCATATCTTTATAGGAAGTAACTTTTCCCTTCGGTCCGTTTGTCTCACTTACTGCAATACCACAGCTCTCCTGTCCTCTGTGCTGTAATGCAAACAGACCATAATAAATACTGGAAGCCACATCATTTCCGTCAAAATCATACATGCCGAAGACGCCACATTCTTCATGCAGTCCGTCCCATGGGCTTTCCTTTAATTCATTGTTATTCATAGGGTTCTCCTGACTATATTTTTAAGCAAATTTCTTACCGGTCAGTAATTCAAATGCTTCTTCGT
Organism: Roseburia sp. AF22-2LB; assembly: GCF_003461125.1. NCBI lineage: Bacteria > Bacillati > Bacillota > Clostridia > Lachnospirales > Lachnospiraceae > Roseburia > Roseburia sp. AF22-2LB. Next base: position 463,604 of record NZ_QTWM01000002.1, read on the forward strand.
ATTTCTCAATTGTCTTCTCGATTACTTCATCCGGAAGGAGATAATCACTGTCTGGATTTGCTTTTAACCAGTCTCTTACAAACTGTTTGTCATAAGAAGGCTGTCCCTGTCCCGGTTTATATCCTTCTAATGGCCAGAAACGGGAGCTGTCCGGTGTCAGCATCTCATCACCTAAAACTACATTTCCATTCTCATCGAGACCAAATTCAAACTTGGTATCTGCAATGATGATTCCTTTGCTTAATGCGTATTCTGCACATTTCTTGTAAAGTGCGATGGTATATTCTTTAATCTTTTCTGCGTACTCAACACCCTTGCCCGGGAATGCTTTCTCTAATACGTCAATACTCTGTTCAAAAGAAATATTCTCGTCATGGTCACCAATCTCAGCTTTGGTACTTGGTGTGTAAATCGGCTCAGGTAATTTATCGGATTCTACAAGTCCTTCCGGTAATTTGATTCCGCAGACGGTCCCGTTCTCTTTGTAGCTTGCCCAGCCACTTCCGGTAATATATCCACGAACAATACATTCGATTGGAATCATTTCCAGTTTCTTGCACATCATGCTGTTGCCATCATATTTCTCATTCTGGAAAAATTCCGGCATATCTTTTACATCAACGGAAAGCATATGGTTTGGCACGATATCCTTTGTAAAATCGAACCAGAATCTGGACATCTGTGTCAGAATTGCGCCCTTATTGGTAACCTTGTTCTTTAAAATATGGTCAAACGCTGAAATTCTGTCTGTTGCAACAATGATAAGGCTTTCTCCATTATCATATACTTCTCTTACTTTTCCTTCTTTAAATGGTTTAAATTCCTGCATACTGCTTTTGTCCTCCATTTTATGCTTTCGCAAATTTTTGTTGTGATAAAAAACACTACTGGAAAATTATAATACAGTGCCTTTTAGAAAGTCAATGAATTTGGGCGAAGTGCGCCTTTTGCCCCATATAGAAAAATGAGCGAAATTTATTAGTTTTTTTGTCTAATATTTTCTATTTATAAGTATTATTAATATATGTGCCGGAAAATACTTATCTATAGCAAAAGATTCTGTACCTTACACTTGAGATACAGAATCTTTTTATTTACGCGAGCAGCGAGATAAATTACATGCTTGCATGCAGATTTGCCAAGCACTGCGATAACTTGAGAAACTCGCAAAGCGTGTTTCTCGTAGTTAGTATTTCGCCCTTACGGTCTTATTTTTTGATTAACAAAGATTTCCCTGTCATTTCTTTTGGCTGTTCCATTCCCATCAGCTCGATTAATGTAGGAGCGATATCTGCAAGACATCCACCCTCTCTTAAACCGTATGCAGGGTCTGCATTTACCAGAATGAATGGTACCGGATTGGTAGTATGTGCTGTAAATGGTTCGCCTGTTTCATAATCGATTAACTGCTCTGCATTTCCGTGGTCTGCGCAGATGAACATCTGTCCGTCAACCTCTTTTAATGCTGCAACAGCTTTGCCTACGCACTCATCAACTGCTTCTACTGCCTTGATTGCTGCAGCCTGAACTCCGGTATGTCCAACCATATCCGGGTTAGCAAAATTGATTATGATTACATCATATTTTTCAGATTTGATGGCATCTACTAATTTATCACATACTTCGTATGCACTCATTTCCGGTTTCAAATCATAGGTTGCTACCTTTGGAGATTTTACCAGAATTCTTTCTTCACCTTTGTTTGGCTCCTCTACACCGCCGTTGAAGAAGAAGGTTACATGAGCATATTTCTCAGTCTCAGCGATTCTTGCCTGAGTCTTGCCATTGTCTGCAAGGAACTGTCCAAATGTATTGGTAAGTTCTACCTTGTGGAATGCAACGGTTTTGTTTGGAATGGTTCCATCGTATTCTGTGAAACATACATAAGCTACGTTCTTTCTTGCGCCTCTGTCAAATCCGTCGAACTCATCTGCACAGAATGCTCTGGTAATCTCTCTTGCACGGTCAGGGCGGAAGTTAAAGAAGATAATGGTATCGTTATCCTGTACGGTTGCAGTTGGAGCACCATTTTTCATAATTACAGTCGGAACTACGAACTCGTCTGTTACATCTTTTGCATAAGATGCATCAATTGCTGCAACAGCGCTGTCTGCTGTCTCGCCAACACCTTCTGTAATTGCTTTATATGCTTTTTCTACACGATCCCAACGGTTGTCACGGTCCATTGCATAGTAACGTCCGTTGATGGTTGCGATTTCACCAACACCGATTTCTTTCATTTTTGCTTCCAGCTCTTCGATAAATCCTTTTCCGGAAGTAGGTGCGGTATCACGGCCGTCTAAGAAGCAGTGTACATATACTTTGTCTAAGCCTTCTTTTTTTGCCATTTCCAGAAGTCCAAACAAATGTGTAATGTGGCTGTGAACTCCACCATCGGATAATAATCCATATAAATGAAGTGCAGAACCGTTGTCTTTTACATTTTTCATGCCGGCAAGCAATACTTCGTTTTTAAAGAAATCTCCATCTTCGATTTCTTTGGTAATTCTGGTTAATTCCTGGTATACAATTCTTCCTGCACCCATGTTCATATGTCCTACTTCGGAGTTACCCATCTGTCCATCCGGAAGTCCTACGGCAAGTCCGCTGGCATTTCCCTTTACCCATGGATAATCTTTCATCAGTGCATCAATGTTTGGCTTGTTTGCCTGGGCTACTGCATTACCCTCAGTTTTGTCATTCAGACCAAAACCATCTAAAATCATCAATACGGTTGGTTTTTTACTCATGTTTTTTCCTCTTTTCTTTAAAATCTTCTATTGAAACGGATTACTCCGTTGCTGTCACATAACCATCATCATCTATGGTAATTCCCACGGAAAGGGATTCCATAAAATCAAAAATACGTCTTTTCTCACTTTCATCTGTCACCAGTGAGGTCTTGTAATTCTTCTGTATACACGGCAGAAACCGAAAATCAATAGTTCCTTCATCCCGGATGATTACCTGGGATAAGCCGGTATCTAATGTTGACGCCGAAAACCAGAAATTGCCAAGACTGTAGATAATCGGCACGCCATCCATATATTCCATGCCCTGCAGGCAATGGGTATGTCCGCCGATAATGACATCCACACCGGCTTCCACAAACTGTTTTGCAAGAGCCACCTGGTCGGAACCAAAATAGTTATTTCCTTCTGTTCCCCAGTGTACAAAAGCAATCACATAATCGCTGTTGTCTCTTGCTTCTTCTATTACTTTCAGAAACTTGTCCGGATTTAAGGTCTTTAACACGCCCGGTGTCGTCTCAGTTGCTTCCTTCGTATAATTTAAAGAGCGTTCAATCTGTGTAGCTGATACAATTGCTATTTTCTTTCCATTTGCCACAAAATATACCGGACGCATGGCATCCTTTAAATCTTTTCCTGCTCCTACATACGGAATTCCTGCCTCTTCCAGTGTATCTATGGTATCAATCAATGCAGCTTCGCCATAGTCATAGACATGATTATTGGCAAGACTGACAATATCTGTTCCAAATGTTTCTAACAAGTAGACACGCTTTGGATCTGCCCGGAAAGTATAATCCTTGCCAGCTAAAGGTTCCCCTCTTGTACTGTAGGTGAACTCATTGTTTATCATCATAATGTCTGCATTATTCATTTCCTGCAATAAATCTTTGGAAAAGCAGTCATTGATTCCATTTGGCTGTCCATCCATGTGTTCCGTTGTGCCCCAGCCTTCTGCAAAATTAATATCGCCGGTAAAATCCAGCACAATCTCATCCTCAGAGCTGCATGTCTTCCAGTAAACCTGCTGCAAATCCTCTTCATTCATGCCGGTGTCCTGACAATAAAGAAGCCACAGCACATGTATGGAATTTCCGGTCTCTTCGTACCAGACATTTACATTCTGGTCTTCCTGAGACTCCTGTGCAATATTTAATACTGCTTCTTTTCCGTAATTGGCATAAACCCAGTTTAAGAAACTTTCGTCAATCCGATAATCCCCGATAAATTCTTTGCTGCAGGAATCCAGCAGTGCTTCGTATGCATCATCCAAATCTTCTATCACCAGCTTCTTCGTCTCTGTAGAGACTTCTTCCGTTTCCGTCACTGCATATTCTATTTTCTCGCTGCTTTCCGGTTCTGCATTTACCTGCGCTTTCCTGTCACATCCACTGCAAACCATTCCAAACAACAATATTCCTATCCCTGCCATCTGCAAAGCTTTTCTTCTCAAATCGGTATCCTCGCTCAACTCCTCTTTCATCTCTTGTGTCCTGCTTTATTGCCGATAACATTATACACTATCTTTCTTTTTCTAACAATCCTTATTTTGCAAGCGTATTCTTTTATATCAAACCTCATCATTTAACATTTCTTCTAAGGTATGCCAGCCTAATACGGCGCACTTTACTCTTGCCGGCATATGGGAAATATCCTTTAATGCCGAAGCTTCTTCCAGCTCGTCAATCTCTTCATCCGAAGCTTCTCCTTTTATCATTTTTAAGAATAATTCTCCTAAATGCAGCGCTTCCTCTTTCTTCTTTCCGACAATCATGCCCAGCATAATATCGGCAGATGCCTGGGAAATAGCACAGCCATCTCCTACAAATGCACCGTCTACGATTTCATCACCATCTAATTTTAATTTTAAAAAGATATCATCTCCGCAGTTTGGATTCACGCCTTCCAACACCAGATCGGCATCCGGAAGGTCATGCTTGAACTCCGGGTGAATATTGTGTTCGGTAAGGATTTCATTATAAAAACTTCTACTCTCCATATCCCATTCTCCTTCTGACTCCTGCCACGCTTTTTACCAGTGCATCGACTTCTTCTTCTGTATTGTAAAACATCAGGCTTGCTCTTGTAGCGGAGCGGACGCCCAGATACTCTAACAGCGGCTGTGCACAATGATGACCTGCACGGACAGCCACACCGTCGGATTCCAATACCGCACTGACATCATGCGGATGCACGTCTTCAATAGTAAATGTCAGGATTCCGGTATGCTCTTCTGCCAGTTCAGAGCCCAGCACATGAACCTTTGGAATTGCTTTCAGTCCTTCCAAGGCTCTTTTCGTAAGTGTAAGTTCCCGCTCCTGCATGGTTTCAAAACCGATTTTGTTAATATAATCAATGGCGGCAGCCAGTCCCACTGCGCCTGCTGCATTGACGGTTCCTGCCTCAAACTTATGCGGAAGCTCTGCATATTTTGCACCGTCTCTTGTTACAGAATCTATCATTTCTCCGCCGGTAAGGAATGGTGGCATTGCCTTTAAAAGTTTTTTCTTTCCATATAAGACACCGATTCCCATCGGTCCCATTAACTTGTGACCGGAAAATGCCAGAAAATCCACATCCAGCTTCTGCACATCAATCGGCATATGTGGGGAGCTCTGGGCGGCATCCAGCACGACTACCGCATTGCTCTTTCTTGCTCTTCGCACAATTTCCTCTACCGGAGTCGGACGTCCCAGCACATTGGACACCTGTGTGATTGCTACCAGTCTTGTTTTATCAGAAAAAGCTTCGTCTAACTTTGCTTCGCTTAAACTACCGTCCTTTTCACATTCCAGATAAATAAGCTTTGCGCCGGTCTGTCTTGCCACCATCTGCCACGGCAGCATATTGCTGTGATGTTCCATAATGGAAACCACAATTTCGTCCTCCGGACAAAGATTATTTAAGCCATAGCTGTACGCTACTAAATTCAGGCCCTCTGTGGTATTTCTGGTAAATATAATTTCTGTCTCAGATGCAGCATGGATAAACTGCTGAACTGTTTTTCTCGCTGCCTCATAGGCATCGGTTGCTTCCAGGCTCAAAGGATAGAATCCACGCATCGGATTGGCATTATGTTTTTCATAAAATTCCTTTTCCGCTTCAATGACGCATGCCGGCTTCTGTGCGGTTGCTGCATTGTCAAGATAGATAACATCCCGGTCTTTAAAAAGAGGAAAATCCTTCTTAAAATTGTACATCCTAAATCACCTCTTCCAGCGCTTCCTTCGCAATTTTTTCTGCTGCTTCATCCTTCATCAAATCACAGATATGCTCCAATTTTGCACCTGTCACAATACGTTCTGCAGCTTCCTTATCAATACCTCTTGCTCCAAAATAGAACATGGTATCTTCATCTAATTCTCCAATGGTTGCTCCGTGATTTCCCTTTACGTCTTCCTGTGCACATAAAATCAGCGGAATGGTCTTATTTTCCACATCATCACCCAGCAGAAGTACGCTTTCCTCTTCCTGTCCTTCTGCGCCGGAGGAACCACGTTTGAAATCAATGGTTCCGCGGAAAACCTTATGTGCCTGTCCGCGAAGAGCTCCGTCAGAATTAATATAGCTCATGGTTTTCTCGCCAAAATGATTGGCTACCATATTATAGTCTAAAATCTGCTGTGCCTGACCAAGATATCCGGTCTCTGTGGCAAAATTACTTTCTTTTCCATTCAAATCCACGCGGCATCCAGAATAGAGATTCCCTTTTCCAAGGAACAACTGGATATATTCCACCTTTGCTCCCTCGCCAATCAGGTCTCCGCCTATGTCACTTAATAAAGTCTCATGTTCCTGCGGCATCTGAACCTGAATTAATCTTACAGATGCACCGCTCTCGACTTTCATTCTGACACGGACTGCCAGAGATGCTTCTGCGGTACTTTCTTCCTCTTTTGTGGCATCCGGAGCCACACGGCTGTCCATCACAACAGTAAGTGTACTGTTTTCTTTTGCAACTATCTCTACACAGCCTGCCGTATGTGCATCTTTTTTGCCGGAAATGTGCAGTCTTACGGTTTTATCCTGTCCTGCATTATCTGCAAGAATCTGATATTTTGCAGTATTTTCTGTTGCAAAGATTGCATCTGCTTCTCTTCCGGCACCGGTTTCAATGTCCGAAAGCTGCTCTGTTTCAGTAGCTACTGCATCTCCCTCTGCTGCAATCTCACAAGGTTCTATCTTATTGCTCCATTTTATTGGAGTTTCATTTACCTTCAGCCAGTTCCAGGTAGGAGAAGGCAATTCATTGATTTTCATACTTACATTTTGTTCCATGCTCTTTCCACATCCCTTCTGCTATCCTATGCTGCCCTTCATCTCAAGGCGAATCAAATTGTTCATTTCCAATGCGTACTCTAAAGGCAGTTCCTTGGAAACATTATCCGCAAATCCGCTGACGATGCAGGCTCTTGCGTCCTCTTCGCTCATGCCTCTTGACATCAGATAAAAAATTGCTTCATCACTGATGCTTCCAATCTGGGCTTCATGTCCCACATTAGCATCCTTGGTACGGATGTCCATTGCCGGAATGGTATCGGAACGGGACTCAGAATCTAACATCAGAGACTGACAGGATACTGCTGACTTCGTGCCTTTCGCTTCCTTCGTTACCACAACGGAACTACGGAAAGTACTGATACCACCATCCTTGGAAATGGAACGGGTATTCATATAGGAGCTGGTGTCCGGTGCGCAGTGTACCACTTTGGCTCCGGTATCAAGGTTCTGTCCTTTTCCTGCAAAAGTTACACCGGTAAATTCCATGCGGGCGCCCTTTCCTTTTAAGACACTCATCGGATACAGATAAGATACATGGGAACCGAAGGAACCGGATACCCATTCAATGGTTCCGCCCTCTTCTACCAGTGCCCGCTTGGTATTTAAGTTATACATATTCTTTGACCAGTTCTCGATGGTGGAATAACGAAGTTTTGCATTCTTGCCAACATACAATTCCACGCATCCTGCATGCAGATTGGCTACGTTATATTTTGGTGCGGAACATCCTTCGATGAAATGAAGGGATGCTCCCTCATCTACGATAATCAGTGTGTGTTCAAACTGTCCGGCACCCTTAGCATTCAGTCTGAAATAGGACTGCAGCGGAATCTCTACGTCCACACCCTTTGGCACATAAACGAAAGAACCACCGGACCAGACTGCACCGTGCAATGCTGCAAATTTGTGGTCATTTGGTTTTACCAGCTTCATAAAGTGCTTCTGTATCATATCTGCATATTCACCATGCATTGCACTTTCCAAATCCGTATAAATAACGCCCTGTGCGGCAACTTCTTCTCTTACATTATGATAAACCAGTTCGGAATCATACTGTGCGCCAACACCTGCCAGTGACTTTCTCTCTGCCTGTGGAATTCCAAGACGTTCAAAGGTATCTTTAATGTCCTTTGGCACCTCAGACCATTTTCCCTTCATCCTTGTGTTTGGGCGGACATAGGTTACGATATGCTCCATATCCAGTCCTTCAATCGATGGTCCCCAGTCTGGCACTCCCATTTCATTGTAAATCTGTAACGACTGTAAACGGAAATTCTGCATCCAGACGGGGTCATTTTTCTCTTTTGATATCTGCTCTACGATTTCAGGAGTAAGACCTTCTTTCAGCTTATAAGCATCCTTCTCATCATCCCGGATATCATATATGCTTCTGTCGATATCTTCTACATAGCTTTTCTCTTCCATTCCTTACACTCCTTACTCGTATTTTGCAAAACCATTCTCGTTTACTTCATCAATCAGGGATGCATCTGCGGTCTTAACAATGTGTCCTTCCACCATGATGTGCGTGAAATCTACGTGTAATGCCTCTAAAATCTTGGTGCTGTGTGTAATAATCAAAAGGCTTCCCTTACTGCTCTTCTGGTATTCTTCGATTCCCTTTGATACGGTTCTTACTGCATCTACATCCAGTCCGGAATCGGTTTCATCCAGAATCGCAAGCTCCGGCTTTAACATCAACATCTGTAAAATTTCAGCTTTCTTTTTTTCGCCGCCGGAAAATCCTACATTCAAATCACGTTCTGCATAAGACGGATCCATCTGTAAAAGTTCCATTTTCTCTGCCAGTTCTTTCTTAAAATCATAGAAACGGACTCTCTTTCCAGTCTTCTGTTCCAATGCACTACGGATAAAGGAACTTAAGGTAACGCCCGGTACTTCCAGTGGGTTCTGGAAAGATAAGAACATGCCGCTCTTTGCGCGTTCATTCACCGGCTCTCCGGTAATATTTTTTCCCTGGAAAAAGATTTCTCCGCTCTCTACCTGATAACGTGGATTACCAACCAGTGTATAACCCAGTGTAGATTTACCGGTTCCGTTTGGTCCCATCAGTACGTGTGTCTCATGTCTTCCTATTTCAAGATTTACGTCATGTAAAATATGTTTTTCTTCTACACTGACATTCAGATTTTTAACCTCTAAAAGTAATTCTTTGCTCATTTTTCTTCCTCCTGCATCTATTGTTTCTTCTTCGCTGCTTTCTTCTCCGCTTCCTGCTTCGACTGCAGAACATCCGCCAGCGTCATTTCATCAAAATATTTATCTATCAAATCTGCCAGTCCCTTCCAGATTGGAAGTGTACAGCAGGAATCTGATTTTTCACATGGCTCCTGGTCTTCTCTTAAGCAGGATACCGGTGCTAGCGTTCCTTCTGTCAGCCGCAGGATATCACCAACCCTGTATTCTTCCGGTTTCCGCTTCAGACGATAACCGCCCTTCTTGCCGCTGACTCCTTCTATCATATGTCCCTTGGAAAGAATGGCCGAAATACTCTCTAAATATTTCTGGGAAATATTCAGTTTCTCGGCAATTCCTTTTAACGGAATATATTCTTCCGCATCATGCTCCGCCAGCTCGACCATAACCTTTAATGCATACCTTCCTTTAGTTGAAATCATGCTCTGCATTCCTCCTTTTCTGGTTCATTCGCATCATATACCCATTCGCCTACTATGTCAATGGGTGAATCAGTTTTCGTTTGTTCTTTTCGGGGAACAAACATACTACGAGAAATACACTTGGCGATTTTCTCGAGTTATCGTAAAAAAAAGAAGCACACCCAATAAAATCTATGGAATACTCCGCAAATTTTATCGGATGTGCTCATTTCATCTTTTCACTCTTTTAATTATTCTATTCTAATTACTCTTTATTCTATTTGCAGATGCTTTGCATATTCAAAAGATATTATATCTTTAAATGTAGTCTTCTCATATGCTTCTTCTTTATGCATAAATGCAACAATTTCTGTCTTCGACATACTTCCTAACTTTTCTATTACCGCATCAAGAATCTTCACATCATCTTCTGTAAGCGTCTTATATGTCGTTGGCTCTGATAAGGAAAAATAATATCCGTTTCCTTCTCCCATGTCTACTTCTTCACATGGCACATCTTTCAAATCAATAATAGCATTATGTCCCACCGGTACTGCTCCCATTGGAAGTGCCTGATACACCAGTCCTGTCATTGCAAAGCCTCTTCTTTTATAAGAAAGAGCGTCCGCATACCATAAAAGCTTCATAAGCTTTACTTTGTAAAGTTTTCTGATTTTTGAGGATGCTGCAAAATAGCGGATAACATCCACCACTTTATCCAATGATAATTCTGTATTTCCATGAAGCATCTTATTTCCAGCATATCCGGCATAATCTGCCTCAATGGCTTTTTTCAAATAAATGTCCTTGTTCTTCTCATATAACCGTGTTGCCGCTTCAAAATATTTCTTATAAGCAGCATCTGATAAATGTTCCTTTGCATCCGCCAACAATACCAGAAACCATTCCGGATCCTGTCCGATTTTTCTTAAAATCGTATCGTGTGCTCGATCCTGCACCTGATGACTTTCATAACGGGTGATTGTCTTAGCTCCCCATCCCAGTAAAACACATAAATCACTCTGGGTGATTCCATATTTCAGGCGGATTGCCACTATCTCTTCCGATGTCAAAAGTCCCTGTTTTCTTCGGTATGCATTTTTTAATCGAATATCATTTTCCTGTATCTGTGATTCTTCCATATACAGTTCCTCTGCATTCTCGCAAAACAGATAGGATGCTTCATAATCAACCTTACTGTTTTTAAATGTAGCCGTCTCCTCTACCAGAACTGTTTTCACTTCATGCTCTTCCATACAACACGGGCATAACCGTTTTTCACTTTTCATAATCTTCATATCCATGAAAACACCTCCTAGCTCTCTTTATATGGAAACATATCTGTAGTAAACGGTTTCTCTGCAAAATGAAATGACACCACAAACGTTGTGGTATTTCCATCTAATCCTAATAGTTCCACTCTTATTTTAATATATACATCCTGCATACCATTATAAACTTTTCCAAATTCCCGCATTTCACTTCTTTTGGGAAATCTAAGATCCTGAACCGTTTTCATATACTCTTCTACAGTCAGCGTTTTTAATTCCCGTTTCAATGCATCCACCGGATTTTCATCCGGAAATAATGTATCTACTGTATACTGATTGGTATATTTTTCATCTCTCTTTTTATCCACTAGCCGTCTCGCCTGAAATGTAATCTGTGCATCATGGTCTAATGCATATTTAAGCTTTTGCAGATAAGTATTCACTTCAAGCTTTGATTCGATTCTGGTCTTTGTATTATCTTTTGAATCTTTCATAACCCCTCCTGTTTATGGTATCAATTGATACCTTAATTATAAATAGTATAACTGCAAAAGTCAACTTGAATTAAAAAAAACGCCACCAAATGCATTTCACCGGTAAATTTTACCAATGCCATAATGCATTTCGTGACGTTTCTTATGAAAATATTCTATTTTCCGAAAAGCTTATTTATTGTAGTTTACAATCTTTCCGAAGTCAGCCTTTAAGGAAGCTCCTCCTACCAGACCACCATCGATATCAGCTTTTGCGAACAGCTCTGCTGCATTTCCTGCATTTACAGATCCACCGTACTGGATACGGATAGACTCAGCTGTTGCTTCATCATATACTTCACGGATGCAGGCACGGATTGCGCCACAAACTTCTTCTGCCTGATCAGAAGTAGCTGTTTCACCGGTTCCGATTGCCCAGATTGGCTCGTAAGCAATAACTGCTGTTGCAGCCTGCTCTGCTGTTACGTTCTGGAATGCAATCTTAATCTGCATACGGATCCAGTCAAGGTAAATACCCTGTTTTCTCTGTGTTAAAGTCTCTCCACAGCAGATGATTGGTGTAATACCATGTTCGAAAGCTTTTAATACTTTCTTATTTACAGTCTCATCTGTCTCTGCGAAGTATTCTCTTCTCTCAGAATGTCCTAATACAACGTATTTTACGCCAGCGTCTGTAAGCATTGCCGGAGAGATTTCTCCTGTGTATGCTCCGCTCTCTTCAAAATACATGTTCTCTGCACCGATGCAGATGTTAGAACCTTTTGCTGCTTCCATTGCTGGAATAATATCAATTGCTGGTACGCAGAATACTACATCTACGTCTTCGTTTGCTACTAATGGTTTTAATTCATTTACCAGTGCAACTGCCTCGCTAGGAGTTTTGTTCATTTTCCAGTTGCCGGCAATAATTTTTTTTCTTGCCATTTTAAAATGTCCTTCTTTCTTAAATATATAAGCTTTTGCCTGCATACAGGCATGTGCTTTGATTACTTATTTATCATTTGCTGCTGCAACGCCTGGAAGCTCTTTACCCTCTAAGAACTCTAAGGATGCTCCACCACCTGTTGAGATGTGGCTCATCTTGTCACCGAATCCAAGCTGGTTAACTGCTGCTGCAGAATCTCCACCACCGATGATGGTTGTTGCATCTGTATCAGCTAAAGCTTTTGCTACAGCGATAGTACCTGCTGCAAGAGTTGGGTTCTCGAATACACCCATAGGTCCGTTCCAAACAACAGTCTTAGCAGTCTTAACAGCATCTGCGAAAAGTGTCTGTGTCTTAGGTCCGATATCACAGCCTTCTCTGTCTGCCGGCATCTTGTCTGCATCATAAGTTTCTACTTCAACTGGAGCATCGATAGGATTTGGGAAATCTTTGATCGTTACAGCATCTACCGGAAGAAGAAGTTTCTTTCCAAGTTTCTCTGCCTTTGCCATCATTTCTTTACAATAATCGATCTTAGTATCATCTACTAAAGAGATTCCGATTTCATATCCTTTTGCTTTTAAGAATGTGTAAGCCATACCACCACCGATGATTAAGGTATCACATTTCTCAAGTAAGTTGTTGATTACATTTAATTTATCAGCAACTTTTGCACCACCAAGGATTGCAACGAATGGTCTTACCGGATTCTCTACTGCATTTCCAAGGAAGTCGATTTCTTTCTGCATTAAGTATCCAACTACTGCAGTGTCAACTAACTGTGCAACACCTACGTTAGAACAATGTGCTCTGTGAGCTGTTCCGAATGCATCATTTACAAATACATCACAGATAGAAGCAAGGTCTTTAGAGAAAGCTTCTCCGTTCTTTGTCTCTTCTGGTCTGAAACGTGTATTCTCAAGTAAGATAACATCGCCATCGTTCATAGCTGCTACTGCTGCTCTTACGTTCTCACCAACAACTTCAGGGTCAACAACGAATTTAACTTCCTGTCCTAATAACTCTGTAAGTCTTGCTGCTACTGGTGCAAGAGTTTTGGTCTGTTTGTCTTCTTCTGTTTTTACTTTTCCTAAATGGGAGCAAAGGATAACCTTTCCACCATCAGCGATTAATTTCTTGATTGTAGGAAGCGCTGCAACCAGACGGTTCTCGTCTGTAATCTTTCCTTCTTTTAATGGTACGTTGAAATCACATCTGCAAAGAACGCGAAGTCCTTTTACATTAATATCATCTATAGATTTTTTATTTAATGACATATTAAGTAGTCTCCTTTAAATTTTATTTCTAATAGCAAGAAAGAGCCCGGTCCTAAAAGACCGGACCCTTTTCCTGAGTCTTATCTGCACTCTGGCAGCCTGTCGCTTAAAAAAGTAGTCTACCGTGCAGTGATTGTTCGTTAAACTACGGGAAACACGCTTTGCGGGTTTCTCTCGTAAATTATGCTAACTCGCTGAAGTATTTGATTGTACGAACCATCTGAGATGTGTAGCTGTTCTCGTTATCATACCAAGAAACAACCTGTACTTCGTACAGATCATCAGATACCTGGTTAACCATGGTCTGTGTTGCATCGAACAGAGAACCGAATCTCATTCCAACGATATCAGAAGATACGATTTCGTCTTCGTTGTATCCGAAGGACTCATTAGCTGCTGCTTTCATAGCTGCATTGATATCTTCTTTTGTAACGCCAGCTTTCTTAACAACTGCTGTTAAGATTGTTGTAGATCCTGTAGGGGTTGGAACACGCTGAGCAGATCCGATTAATTTTCCGTTCAGTTCTGGGATAACAAGTCCGATAGCTTTTGCTGCACCAGTGCTGTTTGGAACGATGTTAACTGCTGCTGCACGAGATCTTCTTAAATCACCTTTTCTCTGTGGTCCATCAAGAGTCATCTGATCACCTGTGTAAGCATGGATTGTTACCATGATACCAGACTGGATTGGAGCATATTTATTTAATGCATCAGCCATAGGTGCTAAGCAGTTTGTTGTACAAGAAGCTGCTGAAATGATTGTATCAGATGCTTTTAATGTCTCATGGTTTGTGTTGTATACGATTGTAGGAAGGTCATTACCTGCTGGAGCAGAAATAACAACTTTACGAGCACCTGCATTGATGTGTGCCTGTGCTTTTTCTTTGCTTGTATAGAAACCTGAACACTCTAATACAACGTCAACTTTTAATTCACCCCATGGGCAGTTGTTTGCATCTGGGAATGCATAGATTTTGATTTCTTTTCCACATACGATGATAGAATCATCTGTGCAGGATACTTCATCAGCATGCTCATATTTACCCTGAGAAGAATCATATTTTAACAAGTGTGCTAACATTTTAGGGCTTGTTAAATCGTTGATTGCTACTACTTCGTATCCTTCAGCACCAAACATCTGTCTGAATGCCAGACGACCAATACGGCCGAATCCATTAATTGCTACTCTTACTGCCATTATTAATTCCTCCTAGAAATTTAATATAAAATATCTTTATTTGGGATTGTACCCAATCTGGTATTATTCTAACCAATTTTTGTCGAAAGTTCAAGTAGTTCCCATCACTTTGTTAATTTTTTCACTATTTTTATTTCTTCTTTCTCATTTTCAAACAAATGTTACAATAGCTTTTCCATTTTTCATACTGTCTTTTGACAGATTGTCAAATTTCTATTATAGTATTCTGTGTATTATATACAAAGATTTTACTATACTTGTGAAAATGTAACATTTTTCTTAGTAGAAATGTGTAAACACTGGGTAAGGTTTGTGCAATATGTAGGGGAAAGGAATAGGAAAGCTTCTTCCCGAAAACACTGGAGCGGTTATGATGTGAGAATCCGCAGCACTTCACGGGCAGTATTTTTCTTGAAATTAGGCTGTCTTTCCGGCTGCTTTGACCGGATACTGCTTTTGTCTGCCAGCAGCGGATACCACACTTTGTCTGAAGGGACTCTAAGAATTCCTGCAAAGATATTTGATTTGCGGCAACCGGCACAAATTCATATCCATATTCAGATTGTGCCTCGCTGGTACATCCATGTACCAGCGTTGCCGGGTTGCAAAAGGAATTCTACGAGTCCCTAACAGACGCTGTTCACGGTATCCGCATGCCGGCAGACAAAATGCAGTATACTGTCAAACATTGGAAAGACTGCTTATTATAAAAGAAAGAAAAATACTGCAGGTTGAAGTGCCGGCTTCTTACATACAAACGTTCCGGTGCTTTTGGGAAGAAGCTTTCTCATCCAGTTCCCCACCTGCACAACCTTACCCGCCATACACCCCACAGAAAGGAGTACACTATGCTTTGGGACACACATATGCACACTGCTTTTTCTACCGACAGTGAGACCTCACCAGAATCCATGATTAAAGCCTCTATCGAACTGGGACTTGGCGGAATCTGCATTACCGACCATATGGATTATGATTATCCAAAAGAACATCCGGAGGATGAACCGGAATTTATCTTAGACACTCCGGTCTACTTCCCAACTATCCAGAAGCTGGGCCAGCAATACAAAGATAAAATAAAAGTGCTGACCGGCATTGAGCTTGGATTGCAGCCTCATCTTGCAGCGAAACATCAGGAACTGATAAGCCGATATGACTTTGATTTTGTCATCGGCTCTTCCCATGTAATCCACGGCAAAGACCCTTACTACTCCCGCTTTTTTGAAGGAAAAACCGAACAGCAGGCTTACCAGGAATATTTTGAATCTATCCTGGAAAATCTTGCGGTATTTGATCATTTTGATGTATATGGACATATCGATTATGTGGTACGCTACGGTCCAAACCGGAACCTTGAATATTCTTATCAGAAATATGCCGATGTCATTGATGCGATTTTAGAAAAGCTCATTGATATGGGAAAAGGAATTGAAATCAATACCGGTGGTTTCAAATATGGTCTGGGACATCCGAATCCAACAGAAGATATTATAAAACGTTATCACGAACTAGGCGGTGAAATCATTACCATCGGTGCCGACGCCCACAAACCGGAGCATGTTGCATTTGATTTTGCAAAAGTACCGGACATTTTAAAGGCAGCGGGCTTTCAGTATTTTACTGTATTCGAAAAGAGAAAACCGGCTTTTCTTCCGTTGTAAACTATGGGAATCACGCTTTACGAATTTCTCTTCTTATTGCGGTGTTCACCAAATCTGTATGCAGGCATGCGATTTTTCCTGTGTATGCAAAAGTAACGGCGCGGTTCGTCAACTGCGGAAACAACATAAATACAGTAAAGGGCACTTATCATGTCTCCTAAGTTGACAAACCACGCCGCCTTTTTCTATCATAAGAAAATTGTTTTTACTTCAAATCCTACCCCAGCAGATGCAGCCGTTCGAATGCATGATACAGTCCGTCTTCATCAATCTTATCTGTAACCATATCCGCATACTGTTTTACTGCCGGAATCGCATTTCCCATTGCCACTCCTGTTCCTGCAAATTGCAGCATTTCCACATCATTTGGTCCATCACCAAAAGCAATGGTATCTTCCCTGCCTATCTTTAACTCATCCATAAGCCGCTGCATTCCGGTTGCCTTGTTGACTCCCATCTTCGTCATTTCACCGGACATCTGACGATCCTTGCCAAAGCTTGCTCCGGTTATCTTGATATAATTTCCGACTTCCTTCTGCATCACATCCACCGGAATATCGGCATCAAAATACATTCCACTTTCAAGAGCCGGCATCTGTTCCGGATGTTCAACAAGCGTCAATCCGTTTAGAGCACCGTCAATATCAAGTCCAAGCCGCATACAGCGTTCTCTCATTTTCTTTGCATTCTCTTCATCCACATAACGTCCGTTGATTCCCTGCAGCATAAAGCATGCACCGTGCTCCTTCAGCACCTCTACCATATCCTGCACCTTATCATTTGCCAGAACGCTATGGTAAATCACCTTATCATTTGCAGACACATAAGCACCTGCCGAAGCCACAATGGCATCAAATCCAAACTCTAAAAGCCATGGATACACATTCGTTACAGTTCTTCCGGTACATAACGAAATCAGATGTCCCCGCTTTCTGGCCATGCTTAATGCTTCCCTGGCAGATTCCGGCATGTGCATGGTGAAATCCACCAGGGTTCCGTCTACATCCAAAAAAATCAGTTTACGGCTCATTATTCTGCATCCCGAATCGCTTTTCGAACCGGAAGAACACAGCCAGGAGAAACAGATAATTCATCTACCCCCATCTCTAAGAAACGCTGGGTCAGAGTTGTATCTGCCCCAAGTTCTCCACATATTCCTGCCCAGATGCCCGCCTTGTGTGCATTTTCCACGGTCATCTGAATCAGCCGGAGCACTGCTTCATGATGCGGATTATAGAAGCTGTCAAGCTTTGCATTCTGACGGTCAATTGCCAGTGTATACTGGGTCAGGTCGTTGGTTCCGATACTGAAGAAATCAACCTCTTTTGCCAGTTCATCACTCATTACTGCTGCTGCAGGAGTTTCAATCATGATACCCTGCTCCACATTTCCAAAAGGAATCCCTTCCTTTGTAAGTTCTTCTTTCACTTCTTCTGAAATTGCTTTAATCTTACGCACTTCATCTACCGAAATAATCATCGGATACATAATTGCAATATTTCCGTAATTGCTTGCGCGGAATAAAGCACGAAGCTGGGTCTTAAAAATTTCCGGCTGGGTCAGGCAGATCCGGATGGCACGATATCCCATTGCCGGATTGTCTTCTTTGTCGAGGTTAAAGTAGTCCACCTGCTTATCGGCTCCGATATCCAGGGTACGGATAATAACCTTCTTTCCTGCCATGGTCTCTGCGACCTGCTTATAAGCCGCAAACTGTTCTTCTTCTGTTGGGAAAGTATCTTTTTCAAGATAAAGAAATTCACTACGGAAAAGTCCGATTCCACCGGCATCATTTTTAAGTACTGCCGCTAAGTCAGAGACATTTCCGATGTTGGCATAAAGATTGATTTTCTGACCACTCTTTGTCACATTTTCCTTTCCCTTTAAAGTCAGCAGTAATTCCTTCTGCTTTGCATCCTCTTCTGCTTTTTTCTTATATTCTGCCAAAGCTACTTCATCCGGTTCAATGATAAGAGTTCCGGTATAGCCATCCACAATTGCCTGTTTTCCGTTCCACTCTTCCTTGATTTCCACACCAATCAGTGCCGGGATGCCCATAGTTCTTGCTAAAATTGCAGTATGTGAATTCGTAGAGCCCAGCTGTGTTACAAATGCCAGCAGCTTACTTTTATCCATCTGTACGGTTTCACTCGGAGCTAAATCCTTTGCTACGATAATAACCGGCTCATCTCCAAGGTCGCTTCCCATATCATTTCCACATAATACATTGATGACACGCTCAGAAATATCCTTCATATCAATGGAACGGGCTTTGAAATACTCGTCATCCATATTTGCAAATACTTCTGCAAAGTTATCTCCGGTAACACCTACCGCATACTCTGCATTTACGCTCTGGCTCTCAATAAGATTGTGAACGGAATCATTATAATCTCCATCCTCTAACATCATGGCATGCACATCAAAAATCTGTGCATTTACTTCACCCACTTCTTTTAATGCTTTCTTGTAAAGCTTGTGGAGCTGTTCAATTGCAGTCTGCTTTGCTGCTTCATAGCGGGCAATCTCTGCTGCCGGGTCTTCTATTCTCTTTCTTACCACCTGATTTTCAGCTTTTAAAAGGAGTTTTACCTTTCCAATTGCAATACCGCTGAATACCTTTTTTCCATTAAACTTTTCCATAGTCCATACCTTCTTTCTTTTATAAGTTTTCTCCATTTGAAGCAATTACTTCTTTATACCAGTCGAAGGATTTTTTCTTTCTTCTTGCAAGAGTTCCGGTTCCATCATCATATTTTTCTACATAGATGAAGCCATATCTCTTTGCCATTTCTCCGGTGGATGCACTTACTAAATCAATGCAGCCCCATGGTGTATATCCCATCAGGTCAACGCCATCTTTTACCGCTTCTTTCATCTCTTTGATATGATCCCGCAGATAATCGATACGGTAATCATCCTGAATGCTTCCATCTTCTTCTAATTTGTCATAAGCGCCAAGGCCATTTTCTACTACCATAACCGGAATCTGATAACGGTCATAAATTTCATTTAAGGAATAATGTAAGCCCTGTGGGTCAATCTGCCAGCCCCAGTCGCTTGCCTTAAGATATGGATTCTTAAGACCGGCAATCAGGTTTCCATCCGTCTGCTCGCCATTTGGATCTTTTGATACACAACTGCTCATATAATAGCTGAGGGTATAGAAATCCACACAGCCTTCCCGCAGAATTTCTTCATCGCCCGGTTCCATTTTAACATGAATATTATTTTCTTCAAAATACCGCTCCATATACGCCGGATATTCTCCTCTTACCTGCACATCGGAACAGAACCAGTTCATAATCCGCATTTCCTTCTGTGTTGCTAACACATCCTCCGGATTGCAGGTAAATGGATACTTGGTCATAAAGACATTCATATCACCGATAAGATATTCCGGATATTTTTCATGTGCTAATTTTACTGCTTTTGCGCTGGCAACAAACTGATGATGCAATGCCTGGAAACGAACCTTCGGGTCATCCGGAATCTCAGTAATTTTTCCCTCATAGCCTTTTACAGTTCCAAGGGAAAGCAGGTTGCCAAGCGGTGTGGTTCCACCATTGATTTCATTGAAGGTCAGCCAGTATTTTACTTTGCCCTGATATCTTTCGAAAATTGCCTTGCAGTAATTCAAGAAATAATCAATACATTCTCTGGCTTCCCAGCCATTGTATTTTTCAATCAGTGCATATGGCATTTCATAATGGGAAATGGTTACCAGCGGCTCAATGCCATATTTTAAACATTCATCAAATACTTTATCGTAGAATGCCAGTCCTGCTTCGTTTGGTTCATTCTCCATTCCGGTCGGGAAAATTCTTGTCCATGCAATGGATAAACGGAATACTTTAAATCCCATTTCTGCAAATAATGCAATATCCTCTTTGTAATGATGATAGAAATCAATTGCTTCGTGGCTCGGATAGAGATATTCCGGATGAATGGTTCTTGTTACCTTTTTCGGCTCGGTATGGGAACCATTCGTACACATATCAGAAACAGATGCTCCTTTTCCATCTACATCCCATGCTCCCTCAAACTGATTGGCTGCGGTTGCACCGCCCCAGAGAAAATCTTTACGAAATGTCTTCATTGCTTTTTCCTCCTGCTTCTTATTATTTTTATTTGTAAAAATTTATAATTTCTGTTTTTATATTTTTCTTTTCTCATTCTGCCCTGCAATAAGGCTTCTGATTTTGTTGGATAGAGCACGAGCCCTTTATCAGAGCCCGCACCCTTAGGTATAAAAAACTATGGAAAACTAATTTATAAAACGGTAATCAATGCGTCCAACGCTGCAACTTTCTTTGCATCTGTCGGAACTACATCTGCGTAATCTGCTGTGTTGCTGATGATAACCGGAGTCAGAACAGAATATCCTGCTCCTGTAATCTTTGCAATATCAAATTCCAATAAAAGGTCACCTTTCTTTACTTTGGCTCCCTGCGCTACCTTCGGTGCAAATCCTTCTCCATCTAATTTCACGGTATCCATGCCCACATGAATCAGGATTTCTGCTCCGCCATCGGATACTATTCCAATGGCATGACCGGTTGGGAAGAAGGTTACTACTTCGCCATCACATGGTGCATATAATTTGCCTTCGGACGGGAGAATAGCAACACCCTGACCTAATGCTCCGCTTGAAAATGCTTCATCTTCTACTTCTTCCAAGGCTTTTACTTCTCCGGTAAGAGGAGATGCAATTACCTGGTTTGCTGCGGTTTTTGTGCCTTTCTTTTCTATTTTTGCTTCATCATTCTGTGGAGCATCATCATGATAGGTAATGTAAGTTGCTACGAATGCAACTACCATAGCTACTGCCATACCGATTAATACCCAGATCAAACTGTAAACGCTCTTTGACTCACCATCGATGAATGCCGGAAGTCCGAAGAATCCAAGACCACCCATCATATAAGTTTTAACTCCGGCAAATCCTATGATTCCACCACCAATAGCGGATGCAATACAGGAAATTACGAATGGTTTTTTCTTTGGAAGTGTAATACCATAAATACATGGCTCTGTTACACCAAAGAGTCCTGAGATAAACGCCGGTAATGCAATATTTCTAAGTTTCTTATCTTTTGTCTTTAATACAATTGCCAGTACAACCATGGACTGCGCAAAAGATGCTGCGAAATATGGAGAAAGGATGAAGTCATATCCTAAAGTTCCATAATTAATCATTGCCAGTGGAACAAGTCCCCAATGTAATCCGAAGATTACCAGTACCTGCCAGAATGCTCCGACTAAGATACCTGCTACAAGACCTCCTACAACCGGAAGGTTATAGATTGCTCCGAAAATAATACCGATAATGTTGCAAAGGAAAGTAGATACCGGTCCGATTACCAGATAGGTAAGTGGAACCATTACTGCCAAAGTTACAACCGGAACGATAAATGTTTTAATAACGTCCGGAATTACTTTCTTTAATCTCTTTTCCAGCCAGGCAGCACAAGCCACTGCAATAACAATTGGTACTACTGAAGAAGTATAACCACTGGATGGCATAATAACAGGAATTCCAAAAAAGGTTGTATAATAATTCATTTCAAAGGAAGTTCCTGCAAACAGGGAACCTATCAGTTCTCCTGAAGTCAGATTAACCAGTGCCGGATAGGTAAGTGATATACCAAGTGCCATTCCGATAAATTCATTCATCTTAAATTTCTTTGCTGCAGTGTATCCTAAGATAATCGGCAGGAAATAAAAGAATCCGTCTCCAATGGAATACCAGAGCTGATATGCTCCGCTTGTGGTAACATCAATTCCTGACTGACTTGCGATAAAAGACCACAGCGCCAAAAGACCTTTGATAATACCTGCTGCACAAAGCACACCAAGGAATGGCTGGAATACACCGGAAATCAAATCAATGAGTCTTGCACCAAGCCCCATCTTCTCTCCGCTGTCTTCTGCATCCTCGAAAACAGCTCCGTTTCCGGCCAGATGTGCATGTTCACAAACCACATCATAGACATCCGGTACATGATTTCCGATTACTATCTGATACTGTCCGCCAGATTTCATTACTGTCACAATTCCTTCCGTTGCTTTTAATACTTCGGTGTTAGCCTTGGACTCGTCTTTTAATTTAAAACGAAGTCTGGTAACACAGTGCGCAAGGCTTATGATATTCTCCCTGCCGCCTACGTTCTGGATAATAATTCTTGCCAGTCCATCATACTTACTTGCCATAACAATCCCTCCATTTTTATTTTTTATAGCATGTTCATTTTTATCTAAAACACTCTTGTGTTTTATTCATTTTGTTAAAAACAACGAATGTGCCTTGGCACATTCTCGCGCCTGCGGCGGTCGCTTGCGACATCTACCTTATACGCCGCAGTGTGCATCCTCGCGGAGCGTTTTTTAATTTACAGGAAAGCAATTTCCTGTAAATTAAAAAAGCCCAAACAAATAAAACTCTTCCTATGAGTCTTATTCGTCTGGGTTTTGCCGTCTTAACGTAACAATCCCTTGCCGAAAGGGTATTTACTTATTCATACTGTGAATCACACGATGAATGTGTACTGCCAGATAGGAAATCTCTACATCCGAGACTTCATAATCAAGCTTCTTCTTCATGTAACTCTTTATCTTCTGTGCACATTCGTAGGAACGCGGGAAACGATCCGCAATCAACTGGTCAAATTCTTCATCATTACGTTCACTGTCTTCCCGACTGATTACCCGCTGTACAAAGAATCTTAAATGCGTTACAAAACGCTCATAGGACAGGCTCTTTTCATCCAATTCCACCTGAAAGGTATATCTGACTATATTGAGTATATCCTTTATCATTGCCGGCATGTTCCTGGACTGATTCATCTGACCGCCCATCTGTGCATTTACCAGATGCATCGCAATAAATCCAGCTTCATCCTCCGGCAGCTCCACGTCTAGTTCCTGTTTTACAATATCTAAGGCTTTCAATCCCACCTGAAATTCTGCATTGTAGAATTTCTTCATCTCCCAGGAAAGCTCATTCGCAACAACGATGCCCTGCTGCTTTCTCTCTATGGCGTATCCCAAGTGGTCTGTTAATGTCACATAAATATTTTTACTTAAATGATAACCTAATGTTTCTCTGGCATATGCGATAACCAGCTCGGCTGTCCGGATATATTCATACGGCATGTCCTTTACCACCTGCATGAACTGGCTGGTACTTTCGTCCGGAAGGGAGAATACTTTTTCTATCTTTGTCTCATCTATTTCTTCTCCGGCTTTCTTTCCGAAGCCTATGCCCTTTCCCATAACGATGATTTCTTTACCTTTATCGTCCTCGGAACTGATTACATTATTGTTAATTACTTTGATAATCTGCATTACGTTTCACCTGTTTATGATATAAAAAAAGCTGCATTACACTCTAAATAATCCGACCTAACAATTATCTTAAAGTGCAATCCAGTCTTGCCTATCTCTAGTAACAATCCGGTTTGCGTCCCTGCTTATTACATTACAAATGTACTATATTTTATCAGAAACGTCAAGTCCGGAATGTAAACTTCGTATATAATATATAATTTTATCATTTCATTTTTGTGCACAATTCACTATTTTCCTATAATGATTCCACCGCCTGCGACAAATTCCCCATCATAAAATACCACCGCCTGACCCGGTGTCACAGCACGGACCGGTTCTTCAAAATGACAGCGGATCCTGCCCTCTCCGATATTTTCCACGGTACACATGGCTCCTGCATGTCCATAACGGATTTTACCTAAGAGACGTCTGCCATCAAAATCGGTAAGTCCCATATAATTGACATGGTCTGCAACCAGTGTATCCGTAAATACATCCTCTGGCGAACCTACCACTACTTCATTGGTTTCCGGTCTGATCTCTGTTACAAAAATCCGTTTGCCATATGGTATATTCAAGCCACGGCGCTGTCCTACGGTATAGTGGGTAATTCCTTTGTGCCGTCCGATAATTTCACCATCTTTTGTCACAAAGTTTCCCTCTCCCGGAACTGCATCTCCAACCTCACGGTCAATAAAACCTGCATAGTCATTATCCGGGATAAAGCAGATTTCCTGACTGTCTCTCTTATGAGCCACCGGAAGTCCCACCTCTTCTGCGATTTTGCGGATTTCATCTTTATGATAAGCACCTACCGGCATCAATGTATGGGATAACTGCTCCTGTGTCAGGTTATATAATGCATAGGTCTGATCCTTGGCTGCTGTTACAGATTTTGCCACTGCGAAACGTCCGTTGTCACATTTTGCAATTCTTGCATAATGTCCGGTTGCAATATAATCTGCTCCGATGCTTAAGCTTCTGGCAAGAAGTGACTCCCATTTCACATAACGGTTACAGGCAATGCATGGATTCGGCGTTCTTCCTGCCAAATATTCTGCCACAAAATAATCCATTACATACTGTTTAAATTCCTGTTTAAAGTTCATCACATAATATGGTATTTCCAACCGGTCAGCCACTCTTCTGGCATCATCCACGGCACTTAGGCCACAGCAGCCACCATTTTCCTGCTGCTGTGTCTCTTCCTCATCCTGCCAGATCTGCATGGTTACACCAATCACATCATAGCCCTGTTCCTTTAAAAGATATGCCGCAATGGAAGAATCCACTCCGCCGGACATTCCAACTACTACTTTTTCCTTCATATATTTAATCCTATCCTACAGGCAAATTTTTAGCTGCACTCACAGTTTACCCACACTGTCAGCATCCGTCAAGTGAATTTTACGGTTTCCTTCTGTCCCCTTAGGATTGTGACATTCTTTTTGATGCAGGCAGTCACATAATCAATCTGCTCTGCCGTAATTTTTTCATTTAAAGTAAGCCGCAATGCTCCCCTTGCAATTTCCGGCGGTACACCGATGGCTGTTAACACATGGGATGGCTCATGTTCTCCGGAAGAACACGCTGAACCTGCCGATGCACAGATTCCATCCATATCCAGCATAACCAAAAGATTCCCACCTTCTAACTCATCAAAACAAAAGTCCACATTATTCGGAAGGCGGTTGTTCCATTCCCCATTCAGCCTTACCTTCGGCACCTGCTTTAATACTGAATAAATCAAGTAATCCCGCATCCTTGTCTCGATTTCCATCCGCTCTTTTAAGCTTTCCATTGCCATGGCTGCCGCTTTTCCCATGCCTACAATTCCCGGCACATTCTCAGTTCCTGCCCGGACACCGCTTTCCTGGCCTCCTCCATGGATAAAAGGAGGTATCCTCTTTTTCTTTCGCACATATAAAAATCCGGTTCCCTTAGGTCCGTTGAATTTATGTGCGCTGGCACTCATCATATCAATATTCATTCTGTTGACATCAATGGGAATATGTCCATATGCCTGTACGGCATCCGTATGAAAACAGATTCCATATCTCCTGGCAAGCATACCGATTCTTGTTATAGGTTCTATGGTGCCAATTTCATTATTTGCCATCATAACAGAAATCAATATGGTATCCGGCCGGATTGCCCGCCGCACCTGCTCCAAGGAAACCGTTCCCTTGTCATCTACCGGAAGGTAAGTAATCTCATAACCATTCTGTTCCAGATATCCGCAGGTTCTTAAAATGGCATGATGCTCTATTTTCGTGGTAATGATATGCCGGCCTCGCATAACCATACTTTCTGCGGTACATTTCAATGCCCAGTTATCAGATTCACTTCCTCCGGCTGTGAAATATATTTCCTCCGGCTGCGCCCCGATGCTCTGCGCAATGATCTGCCGGCTTTCTTCTATGGCATCATGACTTTTTTGCCCCAGATCATACAGGGCAGATGGGTTTCCATAACGACGCTCATAAAAGGGCAGCATTGCTTCGATTACTTCCGGTGCTGTCGGTGTTGTTGCTGCATTATCAAGATAAATCATTTTCTTCATGCTTCTTTCCCTCTGAGAATAGTTCTTTCTGCCTCTGATTTATCATATACTTTTGACAAATCTGCTTTTTCATGGAGGCTCCAATTGAAACCGTTGAAATCCATTTCAAATCCACTGATTGCCGGTACTCTCCTGCTTACTGTGACCGGACTTTCCAGCAGAGTAATCGGTTTCTTCTATAGAATATTCCTCTCCCGCATAATTGGTGCGGAAGGTCTTGGAATTTATCAGCTTATTTTTCCGGTTTTTGCCCTCTGTATTGCCTTCAGTTCCTCAGGCATCCAGACCGCTGTCTCCCGCTTTGTTGCTGCAGCCGACCATAAAAATACCGGCATGAGTTACCTCTATGCCGGTCTGGTTCTTTCTGTGGGAATTGCACTCTCACTTACTGTTATTCTGATTTCTTATTCTGATTTTATTGCCATTCATATTTTAGATGAAGCCCGTTGTGCTCCACTCCTTGTTATTCTTTCCTACTGCCTGATTCCTGCCAGTGTCCATGCCTGTATCAATGGTTATTATTATGGGAAGAAGAAAACTCTGGTGCCATCCGTAAGCCAGCTTATGGAGCAGGTTGTCCGGGTCTTAAGTGTCTATACACTTTATCTTATCTGCCTGGAAAAAAGTTATCCCATCACCCCATCCATTGCTGTCTGGGGTGTTGTCTGCGGTGAACTGGCTTCTTCACTCTTTTCCGTAAGCTGCCTTCATTTCAAAAAGTGCAGCAGGCATATAAAAAGAATTTTTAAGGAGCTTTCCCTCTTTGCGCTACCCCTTACCACCAATCATGTAGCATACCATTTATTTTCCAGTATCGAAGCCATTCTGATTCCCATCTGCTTAAAAAAATATGGCTACAGCAATCAGGATGCCTTGAGCGTCTTCGGCATTTTTACCGGAATGGCAATGCCAATGATTCTTTTTCCCAATGTCCTTGTAAATTCTGTCTCGGTGCTGCTGATGCCTGCTATTTCAGAAGCCTATGCAAGAAAGGATTTTCACTTAATCCGCCTTACTATAAAAAAAACAGTGTTTTATTGTCTGCTTCTTGGCTTTTCCTGTACCTTTGGTTTTCTTCTGACCGGAAAATGGATTGGACAATTCATTTTCCAGAACACATTAGCTGGCAGTTTCATACTCATATTAAGCTGGATCTGCCCTTTCCTCTATCTGTCCACCACCCTTACTTCCGTTCTTCATGGTCTAGGGAAACCGGGGCGTGCGTTCTACATTAATATGAGCGGCTGCACTTTACGCATTTTCTTTATCTATGCACTGATTCCAACATATGGCATCCGCTGCTACCTCTATGGCATGCTTGCAGGCGAACTGCTGACTACTTTTTTATCCTTTCTTGCGCTCCTTCGGTTTGCCAGAAAAAAATCGCAAAAAAACAGTCTGCTTTAGTCTATTGATTTTAAGGATTCTGCCATGTTGATGCGTTCTAATTTGCCTGTCATCATACAGTTTACAATCCATGCAAAGCCCATCGTCAGCAAAACACTAAAGAGATAACTTACTGCATTAATCTGTACATTAAAGGATACCATATCAATCTGTATCTCACCCATTACAAAACGATGGAACCATTTTCCTAAAATCAGTCCCAGTCCGCAGCCGATAGCAGTTAAGACCATATTCTCCCGAAACACATAAGATGCCGTTTCCTTTGGATAGAAGCCTAATACTTTAATGGTAGCTATCTCCCTCACCCGTTCTGTAATATTGATATTATTAAGATTATATAATACGATAAATGCCAGTGCTCCGGCACAGATAATAATGATAATGACAATATAATTCATACAGGACATCATTTGTGAAATCCGGCTTAACATATCGGAATTAACGGTTACTGCCGTCACACCATCTGCTTTCATCAGTACCGCACTCACTTCATGAATATCTGACGCATCCGGCAGTCTCACATACACGTTTTTAAATACCACATCCCCAATCTGTTTTTCATAGGATTCCGGTGCAATGTATACATAATTATAAATATGATTCTCACAGATTCCGGTGACTTTTAAGTGCATCTCATTGTTGTCACTGTCACGCAGCAGAATCGTATCGCCTTTTTTGACTGCATAGGTTTCTGCCACTTTCTTCGAAAGTACTGCTTCTCCTTCTTTTGGATAAGCAATCGGCTCCTGTTTCTTTGTATGCAGCGAAATAAAGTCTCCTACTTCATCCGGATTTTCCACTGCCACCATATGAATCGACTTAGTTCCTTTATCTGTCACCAGGTCAATGGTCTTTTCCATGGCATACATGCCTGCTGCATTTTCCTTTTCCAATGCAGAATCTAAAGATTTAAGGTCGGCCTCTCCCGGCATCTTTCCAGCTTTTAATGTAACTCCGATGTCGTAAAGCTGGATTTCTTCATACTGCTGGTCTGCCACTGCCACTACAGAATCTCTTACACCAAAGCCCATCACCAGCAATGCCGTACAGCCGCTGATTCCGATTACCATCATAAAGAAACGCTTCTTATAGCGGACAATATTTCTTACGGATACCTTCTGCAAGAATTTAAGTCTCTTCCAGATAAATGGTACATGCTCTAAGAATACACGTTTTCCGGCTTTTGGTGCTTTCGGCCGCATCAAATCTGCCGCCACTTCTTTTAACTCTTTATGGCAGGACAGCCAGGTCGTCCCAACGGAGCAAAGTACTGCAACGGTAAGTGAAACCAGTGCCAGTGGCAGGTCAGACACATAATAAATCCCACCCATTTTATAGACAATTCCATAGGCGGTTATGATGACTAACGGGAAGAAATGGATTCCCAGCACATAGCCGATTAACGTTCCGCTGATGGCTGCAGAGCCGGAATAGAAAAGATATTTTCCCATTATCTTTCCTTCACTAAAACCCAGTGCCTTTAATACTCCAATCTGTGTCCGCTGTTCTTCTACCATACGATTCATGGTCGTCATGCAGATTAACGCTGCCACCAGAAAGAAGAATACAGGAAATACATTGGCAATTCCTTTTACTACACCGGAATCATTTTTCAGGCACACATAACCCACATTGGTATTCCGGTCCAGTACATAAGTCTCTGGTTTCTCGATTTCATCTATCTTACTCTGTGCATCTGCTATCTGGTCATCCGCATCCTGCATCTGCTCATCAAATTCACTCTGATTCTCCTGATACTGCAATAAGCCGTCTGCCAGCTCTGTTTCTGCAGCCTCAAGCTGATCTTCTTTTTCTTCTATCTGTTCTTTTGCTGCCGCAAGCTGCTTCTCCCCATCCGTAAGCTCTGCCTCGGCAGCTGCCAGTGCATTTTTTCCATCTTCTATCTGCTGCTTTGCGGCTGCCAGCTGGCTTTCCGCAGAAGAAAGCTGACCTGCGGCTGCTTCTAATTCCGCATTCTTTGCATTTAATTCTGCTTCTGCACCGGCAACCTCCGTTAAACCAGCTTCAATCTGTGCCAGCATCTCTTCATAGCCCGGAGTATTTTCCGTCAACTGTGCTTTTGCAGCCTCAAGGCTGTTTCTCTGATCTGTCACCTGCTGCTTTGCTGCCAAATAAGCATTCAATCCCTGCTCATACTCTGCCTTTTTTGCTGCCAGTGCACTTTCCTGCCCGGAAATCTGCTGCGATGCGCTCTCTAATTCTGCCGCCTTAGAAGACAATGCATCCTTCCCGGACTGCAACTCCGATGCTTTAGCAGAAAGCTCGGTCTTTGCAGAAGCAATCTGATTTTTTCCATCGGAGATCTCTGTTTCTCCATCCGTAAGCTGCTGCTTTGCCGATTCTAATTCCACTTCCGCTTCTGCCCGCTTTTCCTCTAACTCTTCCTTCTTCTCATCCAGTTCGTCCTGTGCGTCTTTTACAATCTTTTCATAACGGATATCTGCCTGTTCCTTTGTATAGGCCTCCCAGTCTGCTTCCTTTGCGTCCATATAGGAATCATACTCATCGGAATAGATGTCATAATCTTCATCAAATTTAATATAGATTTCTGTGTCATAATCTACTGCAAATCCATCTTTTAATATATAGGCAAATCCGCTGATTCTGCCATTTCCAATGGATGTATTGCCACGTTCAAACTGGATATAGCACGGTGACTGTACCAGTCCGGTAATCGTATATTCTTTGTATGCAAATTTATCTAAATCATCTGTTGTATTATTTTCCGAAAGAACCAGCTTGCTTCCAATGGCATCTTCTGAAAAAAGTGCGGAATCTACCACACATTCATCAGCGGACTGCGGCATTTCTCCGGCAATCAGCTTCAGTTTATTGACCTTCTCTGTGATGGAATGCATCTTGATAACGCGCTCATTTTCTCCGGCATCCTTATAAAGAACCTCTGCCGATATGGCACCCTCTGCCGCCCGGACATCTTCTTTTTCTGCCAGTGCTTCTACATTTTCTTCTGTAAAGCCAAGTGTGGATACCAGACGATAATCATAGAATTGCAAATCCTTTAAATAGACATCCGCAGAATGCACCATGACCGACTGGGTAATCTTAAGGCCGGAAAAAAATGCAACACCCAGTGCAATAATGGCAAGGATAGCAAAATATCTTCCAAAGCTTTTCTTTATCTCACGAAATGTATTTCTCTTCATCATGGATTTCATATTTCAAACCCTTTCTTTTCCACATGGACTACCATTCAATCTCATCGACATCCACGATATGTTCATTTTTCTCTATCTTTTGAATGGTTCCGCTCTTTACGGTAATGACACGGTCTGCCATTGCAGTCAGTGCCTGATTATGTGTAATTACAATGACGGTTTTGCCCTGTTTTCTGCAGGTGTTCTGCAGCAGTTTTAAAACGGCTTTTCCGGTATTATAATCCAGTGCGCCTGTCGGTTCATCACAAAGCAGCACCTTCGGATTCTTTGCCAGTGCTCTCGCAATTGCCACTCTCTGCTGTTCTCCACCGGATAGCTGTGCCGGGAAATTGGCTTTCCGTTCACTTAAGCCCACCTCTTCTAAAACTGTTGCTGCATCTAACGGTTCCTTGCAAATCTGTGCTGCAAGTTCAACATTTTCCAATGCTGTAAGATTCTGCACCAGATTATAAAACTGGAATACAAATCCCACATCATATCTCCGGTAACTGGTAAGCTGCCGCTTATTATATGCTGAGACTTCTTCTCCATCCAGATATACTTTTCCGGTGGTCAGATAATCCATTCCTCCCAATATATTTAATATTGTTGTCTTTCCTGCTCCGGACGCTCCTACGATAACGCAGAATTCTCCCTTTTCTATTTCAAAATTCACATCATGTAATGCTTCTATCGTAACTTCTCCGGTTTTATATACTTTACTTACATTCTGAAAGGATACAAATGCCATTTGATAGCTTCCTCCTTTTATTCTGGTTATTCAGGTGATTGTGCAAACGGGATAGCGAACTTTGTTCCAATTATATTACGCTGATGCGCAGGGGATTATCTTCTGCTATGAAATGCCATGGTTCTAAAATACGTGTTTTCCTTGTTGTTATAAAAACCGTCTTTCCAATGTTTGTCAGAAGAGCTACACGGTTCGTCGAAATACAGATGCCTGATAAGGGCTGTTTAGGGACACTTGGAATTTCGTCTGGCAACAGGCAACGCTGGTGCACGGATGCACCAGCGAGGCACTACTGAACAAGGATGTGAATTTGTGCCGGTTGCCAGATGCGATTACATATAATATCGAAATTCCCAGTGTCCCTTGCAGGCATTATGTGGCATCTGCCTTCGACGGACAGTGCAGCTATTCCGCCAAAGCAACCGGAAAGACAGTTTACAAACAAGAAAAACACGCATTCTAAGAACGATCGGCATTTCATATCGAATAAAGATAATCCCTCTGTGCATCCCGTAATATTTTCAGGACAAAATCTATCCCCTTCACAATCACCTGTTACCTGCTTATTGTAATGGTAGCACAATCTTTTCACTTTTTGAAATTAAATTTTTCTAAAGTCAGGAAGTACGCTTTCCAAATTACACCTACAAAACCTGCCACCAGCATTTTCTTATGAATGCCTGACAACGAAAAAATCCACTTTCTTAGAATCACAGTCAGAATCTGCTATTCTAAAAAAGTGGATTATACATTCAAATATCCGAAAAATTTTTTCTTATAACAACGGAGCTATCACTGCATCAAACATACAATTTAAACTTTCTTCATATATCTCCTGATACGTGCGGTGAAAAGTCTCAGTAATTGCCATTGCCTGCTTTGGTACTTCTTCGTAAAGTCCAAATGCCGCCTCATATACTTCCGGATTCTTATCGTAAAATGCTTCTGTCATGGCATTTTCAAATTCAAATCGTGCGCCCTTGGAAAGATGCTCTTTAAAATCCTCTTTCCGTACATTTTTCACATAATCATCCTGAAATATATTTAATCCTTCTGCCTTGACTAATTCCTCTAAGCCTTCTTTTACATCTTCGTAAGTCATGGTCTTGAAATTCTCTACAAAGAATTTGTCAAAGGTCTCCTTATCCGGAAACTGCTTTGTTAAGCTCTCCATCTCTTTTTCCTCCTGTCTTATACCGCATGCAAAATCATGCGTTCCCGATATACCACTTCCATATGGTCTAATACTCTTCTCGCCCGCTGATACTGGTTATAATGTGTGCTGATAACGCAGACTTCCTTCGCCCCATTATAAGCAACTCTCTTATAAAATGGAACTCTCACCCAGTTCTGTGTAAATGGGATCTCATGGCTTACCAGTGTCCGCATCATCTGACTGCTGACTCTGGCATTGGTAGTTCTGCATAATTCCACATCCCGGTCAATATTTTTCCCCATGGTCTTCGGTTTGTTCTTCTTCATAATAATACCCTGTCTCCTTCTATTTGTCCATAATCTGAATCTCTACGGTCTTCCCCAGACAGCCTGCTACCTTCACTAGAAAATCCAGACTTGGATTATATCTTCCGCTCTCCAATCTGGAAATATTGGATTTCTTCGTGCCTGCCCGCTCTGCAAGCACTTCCTGGGTAATATGCTGTTCCTTGCGCACCGCCTTCAACTGACGCACCACATCCGAACGCGTCGACTGCTCCCTGCTCTTATTCTTCTCCATTTCTCACCTCAACAACTGTCTCTATGTTATCATATATGATAACTTATTGTCAACGAAAAAGAGCCTCAAAAAGGCTCTTTTTGAACTATTCTTCTATCTGACGCAGCACCTTGCGGAACTGGAAATAGAACAGTACAGACGTAAAGCTTACCGCCAGCACATCCGCTACCGGCTCTGCCATATAAACTGCCATTGCCTGATTGCCGGTAAAAATGTGCGGCATAATATAAATAAGCGGCAGTAATAATACGAATTTACGCATGACCGCTACAATAATGGAAGATACTGCTTTTCCCAGTGATGTAAATGCCATCTGACACGCCATCTGGATTCCGAATATCATAATTGCCATAAGATAAATCCGGAGTGCATTTCCCGTATATGCAATCAGTGCCTCATCCGAGGTAAACATGGCTGCAAATGCTCTTGGAAATGCCATCACCAATGCCCACAAAACAAAGGAAAATCCAACATCAATTTTCAATAATAAAAAATAGGCTTCTTTTACCCTGTCTGCTCTTTTGGCTCCATAATTATAGCTGATAATCGGCTGCGCTCCCTGACCCAATCCCTGTAACGGAAGTAGTGCAAACTGCATGACACTGGTTAATATGGTCATGGCTCCTACTGCCATATCTCCGCCATATCGTAATAACGAAGAATTAAAGCAGACTGAAATCACGCTCTCGCTTGCCTGCATAATAAACATTGCTGTTCCAAGTGCAATACTCGGCCAAATAATATTTGCCTGCAAAACCATATTTTTTCCTTTCAGGCGAAGATGCGTTTTCTTTCCGCATAAGAAAGCCAGCACCCAGATACAGGAACATGCCTGGGAAAGAACCGTTGCCAGCGCTGCTCCTTTTACACCCATTCCAAATCCAAAGATAAATACCGGATCCAGCACAATGTTAATCACTGCACCAATCAGTACCGACAGCATACTGGTTCTGGCAAATCCCTGCGCCGTAATAAATGCATTCATCCCCAGGGTCAACTGCACAAAAATCGTTCCTATAGCATAAATATTCATATAATCAGCAGCAAAAGAAATTGTATTTTCGCTGGCTCCAAATGCCAGAAGAAAGCCTCTGTTTCCAGCCAGCAGAAATGCAGTCAGTATCAGCGATACAATAATCTGGGTGCAAAAACAGTTCCCCAGCGTTTTTTCCGCCTTGTCCTTCTCTCCTTTTCCCATAAATATGGTTGCCCGTGGAGCACCACCATTGCTAATCAGTGCTGCAAACGCAGATACTACCATAATAAGCGGCATGCATACACCAACTCCGGTTAGTGCCATTGCACCATCCCCCGGAATATGGCCGATGTACATACGATCTACTATGTTATACATCATATTAATCAACTGGGCTGCAACGGTAGGCAATGCCAGTTTTAATAACAGCTTTCCTACCGGTTCTGTTTCTAAAAATGTTCTGTCATTGGTCTGTTCCATGTAATTCTCCTTACCTTCTACTCGCGTAACTACGGGAAACACGCTTAGCGAGTTTCTCGAGTTATCGCGGTGCTCGCCAAATCTGAACAGAAAAGAAGTTCGCCAAAGCGAGCTTGGCTCCTTCTTTTCTCCCAGATTTTTCTCGCTACTCGCGTAAAAAAGAACCGACCAGTAGTCGATTCTTTTCCAAAATTTTAATGCCGGCAGCGGGACTTGAACCCGCACGTGGTTGCCCACAACAGATTTTGAGTCTGCCTCGTCTGCCATTCCGACACGCCGGCATTTATTCGGTTCCGTCGAACCGAACAAATGAAAGTTTATCATATTTTCTAATAGATTGCAAGTTTATTTTTCCGGGTCTTTCATATTTTTCAAAATGTCAAAGCAGTCAAATGTTGCAAAATAATCCTTCGGTGTCTCTGCACGACGGATAAGCTGTACGGAACCATCTTCCTTCAGAAGTAACTCAGCGGATTTTAATTTACCATTGTAGTTATAACCCATGGAATAACCATGTGCTCCGGTATCATGAATTACCAGATAATCGCCCATGTCAATCTTCGGCAGCATACGGTCCACGGCAAATTTATCATTGTTCTCACAAAGAGAACCGGTTACATCATATTTGTGGTCGCATACGCTGTTGTCCTTGCCCAGCACGGTAATGTGATGATATGCACCATACATTGCAGGGCGCATCAGGTTTACTGCACAGGCATCTACACCAATGTATTCCTTGTGTGTATGTTTCTCATGAATTGCCTGCGTCACAAGGCATCCATAAGGTGCTAACATAAAACGGCCCATCTCAGTATAGATAGCTACATCGCCCATACCTGCCGGAACTAAAATTTCATCATAAACCTTGTGTACGCCTTCGCCGATAACACGGATGTCGTTTGGTTCCTGGTCTGGTGTATAGTTCACACCAACTCCACCGGAAAGGTTGATAAAGCTGATATGGCAGCCTACTTCTTCTTTTAATTTAACAGCTACTTCAAAAAGCTGTTTTGCAAGCATCGGATAATACTCGTTGGTTACCGTATTACTTGCCAAAAATGCGTGGATACCAAAATTCTTTGCACCTTTTTCTTTTAAAATCTTAAAGCCTTCAAATAACTGCTCCGTTGTAAATCCGTATTTTGCATCTCCAGGATTATCCATGATACCGTTGCTCATTTTGAACACTCCGCCCGGATTGTATCTGCAGCTTATGGTCTCCGGAATCTTTCCGATTGTCTTCTCTAAGAAGTCGATATGGGTAAAGTCATCCAGGTTGATGATTGCGCCAATCTTGTCTGCAAATTTATATTCATATGCAGGAGTATCATTGGAAGAAAACATAATATGCTTTCCGTCAAAGCCCTGGGAATCAGCTAACATCAGCTCTGTCTGGGATGCACAGTCGCAGCCGCAGTCATACTCTTTTAAAATATCTAAGATAAATGGGTTCGGGGTTGCCTTTACAGCAAAATACTCACGGAATCCCGGATTCCATGCAAACGCCTCTTTTACTGCCTTTGCATTTTCACGGATGCCTTTTTCATCATAAAGGTGAAACGGTGTCGGATATGTTTTTACAATTTCTTCAATCTGTTCTTTTGTCACAAATGGTTCTTTCTTCATAATAGTTAGTCTCCTTCTCGCCTGCAGGCTTCCCGCCGCAGACCTCTTGCCTCAGCTAAGTAGTATTCTAAAATTCCCATTGTGACTTGTCAACCCGTCATTATCATTTTTATATTGTATCTTAAGACTTTTTCTCAATTATGATTCATTTCCCACATGATGTGGAAATGTCAGCGTCACTTTAAAGAAATCCCCATCGATAAGCAGCCCGAACGTTCCATTCATAAGTTCTGTCAGGCTCCGTGCGATAGATAATCCAAGTCCGCTTCCTTCCGTATTTCTTGAGCTGTCTCCCCGGACAAAGCGTTCCTGTAATTCCTCTCCGCTCATATGCAAAGGATTCTTAGAAACATTACGGAATATGATGGAAACATTTTTCTCATCCTGCTCCAGGTCAAGATATACTCTGGTTCCCGGCTGTGCATATTTATAAATATTGCTCAGCAGATTATCAAAAACTCTCCACAGATGTCTTCCATCTGCCAGAACAACAAGCTCTTCCTGCGGATGATGAATCACCAGTTCCAGATTCTTTTGTTCCAGCCGTTCTTCATATTCGCCTGCTGCCTGTGTCAGCAATACCTCCGGTACACATTTCTCCCAGTTCACCTTCAGCACTCCGGATGAAGCTTTGGATGCCTCAATCAGATCTTCAATCAATTTCTTCAGGCGGGCAGACTGTCGTGTCAGCACTTCTAAGTATTCCTGCACCTTCGGATTTTCCACATCCTCTTTGGTCAGCAAATCCACATAATTAATAATAGAAGTAAGCGGTGTTTTAATGTCATGGGATACATTGGTAATCAGCTCTGTTTTAAAATGCTCGCTCTTCATCCGCTCATCCAGTGCTGTCTGCATTCCGCTTCCAATCTGATTCAGATGCTCTGCATAATTTTTAAATTCTCCACGCATATGGCTGGTGTCCATCTGATAATCATAGTCACCCTCTGCAATCTTCTCACCACCCTGCTTCAACTGATTGAGATTTGCCAGTATGATGCAGAATATCAGGAAAAGTGCTGCCTTTTCTACCAGAAATACCAGGAAAATTCCCTCCCAGTTGTAACTGCCTTCCAGTATCAGAATACCGATAAATTCTATAAATATAATGCCCAGTGCAATCACTACACCTTTATAAATAAACGGCATATGCTTTTTAATATAAGACAATGCCTGTTTCAGCCATTTTACAAACCGGCATAACAGCGTGTTGCTCCACAGCGTCTTTGTCTTATGCCTTACTGAGCAGCTCATGAGCAATGCTAAAAGCAGGGTCGCTGTCAATACTGCCAGTATCACAATGGCAGCAAGGGAGCCTATGTTCGTTCCGTAAAATCCCCATATGTTTCCAAAAAATCCTGCCACACCGGCTTCAACAATATAAAGCATCAGTCCATAAAGTTCCAATGGAATCTTATCGATAAAACTTTTCTGTATCCTGCCCTCTTCATCCTTCTTTCCGGCAGTCCGTACCAGCGTAACCAGTAAAATAACTGCTCCAATCGTACTTCCTGCAAGTACCGCAAAGATTGCATAGCGGACCTTATATGCAAAATCAATATATTTCATTTTAAAATACAAATCATCATGATAAGTCAAATCCCCCAGCGGGAAGAATGCCACTGCATAAATATCTCCTCTTGAAAGATTTGCATCCTGTTCTTCTACTTCCGTAAATATCTGCTCCGGACTGTTTAAAACATCTATGGAAATTCCCGGATAGCAATAACTGTCATAATTTCCCACGATTGCCATGTATTCCGGAATGACGCTTGCCAGATTTCCGTTTTCTATGGTACAGATTCGTTCCACGGAAGTATCTACACTCTTTTTAAATACATAAAAATTAAAGTTCGTCTCATCAGCCAGGCTGTATGCAAAAGACCGCGCATCCTCTATATCATAATTTACAAAGTCTGAAAAAATTTCTGCTGCCAGATAGGAGCCAATATGCTCCTGAAAGTCTGCCGCTGTTTCCTCCTGGCTGTTTCGATAGATCTGGCTGTCTATCGTTTCCAGCGTAAATACTGCAGATAAAAATGCAATTGAAGTCAGTAGAATAAATGCAATGACTGCAATTGCTCTTCTGATGCCTCTTTTTTTCTTTTTCATGGCGTGTTTCCTCTTTCCATCTTATAGCCCTGTCCCCACACCACTTTTAAATACCGTGGATTTGCAGGGTCATACTCTAATTTTTCCCGAAGATGGCGAATATGCACTGCCACTGTACTTTCTGAGCCAAACGGCGCATCTTTCCATACTTTGCGATAGATATCCTTTGGAGAAAATACAACTCCGGGCTGTTCCATAAACAGTTTCAAAATATCATACTCTGTAGGGGTAAGACTCACCGCATCTCCATCCAGCGTCACAACCTTGGCACTATCATCTAATTCAATGCCACCGATGGCAAGATTCTTCTTTGTCATGTTTCCACCTCCCAGCTGCATATAACGGCGCAGCTGGGATTTTACTCTTGCCTGAACCTCCACCGGATTAAATGGCTTGGTAATATAATCATCTGCTCCCACCATAAGTCCTAAAACCTTATCGTTGTCTTCACTTTTTGCAGTCAGGAAAATCACAGGGACATTGCTGTTCTCACGAATCTTCACCATGGTCTGGATGCCGTCCATTTCCGGCATCATAATATCCATGAGCACAAGATGTATCTCTGTTTTCTGCATCATTTCAATTGCTTCCCGACCGTTATAAGCCTCGTAAATTCCATAGCCATCCGATGCAAGATAGATTTTTAACGCGGACACGATATCCGGTTCATCATCACATATCAATATGTTATACATTTTCTTTTCCCCTTTCCAAGTACACCATTATTGTATCGAATGAACCTTTAAGAACCAAGGCACCAAGTCTTTAAGATTTCTTTAACATCACGCAAATACTGTCTGTATCAACACCATATAAAGCACGGTTCCCACACCGATGCTCAGTAAATTATTTCTTTTCCACACATGTAAAACGATAACTACGAAAACTGCAATAAATTCTGGCAGACCAAATGGAAACTTCACTACATTTACTGCCTTTAAGCAATAAATAACAAGCATTCCCACAACTGCAGGCGGCAGCACTTTTCCAAGATATTTTACGATTTCCGGGATTTCTTTTTTCCCGCTGAATAATACAAACGGAATTGCCCTTGTTGTAAATACAACCAATCCACAAACCACAATAATTAATAATGACCGTTCCACACTAATCGGCATTTTCCGCTACCTCCTTTTCTTCCATCACCTTACGACCGGATAACAGAATTATCATAATACAAATCATGGATGGCAGAATGAAATTATCACTACCAAAGATAAGCAGGCAGATAAGAGATGCTGCAATTCCGGTCAGCGCCGGCAAATGATTCCTGCTGGTCAGCCACTGCTCCACAAAAATTACGACAAACAATGCTGTCATGGCAAAATCAATACCCGTTGTGTCAAACGGAATCAGCGTTCCGGCAATGGCTCCGATAGCCGAGCCAGTAATCCAGTAAAGCTGGTC
This sequence comes from Roseburia sp. AF22-2LB, assembly GCF_003461125.1. Classification (NCBI taxonomy): domain Bacteria; kingdom Bacillati; phylum Bacillota; class Clostridia; order Lachnospirales; family Lachnospiraceae; genus Roseburia; species Roseburia sp. AF22-2LB. Next base: position 503,641 of record NZ_QTWM01000002.1, read on the forward strand.
TAACAATGCTATGGAGAATAGGAATTTGTGCTCATCCACGCCCTCCGGCACTTTTGTAATAAAGAATAAGGAATAGGTCTCATCTGTCAGGGAAAAAATCATATATAATTTCTTTTTTCCCATATCACGGAATTTTTCTATTAAAGACAGTCCATAAAAGACATGCCGGATATTTACCATAAATTCTAAGAATATAATCTGCAGGAAACTGACTCCCGGTGCAAAGAAATTAACCGCCAGATACTGTCCGCTTCCGGCGTACACCAAGATACTCATCAGGATTGCCCAAAGAAAATTGTAGCCTTTTTCCTGATACATCACGCCAAATGCAATTCCTATAAAAAGATAACCTGTCAATACCGGTATCGTATACGGAAATGCTGCTTTCACTGCTTTGACATAGCCATTTTGTTTCATTCTGTAATCCTTCTTTCTAATTCGCCCTTTCTACATCAAACACAATAACTCTACAATATGAGACTTCAAAAAACAAGTTTTTTATGCTATACTAGAATAAATTGTAATTTTAATACACAGCCTGGAATTCGCATCTTAATGAGAAAGAAGAATTTCAGATTATGAAAGGAGTTCTATCCATGCAGATTGATCCGATTACCGCTGCGCTTGGAAGTACCGCTGCTTCCACAACCTCTGTAAACGGTGTAAATAATTTTGAATCCTATTTAAATAATGCAGGCAACAATTCCCTTGCATCTATCTTTCAAAAAGCCGCCGATACCTATGGTGTCTCTGTTTCTCTTCTGACCGCCATGGCAAAGCAGGAATCCAATTTTCAGGCAAATGCCACTTCCAAATCAGGAGCCATGGGCATCATGCAGCTAATGCCTTCCACTGCTTCTTATTTTGGCTGTACCGACCCTTATGACCCGGAACAGAATATTATGGCAGGTGCCAAATATATCAGCGAGCTTTTAAATAAATACAACGGAGATACCTCCCTTGCTCTTGCCGCCTACAATGCAGGCAGCGGCAACGTAGCAAAATACGGTGGAATTCCTCCATTTAAAGAAACCCAGAATTATGTAGCCAAAATCACCGGCTATATGCAGGAGGGTGTCACTCTTCCGGACGGAACATCCGTTGCTGCAAGTGCAAACAGCAATGCTGCCTACAATGCAGGTGCTATAGATAATTCCCTTTCTGTTGACCAGTGGGATTCCCTTGAGCAGAATGCCCTGCAGGATATTCTTGACCGCTTCTTTAATTATGATGACTATTTACGGTTTTTGAATATGTTTATGAAATTTATGTAAGATGACTGCAAAAATGCAACCCGGATATTTGTTGCTTCCTAAAAGCATAGTTTTAGGGGCATTACAAATATCCGGGTTGTTTTTTTTTTGCGGATTCCTGGAGGAGCTGGGAATTCTGGCTTCGCTGACTCTCGTCAGGGTAAAAGGCTGGCATTTCTGCGGTTTTTTACCCAATTCAAAGATTCTTACAGCTCCTTCATCATTTCCTGTACTAACTTTGCACAATGCTCTGCTGCTTTCTTTTCAAAAGTTGGATAATCCTCCTGTGCAGAGCCATCTGCTTTATCTGAAATTGCACGAATGACTACATATGGGATGTTATTTAAAGTTGCTGCCTGCGCGATGGAGGCTCCCTCCATCTCCGTACAGTCCGGATGAAATTCTGCAATTAATGCATCCTTTATCTCTTTGCTAGAAATAAACTGGTCTCCACTTACTACGCGGCCTTCTGTTACATGAATATCCGGATTTACTTTTTTACATACCTCTACAGCAGTCTTACACAACTTTTCATCTGCCACAAAAGCAAGCTGCTCTAATCCCGGAATCTGTCCTTTTGCATAGCCTAATGGTGTCACATCCATGTCATGTTGAATAGCATCCTTAGATACTAAAATATCTCCGATATCTAATACAGAATTCAAAGAGCCTGCTACACCGGTATTGATAATATGTGTTACATCATATAAATCTGCAAGAATCTGCACGCACATTGCTGCATTTACTTTTCCTACACCGCACTGTACCACTACTACCGGCATTCCTTTTAAATTACCCTCATGAAATTCCATGCCGGCTTTCTTTGTAATCTGGTCTGTATCCATATTTTTCTTTAATGTTGCTACTTCTAATTCCATAGCACCGATAATTCCGATTTTACTCATGTTTTCTTTCCTCTTTCTGCTAATTTCCTACTTATGCATTACGCAATACATTTTTCATATCTGCTTTAAAGCAAATTTTCCAAGTATCCTCTACGCCGGATAATTCAGGTGTGCATCATCAATATGATAGAGCACATTATTTAAATAACGGTCTGCCAGATAGTTTGCCATACCAAGGTTCATATCAAGATAGTTGCCGCAGTCTTTTGGACTTGCGCCCGGTACCTCACCTTTAAAGTCACGGATGAATTCAAACATGCGAATCATCAGTGGCACGATATCTTTGGATGTATAGTCTCCCGCCAGCAATAAATAAAAGCCGGTCCGGCAGCCCATTGGTCCAAAATACACGGTCTTTCTGGCATACTCTGCGTCATTTCTTAAAAAGGTTGCACCAAGATGTTCTATGGTATGCACCTCTGCGGTATTCATAACCGGTTCATCATTTGGTGATGTCATTCTTAAATCAAAGGTTGTTACTGTACTGTCTCCTACTGCATCCTTTCTTGATACATAGACACCCGGCTGCAGTTTAATATGGTCAATTGTAAAGCTTGCGATTTTCTCCATGTGCTTCTTCCTTCTTTCTCTTTTTTCAGAGTAAATTTATCATGCATTTTCTATTGTGTCAAATTTTCTAACAGTCCCCCCAGATTTCTCGCTACTCACCTGCAGAACCTGCCACCGGCAGCTTCTTACGGATGCGTTGCAGCGTAAAAAAGTAAGATGCATACCCAATACCCGCTGTACGCATCTTACTTTTTATCTCCACAATCCTTTATGCGGTAATATTTTTTCCGTTTTCCTGAATGCACTTTGCATACCAGTAATAGCTGTCTTTTGGGATTCGCTTAAAATCTCCGCTGCCATCATCATGTCTGTCCACATAAATGAGTCCGTAACGCTTCTTCATTTCGCCGGTTCCGGCACTGACAAGATCCATGGCTGACCAGATGGTATAGCCGAACAGGTCTACACCGTCCTTGATTGCCTCGCCCATTGCTGCGATATGGTCATTGAGATAGGAAATACGGTAATCATCGTGGATGCTTCCATCTGCATCGACTTCATCCGGTGCCCCAAATCCATTTTCCACTACCATCATCGGAAGATGATATCGGTCCCACAGCTCATTTAGTGTATAACGCAGTCCCTTCGGGTCTATCTGCCAGCCCCATTCACTGGCGGTCAGATACGGATTCCTGGCTCCCTCCAAAAGATTTCCATCGGTCTGCTCTGCTGCGACATCTATCGTAGCGCAGTTTGTCATGTAATAACTGAAGGTGTAGAAGTCCACGCAGCCGGCTTTTAATATTGCATCATCCTCCGGCTCCTTCTGAAGCGTAATTTGATGTTCTTTAAAATAACGGTTCATATAGGACGGATAACTGCCGAACACGGCTACATCTCCGGCAAATTTATTTAATAGCCGGTCTTTGTGCTGGCACTCTAACATATCTTCCGGCCGGCAGGTCAGCGGATACTGCGTAATGTGCCCAACCATACAGCCCACTTTTATTTCCGGACTGATTTTCCTTGCTTCTATCACCGTTTTCGCTCCGGCAACAAACTGGTGATGTAATGCCTGGAATCTTACTTTTTCGTCTACGGTCATGGATTTAAGGGAAATAAATGCTTCCCCGCCGAGATATTTCCCATCAATCAGCCCCAGCGACTTATAAGCACCCATTGGCATTACGCCAAAGTTAATCTCGTTAAATAAAAGCCAGTAATGTACCTCTTCTTTAAAATAATTCATTACACAACAGGCATAACGAACAAAATCATCAATTACTTCCCGGTTTGCAAAACCGCCCTTTTCTTTTACCAGATACCACGGCATTTCAAAGTGGCTTAAGGTCACCACCGGCTCTATGCCAAAGGATTTGCACAGAGTAAAAATATTCTTATAAAAGGAAAGTCCTTCCTGATTTGGCTCCTCTTCGCATCCGGTTGGAAAAATTCTTGCCCAACTGATACTCATGCGATAACATTTGCAGCCCATCTCCGCCAAAAGGCGGATATCTTCCTCATAATGATGATAATGGTCTACCGCATCATGGCTCGGATAGAATGCTCCTTCTTCCATGGTACTGCGAAACATCCGTGGTTTTCCGATTCCGCCACCTTTTATATAGTCCTGTATGGTAAGTCCCTTTCCTCCTTCTAAATATCCTCCTTCGCACTGGTTCGCAGCAGTGGCTACGCCCCATAAGAAATTTTCTTTAAATTCCACTTACACTCCCCCTATCGCTCTATTTTCCTTCCGAGGAATTCACCCAGCCGCTCATCAGAATATATGAGATTTACGGTCTGATAAAAATGCTGATAGCCGTCTCCTGCAAAAGAATGGAATGGTGCATCCTTTTTATAATTCTCCTGCAGTTCCCATTCGAAACAGTCTATCAAATCTGTCAGATAATTTTTCTGAATCGGAATAATGTCATGTGCCGGATAAATTTTATAATCCTCTGTTACTTTTAATGCCAGCTCCTTCAAGCTGTGAAGTGTACTCCGGAAGGGAGCCTGCACATCATTTCCCTGAAAATGCCAGATGTTGTGTGCAGATATCTGGTCTCCGGAAAAGAGCCATTTTTTCTCCTCTTCCAGCAGCATAATATGTCCATAGCTATGTCCCGGCGTATGTAATACCGTAAATTCAATATCTCCCAGTGAAATCCTGTCTCCATGACAGAGAAAATGTGGTTTCGTCTGACTGCTGATTCTCCATTCTGTGAAATCTTCCGGTATCAGTTCTTTCGTCCATGGCATCTTGTTGGTCCGGTAATCCATTGCCTTTTTCCGCATTTCTGTCGTATCATTCCACAGAAGCTTTCCCCAGTCCAAAGGATGTATCCAGACTTCATCAAACCATTTTGTTCCTAATCCATGATCCGGGTCACCGTGGCTTAACACAAGCATAACCGGCAAATCTGTAATTGTACGAACCAGTGGCATAATATTTTCATAGCCATAGCCGATGTCAAAGAGCATTGCCTTATCACTTCCTATAACAAGATAACAATGCACACTCTCTGTCTCCGTAATCACATAAAGCTGATCCGATAATTTTTCCACTACATTCAGACTTTTTTCCATTAAGCTGCTTCCTCTCCATAAATGCTGTCATCAAATCCTAATACCCAGGTTGATACAAAGCTTACTACAATGGTAATTGCTGCTGCAACAATTGCAAAATAGAAGTTACTCATCGTTCCATCTGGATTTAAGAAAATCGGCATTGTAAAGAAGGATGGAGCGCCGAAGCTGTATACTCTTACGCTGAAGATTGCGCAGAAGATTGCGTTTACGATACATGCAATCCAGGTAGCAATCAAAGGTTTCTTCATTCGTACACAGATTCCATAAAGGGTAGGCTCTGTAACTCCTGCCAGGAATGCTGTAATTGCACAGGAAGATGCCAGTGTACGAAGGTTTTTATTTTTAGTTTTTAACATACAAGCTAATGCTACACCGAACTGTGAGAAGTTCATTCCGATAAATGCAACGAATAACATATTATCATATCCAGCTGTTGCAAACATGGACATTACAAGCGGAATCAATGCAAGATGCATTCCGGTTAATACTAAAAGTGGTGCAAGACAGCCAACAATTAATACAGAAGACCAAGGTGCTACATTATTGATTGCGGTCAGTGCTTTGCATAAAAGGTCTCCACAATAGCTTCCGATTGGTCCGGTAATACATAACATAACTGGAATCATGATAATAACAGACAGTAACGGTTTAAATACAAATTTAACTGCTGCTGGAACAATTTTAACTACCAGCTTCTCTACATAGCTGAAGATCCAGATGGTTAAAATAATCGGAATTACGGTAGAACTGTAATTTACTGTTTTCACCGGCAGTCCGAAAAGTGATACAAAGCTTCCCTGCTCTGTTAATCCAATCAATGTCGGACTAATCATAATTGCACCAAGGAAAACACTGGTCATAATATCACAGCCGAATTTCTTGGCAGAAGTATATGCCAGTAATACCGGCAGGAAATATAATGCTGCATTTCCAACCATGCTGATGATGGTATAGGTTGTGCCTTCTGTACTCAGTCCGCACTTGGTTAAAATAATCAATAATGCTGAAATCAATCCACTACACATAATCAGTGGAATTGCCGGTCCTAAAATGGCAGAAAGCACATTGAGAATCTTTGATACAATTCCATTTTTCTCCGGTGCTGCATCTGCTTTTTCAACCATCTTGCCATCACCGCTGTTTTCAATCTTATGCTTTGCTACAATTGCAGCATAAGCGGATGCTACATCATTTCCAATGATAACCTGAACACCGCCAACACTTTCTACTACGCCCATGACATCCGGCAGCTTCTTGATTCCTTCCAGGTCTGCCTTAGACATATCTGCAAGCTGAAAACGAAGTCTTGTAGCACAGTGAAACAGCTTGGTAATATTTTGTTCTCCTCCCAGCCGGGTAATAATTTCATCTCCCAGCTTCTCATAATTTTTTCCCATAAACATTCTCCTTTCATAAATGACCCGCATTTATTTTGTTAAGCTTATTATACCGTGCTTTTATGTTTCAGGAAATTTATACTTTTGCGTCACTAATAGCGAAATCCTCTGCCTAGCTCTGTCCACCTAACAGCTCTTTTACATAGTCAAAGAATTCTATCATATCCCCTTCTCCGCCATAATGTGCTGCAATAACTTCTGTAATCTGCTTACCGCCATAAGAAAATGGCTTTTTAAGATAAATGTGATAAATCTTATTTCTGCCATCCTGCTCATGGTCAATCATAGAAAGACGGCTGCTTCCGATGGTCTCCTTCGACACCTTCTGTTCCTGATATTCATAACCGATTCTTTTCTTTAAATCATCAAAGTCTGCCACTTCTTCTATCAGATACAGACTGTCCTTTGTGCCATATTTTTTCCGGAGCTTTTCTTCCGTTTCCTTCCAGTAGTTATTTTCAAGCTTATCAACATTTCTCCCCAGCCGCATAATCTGCTCATTGTCTGCAAAAAGGTCGAGATAAGTAAAGGAAGCATCCTTTAATACCAGCTCCTTTTCCGATGTAATCCGAAGCTGGTAATTCCGGCAATACCGTTCTTTTCTCTGTTCAAATAAATATTCCGGGATAACTGTTATCTCACTGATTCGCTCCCCTAAGAAGCCTTTTAATTTATTCTGTACATTATAAATGCTGCTGGCACTCTGGTCACTGATAAATAAAATATCCGGCTTTCTTCTGTTACGTTCAATGGCAGATGCAAAATAAAGCACCAGATAGCCCATTTCCGCATCCGGAATCTCTGTATTTAAAACAGGACTTAAACAGGTTCTTAAAAGATGCATTTCCAGCGGATACCGCTTTGCCATTTCTTTGGTATGATTACCGATATTATTACGTCCATTCTGAATCCGGAGTTCCATTCTTGACACATGGTCTGATAAAACCTCTAAAAGGTCCCGCTCCACCTGCAATTTAAGTCCGGTTTCCTCCTGCACCCGCTGGATAAATACTTCTAATTTCTGCAGCATATCCAGTTGAATGTCCGTCTCCTTACAGACCATATTCAATTCCTTTAACCGTGCCTCTACATTCTGCATTTCCATTTCCGGAAAATGATATCCGCAGACTTTCTCTATCTCTTCCACCAGCTCCATTGCCAGTCTGCCCGGACGGTTGATGCTGTCCTCTCCTTCTGTTACTGGAAATCCCATCTGGCTTCGCATCATGCAGACCGCAAGATAACGTGCAAAATCATGATAGGCTTCTCCCGATACGATAAACTGGTTTCTGGTAAATACTTCTGCCAGAACAGCCTGTAACTTTTTCTGATTTTCTGCAAACTGCTCCATCTCTTCTTCCGAAAACAACATATGATAATCCTGTCTGCTCTGCATGGTCTTCATGCACATGATTCTCTTTACATTCTCCGATGCCTGAATCTTAAGTCCATATTGTCCGGATACCAAAAGATCTGCCCCCGGCGTGCGGCTTATAATCCGCTTTACCTGCGGCAGGTCAGAAGTTACAGATGACCGGGAAAGGAATAATCGCTCAGAAATCGTTCCAATACTGGTATACTCCTTTTCAAACAGCAGCAAAGTAATAATCTGCTTGGAATGCACATAGTTCTCCTGTCCGCAACTTTTCTGTTCCTGCTCTAATGCAATCTTATTTTTCAAAAGATACCCCAGCCGGTTATTAGACTGTATCAGAGGCTCTCCTGACTGTTTCTCATTGATTGCCTTAATATCCATCTGCAGTGTCCTGCTGCTCACCCCGATATTTTCCCGCAGAAGGGAACCACTCATCCAGCCATCTGCACTTTTTAAGACCGCTATAATCTTTAACTGTCTGTCTGTATACATTTCATCCTATCTCCTGATTTTCTTCCATTCTTCTATCAGCCGCTCCAGACTCCATGCAGCATTGGCAGGACTGGTGGACGGCAGCTTGCAGATTTCTGCCTTATCCTTACAGGAACAGTATTTCATAAATAATTCGTAGGCTTTTGCGCCATTTAGGAAAACAGCCTCGATGGGAGCCTCCGTTAACAGCCGTTCAATATCATTTGCCACAACATTTGTTATGCTGCTGTCTGAAGATCCTGCTATGTCGCAGGATGCAATAACATCCCAGATAGCAATATGATTTTCGAGAAGAAATGCCTTCTTTTCTTCTATCGTCTCCGGGACCTCACAGCCGCATACTGCCGCCGTTACTTTCCAGAAGCGGTTTCTCGGATGGCCGTAGTAAAACCGGTTCTCTCTCGACTTGACCGACGGGAACGTGCCTAAGATTAATACTCTGGATTTTTTATCGTATACCGGGGCAAAAGTATGCATAACATGTTCTGTCTCCATCTTGTTTTCTCCTTTATAAAATGCTACACTAAAAAAGTTGAATTACCTTTACTATAAAATAGAATGACAAAATAATCAATTTTAAAGGACGATAATCATTATGTATATTCAATTAAATGGTCAGATTCTCTATTATGAAAAATATGGCGAAGGGCAGCCTTTCCTGCTAGTGCATGGAAATGGCGAAACCCACGAAATTTTTGATGTACTGATTCCGGAGCTTGCCGAACATTATACCGTTTATGCCATCGATTCCAGAGGTCACGGTCTTTCTGCTTCTCCAAAAGAACTTCATTACATGGATATGGCAGACGACATGGCAGCTTTTATTGATGCCTTAGAATTAAAGGCCCCTCTCTTTTATGGCTTCAGTGACGGCGGTATCGTCGGACTTCTCTTAGCTTCGAAATACCCGGATAAGCTCTCCAAGCTTATGATCAGCGGTGCAAACCTGACGCCAAAGGACATCAAAGGAAGAGACTACCGCCGCATCCGCAGGGAATGCAAAAAGAATCCGAATCCTTTTTCCACAATGATGCTCAATGAGCCAGATATCCAGCCGGTGGACTTACATAAAATCAAGATTCCAACCCTTGTCTTAGCCGGCGAAAAAGATTTAATCAAGAAAAAGGTTACAAAAAAGATTGCAGAAAATATTGAGCATGCCACTCTGGTTATTGTTCCGGGAGAAGGTCATGGAAGTTATATTGAACACAGTGATAAATTATATCCGCTTCTGTACTCTTTTTTAAACAAATAATCCATTGCAAACTCGAATTGCTGTGCTATAATAATTGCAGACTAAAATGAAAAAGGAGCTATTATGGAACATCTGATTATACCAAAAAATTATCAGTCTCAACTTAACCTGCATGATACACAGATTGCGATTAAAACAGTGAAAGATTTCTTCCAGAATCTGCTTTCCCTGCGTTTAAACCTTTCCCGTGTTTCAGCACCACTTTTCGTTGACCCTGATTCCGGATTAAATGATAACTTAAATGGTGTGGAGCGTCCGGTTACGTTCACCATCAAAGAACAGAATGAGCGTAAAGCAGAAGTTGTTCACTCTCTTGCTAAATGGAAACGTTATGCCTTAAAGCATTATGATTTCAAAGAGGGCGAAGGTCTTTACACCGATATGAATGCTATCCGCCGCGATGAAATCGCAGATAATATCCACTCTATCTTCGTAGACCAGTGGGACTGGGAAAAAGTCATTGCAAAGAAAGACCGCAGCATGGAAACTTTAAAAGATACTGTCCGTACTGTATACAAATGTCTTCGTAAAACAGAAAAATATATGGCTATCCAGTACGATTATATTGAAGAGATTCTTCCGCATGATATCTTCTTCATTACCACTCAGGAATTAGAGGATATGTTCCCTGAAAATACTCCAAAGGAGCGTGAATATTACATAACCAAGGCAAAGGGTGCTGTCTGCATCTTACAGATTGGTGATGTCTTAGAATCCGGCGAGCGTCATGACGGACGTGCCCCGGACTACGATGACTGGTCTTTAAATGCCGACATCTTAGTATACTATCCTGTCCTTGATATTGCACTGGAATTATCTTCCATGGGAATCCGTGTAGACAAGGCTGCACTGCTCTCACAGCTTGATAAAGCAGGCTGCCCGGAACGTGCTAAGCTTCCTTTCCAGAAAGCAATCATTGATGGCAAACTTCCATATACCATCGGTGGAGGAATCGGACAGTCCCGTATCTGTATGTTCTTCCTTCGTAAGGCCCATATCGGAGAAGTCCAGTCTTCTCTCTGGCCGGAAGACATGTGCAAGGCTGCAGCAGATGCAGGTATCCAGTTATTGTAAAACGAACTATGCGTAAATATTAAATCCCCGGTATCATATCTTTTTCGGATATGATACCGGGGATTTCTTATTTTGTAATTATATGCGTGCCCAACTCTACTCTGCACGGATTACATCATGCATATCATACATTCCGGCAGGTTTTCCCTTTAAGAACTTTGCTGCTTCTACAGCTCCTTTCCCAAAGATTGCCTTAGAATATGCCGTATGCTTAAATTCAATCACTTCATCAGTTCCTGCGAAGATTACTTCATGTTCACCAACAATGCTTCCTCCACGGACTGCCTGAATACCGATTTCTTTTGCATCTCTCTTCTTCCGCTCACTGCTCCTGTCTAATTTATAGGAATAGGTATTGTCCATAGCTTCGTTCATGGCATCTGCTAATGCAAGAGCAGTTCCACTCGGCGCATCCAGCTTCTGGTTATGATGTTTCTCTACGATTTCCACATCAAAGCCTGCAGGTGCAAGCTTCTTTATAGCAGTCTGCAATAAATCCATTAAGGTATTGATTCCAAGTGACATATTGGCAGATTTTAAAATTGCAGTCTCTTTGCTGGTCTCAGTAACTTTCGCCAGCTGGTCTTCGGATAAACCGGTGGTGCAAAGTACCAGCGGAAGCTTCTTCTCGCCACAGTAATTTAACAGTTCATCTACTGCCTTCGCATTTGAAAAATCAATCACAACATCTGCTGCAATCTGGCATTCCCGGATGGTCTTATATACCGGATAATCATTTTTCTTTTCATCATAGGTATCAATTCCGGCTACAATTTTCACATCTTCGTCCTGCGCAATCAGGCCGGTTATTACCTGACCCATTTTTCCATTACAGCCATGCATGATTACTTTTGTCATCTCTATCATCTCCAGTTTCTTATACTAATTTTAATCCATATGTACGCATTGCCTGAATCAGTCTCTCCTTATTGGCTGGCTCCATCTCGCAAAGCGGGGAACGAAGCGGTCCGACGTTCTTGCCCATAAGATTTAATGCTTCTTTTACCGGAATCGGGTTTACTTCACAGAATAATGCATCAATCAATGGAAGGGCTTCTCTCTGTAACTGATTTGCTGTTGCAAGGTCGCCTTTGAAGAAGCTTTCACACATATTATGCACTTTTGCCGGAGCAAGGTTTGCCCATACGGAAATTACTCCGATTCCGCCAATGGACATAAGTGGTACAACCAGTCCGTCTTCTCCGGAATATAAATCAAGCTTTCCATCGGTTAAGTACATGGTCTTAGATGCCTGTGCAAGGTTACCGGTTGCTTCTTTTAATCCAACAATATTTTCCTGGGTGCGGAATAATTCTGCAACTGTCTCCGGCAGAAGGTTACATCCGGTTCTTCCCGGTACATTATACATAATAATCGGAAGTCTTGTTTCCTGTGCAATCTTAGAATAATGTCCGATTAAACCTTTCTGTGTTGCCTTATTATAATATGGAGTTACGATAAGTGCTCCGTCTGCTCCTGCTTCTTCTGCTTCTTGGGTCAACTGGATTGCTGTCTCCGTTGAGTTAGAACCGGTTCCTGCTACTACTGGAACTCTGTGTTTTGCAAATTCTACTGCTGCACAGATTACTTTGTGATGTTCTTCCATGGATAAGGTAGAACTCTCTCCTGTTGTTCCTGCAATTACGATACAGTCTGTACCTTCAGAAATCTGTTCTTCAATTAATTCTGCTAATTTGTCATAGTTAACTTCTTCATTTGCTTTCATCGGGGTTACAATTGCAACTCCGGAACCTTTGTAAATAGACATGTTCTTTTTCCTCCACTTTATAAGTATCTTATTTATTGTATGAAGATATCGTTTGTTTTGCTTTTATTACCAGCATAAAAAAACCGGCTCACAGGGAGCCGGTTGATATTCCACTTAAATTATTATGGATCATACCGATAGCGCCCCATCTTATTACAAGATGACAGTCATGAACTTCTTCAATCCATGCCCAAGATTATTCTTTGCAGGAAAAATAACCTTTCGGCGTGTTCCCCTTTCCTTATGTCTTCTTCTATGTCTGCCATATCCGACCAAGTACTCTTGTCTCACGCAACCTCTACCTTCATATATTAAATTTCTTACCTCAATATAGCACCGCTGATACTATCTGTCAACGTCCTGTGCGGACATTTTACATTTTCTTCCTTATTTTTCCGCAGTAATCTTATAAATCTCGTCAGCATAGCTGCGAATGGATTCTTCTAATACCCTTCCGGTCATAATAATCTCTGTTTCATCCATCTTTGCTTTTAAAACAGCTTCTAATTCTTCCGAAGATATTACTCCTGCATCAATAAGGCCCAGAACTTCATCCAGAATCAGTACATTGCATTCACCGGTAACCAGCACTTTCTTGGCAAAATTCAGTCCGTTTTTCATATTGAGTTTCTCTTCTGCCTGTCTTTCTTCCGGCAGTTCATCATAATTCTCTTCTGATTTTTCAAAACGGAATACCTTGATTTCCGGCTCTAACTGCTTCATATAAGCAATCTGATCATCTGTTTTTCCTTTTAAAAACTGGATAATAATTACACTCTTATTCTCTCCGGCTGCCCGCAACGCATTGCCCAGTGCAGCATTGGTCTTTCCACGACCTGCACCATAATAAATCTGTACGAAACCCTTTTCCATGACAAACCTCCATGCCAATTCTTACAGGGACTCTTAATCCCAGATTTACTTACGATACCACAATTTCCAATAAAAAGCAATGTCTGTATGTTTCATGTTTTCTCAATTATTTTTTATTCCATATATTCAATTTTGCTCACGGATACTTCATAGGCGGTACGCTTCTCTACCTCATCCTCATTTAAGCGTTTGACATACTCCCTGCTCTGGATTCTGCCCCAGATCTGCACATGTACACCCACCTCAAATCTTGCGGCAAATCTTGCATTTCTTCCCCAGCAGATGCATGGGATATAGTCCGATTTCCCATAGGAACGGTTTACCGCCACCAGCAAGTCTGCAATCTCTCTTCCAAGAGGAGTCTTACGGTAAATCGGGTCTTTACAGATATAGCCATCAAGAAGAATCTGGTTGCTCTTCATCTCCTCTGTCTCTTCTTCAATAAACTCAATCTCCCGAACGAATACGGAGAGAACCAGCCGGTTCTTAAGTTCCTCATGTCTGTTATAGGAACGGAACTGTCCGGTCACATATACCTTCTGTCCTATGTAACTCTGCGAAGTGTCAATCAGACGCTCTGAAATCATCAATGGAATGTAGTCGGAAAAATTACTTAATCTGCTGACCGCTACCTCTACCATATAAAAGCCTTCCCCATACACTTCATGACTGTATTGGAAATCGGAAATAATCTCCCCTACAATGGATACCTGGTTGTTTTCTAAAATCTTATCTGCCATGAATTTTTTCTCCTTTATTTAGTGTGTTTTCGAACGGTTTTACAGTACCATTCCAACGGGATGAAACTCATCAAAATCTGTCGATAACCTTTTGGATATATTATGCATAAAGCCGCTTTTCCCTGCATATGCGCTGTGTCCTTAAACAAAGAATGTGCCTTGGCACATTCTCGCGCCTGCGGCGGTCGCTTGCGACATCTACCTTATACGCCGCAGTGCGCATCCTCGCGGAGCGTTTTTACTTTACAGGAAAGCAATTTCCTGTAAAGAAAGAAATACTTGCGTATTTTTCAATATGTGGTAGAATAAGAACGCCGGTCATTTACAGACAGGCATTATATATAAGAAGAAACTGAATTTTATGCACTGATAGAAGGAAGGATTTTATATGAAAACAACAAGAGACGATATTAGAAACATAGCTATCATCGCCCACGTTGACCACGGTAAAACTACTCTGGTCGACGAGCTGTTGAAACAGAGTGGTGTATTCCGTGCCAATCAGGAAGTCCAGGAACGTGTCATGGATTCCAACGATATTGAGCGTGAACGTGGTATTACCATTCTTTCTAAGAATACCGCTGTATTCTACAAAGATGTAAAAATTAATATCATTGATACTCCTGGCCACGCCGACTTCGGTGGTGAGGTTGAGCGAGTTCTGAAAATGGTAAACGGTGTTATTCTTGTAGTAGATGCATTTGAAGGTGCTATGCCACAGACCAAATTCGTTCTTATGAAAGCACTGGAACTGAATCTGCCGGTTATCGTATGTATCAATAAAATTGACCGTCCGGAAGCAAGACCGGAAGAAGTTATTGATGAAGTATTAGAGCTTTTCATGGATTTAGACGCTTCTGAAGAACAGTTAGACTGCCCCTTCATCTTCGCTTCTGCAAGAGATGGTTACGCCATGAGAGATTTAAACGATGAGCGCAAGGATATGACTCCTTTATTCGAAACCATTATCGACTACATCCCGGCTCCTACCGGTGACCCGGATGCAAACACCCAGGTTCTTATCAGTACCATTGATTATAATGAATACGTTGGACGAATCGGTGTTGGTAAAGTAGACAACGGTGTCTTAAAGGTAAACCAAGATGCTATCGTTGTAAACCACCACGAGCCTGATAAACAGAAAAAAGTCAAAATCAGCAAATTATACGAATTTGATGGTCTGAATAAAGTAGAAGTAAAGGAAGCAAAAATCGGTTCCATCGTTGCTATTTCCGGTATTGCAGACATCCATATCGGTGATACCATCTGTGCAACAGACAACCCGGTTGCCATTCCTTTCCAAAAGATTTCCGAGCCTACGCTTTCCATGAATTTCATGGTCAACGACAGCCCGCTTGCAGGACAGGAAGGTAAATTCATTACTTCCCGTCACTTAAGAGACAGACTGTTCCGTGAGTTAAATACCGATGTCAGCCTTCGTGTAGAAGAAACCGACAGTGCAGACTGCTTCAAGGTTTCCGGACGTGGTGAGTTACATCTTTCCGTATTAATCGAAAATATGCGTCGTGAAGGTTATGAATTTGCAGTCAGCAAGGCTGAAGTTCTTTACCACACTGATGAAAACGGCAAGAAATTAGAGCCTATGGAATTAGCTTATGTTGACGTTCCGGATGAATTCACCGGTACTGTTATTGATAAATTAAGCCAGCGTAAAGGTGAAATGGTTGATATGCGTCCAATCAGCGGCGGCTATACCCGTATGGAATTTAACATTCCATCCCGTGGTCTTATCGGTTACCGTGGAGACTTCTTAACCGACACCAAAGGAAATGGTATCATCAATACCATTTTCAATGGCTATGCTCCATACAAGGGAGATATTGCTTATCGTAAACTTGGTTCCCTGATTGCTTTCGAATCCGGCGAATCCGTAACTTACGGTCTGTTCTCCGCTCAGGAGCGTGGTACTCTCTTCATCGGAGCCGGTGTAAAGGTTTACTCCGGTATGGTTATCGGTTCTTCCTCTAAACCGGAAGACATTGAATTAAACGTATGTAAGAAGAAACACTTAACCAATACACGTTCTTCTTCCGCAGACGAAGCGCTGACCCTTGTTCCACCAAAGATACTTTCCTTAGAGCAGGCATTAGACTTTATCGATGTTGACGAGCTCTTAGAGGTTACTCCGGAATCCTTACGTATCCGTAAACGTATTCTTGACCCGACCTTAAGAAAGAGAGCTAACTTCAAAAAATAAAAGTATCTCATGATATAGCATAAGAACTCCCCCGGATATTGAAATTTCTTCCAATATCCGGGGGAGTTTTCGATTACTATAAATGCCTAGTACGCACCATCTTTGTCATATTATTGCAGATATCCGTCCTTTATAATATCAGAAACCACACTGGTCGGAATCGTAAATTCTACAATTCCCATATAACCCGGTGCTACTTCATATTTATCAAAAACAATGGTCAGCTCTCCTTCTTTGTTGACATAGAAATTTACATCATTCTTAATTCCATCAAAGCTGTAGCCATCTACATCCTTGTCTAAGAAGTATTGCAGGTTACTGTCTTTTTCCATATTTTCCTTCATCTGCTTTTCTATTTCCTCTGAAATCCGGTCCAGATAATCGGAATCCTTCTGAAATAAATCATTTAATGTAATGGTATTTCCGGTTTTCTTATCTATATTATAGATTTTCGTATACTGGTTCGATCCTGCCATTACAATGGAAGTATCAATTCTTAAAGCAAACAGCCGGTCGTTATCTGTCACTACCTGATAAGACGAATTCACTGCCTCATTACCATTCTCACCATCTTCAATGGAAGCTACATCAGACTGATAAGACTTAATAATACCACCGGCATACTTTTTCACTTCCTGATTCAGCTCGTCCGTCTCATCCGATAATACTTCCCCATCCTGATTTGTCACTGCCACCTGGGGAATGTCTACATTTGCTTCCATATTCTTATCATCCTGTACATCAGAATATGTAGAAAAGTTCACTACCTTTACAATTGTGCCAAGTAATGGAACCTCTTCCATGGCATGGGCTATTGTCGGGCTTACATTTACCGAAATCACCAGTGCAACCATAGCTGCCGCTACCGTTGCTGCTCCTTTTAAAAAGCGGATACTGCCTTTCGTGGTATCCCTCTTTCCTTTTCTGATTCCGGCTTCCACCTGCGTTTTCAATGCTTCCGGGACTTCTATCTGCTCATATTCCTGCTTCATCCTGTCTATTTTCTCATGGTTCATGCTATTTCCTCCCTGGACATCTTTATCTTTAATTTCTTTAAGCTGCGATACAGGATTGATTTTACGGTGTTTGGATTTTCTTTCAGAAGATCTGCAATATCATCTATTTTCCATTCTTCAAAATATTTTAATATCACAATGGTTCTTTCCCGTTCTTCTAATTCTTCCAACGCTGCCAGCATATCCCAGTCTTTGTATACATCTTCTTTTGCTTCTTCCGGGATAAATACTCCACTTACGATACGCTTCTGTTTCTTGCACATATCCAGTGACGTATTTATAACAATCCGCCAGAGCCAGGTCTTAATATAGGTTTCTTCCTTCACCTGACCGGCATTTTTCATTGCCTTATATGCACTTTCCTGCACTACATCCATTGCGTCCTGTTCGTTCTTTACATAGGTAATTGCCAGCCGGTAAAGCTGTTCATAGGATGCAAGGATTTCCTGCTCCACCGCTTTTGCGATTCCTCTTTTCTTCATTCCTGTTTCCTCTTCTCTTTCCGAAAACCTGCATATGCAAAGAAAGCCTTTCAACCTTTGCTTTCTGTAAATTAGACGTTCCAGCCGGAAAAATAGTTTCATCTTTTTATTATAACCCGCACAACTTACTGCCGGCAACTCCTTACCTGTGCTTTGCACCCAGAAAATGCTTCCTCTCTTTCACAAATCTC
The DNA here is from genome assembly GCF_003461125.1 of Roseburia sp. AF22-2LB. NCBI lineage: Bacteria > Bacillati > Bacillota > Clostridia > Lachnospirales > Lachnospiraceae > Roseburia > Roseburia sp. AF22-2LB. Next base: position 521,782 of record NZ_QTWM01000002.1, read on the forward strand.
TCTTCTTTTTTGTACTTTTTATTCAGGGAAATGCATAGATTACTACAAAAAATGAATAGAGAATTGCTATGTGCGGTATTTCCGGTTTTTGTAATTTACATACTGATTTTTTAGAAAGGGAGCCTTATTATCGTAACATTCTATCTGATATGAGTGACGCACTTTATCACCGCGGGCCGGACTCCCATGGTATTTATTTAACCTCTCATACAGGTTTTTCCCACACCCGGCTTGCCATTATTGATCCTCATGGTGGACTTCAGCCTATGACCAGACATTATTGTGACGCAGACTTCACCATCGTCTATAATGGAGAGCTTTATAATGCGAAAGAACTCCGTGAGGAACTGTTTTCCCATGGCATGACCTTTCGTACTCATTCCGATACAGAAGTCATTTTAAATGGATTTCTTTTCGAAGGACCGTCCTTTGTCCGGAAAATGAATGGTATTTTTGCTTTTGCCATTTATGATGAGGTCCATCAGCTTCTCTATCTCTTCCGGGACGCCTTTGGTGTAAAGCCGCTCTTTTACCGGCTTTTTCATGACACACTTATCTTTTCTTCCGAACCGAAGGGAATCTTCTGTTATCCCGGCTGCATCCCTTCGGTAAATAAAACAGGACTCTGCGAAATCTTTGGTCTGGGTCCTGCCCGAAACCCCGGCAACGCAGTTTATGAACATATGGCAGAATGTCTGCCGGGACATTACCTCACTTTCAGTGCTTCCGGGCTGAAAGATTACTGTTACTTCCGATTAGAAAGCCATCCACATACAGACAGCTATGAAGAAACCCTTGCCCACACAAAAGAGCTGCTGTTACAGTCCATCCGCCGGCAGATGGTTTCCGATGTTCCTATCTGCACCTTTCTTTCCGGCGGGTTGGATTCCAGTCTGGTCTCCTCGGTCTGTGCAGAAGAATTAAGGAAAGAAGGGCAGACTCTTTCTACCTATTCCTTTGACTTTACGGATAATTCCCGTTACTTTAAGGCAAATGATTTTCAGCCCTCCGAAGACCGTCCCTTTGTGGATATTATGAAAGACTATCTTAAGAGTGAGCATCAATATCTGACCTGTGACAATCGTTCCCAGGCTGATTTACTCTTTGCCTCCATGAAAGCCCATGACCTTCCATGTATGGCTGATGTTGACTCTTCCCTGCTTTTCTTCTGCCGGGAAGTCAGCAAACAGCATAAGGTAGTCCTGACCGGCGAATGTGCCGATGAAGTTTTCGGCGGCTATCCGTGGTTTCACCGGAAGAATTTTCTTTCCTGCAACACGTTTCCATGGACACCGGACCTTTCTTTCCGCAAATCCTTCTTAAAAGACGAAATTGCAGATGAGCTGTCCTTAGATTCCTATGTGCAAAGTTCTTATGAAAATGCCATTGCAGAGGTCGATATTCTGCCATCGGACAATGATACGGAATGCAGCCGCCGGCGTATTTCCTATCTTAACATCCGCTACTTTATGCAGACTCTGCTAAACCGCATGGACCGCACCAGTATGTTCTCCGGTCTGGAAGCCCGCGTTCCTTTTGCAGATAAAAACCTGGTTTCTTATGTCTTTAATGTGCCATGGGAAATGAAAGCCAAGGATGGTCTTGTGAAAAACCTTTTGCGGCAGTGTGCGAAAGACTATCTTCCGGACACCATTACTTTCCGCAAGAAAAGTCCTTATCCTAAGACTTACCATCCTTACTATGAACAGCTCCTGCGGCAGCGTCTGAGTGCACTGCTGACCACCGGGGAAAGTCCCCTTCTTGCACTGATTGATAAAGAAAAGACTATGCAATTCTTAAATCAGGAAGGAGACTATGGCAAACCATGGTATGGCCAGCTTATGGCAGGTCCTCAGATGATTGCTTATCTCCTGCAGATTCATTACTGGCTCAGTGAATATAAGACTGACATTCATTTATAATCTACCGGCATTGGAGACAGTACCACCGGCTGCAGCTGTCTTCCTTTCATGGCTGCAGCTATGGTATCCTCTAACTGTCCAAAATCTGCCACCAGTGAATGGGGCTTCTTCTGATAATCATCCTGCCGGAAAGGTACAAAATAGATATGCTTCATATTCATCAGCAGTCCGATATTTCTAAGATTCATGGACAAAGCATCATTGGTAGAAATTGCCAGCACCAACGGCTTTTCATTTCTAAGATGCGCTTTGGCTGCCATAAGCACTGTGGTATCTACAATGCCCTGCTGCAGCTTTGCCATGGTATTTCCGGTACATGGTGCAATTGCCATCACATCAAAAAGTCCTGACGGACCGATGGTTTCTGCCTGTACGATACTTTGAATTCCCCTTTCTCCTGTAATCTCCTGCATTCTGTTTTGAAATACTTCCGCTGTCATAAATCTGGTATCCAAAGTTCCTGCATGTCTGGAGTATACCGGAATAACTTTTATTCCTTTTTGCACCAGTGCTTCTGTCGTCCGGAGTATCTTCCCAAAAGTGCAGAAAGAGCCGGTAATTCCAAGTCCTAATGTAAGCTTATACTCTTCCATAATCTGCTGCTCCTCTTTCTATCATCCGTGCAAGAATGATTCCTGCACTTTCTGTCAGTATTCTTCCAGGAACGGCAGTAAGATGTTCCACATGAATACCTTTTTCTTCTAACTCCTCTGCCTGAAGTCCGCCACCAGTTGTAATATCCCATAGATATGTTTTCTCATCGCACCATTTTAAGACTGTGTCTATTGGACATGGTTTATCTGCCATATAAAAAATCCACTCAAAGTTCTGCTCCTCTGCATTCTCCTGCCACAAGCTACACCCCATTTCCATTGCCACCCGCTGGCAATCTTCCTTTATATCATAAACAGTTACTTCCGCTTCCAAAGATAAAAGCAGCTTTGCCATGGCTCTTCCACAATAACCAAAACCTGCCACCAGACAGTTTCTTCCTTTCACGCAGCACCTGCTCTTTGTCATTGCTTCTACAAGGCAGCCTTCTGCTGTCAGTCCGGCATTCTCATTTCTAAAGACTTCATCTTCCATATAATCAACCAGCCGTATCCGCCGCCCTGATGGTCTTCGTGTCAGAACCTCCGGGAAACAACCTCCATAAATAACACTTCTCTCCGCTGCATAGGATAATACCATTCCTATTTTTACCCTGCTTCCTCTGATTCTGCCATCCTCCTCCAGTGCCCGCAACGGTAATACAATAATCTGACTCTGCATCAGTCGCCGGATATTCTGCTCCGTTATTTCTATGATTCCAATTCCTGATTCCGTCAGACAACGTTTCAATGCCGGTGTTCTTTCATCTGCTCCAATGATTGCGATTTGCATTTCATCCCTCCTTGCCTTGCAATCGTCTGTTATTACTATATGCGGATGCTCCATTTTGTTACCGACAGCAAAAGAAAACAGAACCGGTTTGCACCGATTCTGTTTTCCTTTATCTGTTTTCTTTTTATCTGCTATTTTTTAAACTGCTACAATAACACCGCCATTATTGGCATACATGGTGCTGACTCCTGCAGTATCTACAATTCTGATATCTTTAAATTTTGCCAGCTTTTCCAATTTTTCTTTTACCTGTTTTGCACGTTCCGGACAATTGCAATGTGCGATGGATAAAATCTTCTTTTCACACTCTTTCGTTCTCTTTACAATTTCATTAACCATATAGTCCAATGCCTTTGCCATTCCTCTTGCCTGTCCCAGCTGACAGATTGTACCCTCGGGCGTGGCCCCCATTACCGGCTTGATATTTAATGCCCCGGCAACCCAGGCTTTCAGGTTACTGAGTCTGCCGTTTTTACGCAGAGTCTCTAAAGTCTCTAATACAAAGAAGGTCTGCTGGTCTTTAATATATTTTTCTGTCTCAGCAACCACTTCTTCAAAGCTCTTTCCGGCTTCCTCTGATTCCTGTATCTTTTCTGCAATCAGAGTCTCTCCAATGGATGCGGAACAGGAATCAAATACATGAATCTGTTTTGCCATATGTTCTTCTAAATAAAGCTTCTTTGCCAGCTCTGCACTGTTATAAGAACCGCTTAATTTACCGGAAAGTGTTACTACATATACATGCTCTGCTTCTCCTAAATATGCTTCCACATATCTCTGTGGAGATGGGCAGGATGACTTCGGGCTATGCCTGCTTTCCTTTACCCTGCGAATAAACTCCAGTTGATCAAAGGATTCATCATCCACCACATGGTATCCATCTACCTCAAGCTCTAACGGAACAGACTGGAATCTTCCATCTGCTTTCATATCATCAAATAACTCTCCACAGCTGTCTACTATGATTTTGTAGCTCATTTTCTATCCTCCTGATTGCGTAGTCATCTCTCTTATAGTATGTACGCAATGTTTAAAATTATATGTTATGTTTTTCTTTGTAATAACAAGTAGTTTTCATTACTATGTCATATTATCATAAATATTACGTTTTGAAAAGAGGATATTTAAATTTTTATAATATTTCACAAATATTTTATTTTTTCAGGAAAGTAAGTACCCGCATTGTCTCATTTTTCATATAAAATAAGGAACTATCCACGGTATAATAATCCCCGATATGCCCTTCTTCAATGAAAAACTGCTGTGCCTGCCCATAAACTGCCTCATCCTCAAACTTCATCTGTACAGGGTGGCTGTCAAGCTCTGTAAATAATGCTCCGATGTCTTCCGGATACCAGTCCTTAAAATAACAATTTTCCTGCACAAAATAACTGTCATCCAGGCAATTGCATTCCGGCAATGAAAAATTCACATTGGGGCTGTGGGTCTGAAATAACTCTTCTGTAGTTGCAGTAAAAAAGCAATAATCTACCACTTCAGCTACATCTCCGAAGTCATCCGGACTGTTGGAAGTTGGATTACCCCAGGTAGTATCCATATAATAATAGGCTCCATCCAGTTCGATGAGATTCCATGCATGTGGTTCTCCATTGGCAGTTCCTGTCACTATCGTACATGGAATATCTAATAAATCCATCAGATATTTTGTGGCACAGGCATAGCCCTGGCACACCGTTCTTCCCTCTAGAAATACACTGATGATATTCTGATTATTCTCTGCATTAAGGTCATAATTTACCGTACGCACCAGCGTATCAAATATAAACCGCGCTTTCTGGTAATCACTGTCCTCGGATGAAATGCCGCCAAGCAGTACATCGACCTTTTCATCAATTGCCGCCTGTGTCTCCTGTCTTGCAGCTTCATCCATTGTATACTTCGGTGCAAACTTAAGCCCGGTCAATACACCGGCCCTAGAATATTCCGTATAGGAATAGCCATCCACCCAGAAGAGTCCGCCATAGTCTGCCATAATTGCTTCATACATTTTTGCCAGTACGTCTTTATCTAATGTAGCAACTGCCACCTCTTCCCGATGATTTAAAATAGCATCCAGCATCTCATCATAAACAAGCTGTTCTTCTTCCGTAAGCTGGCCATATACATACTTTTCCTCTGAAACTGACTCTACCGGAAGCAAGGTATTATCCGGTATCTGTCCATTGATATCTTCTACTACTTCATCTACCCATTCTTCAACGGATGACGTATCGCAGCCGGCAAGCAGAAATGCCATAAGTATTCCTGTAATACCGGTTAATAATCTTTGTTTTCTCATATCATTTCCTTTCAATCTGCTTCTTTTCATAGTCATTCTACAATACTTTCTCTGTTTTTTCTATCCGGTTTGTGTTACACTTTAAAAATGAGGAGGATACTATGATTGCAATACAACTTTTACAGGTAAAAGATTTTATGAATAAATTACTTCGCACGGATTTATTTGACCACTTCTTATTATCAGAAGCTGCCATCCGTGGAAAAGGTTCCTATGAAATCGACGGACATCTTGTACCGGATTTCTACAGTCCGGAAGAACTGAATGAACTGGAACTAACCGGTTTAAGCTGCCTGCCTTTTGGCATGCTGCGTGAAAACTGCTTCGCCCTGATCAAGGGAAAACATACCCCCTCCTATTTCCGCTTTATCTTTCAGCTTTCTCCAAAGAATCTTAAAAATACTCTGGAAGTAAGCAAAAGTGGTCTGACCACCCAGGATTTGAACGGAGTTTTCTTAAACATCAAATTTCAGGATGGTATTCTTTCCTGTACCAATGGTGTATCTTACCGCAGTTTTACCTTAGACCACACCTTCGACCAGGAATGGGATATGCTGATACGCAAATTTTTTGCCGGGCATGATATCCCCTATACCGATATCAACTAATTTTCTTTACTTTTAAAATAAATTATGCTATTCTAAGCATAGCCATATGGCTAGATAATTTTTGTGGAGGTACTATAATGAACGGTACAGTTAAATGGTTTAATAACCAGAAAGGTTACGGATTCATCTCTGATGCAGAAGGTAATGATGTATTCGTACACTACTCAGGACTTAACATGGATGGTTACAAATCCTTAGAAGAAGGCGCAGCAGTAGAATTTGACGTAACAGAAGGCGCCAAGGGTCCTCAGGCAACTAACGTAACAGTAATTAAATAGTTGCAATAATCAAGGTTTTTCAATGTACCTTTCTCAGATATAGAATTTGATTTTTAATAATGATTTTTTATGTTGATTAAGATATAACGAACGAATTTGATTAAGAAAAATGGGATTGCTCCCTTCGGTATTACTACCGTTGGCTGCAATCCCGTTTTCTTACCTGTATGCAAACAACATAGAAACTGCTGCTCCGATAAAAATAAAGAAATCGGAAATATTAAATACAATTCTTGAAAAGCGTTTCCACGGTGTATCAAAGCGGATATAATCCACCACATGCTTCTTATGAATTCTGTCCCAGAGATTGCTTAATCCGCCGCCAACCATCATACTCATACCGGTTTTCAGTCCTGTATTTCCTCTTCTTAATACAAACCCATATATGGTCATCAGTCCTGCCATGCATGCACTGTGTAACCCCAGCATAATTTTCGGTTTCTTCGCCAGAAAGTTCAATGCAGCTCCATTGTTATAATATTTTTCAATTACAACCGGAAGCTTTGGAACTCTTTTTTCTTTTCCCAACGGCTCCTTCTTATCAACCCGCTGCTTGATTCCTTCATCCAGCCCGAAAATGGATGCCACCAGTAATAAATATTTCATGGAACCTCCTCCTTCTTTTGTTCTACCTGATTCCTTCTGTCCTTTTCTTTCTCTCTTTCTGCTCCGCCTGCTCTATAATTCTATGTCAGCAATCACATCCCGCAGTGCTTTTGCTGACGCATGAAGCCTTGCCCGCTCTTCTTCGTCTAATGACACAGGAAGAATCTGCTCCACGCCACCGGCATCCACCACTGCCGGCATGCTCAGCACGATATCAGAAATGCCATATTGCCCATGCATCAGACTGGACACCGGAAGCACCGAATGTTCATCCCTGACAATACATTCACAAATCCGCTTAATCGCCATTGCAATTCCATAATAGGTTGCCTGCTTACGCTCTATAATTTCATAAGCACTGTTCTTTACTTCTTCATATATACGCTTCGTATGACTTTCATATTCCTCATAGCCACGCAGCTTATAAATCTGTTCCAACGGAATGCCGGATACATTGGCAGAACTGAATACCGCCACCTCACTATCTCCATGCTCTCCTACAATAAATGCATGCACACCACGATTGTCGATGCCAAGCTGTTTTCCCAGCATATTTTTTAACCGGGCAGTATCTAATACTGTTCCGGAACCGATTACCCGGTTTTCCGGAAAACCGGATAATTTCAATGCTGCCAGTGTCAGTATATCCACCGGATTTGATACGATGAGTAATATGCCACGACACCTTCTGCTGGCAATTTCCGGGATAATATTTTTGTAAATGGCTACATTTTTCTTTACCAGCTCAAGCCTTGTTTCTCCCGGTTTCTGGTTTGCTCCTGCCGTAATGATAATAATGTCGGCATCCACAATGTCATCATAACTGCCGGCATATATTTTCATCGGTGCGGCAAATGGCATTCCATGGCTGATATCCATGGCCTCTCCTTCCGCTCTTGCTTTATCCACATCAATTAGAACCAGTTCGGAAAAGAGCTTGCTCTGCATCAGTGTAAATGCAGTGGCAGAGCCGACAAACCCACATCCGATAATGGCTGCCTTTCGTAAATCAATTGCATGTTCCTGCTTCATCTTTACCCTCCTGCTTCGTGTTTTCTATATAGAATCCCACAGAAGCAGTTATTCTATGCAAACAAGAACCTCCTATGTCCGGCGCAACTGTTCGAAGGTCTGATAGAGATTTAAGGTTCCATATCCCCATTCCCGGTTCGGATAAACTCTGCTTTCTAACCGCACCGCACCGCGGATAAAATCATTTTTAATTTCTGCATTTGTAATATCAGTATTATAACCACGCTCTACTGCCCATTCCAGATACAGTGCTGCAGCTCCTGCAGTAATTGCCGCTGCAATGCTGGTACCACTTCTTGCCTCAAACCGGTTGCCCGGTGCCGGTCCAATCACATTGACACCCGGTGCTGCAAAATCCGGCTTTACCAGTCCCGATGCAGTGTATCCTCTGCTGGAATTCAGATAAATACTGTCATTTCCTGCATTGTATCCACCTACTGTCATCGGTGCAGCTGCATTTCCCGGCATGGTAATTGTCGTATCCGGATTAGAACGAATAAAAGAAATATCACCGGCAATCAGTCCGGTAATCGGAAGCCACATGTGATATCTTCCTTCTATACTGTAATCGCCATTTACCTCAATCGTCCAGATGCCTCTGGTGGGCCGGTCAAACCGGATATAAATAAGCTGATCTCCTGTGGCAGTGCCAACAATGTGGTAATCAATGATAACCTGTGTATTTTCAAATACAAAACGGTATACCTCTCTGCCATCCTGCTGCACCCGGACACCTGCCGTCCGCTCTCCCGTTGGTGATATAATCCGCACCGAATAAAGCTCCGGAGCCTTTGCCCACATTTCAATATGGAAACCCGCCACTGCATCTTCCACATCTACTTCTACCACATCACTCTGCTGCCCGAATGCAACTTCTCCGTAATAATGATGTCTGGCAGTAGCTTCATTCCCTGCTGCTACCACAACTGCCGTATTCCGCTTGAAGGAAACATAATTAAGATAATACGAAATCACACTGTTTCCACTGTGATCCCCGGAATTGCTTCCAAGCCCAAGATAAATCACCAGAGGGCGGCGATATCGTTCCGCCAGTCTGGTCAAATATGCCACCCCCGCCATAATATCATTTTCCTGATAAGCCTTTGCACCTTCCGGAATATAATAAAAACGCCTTAAATATTTCTTTGCCGGCTTCAGCTTTACCATGGCAATCTGTGCATAGGGTGCTACTCCGGCAAATTTCTCCGAAAGTTTTTCACTTCCTGCCGCAAGACCTGCCATAAAGGTACCATGTCCTTCTTCATCCCGGTGAGGTACTACCCGAAGAGGTGCATCTGTTAACAATGCCATATCGATCTGTTCTTTTGTATATTCCGTTCCATAGAGGAATCCCTCTGGTGTATCTTCACTTCGAATGCTCTGATCCCAGATTCTTAATATACGGCTGCTGCCATCGGAATTACGGAATACTTCATTCTGATAATCAATTCCGGTATCCACAAATCCAATCAGAACACCCTGCCCTCTCAAAGCAAGATTTGGCTGACTCTGTACCCTTATGATTCCGCCTGCCTGCAATGCCTCTTCGTCTAATATGGTAAAACATTTTGGAATTGCCGAATAGGTATACTGGTCAATATCCAGCTTCGGCAAGCCTGCACTCTGCAAATAGACTACATTAAAATCTTTATCAATATTCTGGATACAGCCTCCCGGAAGATATTCATTTTCAAGGCTCAGATAGGAAACCAGAAGGTCGTAATATTCTTCCGAGTATGGTGCGTCTTTACAATCTTCCATATAAGCTCCGGCACTTATTTTCTTTTATTTTATTCGTTTACCGGTAATGCTGCCACTCCACGCATAGTGATAAGCGGACCGCCCTTTTTCTCAATATAATCTCTTGTAATCGTTACCTGGCCGATGTTTTCGTCCTTTGGAATCTCATACATGATATCTAACATAAATTCTTCGATAATAGAACGGAGTGCTCTTGCTCCGACCTTCTTCTCCTTTGCTTTCTCTGCAATTGCCCGCAGTGCATCCTCTTCAAATACCAGATTGACTTCGTCTAATGCCAGAAGCTTCTGATACTGCCTGATGATAGCATTTTTCGGCTCCTTTAGAATACGGACCAGCATATCAACAGTAAGTGATTCCAGGGTAAAGAGAATCGGAAGTCTTCCGATAAATTCCGGTATCATTCCAAACTTCTTTACATCTTCTACCGTTACTTTCTGTAACAGATTCTCATCATTATCATATTTATCCTTTAAATCTGCCTGGAATCCAATGGATGCCTGCTTATTGAGACGTTCTTTGATAATCTCTTCAATATCCGGGAAAGCTCCGCCACAGATAAAAAGAATATTCTTAGTGTTAACGGTAACCATCGGAACCATGGCATTCTTGCTGCTGGCTCCCACCGGCACTTCCACTTCTGCTCCTTCAAGAAGCTTTAACATTCCCTGCTGCACGGATTCTCCGCTGACATCACGCTGGTTGGTGTTCTTCTTCTTGGCAATTTTATCAATCTCATCAATGAAAATAATGCCATGCTCTGCCCGCTCTACATCATTATCTGCAGCTGCAAGCAATTTACTGACAACGCTTTCGATATCGTCTCCGATATAACCTGCCTCAGTTAAGGAAGTCGCATCTGTAATTGCCAGCGGCACATCCAGAAGTCTTGCCAGTGTCTTCACCAGATAAGTCTTACCACTTCCGGTCGGTCCAATCATTAACATATTGGATTTCTCGATTTCAATATCATCCATCGTATCGGTTGCCACACGTTTATAGTGATTGTAAACTGCCACAGACATTACCTTCTTGGCATATTCCTGTCCAACCACATATTCATCCAGGCTTGCTTTAATCTTATGTGGTGCCGGAATCTTCTTTATATCTAATTTCGGAGCTTCTGCTTTCTCCTCTTTGGTTTTCTTTTTCTTAATCTTCTGGCTCCGCGGCATAAAGCCCTGCAAATCTGAAAGATTAATCATGCTGATATTGGGCATCTGACCATTTGGTATAAAATCACCCATTGGAAATCCAGAGTTATTCATGCTGTCGAAGGTTCTCTGCATACAGTCTTTACAAATGCAGATATTATTCGGAATCTTTATCATCTTACCGGCAACACTTTCCGGTCTGCGGCAGATGTAACAGATTTCTTCGTATTCATCCTTCTTCTCATCTGTGGTCTCTTTCTTTGTCTCTTCTACAGTATCTATATTTTCAAGTTCTCTCTTGTCTTCATTCTCTGTCATATCTGATTCTCCTATTCTCTCAAATCTGTTTTATACTTCTAAAACATTGCTTTTATTATAATTCAAGCCGGTTTTAATCTCAACCTTCGCAGCCATAATTTTATAAAATCTTCATATATGACAGAACCTGATATTTTTTACTATTTTTCAAAATTTGCAACCAATATTTGACAGTCTCCCTATTAAATGCTAAACTTTCAATGTAATTTATTAGATTTTTATAAACCAAGGAGGACATGAAAATGGGTGTCGCAGCATTAGTTTTAGGAATTATTTCCATCGTTGTTGACGTAGTTACAGTAGGTGTTTATGGCTGGATCGGAGCAATCTTAGGTCTTATCGGTACTATCTTAGGCGCTGTTGGACATAAGAATCAGGCTAAATGTGCTACAGGTGGTCTTGTATGCTCTATCATCGGATTAGTATTAGGCTTACTGCTTTACATCGCATGTGTTGCATGTGTTGCATCTGTTGCAAGCGCATTCTAATATTTGTTTTTTGAAAGGATACATGGAAAAAGATGGCACTTTATCTGAATATTCTGGGAATTCATATCCCATCTTATGGATTTATGATCACACTTGGAGTGATTACGGCAAATCTTTTTGCCCTGTATCCGCTCAGAAAATATAAGCTTAACTTCGATGATATGCTTATATTAGAAGCTTACACATTACTTGGCGCCTTCTTAGGCGCCAAGCTTTTGTATCTATTCATTTCTTACTGGGACATTGACTGGTCCCGTATGTTAGAACCCCAGTATTTTAATTACATTATGCAGAGTGGCTTTGTATTTTATGGCGGACTGATTGGAGGACTGCTTCTTTTTCTGCTGGCCGGAAAAATACATCATATTGACTGGAAGCCTTTTATCATTCACCTGATTTATCTGATTCCATGGATTCACGGTTTCGGACGTATCGGATGTTTTCTTGCCGGCTGCTGTTATGGAATTCCATATGATGGACCTTTTGCAGTACAGTTCCCGGAGCATTCCATTGCGCCATCTGATACTACGCTGTTTCCAGTTCAGCTGGTGGAAGCAATCTGTCTTCTGATTCTTGCTGTCGTACTTGCAATACTGGATTTAAAGAAATCTTATCCGCACACGATTGCCATATATTTTATTGTCTATGGTATTCTGCGGTTTCTGTTAGAATATGTCCGCTATGATGCCGTCCGCGGTCATCTCTTTGCCTTATCCACCTCCCAGTGGATCAGCATTGGATTTGTAGTTGGAACCATATGCTATCTTATCAGAACTTCTGTTTCCAGAAAAAAGGCATAAGTTTGGCTTCTCTTTATTGACAGACTACAGTAAAAACATAAAAATCCTGCAACATGACAGGTATTTCTGATACCTTCATACTGCAGGATTTTTTATACATATAAGGAAAAGCTTGCATGCATTCCCTGTTATTTATAACACTTCTTTATAACAGTTCTTTCAATATCTTATTTACCATTCCAGGATTTGCTTTGCCCTTCATGGCTTTCATGGTCTGACCTACCAAGAAACCGATTGCCTTTTCTTTCCCATTGCGGTAATCTTCTACCGACTGAGGATTTTCTTCAATGACTTTTGCAATAGTATCCCGTAATGCACCTTCGTCATTTACGGTCTTAAGTCCATTCTCTTCCACATATTTATCCGGATTAATATCCTTAGCAAAAATCTCTTCAAAAACTTCTTTTGCTACATTGCCATTGATGGTTCCGGCATCGGTAAGTTCGATTAATTTTGCCAGATTCTCCGGTGAAAATGCAATATCCTCCGGGTCTTTGTTCTGCTCCTTTAAGATACGCATGGTTTCGCCCATCAGCCAGTTGGATACTTTCTTTGGCTTATTACAGATTGCTGTGGTTGCTTCAAATACATCTGCCATCTTCTTTGCAGAAGTCAAAATATTAGCATCATATTCCGGAAGGCCGAATTCATCCTGATAACGCTGACGTTTTGCTTCTCTTAATTCCGGCTGGCTGTCTTTTATGCGTTGTAACCATTCATCACTGATGACGATTGGAACCAAATCCGGTTCCGGAAAATAACGGTAATCCTGTGCATCCTCTTTGGAACGCATGGCATAGGAATATCCCTGGTCATCATTCCAGCGTCTGGTCTCCTGAACCACCTTTTCGCCAGACTCAATCAAATCAATCTGTCTTGCTGTCTCTGCTTCAATGGCTCTTGCAATTGCTTTAAAGGAACCGATATTTTTCATCTCGGTACGGGTACCAAATTCTTTTGCTCCTACTTCACGGACAGATAAGTTGACATCTGCACGCATGGAGCCTTCCTGCATCTTACAGTCGGATGCACCAAGATACTGCACAATCATTCTCAATTTATCAAGATAAGCAATGACTTCCTCTGCAGAACGCATATCCGGCTCAGATACAATCTCAATCAGTGGCACACCGGAACGGTTATAGTCCACCAGGGAAACATCTTCCCAGTCATCATGGACTAATTTTCCCGCATCCTCTTCCATATGAATCTCGTGGATTCCAATGGTTTTCTTTCCTTCGGAAGTCTCAATCTCAATGCCGCCATCGTGGCAAATTGGAAGATAAAGCTGGGAAATCTGATAGTTCTGAGGATTGTCCGGGTAGAAATAGTTCTTCCGGTCAAATTTACAATACTGGTTGATTTCACAATTCATGGCAACACCTACTGCCATGGCATATTCTACCACCTGTTTATTTAAAACCGGAAGAGAGCCCGGCATACCGGTACAGACCGGACAGGTGTGTGTATTTGGTGCACTTCCGAATGCAGTAGAACAGCCACAGAAGATTTTGGTCCTGGTTGCCAGTTCCACATGGACTTCCAGTCCGATGACGGTTTCATACTGTTTACTCATAATCTTCTTTTCCTCCTATTCTGCTGCTAACGGGCTGTGCTGATATGGTCTTGTCTGTTCAAAGGCATATGCGGCACGGATGATATTCTTCTCCTTGAAGCAGTCTCCAATCAACTGCATGCCAATCGGAAGCCCCTTGCTGTCGATGCCGCATGGCAGGCTGATTCCCGGAAGTCCTGCCAAGTTCACCGATACGGTATAAATGTCGCCTAAATACATTTTTAACGGGTCGCTTAAGGACTCTCCCAACTTCGGAGCGGTGGTCGGTGCTGCCGGTCCTAAGATAACATCATATTTTGCAAATGCTTTATCAAATGCCTGCTTTATCAAAGCTTTCGTACGCAGTGCTTTCAGATAATAAGCATCATAATATCCGGAACTTAAGACAAAGGAACCTAACATGATACGACGTTTTACTTCTGCTCCGAAGCCTTCGGAACGGGATTTCTTATACATGTTGTGAAGTCCTTCGTAGTCTTTCGTACGATAGCCATATTTTACGCCATCAAAACGGGCAAGGTTAGAGCTTGCTTCTGCATCTGCAATTACATAGTAAGCAGGGATTGCATATTCTACCAGGCTCAAATCGAACTCTTCTACGATAGCACCTTTTTCTTCTAATTTCTTAGCGGCTGCTAAAATAGCATCCTTTACTTCTGCATCCAGTCCTTCTCCAAAATAATCTCTTGGAATACCGATTTTCATTCCTTTCACATCATCGACTAATGCACTGGTAAAATCGGTCTCTTCTCTCTGAATGGAAGTAGAATCCTTTTTATCATAGGAAGTAATTGCCTCTAAAATGGTTGCGCAGTCTGTCACATCTTTGGCTACCGGTCCAATCTGGTCTAAAGAAGAACCATATGCAATCAGTCCATAACGTGATACGGTTCCATATGTTGGTTTGATGCCGGTCACACCACAGAATGCACTTGGCTGACGGATAGAACCACCAGTGTCTGAACCCAATGCATAAAAGCATTCTTCTGCTGCAACTGCAGCACAGCTTCCACCGGAAGAACCTCCCGGTACATGTTCTGTATTCCATGGATTCTTCGTCTCGCCAAAAGCGGAAGTCTCTGTAGTACTTCCCATGGCAAACTCATCCATGTTGGTCTTTCCAAGAATTACTGCTCCGGCTTTTTCCAGATTTAATACTGCTTCTGCGGTATAAGTCGGAATAAAGTTATATAAAATTTTAGAACTGCAGGTAGTCAGCATTCCTTTGGTACACATATTATCTTTAATTGCTACTGGCACTCCTGCCAGAGGTCCTGTTAATGTTCCATCGTCAATAAGCTTCTGCACTTCTGCCGCCCGCTTCATAGCGCCTTCTTCATCTACGGTAACAAAACTGTGTACCGCATCCTCTTTTGCTGCAATGGCTTCTAAGGCGGCTCTTGTAGCTTCTTCTACTGATACTTCATGGGCTTTGATTTTCTTTCCAAGCTCTACTGCTGTCAGTGATAACAAATTCATCTTCTGCCGCCTCCTTTACTGATCTACGGTCTTTGGTACAACAAATGCCCGGTCTCTGCGCTCCGGCGCGTTGGCAAGGGTATCCTCGCCGCCGTCACCATTGGTTACTACATCTTCCCGGAATACATTATGTACCGGAAATACATGGGACATCGGTTCTACACCGGATGTATCCAGTTCATTTAATTTATCAATATAATCTAACATGCTTTCCATGTCTTTTTTTGCTGCTGCTTTTTCCTCTTCGGAAAGTTCAAGCTTTGCAAGGATTCCAACGTATTCCATGGTTTCATCTGAAATCACATTTGCCATTGTTTTTCCTCCTTAATCACGTACTTTGATATGAACTTCTCTTAACTGCTGCTCGGTTACTTCGTTTGGTGCTCCGCACATCAAATCCTGTGCATTTCCATTCATCGGATAAGCAATGACTTCACGGATGTTATCCTCGTTACGCAGTAACATAATCATACGGTCAATGCCAGGAGCCATTCCTGCGTGTGGCGGTGCTCCAAACTGGAATGCATTGTATAATGCGCCGAATTTATTTTTCAGCACTTCTTTATCATAACCTGCGATTTCAAAAGCTTTCTCCATAATCTGCATATCATGGTTACGAACTGCACCGGAGGAAAGTTCCACGCCGTTGCAGACGATATCGTACTGGTATGCTAAGATGTCCAGCGGATTCATGGTATTGAGTGCCTCTAAGCCGCCCTGAGGCATGGAGAATGGGTTATGGGTAAATCCGATTTTCTTGGTCTCCGGATCACGCTCGAACATTGGGAAATCATTGACATAACAGAAACGGTATGCATCTTTCTCAATTAAATCCAGCTTCTCGCCTAATTCATTTCGAATCATGCCTGCATAATATGCGGCACGCTCTTCTTTATCTGCCATGAAGAAAATGGTATCTCCTACTTCAAGACCTGCCAGATTTCTGAATTCTTCTTTCATGTCATCCGGGATAAATTTGTCAATCGGTCCCTTATAGCTTCCATCTTCTAATACTTCCAGATATCCTAATCCACCCATTCCGATTCCGGTTGCAAATTTCAAAAGTTTCTCATGGAAACCTTTGGACATCTCTGCATGTACACGGATGGCTCTTACGGTCTTTCCGATAAATGGCTTAAAGGTACATCTCTGGAAGAACTCTGTCACATCGATGATACGAAGTGGGTTCCGAAGGTCCGGTTTGTCACTTCCGAACTCTAACATTGCCTGTTTATAGCTGATGATTGGATATGGTGCTTTCGTTACTTTGCTGCCTTCCGGTGCGAATTTCTCAAAGGTGGCAGAAAGTACTTCTTCACCAATCTTAAATACATCTTCCTGGGTTGCAAAACTCATTTCAAAGTCAAGCTGATAGAACTCTCCCGGTGAACGGTCTGCTCTTGCATCCTCATCACGGAAACATGGTGCAACCTGAAAATATTTATCAAATCCGGATACCATCAGAAGCTGTTTGTACTGCTGTGGTGCCTGTGGCAATGCATAAAATTTTCCTTTGTATTTTCTGGATGGCACGATGTAATCTCTTGCGCCCTCCGGAGAAGATGCACAAAGAATCGGAGTCTGAATCTCTAAGAATCCCATCTCTGTCATTTTCTCTCTTAAGAAAGAAATTACCTTGGAACGGAAAATAATATTGTCTTTTACTTTCTGGTTTCTCAAATCCAGATAACGGTATTTCAACCGGACATCCTCACGGACTTCCTTACTGGTCATTACTTCAAATGGAAGCTGTGTATAAACCTCTCCTAAAATATCTACGCTCTTTGCCTCTAATTCAATGGTTCCGGTCGGAATCTTTGGATTGTAGGTCTCTTCATCTCTTTTTTCAATCAGACCTTCTATGGAAACTGCCTGCTCCTTGCGGATTCCCTCTAACAGTTTTCCATCCCGGATTACAATCTGCATTACTGCATACATATCTCTTAAATCAATAAAGGATACGCCGCCATGGTCCCGGATATTCTCTACCCAGCCTGCTACCCGAAGTGTCTTTCCAATGTCGTTTTCGCTTACCTGATTTAAGGTTACGTCTCTGTAAATGTTGCTCATCTTATCTACTCCTTTTCTGATATGATTGTCAGCCCGGAGTATAAAAATAACCCCGGAATACTGACTCGTATTCCGGGGCGAATAATCTTCTTATCCGCGGTACCACCCGCATTGGAAAATGAATGCTTCATCTTCCCTCTCTTCGTGCGTAACGTGCACTACGTACTGACCTACTGTAATTCAGCCAATCGGCTCCAGAGTGTTCCCTTTGCTTTCTCTTCCAAACAGCGCTCTCAGTCGGTGACGCTGTATTCCTGTCGGCCTCTGAAAGTAAGAGTCTCTTTCCCAGCTTTTGCAACTATATCTCCTAGTTGTTGACTATGATAGCACTGCTTTTTTTGTTTTGCAAGTATTTTTTACAAATCTGATGCTATTTTTTCACTATGTCCTTTATATTATCCAATTTTATTTTATATAATGAACATAATCTGTTTTTCTCGGAGCGGCGTCTTTTGCCGGTTCTTTTGCATAGCCAATGACACAGTTTCCAATGCCTTCGTAATCTCCTTCAATGCCAAGTTCCTTTAAAATTGCTTTTCCCTCTTCCCGCTCAAAAGTTTCTTTTGCACGGTGAATCCAGCAGCTTCCAAGGCCTAAGGAATGTGCTGCCAGCATCAGATTGCCCATAACGAGGCTTCCATCATAAAGATAGGTGGGACGGCTCTTATCTGCTAACACCACCAGTACCACCGGTGCTCCATAAAACGGATCGCCGGTTGTTCCCATAATCTCAGCATTTACCTTGGAAAGTCTGTCTCTTACTTCTTTATTGGTAACTGCAAGTATAATCGGTGACTGCCTGCCCATTCCGGTAGCCGCATAAGTTCCAGCTTCCACTACTTCTGCAATCAGCTCTTCCGGCACCATATCTTCCTTATAACCTCTGATACTTCTTCTTGTCTCCATTGCTTTTATGATCTCGTTCATTCCTTACTACTCCTTTCTGATGCTCCGGCGGAAAATTTCATCCGCCTCTTTCACTACTTCTATCTCTCCGGTCTCAATCATATGTTTAATGCGGTTCATATACCAACTGTCACTGATTCCAAGGGGATATTTTAACAACAGATTTCCAATAAGTCTTGCCTGTATGATTTCGCCCTCCGGCAGTTCTCTTCGAATCAGGAAATCATAAAAATCATCTTTTACGCCCACCAGACAGCCATTTATCAGAACCCGAAGAGGTGCATCCTCTTCTTTAAGTTCGTCCCATCTGGATGCAAATACTTTCTGCTCATGCTCTGAAAGTTCCTTTTCCAATGGGAGGAATCGATAAAACTGTCCGGCATCTACTTCTCCCCAGGAAGAATAACGTACCGTCGTATTTTCCTCTTCTCTTACAAAATCCGGCAGACGTACCACGGATATCGCACATTCATATTTCCGCAGCACACTGACTGCATGGCAGAGTCCGCACAGGGAATAAGGCTTGTTGCTGTACCAGATACGGAAAGATTCTCCCTGCTTTGCAAACTGCTCCATCCGCTGCAGCTCTTTTACATAAGTTTCCACTGCCTGCTCTAATTCTTCCCGCCCCTCTTTCTCATCCTCATTCCAATAGACACCATACTGCTCTAAGATTATCTTCTTCCGATATGTACCATCCAGTGGTTCCCTCAGGCAGCCAATGTCCAACATAAATGGCAGTATAATGACCTCCGCAGAAGTTCCGCCAACTGCTTCTCCTGCAAACATGTCTTCAAAGGTGGCTTTGTCTGGCTTTTCCCCAAGCCATGCGGTTGGTCCATCCTCATAATCCGGCTGCTGATAGTTCTTCGCAAGCTTCATGGCTACGCCTTCACTTTCGCCAAATAAGATTTCTATCATCTACACTTCTCCCTGCTCTATGAGATATTCTAAGAATGCTTCGCATCCGCGTGTTACATCCGCATAGGTTTTATCGAACCTGCCGCTATACCATGGGTCAGATATTGCTGCCTGCTCTCCGGCAAAGGAAAGCAGCATGGATATTTTACCGCCACGATGCCCGGTTATCCGCTCGATTCCACGGATGTTGCTTTCGTCCATCCCTATAAGGTAATCATAAATCTCATAATCGGATTTTGTCAACTGTCTCGCCCGCTTGTCCCGAAAATCGGTCTCCGGCGTATTCCCGATTCCATGCTTCTTAAGCTCCGCCTGCGCCGGCGGGTAAATCGGATTCCCAATGCCATTCCAGATTTCTTCGGTGCTGGTGGCAGCCGAGGCTATCTCGAAGCGGTCGGTGAGACCTCGTCTGGCGACGAGGTCCTTTAGGATGAATTCTGCCATGGGGGAACGGCAGATGTTGCCGTGGCAAATGAATAGTATTTTTATCATTGTTGCATAACCTCGCATTTCTTAGTTTTTCTTGGTTTTTCGGGCTTTGTAAGCCTTTGTGAATTTTTCTTTTCTGGCATAACCTGGTTTATTTTCTCATAATATCGTCCGCAAAAGGTGTAAAATAAGGTGTATGTTTTTCCATTTTACACCTTGCTATTTTCAATTAAAAATCGTAATTGCACAACCTGAATCCGGGCAACTTCTTCCCTGGCATCCTCAAGATTTACGTGCGTATATGTATTCAGCGTTACGCTGATGTCTGAGTGGCCCATCAAATATTGCAATGCTTTTGGATTCATTCCGGATTTTGCCATATTTGAGCAATAGGTATGCCGACATACATGAGGGGTGATGACAGGCATCTGTACTTTGTAAGTATTATTATACTTCTGAATGATGTGTTGAAAATAATGCTCCCAGTGCAGGGAATAACAGATACTTTCATTTTTATCAAAGTATAAGAATCCACTTTTTCCATCTACCATAGGTTCTGCTTTGGGCGGGTTTCGTTTTTCTATAATTTTCCGAAAACATTCCTCTACATCTGCAGTCATAGGTATCTTTCTTGTTCCGCTGGTTGTTTTAGTCTCTTGAATATAATATCCGATTTTTGATTTTTTCTGCAATTGATGATCGATGTTGATCGTATGCTCCTTGAAATCAATATCAGAAATCGTCAAACCACAAAATTCCGAGATGCGAAGGCCTGTTTTAAATAATATGTAAATTCCTTCATAATACCTGCAAAAATGAGGGTCTTCCTTCACAAACCGTAGGAACTTTCGTTCCTCAGCCCTGCTGATTGCCTCTCTTGTCACACTGTCATTCACAACCACTTCCATTAGCTGAAACTGAAATGGATTTTTCCTGATCAGGTCATCATCCACTGCCAACTGAAATGCCGGACGAAGAACTCCTCGGATTGAATGGATGGAACTATAGCTTTTCTTTTCTACCTGCTGAAGATGTATCAGCCAACATTTTGCATCCGAAATCCGAACCGTATCAATCCTTCTTTTTCCAAATGGATCTTTCTTCAATAAATTGATAACTGTTCCGTATCCTGCAACTGTAGTAGGTCTGACACCGGTTTTTGTTGATGTATATTTTTCAACCAGTTCCAGTACCGTCATATTTCCGCCATTTGTTGCAATCTGTTCAAAATGATCTGCCTGGATTTTCTTCTCCATCTCCCGAAGCGATAAAGCCCGGCGCTTTCCTTTCGGAGTTGCATCGTTATGGTCTAAGCGCCAGCTATATACGCAGCGCTCCTTTCCCATCTCATCGACATACTTAAATCTATATCTGCCATCAGATAACTGTATTTCTCCATTGTGTAATATACGTCCTCTATGATCTCTCCTTTTTTCACTCATAATATTTCGTCTCCTTCATTAAATGCTCATTTAACTTGGAAGACCGTCTCGGTTTATTCATTATACCACAAGACCTTCTCTTCGCTAAGATAAAATGAACATTATTTTCATTACCATTTCTTCTATTCTGTCACTTAAACTGTACTGGCTGTGTCCAGATAATCTTCAAATAATTTTCTTTTGAACCGGATATGCGAACCAACTTCCAAAATAAAATCTGCTCCTTCATTTTCACCTGCGATTTGTCTCAATCTCTTTTCTCCAATTCCGTAATATTCTGCTGCTTCGGAAACATTTAAAGAATATTTCTTCCAAACAGGTATTGTTTTTTCTGTATGATTCATTCGCATTCCTCCTTCCCTCTGTTTGTGTTCAACAGCGTTTTCGCTTTCTCCATTTTCATACTTGCAATCGCTTCTCGTTTGCTTGTGCCTCCAACATACACGGGTGTACACATTTCTAAAATACGGTCATAGATACGCCTTTTATCCAACATGGTCTCGCTTTTTATTTCTTTCAGCGGAAGATTCGTTGTGATGATCAAAGGTCGTCCCGAACGGATCCTGCGGTCTATGACACTAAAAATAATTCCTAACGCATATTCTGAATTTCGTTCCACTCCAAGATCATCAATAATCAAAAGCTGATAAGACGCCAATGCATTGATATATTCCGTTTTGTCTGCCAGTGGAAATATATCATCAATAATGGTATTGAAATTTGTCATCTTTACCATTACTTCTTGCTTAAGAAGTTCATTGGCAATGCACCCCGCAATAAAACTTTTCCCGGTACCAACCGGTCCCCAGAACAAACAGCCTATATGATTTCTTTTCATTTCCTCCCAGTTATCAACATATTTTTTTGCTCTATGCATTACCGTATCTGACATATCTGCATTCTCAAATGTCCACTCTTCCATTCTGCTCTCGTCAAAACAGATGCTCGTATTTCTGCTGACTAATTCCCGGTGCTCTTTGTCTTTAAAATATTTTTGTTCTTCTTCATACGCTTTTCTGTCACAGGCACATTGCCTGGAATGTTTCTTCATCCCCATAAATCCACCCTCAGGAAAAAATGCTTCTTTCGCTTCCCCACAGACTTTACAGTATTGCAAACCATCACTGCCTACACATACAGTATCTTCTTCTCTCATCACAAACTCTCTCCTTCCCCATAGCAATAATTTACTTCATGATATTTATTTCTTTTATATTTCTCAGTTACTTTACTAGGTGCCACATTTCCGACTCCTGCACAGCCATTTTTACGACCAGATGAAGGTTGCTTTTCCGACTCTGTTGCAACCATCTTTTCAACCGCCTTATTCTCAACCAGCTGTAAACCAATCTCATCAGATAGAATTTTTACATATAAATGATTGGGTTTTGAAAAACCACCAGATCTGCGAACCAATAGTCCCACATCATCTAATTCCTTCAATGCTGTTTTTACAGAAGATTTACATTTGCCGATTTGAGCAGACAATTCCTCTATCGGAAAAATCAGATAAACATTTCCATACTTGTCTATCCAGCTATTCTTTCTCGATATCCGTGCCCGGTCATACAAAATCATATAAAGAAATTTTGCAGTTTGGGAAATGCGCAGTTTGAGCAAAAACTTCGGAAACTGGAAGTACTGAAGCATCTGCTCTGACTCCTTCATGTATTCATATTTCATTCTTTTCTCGCCTCGTTTCTGTTTCTAATTGTTGTAAAAATCATTTTTATACCGGCTCAAAAATGTCCTTACACATATTCAAAAGATGAAGGGCATAAATACAGGTTCTTGATAAAAATTTTTTAAATTTTTCCTGTCCAAAATACCCTTACATAAAACGAAACGCTGAGAGGCATTTTTACAGCCCCCTAATGAAATTTTTTTAATTTTTTTGATTAATTGAATATTTGAAAACAAAAAAACACTCACCTATTCCAGGTGAATGCCTTATCAAAATTTCCTTATTTTGTTGTCTATGACGCTTATTCAGATATGCCTGCATATCTGCTAAAATGTAATTGCCAGCAATTATATTTTCACGTGGGTATGGGGACGTAATCCCCATCAAGTCTGCCACTCGTAAGTAATACAATATTGTCAAAATGACAATACTGTAATACACGGGTGGATCTTGCTCTGGTTGTAACGTATGAATTCATACAATAATAGGCCCAAATGGGCACTTTCACCATTTGAGCCTATATATTATATATGTCTTTCAAATGATAGCTTAAAAAATAGCTGTCTAGACGGTATGTTTTTAACGTAGAATTGATTTTATGGAAGACAAGGCATGGAATGCTTTGTACCTTTAATGGAAAAATTTAATGATATTTACCATGTACAAAAAAGAAACGGCAGATAAAAAACATCACACGAATCCTTATCGTGCTGTAAACTATATAAGAGATGAGAACGGAAATCCTATATGCCCTAATGGACGTAAATTTCTTTTCAAACGAAAACAACATGTAAGATATAAAAAATATGGACGTACAGAAGAAATCTATCCAAGCTTATTAAGTGTACCCTTTTTACATAAAACAGTGACGATTTTCAAAAAACATATATTAATGTAAAGAAACGCCAGAACCAGCATTTGTCGGAACTAGCGTTTCTTTAGCAGAGACTTATTTTACAGCCCCGTTTTTTGCTTATATTATTTTCCTCCGTTGGATTTCAATTTTGGAAAGAAGATGACTATCTTAAAGCCCTTTTCCCACGGGGAAGCAGCTTCCAGACGAAGGTTTAGATCGTCAGCCATCTTCTTAACCAGGTAAAGCCCTATACCGGTAGCTTTCTTTCTGCTGTCAGTAGAATCCCCGGTAAAGCCCTTTTGAAAAATATACGGCAGATCATATTTTTTTACACCGATGCCATTATCCTCAACTGAAAGGACATCTGCGATCTCCGAATGTATCATAGAGATTGTTAGCATGGGACTATCGCTGCTATATTTTATGGCATTGCTCACGATCTGTCCCAACATAAACTGAAGCCCTCTACGGTCTGTATAGACTGTTTCAGATTGCAGTTTATTGATAATTACAAACTGCTTTTCTTCCAGAAGTGGGGCATAGTCCTCCAGAACTTCCCCCAAGCAGTCATTCAAATTGATATCC
Organism: Roseburia sp. AF22-2LB; assembly: GCF_003461125.1. Taxonomy (NCBI): domain Bacteria; kingdom Bacillati; phylum Bacillota; class Clostridia; order Lachnospirales; family Lachnospiraceae; genus Roseburia; species Roseburia sp. AF22-2LB. Next base: position 546,379 of record NZ_QTWM01000002.1, read on the forward strand.
TTAAACTGATAATCCTTTGTACTGCTCTTTAACCGGGCATAGTATAACATCTGAGTGACATCCTCCTGAAGCTGACTGCGGACATAATCCAGTTTTGCTTGCAGGGGAGGAGACATTTCGTTGCTCCGATTATCCAGGAGCATGGTCAACAACGATAGGGGCGTTTTCGCTTCATGTGCCCAGCCCTCCACATATTCTTCATAGTCCTGTAGGGCATCTGCCATACTGTTACTCTCAGTTTTGTGTTCCTGTAAAACTGATGCCAGAAGCCGGATAGATTCTCCTTCTTCCCGGCTGATGGCACTGAGCAGCCGTTCCTCGTTGCAGATGGCAGGATCACTGAGGAAATCCCGGAACAGCTCTCGGCGGGTGGTCTCCCGCTTGTTTAGTACAAACAGAATTGCTGAAAACAAAAGGAGGCTTGTCAGAACTACTAACCCACTCAAGGTTTGAAATGCCTGAATGTCAGAAATCCAAAGAATGATAGCACAAAAGCAATCCACGCCCAACAGCAACAGCAGCCAGGGGTAGTACCGTTCTATCATGCGCCAAAGCCGCTTCATGGAGCCACCCCCGTTTCCAGACGATAGCCCATCCCACGAACCGCAACGATTCGCTGCTTCATCTCAAGACCGGACATCGTCTTTTTCAGCCTGGTCAGATTAACCTGCAAGGCATTTTCGTCTATGTATTCCGTGGTTCCCCATAGTGCTATGCAAAGTTGCTCCGTCGTGACCAGAGCATCGCCGCCGGACAAAAGAGCAACCAACAGTTTTCCCTGATTTTTTGGAAGCACGACAGAGGTATTATGAATATAAAGCGTGTAGGTCTGCTGGTCTAACAGGAAATCTGGTCCCTCTATGAGATTGGTACGGCCTTCATACCTTTTGAGAATATTGGATACCCTGGCAAGAAGTCGATCTTTTCTGCACGGCTTCGTCAAATATTCATCAGCACCCAAGTGGAACGCTTGCAGTTCATCCTTTACCTGATCTCTGGAAGTCAGTATCAGGACGGGGATAGCGGTTTTATTCTTTAGTTCCTGGCAGATTTGAAAGCCACTGATCTCCGGCAAATTCAGGTCTAAGATCACAAGGTCAGGACGGAGGGCTGCCAGGAGCCGAGCGGCATCTTCCAACTCGGTGATTGCCTCCGCAAGATACCCGTCCTTTTGAAGCATATTGCAGAGTTCTTCCCGCATATAGACTTCATCTTCCACAACAGCAATTCTTTTCACGGCAGCACCTCCTTCCAAATTATTCTTCTCTCTGTGGCTGCATCAGTGTCAGCAAATACCGATCACTGGAGCGCTTGACCACTCTCATATAAATATATTCTATCACGCAAAGCAGCAAAATCATAGCAGCAGATACAAACATCATTTCAGCCACTGTCCCACGGGTTCGGGACGAGAGTATCCCTGTAAATAACGCCCTGACTCCAAACAAACTGCTGACAGCCGCAACCAATACAGGAAGTCCCATAAACCAGGTAATTTGCTTTCCAGCAGACTGGCAAAGGGTTTCGTAAGTAGCTCCCAGGCGGATCAGGGTCTGGTATCTGCGCCCGGTTTTCTGCTGACTCATCAGGAACTGAACACCCACGATGGTGTTGGCAACTACCAGGAAAACAATCGCAAGATAGAGGGTAATATAACTGGATGCTATGGTGTAGAAAAGCTGACGACCCATATTCTGAAGATAGCTTTCATATTCAATGTCAGTTTCGTCCAGCTTCTCGTTCAAATCCAAATATGCAGTCATAAGGCTATTTCCATTCAGAGCTTGCTCACTGAGCACCGCATTGACATGGGTATCATACATTCCCTGACTATAATATAGGAATGCTTCATCCGGAAGAATCAATGCAAAGGACAAGGTTAT
>NZ_QTWM01000020.1:0-2800 GCF_003461125.1 Roseburia sp. AF22-2LB
TTTGGTCAAGCCCTCGACCGATTAGTAACAGTCAGCTCCACACGTTACCGTGCTTCCACCTCTGCCCTATCTACCTGATACTCTTTCAGGGGTCTTACTGTCTTATAGACAGGGACATCTCATCTTGGGGGGGGCTTCACGCTTAGATGCCTTCAGCGTTTATCCCTTCCGGACTTGGCTACCCAGCTATGGATTTGGTATCCAGCTGATGCACCAGTGGTCCGTCCAGCCCGGTCCTCTCGTACTAAGGCCAGCTCCCCTCAGATATCCTACGCCCGCGCCGGATAGGGACCGAACTGTCTCACGACGTTCTGAACCCAGCTCGCGTACCGCTTTAATGGGCGAACAGCCCAACCCTTGGGACCTGCTACAGCCCCAGGATGCGATGAGCCGACATCGAGGTGCCAAACCACTCCGTCGATGTGAACTCTTGGGAGTGATAAGCCTGTTATCCCCAGGGTAGCTTTTATCCGTTGAGCGATGGCAATCCCACTTTATGCCACCGGATCACTAAGTCCTACTTTCGTACCTGCTCCACCCGTCGGTGTCGCAGTCAAGCTCCCTTCTGCCTTTGCACTCTTTAAATGGTTTCCGACCATTCTGAGGGAACCTTTGAGCGCCTCCGATACCCTTTCGGAGGCGACCGCCCCAGTCAAACTCCCCGCCTGGCATTGTCCCACCGCTGGTTCACAGCGGCTGGTTAGAAACCCAATACTGCAAGGGTGGTATCCCAACAGCGACTCTGTTAAGACTGGCGTCCTAACTTCTTCGTCTCCCACCTATCCTGTACATGCAGTACCGAATCCCAGTACCAAACTGGAGTAAAGCTCCATGGGGTCTTTCCGTCCTGGCGCGGGTAACCAGCATCTTCACTGGTACTTCAATTTCACCGGATGTATTGTCGAGACAGTGCTCAAATCATTACGCCTTTCGTGCGGGTCGGAACTTACCCGACAAGGAATTTCGCTACCTTAGGACCGTTATAGTTACGGCCGCCGTTTACTGGGGCTTAAATTCAAAGCTTCGCTTGCGCTAACCTCTCCTCTTAACCTTCCAGCACCGGGCAGGCGTCAGCCCATATACTTCACCTTTCGGTTTTGCATAGACCTGTGTTTTTGCTAAACAGTTGCTTGAGCCTATTCTCTGCGGCCTGATTTCTCAGGCACCCCTTCTCCCGAAGTTACGGGGTCATTTTGCCGAGTTCCTTAACAATACTTCTTCCGTCGGCCTTAGGATTCTCTCCTCATCCACCTGTGTCGGTTTACGGTACGGGCACATATGGCACAATAGCGGCTTTTCTCGGCAGCCGGTCCGCATGCTTCGCTACTCTAGTTCGCTCCACATCACAGCAAGGACTTTCGTGTGCGGATTTGCCAGCACACCATCCCCTCTGCTTGTACCAGTCTTTCCATTCCTGGCTCATGCTTTCCTTCTGCGTCCCCACAGTTCTGACCATATGTGGTACAGGAATCTAAACCTGTTGTCCATCGGATACGCCTCTCGGCCTCTCCTTAGGTCCCGACTTACCCAGGGCAGATCAGCTTTACCCTGGAATCCTTGGATATTCGGCCGGAAGGATTCTCACCTTCCTCTCGCTACTCATTCCGGCATTCTCTCTTCTTATCCCTCCACTGCTCCTTATCGGTACAGCTTCGTCGGTCTTAAGAATGCTCCTCTACCAATCATACTTAGTATGATTCCACAGCTTCGGTGTTGTGTTTCAGCCCCGGACATTTTCGGCGCAGGGACTCTCGACTAGTGAGCTGTTACGCACTCTTTGAATGAATGGCTGCTTCTGAGCCAACATCCTAGTTGTCTTTGAATCCCCACATCCTTTTCCACTTAACACACACTTTGGGACCTTAGCTGGTGGTCTGGGCTCTTTCCCTTTTGACTGTCCAACTTATCTCGTACAGTCTGACTCCCGTTCATCATCTTAATGGCATTCGGAGTTTGATATTCTTTGGTAAGCTTTGACGCCCCCGCGGAAATTCAGTGCTCTACCTCCACAAGACTAAAACGAGGCTAGCCCTAAAGCTATTTCGAGGAGAACCAGCTATCTCCGGGTTCGATTGGAATTTCTCCCCTATCCACACCTCATCCCCACCCTTTTCAACGGATGTGGGTTCGGTCCTCCAACGCCTTTTACGGCATCTTCAACCTGGACATGGATAGATCACCCGGTTTCGGGTCTACTCCTACTGACTATTATCGCCCTATTAAGACTTGGTTTCCCTTCGGCTCCGGACCTTAAGTCCTTAACCTCGCCAGTAAGCGTAACTCGCCGGACCGTTCTACAAAAAGTACGCGGTCGCACATATAAAGTGCTTCCACAGCTTGTAAACACAGGGTTTCAGGTTCTCTTTCACTCCCCTCCCGGGGTCCTTTTCACCTTTCCTTCACAGTACTATGCGCTATCGGTCACTAAGTAGTATTTAGCCTTACGGGGTGGTCCCCGCTTATTCCATCAAGGTTTCTCGTGTCTCGATGTACTCTGGATACCGCCATGTCAGCTCTTCTTTCGCTTACGGGACTTTCACCCTCTCTGGTCTGCTTTCCCAAAACAGTTCTGCTGGAATTGCTGAATCAATTATGCGGTCCGAACCCCGGAATGCACGCACTCCGGTTTGGGCTCTTTCCATTTCGCTCGCCGCTACTTTGGAAATCGATTTTTCTTTCTCTTCCTCCGGCTACTTAGATGTTTCAGTTCACCGGGTTCCCTTCCATACGTTATGGATTGGCGTATGGATACATGAGGTATTCTCATGTGGGTTTCCCCATTCAGACATTCACGGATCAA
>NZ_QTWM01000021.1:0-1540 GCF_003461125.1 Roseburia sp. AF22-2LB
TGTACCGACCCCTAAAAGTTAGACCAAAAAATCTAACGATTGGAGGTCGGTATTTTTATGTCTAAATATAGTTATGAATTTAAAAAGAAAGTTGTAAATGCTTATCTGAATGGAGAAGGCGGTTATAAATATCTCGCCGAGCAATACGGCGTTCCTTCTCATAGTAAAGTTAAGTTATGGGTGGATAATTATAAGTCTTTTGGAGATGATGGGTTAAAACGTTCACGTCAACAAGTAAAATATTCTTTCGAAAAGAAACTTTTTGTTGTAGAGTTATATTTATCAAGTGAAATCTCATATCAAGATTTAGCTCTGCAAGAAGGAATTACTAACCCGTCTATGATAGTTGATTGGGTTAATCGCTTTCGAGCAGCTGGACCTGATGCGTTGAGGCCACGTAGGAAAGGTCGAAAGAAAATATTGGATAAACCAGATAACAATACACAAAACAAACCACTTGTAGAATCTCCTGTTGATACAAGTGTAGAACATGTAAAGGAACTAGAGGATGAACTTCTTAAGTTAAGGATAGAGAATGCCTTTTTAAAAGAACTGAGGAGACTGCGTTTAGAGGACGAAGCAAAAATGAGAGAACGGCGCGAATCATCAGCAGCCTCCGAAGACAGTTCAAACTAAAATATCTTCTCTCATATACAGGAATGCCTAAAGCAACATATATGTATTGGCAAAAAAGATTTGATAGAGAAAATCCTGATAAGGAAATCGAAGAAAAAATCCTTGAAATTAGAAAACTTCACAAGGATTACGGATATCGTCGTATGCTAGGAGAACTTCGCAATCAGGGATATGTTATCAATAAAAAGAAAGTTCAGCGAATCATGCAAAAACTCGGATTACAGGTAACCTCATTTACACGCAGGAGTAGGAAATATAGTTCATACAAAGGAAAAGTTGGAACTGTTGCGCCTAATAGAATTCGCAGACGCTTTAACACACATATACCTCATCAGAAGATCACCACAGATACAACAGAGTTTAAATACTATGAAGTTGATGTTAAAGGACATATGACTATGCACAAACTTTATCTGGATACATTTATGGATATGTGTAATGGAGAGATACTAAGCTTTGGTATTGATAAACGCCCGTCTACCAAGAATATAATGGATGCTCTAGAAAAAGCAATAGAAGTAACATCTGATTGTCCCTATCGAAGAACCTTCCATTCGGATCAAGGATGGGCATATCAAATGAAAGCATACTCATATCGCCTTAAAGGAGAACGAATATTTCAGAGTATGTCTAGAAAGGGAAATTGTCACGATAATTCAGTGATGGAAAATTTCTTCGGACTATTAAAACAAGAAATCTATTATGGTGTAGTTTATTATAGCTATGAAGAATTGAAATCGGAAATAGAACGATATATAAAGTATTATAACGAACAACGAATAAAAGAAAAACTAGGATGGATGAGTCCTGTGCAATACAGGCTTAGCCTCTTGGCTGCATAAAAACAGCGTAGCAGCCAATAAAACTGCTACGCTTAAAAGTCTAACTTTTTGGGGTCACATCA
>NZ_QTWM01000022.1:0-1345 GCF_003461125.1 Roseburia sp. AF22-2LB
GAGTTATAGGACAAAATGTGTTGATGAAAACCGCTTTCAAGCCTTGAAAATAAAGGGCTGAAGGCGGTTTAATCTTTTTTCAAAGAACTTTGAGGGTGGACAAAACGTGTTGATAAAAAATGCTCTAACCCTTGAAAATAAAGGGCAAAACAGAGTTTAATCTTTCTTGAAATAGAAAACCATGGAGGAAGATTAAATGAATCAGATAAATTGTCCTATTTGTGGAAACAAATGTGTTAAAGCAGGAAAAACAAAAGCGGGAACACAACGCTGGCTATGCAAGAAATGCAAAACTTCGTTAACACATAAAATAGATAATGATTCAAAGGAGTTACAAATCTTCTTAGATTGGTTGTTTGGAAAAGAAACTCAATCAATAATGCCAGGAGAAGGAAGAACATTTAGAAGAAAGACAGCAAGATTTTGGGATATATGGCCGATGCCACCGAAAATAGAAGAAACCAAAGATGTTCTTTTTCTTGATGGAATTTATCTTGGCCGAAAGGCCTGTGTGCTAATCTGCTGCGATGAGAAAAATGTACTTGGATGGTATTTATGCCGATATGAACATGCAGGTGCCTGGATTGCTTTAATGAAGCGTATAGCTGAGCCAAGAATGGTTGTATCAGATGGTGGAACAGGATTTGCAAAAGCACTGAAAAAAGTATGGCCAATAGCAAAACATCAAAGATGTATATTTCATGTATTCTGCCAGATAAAACGTTATACAACGTCCAAACCTAATACATTAGCTGGAGTAGAGCTTTATTGTCTGGCTAAAGATTTACTTAAAATAAAAGAGAAACAAGAGGCAGAAACATGGGTAACCCGTTTCACTGAGTGGATAAAGAAGTATCAGGAATTTCTTAGTGAAATGACGGTAGATGAGCATGGTAATAAAAGACCAACTCATGAGAGACTGCTTAAAGCAGAGAGATCCCTTCTTAAACTTATCAAAGAAAACACACTGTTTACATACTTGGATAAGGAATTTATAAATGATTTCATTGCACCATCTACGAATAACAGAATTGAAGGCGGAATCAACTCAAGACTCAGAGAAATGTTGAGAAATCATAGAGGACTTTCTATAGAAAGACGAATAAAAGCGGTTTACTGGTGGTGTTATATGCACTCTCCAGAACCGCTTTCATTGTCTGAAATAATAAAAACTATGCCTACAGATAGAAGTATTGCAGCAATATATCAAAGGATGAATGATAAATCCCGGTTGGAAAAGAGTCTTTCACTTTGGGGTGATGCCATTGTGTGGAGTGACCTCCATAAGATGGATAAATCTTTTACAGAATGGGATTAGCCATCAACACGTTTTGTCCTATAACCC
>NZ_QTWM01000023.1:0-1052 GCF_003461125.1 Roseburia sp. AF22-2LB
ATTCACGGATCAAAGGATATTTGCTCCTCCCCGTGACTTTTCGCAGCTTATCACGTCTTTCATCGGCTCTTAGTGCCAAGGCATCCACCCTGCGCTCTTCTTCGCTTGACCTTGTTATGAGCACTTAGTGTTGGTTCTTTCAACACTTACGTGCGATACATGCTTGACCCTTAGTAAGAACGAGCTTCTGCGAAGTTCGAACTTAGTAGTCAAGTATTGCACCTGTGCTCTCGTCGTATAGCGTTACGACGCTTGTGTTTGTTGATTCTTTTGAATCGGTTTGTTTCTCGGATGTCTTGATATCTTAGGTCTATCATTTCTAAAATGATAGTCTTTTCATCAATTCTGTATGAAGTTTTCAAGGTACGTTTTTCTGACTGTTTTACCAGTCATTAGAAAACTCAATTTTTTGAATCCTCTAATCACGGGTAAAAACCCTGTATCTTAACAGCACTTCCCTGCTGATATAGGTTAGCATCCTTCGGATGCCCGTTTTATGTTGAAAACAGCATAGCTGTTGTTTTCTTTTTTTAATCTGGCAGCCACCTACTCTCCCATGCCGTCTCCAGCGTAGTACCATCGGCCGCTTAGGTCTTAACCATCGTGTTCGGGATGTGGACGGGTGTTTCCCCTAAGCGCATCGCCACCAGAAGCATTGAACACTTAGCGAGGTTCTTTCGAGCTTAGTGCGAAAGCTGTTCTCTGAGATTAGTAAGAACAAGCTTTAGCGCTGTTCGAACTTAGCGAAGAGAACTTCCTCTCTTGTGTTGTTATCTTTGATAACTCAACAGCGAAATAATCTTTACTCGATTTCCTTAGAAAACATCGTGTTCGGGATGTGGACGGGTGTTTCCCCTAAGCGCATCGCCACCAGAATTGTTATGAGCACTTAGACGGTAACAAATGTAATGCAGTTAGCGTCTTACGTGCGATACATACTTGACCCTTAGTGAGAACGAGTTCTTACGAAGTTCGAACTTAGTAGTCAAGTACTATTCAGTTATCTTTGATAACTCAACAGCGAAATAATCTTTACTCGATTTCCTTAGAAA
>NZ_QTWM01000024.1:0-964 GCF_003461125.1 Roseburia sp. AF22-2LB
CGGTATGATTATGCATTAAGGAATTACAAGGATGTATATACAGGTGGTTCAAGAAGTGTTGGTTATGTACGCAATACTGACAGGGAAAAACAGCATGCCAGAAGTGTTGTAAATCAGCAAATTTCAAATCTACTTTCAAAGAATGGGATATCAATATCAAAACAGGCAGATTTGGTATTTTCTATTGACCCATATACATATCAACTAACGGTGTCGGGAAATGCAGATAGAGATACATTATCGCAGATAGAAAAATTGCTGAATGAAGGAGATAATGCAAAAAATATTTGGACGCATGCGTGGATTTGTATGCATGATGCAGATAATGAAATTGTTAATTCGCAGGCAAATATGACAAAGGCAAACCAATATTCTTTATGGCATGAAGTGTATGAGACAACTGGATATGATGCACGCAATGCGACATATAAAAATGGTACTTTTATTGCAGAGGATGGTACAGATTTACTGGCATTGTTTAAGGAAAAATCTAAAAATGGTGCAGGGTATGAACTTTATTCTAAGAGATGGCTGCAATATGCTAAAAATGGCTGGAAGAAAGAAAATGATTTGGTATTAAAAATAGGATTTGACAGCAGTGGATTGTATGATATAGGGCAGGAAAGAGGATATGGAGCAACGCAGAATATGTGGATGAAAGGTATTAGTCAAAGTATATTTGAAGCTAGCGTGTGATCAATATTATATTGATTCTGAGAGAAATCCAACAGGTGGCATAGTTGGAAGGACTCCGAATAATGAAAGGAGATATGTTAATATGGCAGTTACAGGAATAGGAACATATGCGTCATATACGAATAGTTATGGCAATACACAAAATGCTGGAAACAAAACGGGCAGGACATATAAGAATGCTCATGAATATAAGAACTATTTAACACAAAAATACGATTGTTTACGAAGCAGGGATTATTCCGTAAATATAAACAGTTCTCTTTTGTCA
>NZ_QTWM01000025.1:0-310 GCF_003461125.1 Roseburia sp. AF22-2LB
ATCGGCTCTTAGTGCCAAGGCATCCACCCTGCGCTCTTCTTCGCTTGACCTTGCTTCCTGTCATCTATAGCGTTAGTGACAGGCGTCTTTCGCGTTTTCACGCTTGTGTTTGTTGATTCTTTTGAATCGGTTTGTTTCTCGGATGTCTTGATATCTTAGGTCTATCATTTCTAAAATGATAGTCTTATCATCAATTCTGTATGAAGTTTTCAAGGTACGTTTTTCTGACTGTTTTACCAGTCATTAGAAAACTCAATTTTTTGAATCCTCTAATCACGGGTAAAAACCCTGTATCTTAACAGCACTTCCC
>NZ_QTWM01000025.1:320-522 GCF_003461125.1 Roseburia sp. AF22-2LB
AGGTGCTCTCCCAACTGAGCTACACCCCCATATAGGATGATTCCTATTTAATTATAGACTCTTTCGAATCAATGGGCTTAAGTGGACTCGAACCACCGACCTCACGCTTATCAGGCGTGCGCTCTAACCAGCTGAGCTATAAGCCCTCATTTAATCTGGCAGCCACCTACTCTCCCATGCCGTCTCCAGCGTAGTACCATCG
>NZ_QTWM01000003.1:0-392500 GCF_003461125.1 Roseburia sp. AF22-2LB
AGAGCATCTGCCTTACAAGCAGAGGGTCACAGGTTCGAGCCCTGTAGGTCCCACTTTTCTTGTAGTTATAAGTGTAGCGCAAGATATGCCGATGTGGCTCAATTGGCAGAGCAGCTGATTTGTAATCAGCAGGTTATCGGTTCGAGTCCGATCATCGGCTTTATACAATTTTATATTGTATAGAAATGGGCAGATTCCCGAGTGGCCAAAGGGGACAGACTGTAAATCTGCTGCAAATTGCTTCGGTGGTTCGAATCCACCTCTGCCCATTCTTCTTTTTAGAAGATAATTGAATAACGCGGGATGGAGCAGTCTGGAAGCTCGTCGGGCTCATAACCCGAAGGTCACAGGTTCAAATCCTGTTCCCGCAACTCTTGCCCAGTTAGCTCAGTTGGTAGAGCAGAGGACTGAAAATCCTCGTGTCTCTGGTTCGATTCCGGAACTGGGCATTCTCAGAAAACCTGAGAAATGGGATATTAGCTCAGTTGGTAGAGCACTTGACTTTTAATCAAGTTGTCCGGGGTTCGAATCCCCGATGTCTCAGTAGTTAAAAATGGCGGAAATGCTGATAAATATAGTATTTCCGCCATTTTTGTGAGTAATCGGAAGTAGTGCTAAGTAAGCCTAAATATTCATCTTCACCCCATCTTCAAGGGCATTTTTGAATCCCTTCGTCTTTATTTCATTAAAAAAAGAAAGTCAAAAAGTAATTCATAAAAGAAAGCTAAAGATAAGCTATATACATGCGAAACAATAATAAGTATAATATGATATGTAAATTGTTGTGGGTAAATAGAAGTTAAAAACAAGAAGAACGCAAAAAACGGAGGTATTTTTATGAGAAAATTTAAAGCAGTGGATGCAGTTTGTATTATGGTACTTGCGGGAATTGTAGGTTTCTTTATGGGGGCTTTTTTGGACAATTCAATGGGAGGAGCTATTTTATTTTCGATGGTTGCGGGATTTGCCTGCGTTGTTCATGCAATCGGTGATAGAGAAGAGTGAATGAAGAGGAAGAGTGAACGGAAAAGAAGAGAGAACGCAAAGGAAGTGTAAATGAAAAGGAAGATTAAAAATAGAATGAAAAACAAGATTACAGGGAAAATGAAAAGATTTGGCATAGTATGTATTTTAGTTATAGGGCTATTGCTTACTGGCTGTAATAATAAATTTGCAAAAGAGCAGTACGATTCAGATATTCAGATAGCAGAGGGTGGGGACCGGTATGCTAAAACAAATAGTGTATTGAATAATTATGGAAATAATGTGACATACACCGTTGGAAAATTTGATGGCAGGGAGACACTCTGGGAAGCGAATTGCAGCAGCGCGACGTGGGTAGATATAACGCTTGTGTTTACGCTGGATGAAGGAAAAGCAAAGCTGGTGCAGATTGATGAGGATGGAAATGTGTCAACGGTGGTGGAATGTACGCCGGATTCTGAAGTGAATGAACTGACTACCTATTCTATTCAGTTGAAAGAGGGAAAAAATCGACTGAAGTTCGTAGGATATGATTGTAAGAATGTGACATTTTATATGGAAATCAAAGAATCATAAAAAATTAAGTATTATTTCCTCCGTTCTGTGATATGATACTGCTGTACGAAGAAGACAGAAAAAATGCGACCTGGAGGAATGATTATGATAACATATATGAATGCGTCACGAAGAGATATGGAGAATCTGATGAGTACCCGGCTGGAGATGCTGCGGGAAGTAAATGATTTGTCAGAGGATGATACATTTCCGGATAATCTGGTCGACAGCAGCAGACTGTATTTTGAAGATGGTAATCAGACGACAATTCTGGCAATGGATGGAAGAAAAGTAGTTGGCTGTGCGTCGGTCAGCTATATTGAGGTCATGCCGACATTTACCCATCCTACCGGAAAACGTGGACATATTATGAATGTATATACAAAGAAGGACTATCGTGGACAGGGGATTGCCCACCATATGATGGAACTTCTGATAAATGAAGCCAAATTGCGTGGCGTGACAGAACTGATTCTGGATACAACGGAGAGTGGCAGAGCCTTGTATCATGCCTGCGGATTTACCGAATCTAAAGAATGTATGGTTTTAACAATAGAGCGGGAATAATAAAAATTTCATAGAAACCCATGCACAAGGAGGACAAGTATGACAAGTATGAGAAAAATCTTGGTAACTGGTGGCACTGTATTTGTGAGTCGGTTTATTGCAGAGCATTATGTGGCAAAAGGTGATGAGGTTTATGTGTTAAATCGAAACACCAAACCGCAGTCGGCGGCTGTAAAACTGATTCAGGCAGACCGGCATGCGATCGGTGATGCACTGCAGGGACTGCATTTTGACCTGGTAATTGATACCGCATATACCAGGGAAGATGTGGAGGATTTGCTGAATGCATTGGAAAGTTACAAAGATTATGTTCTTATAAGTTCAAGTGCCGTATATCCGGAATATGCGCCGGCACCATTTACGGAAGAAATACAGCTTGCAGAAAATGTGCACTGGGGTGCATATGGAACAAATAAAATAGCGGCTGAGGCAGCACTGATGCAGAGAAATCCGAAGGCATATATCCTTAGACCGCCTTATTTATATGGACCGATGAATAATGTATACCGGGAAGCCTTTGTATTTGACTGTGCATTGGAAAACCGGAAATTTTATCTGCCACAGGAGGGCGGCATGAAGCTGCAATTTTTTCATGTGGAGGATTTGTGTAGATTTATAGATATTCTGGTGGAAAAACAACCGGAGCAGCATATTTTCAATGTTGGAAATAAAGAAAACATATCCATTCGTGACTGGGTAACTCTGTGCTATCAGGCGGCAGGAAAGCAGCCGGAGTTTGTGGAAGTTCCAGCGGAGGAAGAACAGCGCAATTACTTCAGCTTTTATAATTATGAATATGCACTGGATGTCAGGAAACAGCTTGCACTTATGAAAGAAACAAAGCCATTGGCGGATGGGTTAAAAGAAGCTTATGACTGGTATGTGGCAAATCAGGATAAGGTAAATAAGAAGCCATATATTACATACATAGAGGAACATCTGACATGAAATAGGATATTTCACAAACTGGGAATTTCTTTCGATTAGAGTTTCGGTGGTTGCAGAGAAAAGAGCAAAATAGTATAATAAACGAAATAAAAATCTGAGACAGACGCAGATTTACAAGACACAGGATAGAACGGAGAAAACATGAGCGTATTTCAGGTAGAATTGAAGAAGGTAGTTGATGACAGTTACGAAATCGAGATAGGCTACCAGCTTGAGAACCGGTTAATAGAAGATTTGAAAAACGGTTTGGTTGGAAAGATTAAGAAATTTGCAGTAATTACTGATAGCACTGTAAAGGAACTTTATGCAGATCACATTGTAACATTGTTGCAGGAAGCCGGATATCAGGCAAAAGAATTTGTCTTTGCGGCAGGAGAGACCAGCAAAACCAGAAAGACGAAAGAGGAAGTAGAAGATGCCATGTTAGAGGCAGGTTTCCGGAGAGACTGCTGCATCATCGCCGTTGGTGGTGGTGTGGTAACCGATTTGTCTGGATTTCTGGCAGGAACCTATGGCAGAGGAGTGCCATTCATTAACTATGCTACGACACTTTTGGCGGCGGCAGATGCATCTGTTGGTGGAAAAACCGCAGTAGACACACCACTGGCAACGAATCTGATTGGACTTTTTAACCAGCCGGAGAAAGTATATCTTGACATTGCAGCATGGAAAACACTGCCACAGCGACAGTTATCCAGTGGTATGGCAGAGACAATCAAACATGCCTGCATGGCAGATAAGGAAATGTTTGAATTCCTGGAAAAACATATGGAAGATATTTTTGCGGGAGATAGAGAAGCCTGTGAATACATCGCAAAGAAGAATTGCCAGATTAAATATGCTGTGGTAATGAAGGATGAAAAGGAGCAGGGCTTAAGAGAAATCTTGAATCTAGGACATACGGTAGGGCGTGCCATTGAGACAGTCAGTGACTACAGACTGCTTCATGGAGAAGCACTTTCCATTGGAATGGTAGCTATGACAGAACTGGCACACCGACTTGGTTACATGACAGAAGAAGAAAAAACAGCAGTAAAGAATCTGTTAGAGAAAGCGAAGCTGCCGGTAGAGATTCCGGAATACATTGACCGGGAAGCCCTGGTTAAGAAATTATATACGGATAAGAAAGTCCGGGACGGAAAACTCCGTTTCGTTGTAGAGAAAGGAATCGGTGGAATCGTAGAGTTTGAGGAAGGCGTATTTGCCACACCGGTGGACGAAGCCGTTGCAAGAGATATCATTATGAAAATGAAATAGTGAGCGATGAAAGTTAATGATAAGCTGATTGGCGTATCATTAATTATCATATAATGAGCGCAAAAGGGAACAAGCCCCTGTCAGATTGACAGGGGTATTTTTTATGTCAGTGGTCTGGTGCTTTCTCCCTGGATGATAACAGGAAGCGTTGTATAGCTTTGGATGAGAAGTTCCGGGTTCTGAAGCTTACGGATCATCATGGAGCCAGCCTGCACACCGGTATCATAGACATTGATATCTACAATGGTAAGCTGTGGGTCGATGATGCTGGAATATGGGTAGACGTCAAAGGTAAGTATGGCAATGTCATCCGGGATGGAAAGCTGCCGGTCTTTGACTGCCTGGATGACACCTAATGCGAGGGTGTTATTTTCACATACAATAGCGCGAGGCGGTACAGGCTGTGTCAGCATATCAGAAGTAACGGAATAAGCGTGCTGACGGCTGGAATCAGTATTTCCGGTACGGGAAGCAGGAATATGATAACCCCGGTCTAACATTCCTGCCATGAAGCCTTTCTGACGCTGGGCGGAAATATAATCAGTTTTGCGTTCTCCGATAAAGGCAACATCTGTATAACCACAGGCTATCATGTGGGCAGCGGCATATTCACCGGCAAGGGCGTGGTTGGTATCTACCCAGCACAGCCGGCTTTCAAATCCCGGATGACCGATGATAATATGTGGAAAGCCGGCATCCAGGATGAGATTTGCAATCTCTTTATTAATAGCGGAGCCATGGATGATAAGACCATCGGAGGAACCGCTTGTGATAACTTCACTGACTTTTTCTCCGGGATAGTGTTCTTCAGAAGTGTTGACAAGCGTCAGGGAATAGTTGTTTTCGGACAAGGTATGGTGTACGCCGCACATAATGTCAAACATATGCGGATTCCGATAAGCAGTATCTTTCCCCAGATTGGTAAGATAGACAATATTGGAAGTAGCACCTTTTGCAAAGCTTACAGCCCGGGAGTTAGGGGTATAATGAAGCTTTTCAATTGCTGCATGAACCTTTTCCACAGTGGCTGGGGATATGGTGGTCCAGTGATTTAAAACTTTAGAAACAGTGGATTTGGAAACACCGGCTTCATTGGCAACATCATTGATGGTAACAGACATAAAATACCTCCTGAAAAAATGTATAAATTTACAAATATAGTATAGCGGTTTCCTAACAAAGTCAATCATTTTTGACAAATAGACATTGTAAACAAGGGAAAAAAGTGATAAATATAGACTTAGCAAGAGGAACCAATTGCAGGAAAAAAAGAAAATAAAGAAAACGGTTTCCTAAAGAAACCGGAAAACGGAGGTATTTTTATGAAGAAAAGGGTGTTGAGTCTGTTGCTCTGTACCGCAATGACAATCGGCACATTATCCGGTTGTGGAAAAGAAGCAGGAAATGACGAAGGAAAGACTACAGAAGTACTTGGAAATGATGCAGAGGATGAAATGACAGAAGTAAAAATCTGGCATGATGGGGATGAGAATATCATGCAGACCATTGCGGATTGTGCGAATGAGAAACTGGCAGAGGATAATATCAAGGTTACCTTTGAAAAGAAGAGCGGTCTGACCGACCAGCTTCAGTTATATGGAAATGATGAATCCAACGGACCGGATATGTATCTTTATGCACATGATTCATTGGGAACATTTGCAGAAATGGGGATTTTAGCTCCGATTACGGATGTTATCAGTGAGGATGTAATGGCGGATTTATTACCGATGACCGTAGAAGCAGGTAATTATAAGGATACCCAGTACCTGATGCCGGTTTATTATGAGACATTGCTCTTTATGTATAATAAGGCAAAATGGGAAGGTGATGTGCCGGAAACAACAGATGAACTGTATGATTATATGGTAGCGCATACCGATGTGGATGCAGGAACTTATGCGCTGGTAAATCAGCATTCTACCGCATACAATGTGGCACCGGTGATCAATGGTTTTGGTGGATATATTATTGATAAAGATGCAAATCCTGGATTAAATACACAGGAAACCAAGGATGCTATCGCATACAATCAGAAATTTGCAGCATTGGAGGCAGATGGAGATTACAACACTGTAACTGCATTATTCAATGAAGGCCAGGCAGCAGCAATCATCGGTGGACCATGGCTGGTATCCGGAATCAAGGCAGCGGGCATTGACCTTGGTATTAAATCCTTGGCGGATTTTAAACTTCCGAATGGAAACGGACTGGCACCATATTCAGGTGTACAGAGCATTGGTGTCTTAAAATATGCAGCAGAAAATAAGAAAGAAGCAATTGCAAAAGTATTAGAGACAATTGCAAGTCCGGAAGTAGGTATTGCATTGGCAAATAAATCAAACTGTGCACCGGCAAACAGCAAAGCATATGATGACGCAGATGTTGCTGCAAATGAGATGATTATGGCAATGAAAGCAACTGCAGAAACTGCACAGCCTATGCCAAACATTCCACAGATGAGCGTTATGTGGGGACCGACAGAAGAATTTTTGGCGGCAGTCAACAAATCAGGGGAAGATATTGACACTGCAGCAGAGACTTATCAGCAGGAGGCATTGAATGCCATTGCAGATATGCAGTAAGCAGGAGTTTATTTAGAAGCAATAAAGAGGAAAATTAGGAAGAGAAGTGTGTATATGAAGAACAAACGGAAATTAACACCATGGCTTTACAGTATGCCGGCACTGATATTGATTGGAATGGTTATTGTATTCCCGATTATTTATACGGGCTATATATCACTGACCAATATGAATCTTTTTCACTGGTCAAATTATGAATTTATCGGACTATCCAACTATAGCAGGGCATTATTAAAGGCAGACTCCGGTTTCCTTGGAGCACTGTTTACAACATTACTTTGGACCACATTAAATATGGTGATACAGGTAGTTGTGGCATATTTTATTGCATTGGGATTTCAAAGAGAAGATTTAAAGGGAAAACGTGTATACAAGACTCTTTTGATGTTCCCGTGGGCAATGCCTGCATATGTGTCCATTCTTTTGTGGAGGGTAGGCATTTATAACACAGAGTTTGGTCTTCTGAATAAGATTCTGGTGGCACTTGGCTTTGGAAAGGTAAATTTCCTTTCCACCAATGTGCCGGCATTTCTCTCCTGCATGACTCTAAACCTGTGGATGGCATTGCCGTTTATGATTATGATGATAGACGGTGCACTGTCCAGCATTGACCGCAGCTATTATGAAAGCGCAGAACTGGATGGAGCAGGTTTCTGGTCAAAGAACATCCATATTACCGTTCCGGCAATGAAAGGAATTATTGCACCGGCGGTTATTATGACGACATTTACCACATTTAAGCAGTTTGATATCGTATATCTTCTTACGATGCAGAAGGGAGCATATTCAGGGGCAACCTTACAGACCGTAATTACTTATGCACAGCAGAATGCGTTTGTTTCAAATAACTATGGGCTGTCCTCTGCGGTATCTATTATTATCTTTTTCCTTATCATGGTATTTTCGCTGTTTACCAATCGAGGGGTAAAGGAGGAAAATTATGACTAAGAAAAAGAGAAAACAGATTTTACAGCTTAGCGGTTTACATATTTTTTATATTATACTGTGTCTGCTGGCACTGGTACCGATTTTATATGCGTTGAATCTTTCCTTTGAAAGGGGAAGTGGAGCATTGTCCTCCGGATTATCTTTGTTTCCAAAGGAATTTACACTGGATAATTATAAAAATATACTGACGCAGAAGCCGTTTTTGCGGTGGTTTTATAACTCTGCCGTATTAAGCTTCTTTACAATGGTTATTGCTATCGGATTTGCCATGGTGTCATCTTATGCATTTTCAAGATACCGTTTTAAGGGAAGAAATGGCATTTTAAAATTACTGCTTCTCTTAAATGCATTCCCGCAGATTCTGTCCATGTTTGCATTATTCCGTCTTTTAAAACAGATGAATATGCTGGATACGAAACTGGGACTGGTGATTATTTATGCGGGAAGCATGTGCATTTTCTCTATCTGGAATATGAAAGGGTATTTTGATACCATTCCGATAGAAATCGAAGAAGCATCGAAAATTGACGGTGCATCGGATTTCCAGCTGCTGTGGAAGGTAGTAATGCCGCTGGCTCGTCCGGCAATCATTGTAACTTCTGTGATGGTACTTATTTTTGTATGGAATGAATATCTGTTTTCTACAACATTTCTACTGAATGAAAACAGTTATACACTGGCAGGTGGATTATATCAGTTACAGTCCAACGATTACACCAGAAGCTGGGGAATGTTCTCCGCAGCCGCTATCCTTGTATCTGTTCCGGTGTTGATTATTTTCTTCTGTATACAAAAGTATATGGTATCCGGTCTTACTGCAGGTGGTGTGAAAGGATAGAAATAAAATGGAAAAAGAAGCAATTTTGCATATTCCACTGTCACAATTTGCCTTTGCAGAAAAAGAAGACCGGCTGGTAATAAGAATCCGTTGTAAAAAGGGCGATTTAAAACGGTGCGTGCTGCTTTGGGGAGACCGGGTGGCGATGGAAGAGCCACTTCCGGTGAAACAAAGTGAAATGGAACATGTGGCATCCGATATGCTTTATGATTATTATGAAGTTAAGATTACGTCTCCGTATACCAGGGTATGCTATTATTTCCGGTTAGAGGACGATACAGAAAGCCTTTATTATTATGGAAGAGGATTTGCAGAGAAACTGTCCTGTGGCAGGGCAGAATATTTCCAGTTTCCATATATTAGAAGAGAGGATATTTTAGATATCCCGGAGTGGGCAGAAGACATTGTTATGTATCATATTTTCCCGGACAGTTTTGCAAATGACAGACGGGAACTGACGGAAAAAGCGACAAGGCATATGCTTTTGCCGGATGAAAAAAGCGACAGCAATGGAAAAATTTTACCGGACCGGATTTGCAAGAATCATCTGGGTGGTACACTGAAAGGAATTTGTGAAAACCTTGACTATATCGAAAAGCTTGGAATTAACTGCATTTATCTGAATCCGATTTTTGAAGCAGCGTCTTATCATAAATATGATACCATTGACTATTTTGAAATCGACCCCTGTTTTGGAAATAAAGCGGATTTAAAAGAACTGGTGCAGCAGTGCCACAAGAGAGGAATCCGGGTTATTTTAGATGGTGTATTTAATCATTGTGGAGCAGATTTCTTTGCATTCCGGGATGTGCGGCAGAAGGGAAAAGCATCAAGATATTATAACTGGTTTTATCACCTGCCGGAAACGATACAGTACGCTGATCCGCCGGATTATGAGGCTTTTGCCTATGTAAAGGAAATGCCAAAGCTTAATACCGGAAATCCTGAAGTAGTGGAGTACCTTTGTAATGTTGGAACTTACTGGATTCGGGAAGCAGATATTGACGGCTGGCGCTTGGATGTGGCAAATGAAATCAATCATGAATTCTGGAGAGCCTTCCGTCATGCGGTGAGAGCAGTAAAAGAGGATATGTTTCTAATAGGCGAAATCTGGGAAGAAGCAGGCATCTGGCTTCAGGGAGACCAGTTTGATTCTACGATGAATTATACTTTTTCTTATCTGTGCCGGGACTTTTTTGGAAGGGGAGAACTTTCTGTCAGTGAATTTGATGCCCAGATGCAGCAGATGATTTACCGTTACCCATGGCAGGTGAGCCTGGCACAGATGAATTTTCTGGATTCCCATGATATCCCGAGATTTTTAAGCTATTGCAATGGAAATAGAAAGAGAATGGAGCTGGCATTTTTCTATCTCTTTATGGGGGTAGGCGTGCCGTCAGTATTTTATGGGGATGAGGTATATATTGATGGTACGGAAGAATCAGAATACAGGGCAGCCATGGACTGGCAGAGAGCATCCGGACAATCAGATGAAACTGAACCACAGTCTTTATTGCCGTATCAGGATAATTTAATCGGAAAATTCAAGGAGTGGATAGCACTTCGGAGAGAGCATCTGGCATTACGCAGGGGAAATTATCGCACCATCTATTGTAATGATGTTACCGGTGTTTATGCATTTTCCCGCTGCTATGAAGAAGACCGGGTGCTGGTAGTGCTGAATACAGGCCCTGACAAAGTGGAACTTACTTCGGCAGAAATACAGGAGCTGCAGGAAAAAAATATAGAACTGTCTTCTTATGAAGGAAGACTCGTGGCATTCTGAAAAAGACAAGTGACATTACAAAATACTTGTGTTATACTTTGAAAAACAAAGTGACGCAGGGAGGGTGTTTGCTATGGTTATTTTAATTGGAATTATTATATTTGCAGCCGTTATTGGATTTTATGCCTGTTTCGGACGCAGAATCAATGAAAATATTGGCTCTGGATTCGGAAAAGAGTACATGAAAGACAAATGGGGAATGGACGAATAATGAAAGAATGCCGGGTGGTTTACCATCCGGCATTTATATATGTCATATATATTCTTTCCTTCGGAAGGATGATACGAAATCAGACTTTCTTGATGCTGCTGCGACGTTTTGCTTTCTCCTCGTAGAGGATTGCATCAGAGTGCTTGAGAATGTCTGTTAAGTCCATCTGCGGATTACAGTAGAAGTCGTAGATGCCGACAGAGATTTCTACATAAAAAGGTTTATCGCATACGGCATTAAAAGCATCGCTCTCTGCTTTCAGATTCTTTAAAAGCTGCTCCTTGAAATCCGGTATATCGGTTAAAATAAAGGAAACAAATTCGTCACCGCCCAGTCTTGCAGTAATGGCATCCTTTGGCAGGCATTTACGCAGCCGTTCGGATACTGTGCGTAACGCAAAATCCCCGGCAAGATGGGAGAAGCAGTCGTTGATTTCCTTTAAGTGATCCAAGTCACCAAAAAGAAGATAAGCTTTTTTGCCGGAATTGGATTCAATTGCATGGGATGCCCGTTCCATAAATCCACGGCGGTTCAAAAGCTGGCTTAAATCGTCATATTCAGAGATATAACTTAAGATGCTGTTCTGCTCCTGAATGACTTTCATGGAATCCTGCAATTCTTTCTGAATCTGGCGTTCGCTGGCATTTAACTGGATAAAATGCAGGAGTGCACCAATCTGGAGGCTGCAAATCTGCATAAAGGAAATATCTTTCTGTTCCACTTCGCAAAGCAGCAGACCGAACTGTTCATCTCCGGAAAAGAGGATAAATGATGTATAGCAGTGGCTGTGTTCCTTTGGAAGAAAACTGGAAAATCCATTGGCAGTCGTTACTTTTGGACGTTTGCCCGGTTCATGGTAGACTGATTTTTCATCATGGTAATATGCTGCCAGATAGATTTCGTCCGGATACTCTGCAAGCTCATTTTCCTGATGAATGACCGGTTTGTCAAAGAAGAAAAAGAAGGAACTTTTGACATTCATCAGATGCAGCCGCTCCATGATATGTGTAATCGTTTCTTTGAAATTGGCACCGGAGTTAATCAAATCTCTTGTAAAGGAAGGTACAAACCAGGCTTTCCGGTTAGAATCCATGATTTCTTTTTCTAGCTGGAAGACATCCGCAGAATGAACGTATTGCTGGGTAAAGGATAAAATGCCGGAAAGCTGTGTCTGCAGCAGTTCTTCCTCCGAGAAGTTAATCAGTGTACGGAGTAATGAAGTAAGTTGCTCTAGGAGCATTTCTCCGGAAATATGGGGATATGCAGTAAGCTTTCTCAGATAACGAATCAGAGGCTCGTTGGAGAAGTCAGTTCCCTTCCGGATAAAGATTTCTTCATATATATTTTCAAAATATGCATGTAGAACTTCGGTATAGTAATTACGATCTTTTTCGTATGAAATGGAAGAGAATAATTCCTCAGCCATAGCATCGACCTGCTGGTGTATAAAATCGTGCAGCTGCTCCATGCTGATATGACGCAGTGTGGTAAAGCGGGTGTGCAGCTGGCAGCCGCAGGAGCTTCTCTGGTGAAAAATGGCTGACATCCGGCAGGATTGTGGCTTCTTTCCCTGACAGAGCATAAGCGCATTCTGTAATGCCTGGTAGCTGAACTGGAAGCTGCTGTGGGAAACACTGGTCAGTGGTGGCTCCATGGTTTTTGCGTGGTCAATGTCGTCAAAACCGGTAATGGCAATGTCATGTCCCACCAAAAGGTCTCTTGCAGCACAGACGCGGTATCCTGCCTTTGCCATATTATCATTTGCAAAAGCAATTGCCTCTAATTCCGGGTTGTGGTCTAGAATATATTCCACCTGCTCGGTGACAAGCTCTGAGTAGTTGCCATAGACGACCATATCATTCGTGACCGGAAGCTGATGTTCCGCCATAACATCGCGGTAGGCTTTCAGCCGTTCATTGGAGTCTTTGTTGTTAGCTGGTCCTGCTACAAAAGCAATCTTACGATAGCCATGGACATTCACAAGATGTTCGATACATTGCCGCATGCCGTTGTAGTTGTCAGCAATCAGGTATGGAATGTCAGAATCGTCCGGTGTGTCCTCTAACATCAGAAATGGAATATCTTTATAATGGGAAAGAAAGTCTGCCTTTACCTGGTTGCTTTTAAAAATAGAAAGAGAACCATAGGTAATAATGAGTGCATCTGGTTTGGTAAAATGCACATAATCATAAATCGTATCAAACTGATAATTATAGTCCCCGTCAAAACTGCAGGATAAAATATCTTTACAATATTGTGGCATCTGAGGTCCCATCAGAAAAATAATATTGATATCTTCTTCTCTGGCACAGGTATAGAAGCCTCGAAGTAAGTCTTCTGAGTAGCTGGACTGGGTGTCACCTAACATAATTGCAATTGTTGGTCTCTGGTTGTTCTCCATAATGTGCCTTTCTCTGGTAAAAAAAGTTGCTTCGGCATTGTAAAAGCCGTTCTTATGATTGACTTAAGTATAACATAAAACGATTAAGTAGAAAAGAAAATAAAAATATTACTGGACAAAAAATGTGATATATGCTAATATAGTTGAGCGTGTGAAAGAACTGAATAACGATGCGTGGCTCAGCTTGGTAGAGCGCTGCGTTCGGGACGCAGAGGTCGCAGGTTCAAATCCTGTCGCATCGACGAAAAAAACGAGTACACTGTTAGGTGTGCTCGTTTTTTATATGAAGATTTCTACCCAAACATTGTCTGGAATCATCCTGTCATGTTATAATGAGCGTAAGCAAGTCAACATATAAGCGTGATTGGCGAGCTGCAATTGTTTATCAGGAGTTGATTTTCACTTGATAAATGAAATGGTTGGAAAATAATACAATAAAGGAGAAGACACAATATGAGTATGGAACCGGATTTTCTTACTTTGACAATCGGAAAACAGAAAAATATTGCATTGATTGCCCATGATGGAAAGAAAGCAGAACTGATCCAGTGGTGCAAAGACAATGCAGAAATTTTAAAGAAGCATTTCCTTTGTGGAACCGGAACAACGGCAAAAATGATTACAGACCAGACGGGACTGCCGGTAAAAGGCTATAACAGCGGTCCGCTGGGCGGAGACCAGCAGATTGGTGCTAAGATAGTAGAGGGAAAAGTAGACTTCGTGATTTTCTTTTCAGATCCGCTTACTGCAGCACCTCATGACCCGGATGTAAAAGCGCTGCTTCGTATTGCACAGGTATATGACATCCCGATTGCAAATAATAAGGCAACTGCAGATTTTATGATTCATTCCGAGTTGATGGATGAAGAATATAATCACAATGTGATTAATTTTAATAAGAATATCAGACAGCGGGCATCGACGATAAAGTAATGTCAGCTAAACTACGAGAAACACGCAAAGCGTGTTTCTCACATAAAAAGGAGAGGCGGTGTGAATACTCACACCGCCCCTTTTTCCTTTTAATTATCCTGGTATTATCCCTCAATGGAAATATATTTCTTTTCTTCCACAGCAGGTTTTACTTCTTTCTTCGGAACGGTCAGAGTCAGGATACCATTTTCAAAACCGCCTTTGATGTCATCCTGAGTAACGCCATCTCCGACATAGAAACTACGCTGGTAAGAGCCATAGTAACGTTCTTTACGGATATATTTGCCATCTTTGTCTTTTTCGTCCTTGTTGTCCTGGTGTTTGGCATTGACGATGAGGTATCCGTCTTTCAGCTCAGCCTGGATATCTTCTTTCTTAAAACCTGGAAGTTCAAATTCCAGTTCATATCTGTCGTCAAATTCCTTAACGTCAGTGTTCATGGCAGCGCGGTTGTCTGCAGCAGGAGCATTGTAAGCTCCGAATGGAAATACATCATCGAATATATCATCTACAAAGTTGTTTGAAAAAATACTTGGTACTAACATAAGTCATTCCTCCTGAAATAGTCTATTGTAATTAGTAATAATGTTTCTTGCTTCTGTGAGCTTCTCTGGCTTCCTCAACAGCCTCATGGTCGGCTACATTAATTTTAGCTTTTACTTTCTTCTTTTTTAATGGATGTTTTGGATTTTTGTCTGACATAATAACATGCTTCCTTTCTTAATCTGAATCAGATACTATATAAAGTTCTGTTATCCTTCAATGGCGATGTACTTGTGGTCTTCCACAGCAGGTTTTGCTTCTTTCTTCGGAACGAAGAGTTTTAAAATACCATGTTTAAATTCGCCTTTGATATCCTCTTCGGTAATGCCATCACCCACATAAAAGCTTCGGCTGCAGGCTCCGGAATAACGTTCCTTACGGATATATCTGCCGGATTTCTTATCCTCATTTTTTTCATCCAGGCCTTTGGCAGCGCTGATGGTCAGGTAACCGTTCTCTAAGGAAGCACTTACTTCGTCTTTCTTAAATCCAGGTAAATCGATTACCAGTTCATAACCATTATCTTGTTCCTTGATATCTGTCTTCATCAGACGTGCGGCTCTACGACCGTAAAGTTTTTTCTCAGTTTTTTTCATATCCATGTTATCGTCCATCCATGGAAAATCCTCAAAGAAGTCATCAAATAAATTCTCTCCAAAAATACTAGGCATCAACATAAGTCATCTCTCCTTTTTTAATAAATCATTTTATGCTTGTTTACCTTGTTTCTTTGGAACCGGGATGTTTTAGGAACTCTTTTTTTGTTCCTCTCCTTTGTTCTGACTACGTTATAGCACCAATTATTAGCACTGTCAAGATGTGAGTGCTAATAAAATTGTGAAAAATTTGTGAAAAAACACAAATTGTGCAAAAACAAAGAAAAAACATGGAAATGCACTGTAAAAACAAATGAAATATAAGGAGATATAATGCAGAAATATAGGGGGAAATAAGGGGTAGCATGATAAAAAGGAAAGAATATTGCAGGAACTATGAGACTGTGTTATGATTTCTATAACTTTGCGTCATGGAAATTATGAGTTTAGGAGAAAAAACAAAATGAAGACACAGAATGAGAAAAGAAGTACATTTTCGGGGAAGATAGGGTTTGTATTATCAGCAGCAGGCGCTTCTGTGGGACTGGGAAACATATGGAGATTCCCATATCTTGCGGCAAAGTATGGGGGAGGAATCTTTCTGCTGATTTATATTATACTTGCACTGACTTTTGGATATACGATGATTATGGCGGAGACTTCTATCGGAAGAATGACGAAGAAGAGCCCGGTGGGAGCATATCATACCTTTGGAAAATCCCGCTGGCTCTCTTTCGGTGGCTGGATAAATGCGATTATTCCGGTTTTAATCGTGCCATATTATTCTGTAATTGGCGGCTGGGTAATGAAATATCTGGTGGAATATATCAGGGGAAATGGCAGTAAACTTGCATCGGATGGATATTTTTCCGATTTCATTTCCAGCGGACTTTCCACAGAAATCTGCTTTGCTTTTTTTGCAGTATTTACGTTGGGGATTATCTTTGCCGGCGTCCGGAATGGTATTGAGCGGGTATCCAGATTTATGATGCCGGTGCTGGTTGTTCTTTCTATATTAATAACGATTTATTCTGTGACAAGACCCGGAGCTTTAGAAGGAGTAAAATATTTCCTGGTGCCAAATGTAAAGAATTTTTCATGGATGACGGTAGTAACAGCCATGGGACAGATGTTTTATTCCCTGTCCATTGCCATGGGAATTCTCATTACTTTTGGTTCTTATATGAAGAAGGAAGTTTCTATTGAGGAGTCCACGAAGAACGTGGAAATCTTCGATACAGCGATTGCCATGATGGCAGGGCTGATGATTATTCCGGCAGTCTTTGCATTTTCCGGTGGAAATCCGGAAACACTGCAGGCGGGGCCATCATTGATGTTTATTACGATTCCAAAAGTATTTGACAGCATGGGGCTTGGAACCGGAGTCGGAATTTTGTTTTTTGTACTGGTGCTGTTTGCAGCAATAACAAGTTCTATTGCATTAACGGAAAGTGCAGTATCGACTTTTGAAGATGAACTGGGCTGGGAAAGACGGAAAGCAACGGTAATTGTCGGCATTGTAATGCTTCTTCTGGGAAGTCTTTCCACACTGGGATATGGACCATTGGCGAACGTAAAAATTATCGGAATGCAGATTCTTGATTTCTTTGATTTCCTGACGAACTCCGTGATGATGCCGATTGCGGCTATTGCAACCTGCCTTCTGGTATCAAGAGTGGTGGGAGTGCAGCGGATTGAAGAAGAAGTAACCCGGGGCGGCAGCCCGTTCCGCAGGAAAAAGATATTTACAGTGATGATAAAATACCTTTGTCCGATCTTTGCAGCGATTATTTTAATCAGTTCCATAGCAAATGCTTTCGGCTGGATTCAGATGTAATGAATGACAAATTAAGAAAATACAGAAATGCAACTACGAGAAACACGCTTTGCGAGTTTCTCGAGTTATCGCGGTGCTCGTCAAATCTGCATGCAAGCATGCGATTTTTCTCGCTACTCGCGTAATCAAAAAGAGCGTTCTTTCCTAATTAGGAAAGACGCTCTTTTTGGACAGAATCATATTATGAATTTGCCATATCCTTAACGGCATTCAATGCCTTCTGGACTGGTGGCAGACAGATAATGATTAATGTAATAAGTGCTTCTGCACCAAGGTATGCACCGTTGTAAGCAAGAGAGTATACCACTGCATTCGGGAATTCTTCCGGAGCATACATGCCGAAGAAAATCCAGCCGGAAAGGAATGCGAAGAAGTATCGGCCTAATACACCAGCGATATAACCTTTGATAAGTCCATGTTTGGATTTGCTGAAAAGTCCGGAAAGTCCTAATGCACCAAAGGCGAAGAGGTAGTCCACTAACATCTGTGGAACACTGATGATGTAAGGGTCAACGACTAACTGCAGAATTCCGTAAGCAAAAGCTGCGGTTAAGCCGGCACCCAGACCATACCAGTAACCAATCAGAACGATGAATAACATGCTCAGTAAAGTAACGGAACCGCCCATTGGCATATCGAAAAGTTTAATCATGGAAGTTACCATGGCAAGGGCAATTGCCATAGCTGAAAATGCAAGCTGCTTTGCACTGAATTTCTTCTTTCCACCGAAGATAGCACAGCCAATCAGAAGAATGGCAATCATGATGATAACGAGGGCTGTAAAACCTGCGGTGGTAAGCTGGTAAGATGAGCCGTCGTATGTTGCAAAAATTGACATAAAAAAATCCTCCTTAAAGATGATACTCTGCCAGGAGGTTGTATATGTGCTTCCTTACGCCGGTATTATCCGGTTCAAGTAATAAGGGTCAACGCAGATGCGTTTCTCAGCCAAAGGCGCCCCTAGCAAAGTGATATTTTGTTTTCAGTTTGTAATGGTAACAGTGGTAGTATAAAATGTCAAGTGTTAATTTTCTGAAAAAGATTTTCTAAAAAATGAAAAAATCCGCTGGAAAATATAAAGAAAAAGTAACTTCCGGTCGATAAAAGGTTTAGAAGTGTCTTTTTCTGCGCTTTTTTAGAAAAAAGGGTTACTCTTGAATCTGAAAAGCAAAAGGAATATAGTAAAGATAAAAAGATGAGGAAACAACAAGCAACAAGGAGAGGTTCTATGCGTAAGTACAAGGATGTTGGAAAAAGAATACTGGTATTAGTTTTAAGTGTTTGTATGATTGCAGGCGTTCTTCCGGCAATACCGGCAGAGGCGGCGGATGCATTTCCGAGCAATGGAAGCATTACATTAGGAGCGGATGCAAATGGTGCAACTGCAACCGGAAATGATACCTATACTTATACCGGACAGGAGGTTAAGCCGGCAGTTACGGTCCAGATTGCTGGAGAAACTTTGAAAGAAAAAGAGGATTACTCCGTTTATTACCGTAATAATACCAGCGCAGGAACAGCATATATTGATATCGTTGGTATCGGAGACAGCCACAGATGGCAGACCACCAAGAGCTTTACGATTGCACAGCAGAAGTTAAGCTATATCGGTGTTAATTATAAAGGGGTGGAAGGAACCGGTGAAGACGGATATGTATATTATACAGGAAGTGATGTATTACCGACGATTACAGGGGTGTATGGTATCATAAGCGGTACTCCTACCATGGTAAACCTTTCAGCAGATGATTATAACGTAGAATATACATCCGGAAGCAATACCACAGTAGGAACACATTCCTTTAAAATTGTATTAAAGAGCAGCAGTAACTATACATTTTCCGGAACAATTGCAGAGAACCGTTACAATATTTACTATAATATCGGGGCAGATTCTGTAACTGTTTCCAATGGACTGAGTGATTCTACTTATACCGGAACTGCACAGAGACCGGAATTTACACTGGTTGACAGCCAGAACTCCGCAGGAATCCAGGCGTCTGACTATACCACCAGCTGGGCAGACAATACGAATGCCGGAACAGCGAAGATGACAGTAACAGCGAATTCTTCTTCTCTGTACCGGGGCAGCAAGACCTTTAATTTCCTGATTGGCAAGGCAGATTTAAGTGCAGCAGGCATCAGTGTTTCCTTAAAGAGTGATAAATATTATTATGTAAAGAATAGTAAACCGGATATGACCAATGAGGTAGTAGTGAAGTTGAATGGCGTTGAGATTCCTGCCGGCAACTACAACGTGGCATACCGAAATGAAACTACTGCAGGACAGACCGGAACCAATAACCTGATTATTACCGGAACCGGAAATTTAACCGGAAACGCATTTATCAACTTTGAGATCTATGACAAGCTTGGTAAAGCAGTATTGGATAAAAATGAACTGGAATATAATGGAAAGAAAAATGTGCCAAACATTACCGTTTCCAATACATCCGGTGATGTCATTAGTAATTCCAGATATAAGATTACTTATTATAAAGATGCAGAATATACTCAGGCAGTATCTGAACCGACTTCCATCGGAAGATATTATGTAAAAGTTACCGGTCTTGATTATTATGAAGGAGACCTTGGAACCAAGGCAGAGCCGATTTATTTTGATATTGTAGCAAAATCTTTAGATAAATGTACCTTTAAGCTGGCAATCAACGGAACAGAAGCAGGTGTCATTAATAAAGATACCAGTTATTCCAGTTTCTTTGACGGCAAGAGCAAGGTATTATCCCTGACAGCAACCGATGATGAGGGTAATGCCTTGAAAAAAGGAACGGATTTTGACTATGCTGTTTATCGTGACCCGGAATGTACCGAGCCGGCAGACGATAAGGAAGAGACTACGGGCGTACAGGAACTGATTCATGCAGCAACCTATTATCTTAAGATAACCGGTCTGGATGGCAGTAATTATGCCGGAGGCGAAAGAGTATATACTTATATGATTAAGCCAAAGAACATCAGCCCGACAGATATTGTAATTACAGACCAGACTTATACCGGTAGTGCTGTTGTGCCGGATCCTGCAAATATTACCGTTTATTATAAAGAAGGTAGTAAAAATGTCACCTTGGACAGCCAGTATGTAGAAGTGGTTTCCTGTGAAGATAACATCGAAATTGGAACCAACAATGCAAAGGCTTATATCAGACTGACTGGAGATTATGCACTGGCAGAGGGTGGCGTGAACCGTGGAACCTTCAGTATTGTGCCAAGAAAATTAAATGAATGCGAGTGTAATATCGTTGCAGGTTCTGCAAACTATGATCCGACACAGGTTACCTTTGAATACAATGGCAGCATGCAGGTACCGGCAATCCGTATTACTGATAATAACGGCGCCAAAGGCCTGGTACAGGGCGAAGACTTTAAGGTTACTTATTTTACGGATTCTGCATACAAGAAGGTCATTGCAGAGCCGGTGGACGCAGGTACTTATTATGTATTAATCAGCGGTCTTGGAACTTATGCTAATTTAGGCGGAAGTATCCGTACTTCTTATAAAATCACACCAAAGAACATGAGCACGCTGACCGTAACTGCAAGCAACTGCGGTTATACCGGAGAAGCAGTGGAGCCGGGTATCAGTGTATCTGATGGAAACCGTGTACTGGTTGCAGGCGTGGATTATGAAGTTGAAGGATATTATGACGATGAATTATGTAAACAGGTTTCAGAACATAAGAATTCCGGAAAAGTATATGTCAGAATCAAAGCAGTAGACGGTAAGAATTATACCGGAACCGCAACAACCACATTCTTTATTGGAGCAAATATTGCGACCGTTGTGCCGGCATTTAATATTTCCGGTGGAACCTATAACCGCAATTCCCATAAGGATGAAATGATTCAGGCAATTGAGACAAAAATGATGGATGCAATTCCGGAACCGTCGTCCTATAGCATTTCCTTCTATAGTGATGCAGCACACAAGAATGTTGTAAGCTCTGAGACAAATGAGGCATTTATCAATGCGGGGACGATTTACTTCGTAGTATCCGGCAAGGGTTAGTATTATGGAGATATTTCCGGATATGCAGTCATTGCAAAGAAGGATATATCTGAACTGAATGCAAGAGTAAATGGAACTTATACATATAATGGAATTGAGCAGAAAGTTGTAATTTCTACTACCGCAGACGGAGATGGTGTTGTATTACAGTACCCTACCACCAATGGCTATATTCTGACCGATAAGGAATACAGTATTGAAAGCAGTGAAAATGCAATCAATGCGGGAATTGCAACTCTGACCTTAAAGGCGGCAGAAAACAGCAACTATACAGGAACAACAACCGTAAGCTATACCATTAATCAGAAGGATATCAACGAATTAAGCAAACTCCGGGTAGATGTAAATAGTCCGGTTTATGCCAATAAAGTACTGACTCCTTCCGTAAAAGTAAGCTATGGAGATTCTTCCAGCTTATTGTCAACGAATAAGGATTATCAGTTTGAAGTATATTCTGATGCAGATTTCCAGAATGTTGCAACAGCAGCCGAGAAGACCAATGCAGGAACAACTTATGTAAGAATCCAGGGTATCGGAAATTACACCGGTGTGCTGGAAAGTGCAGATTATACTGCAGATAAGATTGCAGGCTCTAATCAGTTTATTATTCAGCGGAAGAGTATTGATGGTGTAGGCGTATCTTTGCAGGGAATGAGTTACATTTTTAAAAAGAATATTCCGGATTTCACAGTAACACAGAGTTTTCCGAATGAGTCCGGAATTGGAGAATATTCATATACACTGCAGCCTGGCGTAGATTATACCTATACTCCGACCCAGGTAGATAAATTTAAAGTAGGACAGCAGGATATTACCATTGAAGGAACCGGTAACTTTAAGGGAACCAAGAATAGTTACTTCTACTATGATGGAGATATGAATAATTCTGCTGACCAGATTGAAGTGAAGTTAAGCTATGATACCATTGAGTATGATAAGGCACAGGCAGCATCCGGCGGAATGAAACCTACCGTTACCGTGTATGTAAAAGGCAGCGATACCCAGGAACGTCTGATAGAGGGAACACATTACAGCGTGTCTTATAGAAATAATACTGTTCCAGGGCAGGCCAGTGTACTCATTACCGGAATTGAGAAGAATCACTGGGTAGGCAGCTATGTTGCGAATTTTGCAATTACCGGTAAAATTGAAGATGCTGAGATTACGATTCCGGCACAGAAATATACTGGAAGCGAATACAATACAACCACACAGCCAATTGAAAATATGACTGTGGTATGTGATGGCAAGACTTTGGCACTTGGAACAGACTACAACATTAAGAGCATTGTAAACGGTAAATCTGTTTCACTGACTGACCCGACCGTAACGATTGAGGGAACCGGAACTTATTTCAGTGGTGAGAAATCGGCGAAGTTTGCGATTAAATACGACCTGGGCAGTGATGATTTAAGTATTGACTTAGGTGGAGATGTATTCTCCTATACCGGACAGGAAATCAGACCGGTTCCGGTTGTGAAATATGCATTAACCGGTTCTACCTTTGATACCTTGGAAGAAGGAAAAGATTATACGGTAACTTATCGTAAGAATACTGCAGTTGCAGCAGCAAATGGCGAGAACGGACCATGTGTAGTCATTCAGGCAACAGCAAACGGTAAACTGATGGGAACCACCAAGGCGAAAGCATTTACCATTGATTCCATTCATATGGAAGATTATGAGATTACCGGAATTGCGGACAGCTATGTTTATACCGGTAAGCTGATTAAGCCGGATTCTCTGGTCATTAAGAAGATTGGCGGTTCAGAAGTAATTGATCCGGCAAACTATAGTGTGTATTACCAGACGGATGCAGATAATCCATCCAGTGCACCGGCAGGCGCAACCGAGACCATTACCGTAATCGGTAAGGGCAATTACAAGGGAACACTGACTAAGACCTTTACGATTACAAAACGTGATCTGTCTACGGTAAGCAAGACAATTGCTGACGTAACCTACAATGGTGAGGCACAGGAGCCTGAAATTAAATTAACATTTAATGATGAAAATAACAAAGAACAGACCCTTACGTTAGACACAGATTATGTAGTGGATGAGTATCGCAATAATATCAATGCAGCGAACGCCGGCGGGGCAAATGCACCATATGCAGCAATCCACGGTGTGGCAAGCTGTACCGGAACTGCAACGGTAGAGTTTAACATTTTAAAGAAAAATGTTGAGGATTTAGTATACTCTAAAATAGAAGATCCACAGTATGTACCATTAAAAACCAAGTATGAACCGGAATTAAATGTTTACATGACATCCACCAGTGCAGAACCGCTGGTTCGCAATGTGGATTATACAGCAGCTTACTTTAATAATGAAGCTGTAAAAGATGCAAATGGAACTTCCGGACCGTTTGTTCAGATTACTCCGAAGGATACCACCAACTATACCGGAAGCAAGACAATTCCGTTCTCTATTCTGGCAAGGGATCTTTCTTCTGAAAATATCAGCGCGGCGTTATCCGATGCTTCTGATACAGGATTTGACCCGGCAAACCGGAACTATCCTTATATTCAGGGTACTACTTATACACCGAATATCAGCCTGAAAGATAATTCGGAAAATGGAATTGTAGCACTGGTAAATGGAACAGACTTTACTTATGAATATTCTACCAATAACAGTCAGGTGGGAACCGCATGGATTAAAGTAACCGGACAGGGTAACTACAGTGGAACACGAATTGAGAAGTTTACCATCGGTACCTTACTTTCCAATGATACTTTAACGGTAACCGGAATTTCCGATACTGTATATAACGGTCTTGATACCAAGCCGAAGAACATTCAGGTGAAGTTCAATAAGACCGGAAGCTATCTGACAGAAAACGAAGATTACATCGTAAAATACTATATTGATAAAGATTGTACGACGGAAGCAAGTGCCATTGACCTGATTCATGCTGGAACAGTATATGTTGGAATCGTTGGTACGGAAAATGACCAGACCGGATATGTAGGAACAGCTGTATATCCATATCAGATTGCAAGAAAGTCACTTACTTCTGCAGATATTGAGATTACCGGAACCGATAACGTAGATTATACCGGAAGCGAGATTAAACCGGTACTTACTTTAAAAGATACTTCTACCGGATTAACCATTGATTCTTCCCAGTATGAAGTAACTTATGAGAACAACACTGCAATCGGAACCGCAAGTGCAACGGTAACTGCAACCGAAAGCGGTAACTACAAAGACAGCATTACGGTATACTATAAGATTACCAAACATGATATTGGAAATGCTGTGGCAGAAGCAATCCCGGATCAGAAGTATACCGGCAATTACATCCGCCCGGCACTGACGATTTATGACAACGGAAAGCTTTTGGTAGAAGGGAAGGATTATCAGGTTGTCAATGGCAACAACTTAAGGGCAGGAGAGTCATGGGTAGTAATTAAAGGACTTGGCAACTATGATGAGACCAAGCGCGTTTACTTCAATATTGTGGCAAGCCTTGAGGATGCAATTATTGACAGTGTTCCGGAACAGCTTTATACCGGAAGCCCGATATGTCCGTCTATCCATGTGGCATGTGGTGGCAATACCTTAACGCTGAATGAAGATTATGAAACAACGTATGCAAATAATGAGCTGGCAGGCGATGCATCCATTACTGTGCGTCCGCTGACCCAGTATTATACCGGAACAATTGTTAAGAAATTCAAAATCAGCAACAGCTTATCCAAGGCAACAGTTACCGGAATCCCTGCTTCAGAGCAGTATACCGGACAGACTTATAAGCCGGTTCCGGTCGTTAAGATGGGAAGCAAGGTATTAACAGAAGATGTTGATTATACGGTAAGCTACAGTAACAATAGAAATGTGGGAACTGCCAGGGTAATCATTTCCGGTATTGGTGTATACTCCGGAGAAAAAGTTGTTACCTTTGTAATTAAAGAAAAGAGCATTGAAAATTGTACGGTTCTGGCAGTTGCATCACAGACTTATAATGGAAGACTGCTGACTCCGCCGGTTGTTGTCAAAGATGGGACAACAATGTTGAAAGAAAATGTAGACTACAAGCTTTCCTATCGTGACAATTATTCTGTAGGAACAGCTTATGTAACCATTACAGGAATTGGAGACTATAAGGGCAGCGTGACAAAGTCCTTTGCTATCACAGAACCAGTGCTGACTTCTGACGTAATCGTTCAGAGCAGGAATGCAGCAGCAGGAACCTTTGATATTGTTGTGGATGGAGTCCCAAGTTATGTGACTTCTGTTAGTGTTCCGGTCTGGACAAAGGCTGATCAGAGCGATATTGTATGGTATAACGCATCCAGAGTAGATGCAGATACCTTTATCGTGCATGCCAATATTGCAAATCATAAGAATAATGTGGGTGTATATAATATCCATGTATATGTAAGTGGTGGCGGATATAAAATGCGGTGTGCATATGCAACGACTACCGTATTTGGTGCAGGCTATGAAAGGGTCTTTGACTTAAATTATTACATAAAGAATAACCCTGATGTAGCAAAAGCATTTGGCGGCAATACAGAAGCAATTTTTGCACATTTTGTAAATAATGGTGAGGCAGAAGGCCGTCAGGCAATTGCAAACTTCAATGTTGCATCTTATCGTGCCCGGTATGCGGATTTAAGAAGTGCATTTGGAAATAATCTGAAAGCATATTATGATCATTATCGCATCAATGGATATGCAGAGGGACGAGTAGCAACCGGAAGTACAGAACTGCAGAATCCGACAACCGTATACAATGGCGTGGATTACAAGCTGGTATATGACTACAATTACTACATCAACAAATATCCGGATATTAAAGCGGCATTTAATGGTGATGAAAATGCAACCTTACGTCACTTTGTGGAATGTGGTATGAATGAGGGGCGTCAGGGAAAAGCATCCTTTAATGTAGCAGCTTACCGTGCTAATTATGCAGACTTAAGAAGCGCATTTGGAAGAAATCTGAAAGCATATTATATGCATTATATCGGCAGTGGCTATCGGGAAGGACGTAAAGCAACAGGAAATGGCGTGCTTAAGAATCCTGTAACCGTATACAATGGAGTGGATTACAGTCTGGTATATGACTACAATTATTACATCAGCAAATATTCTGACCTTAAGGCAGCGTTTTATGGTGATGATACAGCCGCATTGAGACATTTTGTGGAGTGTGGTATGAATGAAGGAAGACAGGCAAAAGACTCCTTTAATGTGAAAAAATATAAGAATAGATACAATGATCTTCAAAACGCCTTTGGAAATGATTTAAAATCCTATTATATGCATTATATTGGAAGTGGTTATAAAGAAGGACGTAAAGGAAATTAAAAAGTGTGAAAGAAAAGGGATTCTGTTTCGGATGAAAGGAAGGAGCAGAATCCCTTTTTGCTTTACAGGAAATTGCTTTCCTGTAAAGTAAAAAACTCGCAAAGCGTATTTCTTGTAGATTGCAGCCGGTCATACATAAAAAGCTGCCGGCAACAGGTCTGGTATGTAAAAAAATACAATAAATACGCATAAAACCAGGGCTTAACAATTGTAATCCCAAAATAAATCTCTTATACTAGAAACGTAAAATAAGCGTTGAAATTGTATTGATTCAGAAAAACAAGAGGAACGAAGAAATGGCAGCAGATACCAGAGTGGCTGTAATCGGCATTGTAATAGAAAAGGACGAATCCGTCGGAGCATTAAATGAAATTTTACATGAATATGCAGCTTATATTATCGGAAGAATGGGAATTCCATACCGGGAGAGAGGCATAAATATCGTAAGTATAGCAATCGATGCACCGCAGGATACCATCAGTGCACTGACCGGTAAGATCGGAAAATTACCGGGAATCAGTGTAAAAACAGCATATTCCAGTGTGGTGACCAGACATGAAGAATAGAGGAAAAGAATTATTTGATAAGCTGTATCAGGATACTCAGCTTACAGAGACAGAATATAAAGAATTATTAGAACTGCATACCGATAAAGAAATTGCAGAGTACGGCTTTGAACTGGCGAGAAAAAGACAGAAAGAGACCTTTGGAAATGAAGTCTATACCAGAGGACTGATTGAAATATCCAATTACTGTAAGAATGACTGCATCTATTGCGGCATCCGAAGAAGCAATCAGAATGCAGAACGTTACCGTCTGAGTGAAGAAGAAATCCTATCCTGCTGTGAAAGTGGTTATGCATTAGGGTTTCGTACCTTTGTCCTGCAGGGTGGCGAAGACGGCTACTACACAGATGATTTACTGGAAGATTTACTTCATAAGATAAAAGCTGCTTACCCGGACTGCGCCATTACACTGTCCTTAGGAGAGCGGAGCCGGGAAAGCTATGAAAGACTTTACACGGCAGGAGCAGACCGCTATTTATTGCGTCATGAGACCGCGAATGAAGTCCATTATGGGAAGCTTCATCCGGCAGAAATGTCTCTTGCAAATCGGAAACAGTGCCTGTATGCTTTAAAAGAAATCGGTTATCAGGTAGGATGTGGCATTATGGTTGGCTCCCCATATCAGACCATAGACAATCTGGTGGAAGACCTTGTCTTTATGAAAGCATTCAATCCGCATATGGTAGGAATCGGCCCGTTTATTCCGCAAAAGGATACGCCGTTTGGAGAGATGGAGCCGGGAAGTCTTGAAATGACGCTGTTTTTACTGGCAATTATCCGCCTGATGCTGCCGAAGGTATTGCTTCCGGCAACTACAGCGTTGGGAACCATCCATTCAAGGGGCAGGGAGCTTGGCATTTTAGCAGGAGGAAATGTGGTAATGCCGAATCTGTCACCGGTAAAGGTGCGGAAGAAGTATGCCCTTTACGATAATAAAATCTGTACCGGGGAAGAGGCAGCGGAATGCCGTGGATGTCTTGGCAACCGTATGGAATCCATTGGATATAAACTGGTGGTCTCAAGAGGAGATTCGCCATTTATATAAATAAAGGAAATACAAGAGGTATTTCTTAAATCACCATATAATAACCAACGGGAAAGAGCTTCTGACCCGGAAGAAAGGAAACATTATGTATAACAAAGCATCATTAAAGGCAGAAGAATTTATCTGCCACGAAGAGATTGAAGAGACTCTGGCATATGCCGAGGCAAATAAGGACAATCTTGCCCTTATTGACGAAATCATTGCAAAGGCAAAATTACGGAAAGGGCTTACTCACAGAGAAGCATCAGTATTGCTGGCCTGCGAGAACGAAGAGAAAATCCAGGAAGTATATGACCTTGCAGAACAGATTAAGAAAGATTTCTATGGAAATCGTATTGTAATGTTTGCACCATTGTATTTGTCCAATTACTGTATCAATGGATGTGTGTATTGCCCGTACCATGGAAAAAATAAGCATATTGCCCGTAAGAAGCTGACACAGGATGAAGTGCGTCAGGAAGTAACGGCATTACAGGATATGGGACACAAGCGTCTGGCAATTGAAGCAGGCGAAGACCCGGTGAATAATCCAATCGAATATATCTTAGAGTGTATTAAGACCATTTACAGCATTAAGCACAAAAACGGCGCAATTCGTCGTGTTAATGTAAATATTGCTGCAACAACCGTAGAAAATTACCGGAAATTAAAAGAGGCCGGAATCGGAACTTATATCCTTTTTCAGGAAACTTATCATAAAGAAAGCTATGAAAAATTACATCCAACCGGACCAAAGCATGATTATGCATATCATACCGAAGCCATGGACCGTGCCATGGAAGGCGGCATCGATGATGTTGGCTTAGGTGTACTTTTTGGACTGGAACTTTACAAATACGAATTTGCAGGACTTCTGATGCATGCAGAACATTTGGAGGCAGTGCATGGAGTAGGACCACATACCATCAGCGTGCCACGAATCAAACGTGCCGATGACATTGACCCGGATGTATTCGATAACGGAATCAGTGATGATATTTTTGCAAAAATCTGTGCATGTATCCGTGTGGCAGTTCCATATACCGGAATGATTATTTCTACCAGAGAGAGCCAGGCGGTACGTGAGAAAGTTATCCGCCTTGGCGTATCCCAGATTAGTGGTGGTTCCAAGACTTCCGTTGGTGGATATGACCATCCGGAGCCGGAAGACGAACGTTCCGAACAGTTTGATGTCAGTGATACCAGAACACTGGATGAGGTAGTGCACTGGCTGATGGATATGGGTTACATTCCAAGTTTCTGTACGGCATGTTACCGGGAAGGCAGAACAGGAGACCGTTTTATGAGTCTTTGTAAGAACCAGCAGATTTTAAATTGCTGTCATCCGAATGCGCTGATGACATTGAAGGAATATTTGATTGATTATGCTTCTGAAGATACCAGAAAAATCGGAGAAGCGTTGATTGCTAAGGAGATAGAGAAAGTACCAAATGAAAAAACAAGAGAAATTGCAAAACGTCATCTGAAAGAAATTGAGGAAGGACAGCGCGATTTCAGATTCTAGGAGGTCTTTAGCGATGTCATTGAATGAAACACCAAGTGCAAACCGGATACATATCGGTTTTTATGGCAAAAGAAACAGCGGAAAATCTTCTCTGATTAATGCATTTACCGGACAACAGGTAGCAATTGTATCGGATGTGGCGGGAACGACAACGGATCCCGTCTACAAAGCGATGGAGGTACATGGCATCGGCCCCTGCGTATTTATTGATACAGCCGGGGTTGATGATGTGGGTGAGTTAGGAAAAATGCGTGTGGAGAAGACGGAAAAAGCTGCAGAGAAAACGGATATTGCAGTATTGCTGTTTTCAGGAGAAGAATATAGCGCAGAGTTAGAATGGTTCCGTTATTTTAAAGAGAAACATACGCCGATTTTGTGTGTATTGAGCAAGGCGGATACTCTGACCGGTTCAGATGCTATAGCTGCACAGCTTAAGGAAGAGACAAAACAGGAAATTCTTGTTATCAGCTCAAAAAACAAAGAAGATATAGAAAAATTTAAAGAAGAATTAATAAGACTTGTGCCGGATGATTATGGCGAAGAAACCATAACCGGAGCATTGGTAGAAGAAGGAGATTTGGTTCTCCTTGTTATGCCGCAGGATATACAGGCACCGAAAGGCAGACTGATTCTGCCACAGGTACAGACAATCCGGGATTTGCTGGATCATAAATGTCTGGTCATGAGCTGCACAACGGATAAACTGGAAGATACACTGGCAGCACTGGCGCGACCACCGAAGCTTATTATTACTGACTCCCAGGTATTCCGTACAGTATATGATAAGAAGCCACGGGAAAGTCTTCTGACCTCATTTTCCGTATTGTTTGCAGAGTACAAGGGAGATTTCGCTTACTACAAAGAGAGCGCAGCAGCCATTAGCAGTCTTACGGAAGAATCAAAGGTACTGATTGCAGAATGCTGCACCCATGCACCACTGAAAGAGGATATCGGCAGGGAGAAAATTCCGAATATGCTGAGAAAACGTATCGGAGCAGGACTGACAGTGGATATCGTCAGCGGAACAGATTTTCCAAAAGACTTATCTAATTATGATTTAATAATTCAGTGCGGAGCCTGTATGTTTAATAAAAAATATGTCATGACGAGAATTGAACGTGCAAAAGAACAGAAAGTTCCAATGAGCAACTATGGTGTTGTCATTGCGTATCTGTCTGGAATTCTTGATAAAATCAGCTATTAGAAATGAGGAAAGGAAGCGTAACTATGTCAATCGAACGCGCAAGAACATATTTAAAGAAATTTGGAATGGAGGAGCGGATTATGGAGCTGGCAGAATCCAGTGCGACAGTGGAACTGGCAGCAGAGGCACTTCATTGTGAACCAGAGCGTATTGCAAAGACGCTTTCTTTTCTGGTGGGAGAACAGCCGATTCTGATTGTAGCTGCAGGAGATGCCAGAATCGACAACCACAAATATAAGACAACCTTCGGAACCAAAGCAAAAATGATTCCGGCAGCGGCAGTGGAAGACTATATCGGACACGCCGTTGGCGGAGTCTGCCCTTTTGGAATCAAAGAGGGTATAAAAGTATATCTCGATGAAAGCCTGAAAAAATTTGAAACAGTATTTCCGGCATGTGGCAGTGTAAACAGTGCCATTGAGCTGACAATTCCGGAACTGGAGCAGTGCTCCGGATATTCAGAATGGGTTAATGTCTGCAAGGAGGAGTAACAGCTATGACGCAATTACTGTTGGCAATTATTTATCTTGCGTTTATCAGTCTGGGACTGCCGGATTCCCTACTGGGATCTGCGTGGCCAACCATGTATATACAATTTGATGTGCCAATTTCCTATGCCGGAATTATTTCTATGATTATCGCCGGCGGCACAATCATATCCAGTCTGCAGAGTGACCGATTGACGAAATGGCTTGGAACCGGAAAAGTAACTGCAATCAGCGTAGCTGCAACGGCGGTGGCTTTGTTTGGATTTTCTTTTTCCCACTCCTTCTGGGCATTGTGCCTGTGGGCAATTCCTTACGGACTTGGAGCAGGAAGCGTGGATGCCTCTTTGAATAATTATGTTGCACTGCATTATAAGAGCCGCCACATGAGCTGGCTGCATTGTATGTGGGGCGTGGGTGCCACAACAGGCCCTTATATTATGGGGATAGCATTATCTGCAGGACATGGCTGGAATATGGGATATCGATATATTGGTATTATACAGGTGATATTAACTTCTGTTTTAATATTTAGTCTTCCGTTGTGGAAAGGAAGGACAGAAGAGACTGAGGTGGAAGAACTACAGACAGACCAGGCAGAAAACGGAAAGAAGGTTTTATCGGTTCGCGAAATACTAAAGATTAGCGGAGCCAGGGAAGTAATGCTCTGTTTCTTCTGCTACTGTGCATTGGAACAGACTACCGGATTATGGGCAAGCAGTTATCTGAGCTTACATAAAGGGATACCGGCGGAGACTGCGGCAGCATTTGCAAGCTTATTTTTTATTGGAATTACTGTAGGGCGGGCTATAAGCGGCTTTGTTACGATGAAGTTAAATGATATACAGATGATACGACTGGGGCAGGGAATCATCGTAGCTGGAATCGTGGCAATGATATTGCCGGGAAGCAATATACTGGCAATGGCAGGATTGGTTCTTATCGGATTGGGATGTGCACCGATTTATCCATGCGTCATTCATTCTACTCCGGCTCATTTTGGGGCAGACAAATCCCAGGCAATTATAGGTGTGCAGATGGCATTTGCTTATATCGGAACCATGCTTATGCCGCCGCTGTTTGGGATGATTGCCCGTGGAATTTCGGTGGCACTGCTGCCGTTTTATTTATTTGCAATACTGGTTGTAATGATAATCATGCATGAACTTTTAACAAAGAAAACGGCATAAGCGTCGGAAAAGTACAGCAGAGGAAATGGGAGAGTATGATGTTTCAGTTACTTGAACTAATCGAAAATGAAGAGGACAGGGAATTTTGCAGAAAGCTGAGTGAGCAGTTTGACTCTGCAATGTACCATGTGGCATATGGAATTTTAAAGAATTCTGCAGATGCGGAAGATGCTGTGCAGGAAAGCTATATTGCAATTATAAATAATTTAGATAAAATTTCTCGTGAAAACTGTCATAAAGCGTGGAACTATATTGTTACTATAGTTAGGAGCAGAGCAATTAATGTATATCGTAGGCGGAACCGCGAAAGCAAAATGGACGAGGATACGATTGAAAATCTGCTGCAGGAGTCTCAGGGAGACGGAGAAATCTTTGAACTTCCGGATGGCAGCAGCATGTCAGAACTTATCGGCAGAATGAAATATCCATATAAGGACGTATTATATTTACGATATTATAATGAATTGAGCTATGAAGAAATTGCAACTGCTCTTGACACAACAGTTGACAATGCAAGACACATTTCCAGCAGGGCAAGGAAGAAACTGCAGGAAAAGTTAGAGAAGGGGAATTCATTATGACAGAACAGGAACTGAAGGATGCCATCACATCGGCGTGTGAGGCAGATTATAAGCACGCAATGGCTGCACCAAAGCATCGCTTTTCAAGGATATTTCGAAAGAAAATAAAAGTGCTGCTGCAACCGGGCATGGGAAAACGCACGATACCGGCACTTTATCCGGTGCATGGCAGACGGCGCGTCATTGTGGTTGTGGCAGTACTGGTATTGCTTCTCGGAACAACTGTAGCGGGCAGAAGCTTTTTCCAGAGCCTGCTTGGAAAATATATTCTGACTGGCTATACTGACCATGTGCAACTGAATCTGGGTGAACCGGAGAATCTGGAAATGGTGGCAATAGAGGACAACGCAAAGAACACAGCGGAGATTGGAGCTGAACCGGATTCGGAGGAAAATTTCGAATTTGTCTGCAAGAAACCGCAGTGGGTGCCAGAAGGGTATACACTGGAAAGGGAGGCATATTACGAAGATATAGGAGAATGTGTACAATGTTATATGGGGAACAGGGGAAAATCTCTGTGGTATCAGCAAATGCGCAATGATAGAGTGGATAATATAGGAATCAGTTCTAGTGGAAGTGAGCAGCAGGAAGTTATGATTGAGGATGTCAAAGGATACTTTATTCCAGATGACGCATTGAATGAAGAAAGAGGAAATCTTGTTTGGAAAGATGGAAAGTATCTTTATCTGATTGCAGGAGGTTTGACGAAAGAAGAGTTAATCAGGATGGCAGAAACAATAAAATAGTAAGTGAAATGAAATATTATTACAAAAAATAAAAAAATTGGAAAAAACTGTCATAAAACCTCTTTGTCATTTGTTACATAAGTAGAACAGGTGGAAAGGAGGTTTTGTAATGGAAAGAAAAACATTAAAA
Organism: Roseburia sp. AF22-2LB; assembly: GCF_003461125.1. Taxonomy (NCBI): domain Bacteria; kingdom Bacillati; phylum Bacillota; class Clostridia; order Lachnospirales; family Lachnospiraceae; genus Roseburia; species Roseburia sp. AF22-2LB. The sequence continues at coordinate 33,793 of NZ_QTWM01000003.1, forward strand.
AAGAAAATCCTGGGTATTTTTTGCACGCTATGCCTTTGTATATGTATGGCAAGCAGCAGTGCGATAGTGTATGGTGCAGATTTGGATAGCTGTGTGGACAGAATCGCAGAAGCAAGATATGCCAATATTTCATCCTATAATACGGGATTAAGGCTGGATGGCTCTATGTTTAAGGCACATGCGGCTGTGTATGCAAAAGCAAAAGCATCCATATCAGTTACCATGACATTACAGAGACAGTCCGGTACAAGATGGTCGGATGTAACAAGCTGGTTTGATTCAACAACAGGTTATGATTTGGTTTTGTCCAAGAGTTACGTCGCTGGCACAAGAGGAAATTATCGTGTGCGTGCAGTTTATACTGTGAATGGTGAAACAATAACAACATATAGCAGTACAGTCACCTATTAGCAACAAAGGGAGAAAGTTATTTCGAGATATAAGAATGAACAGAAAATACGGGAGAAAAGCACGAGAGGCATGAGCAATATTTATATCGACGGTAAAATCGGTATATCAGAGGATGAAAAATGAACATATTCACAATCAAAATCATAGCATTAATCTTGATGCTGATGGACCATATAGGCGAGTTCTTTCCGGACTCGCCTATATGGTTTCGGTGGCTGGGAAGATTAGCAGCACCGCTGTTTTTCTATGCACTGGCGGTGGGGTTCCGTCATACAAGAAATCGAAAGAAATATCTGTTGCGCCTGTATCTGGCGAATGTCGGAATGGTATTTTTTAATCAGATTATGTGTATGCTGCAGAGAAAACTGGACTATGTGGCGTATCAACCGAAAAATCATAATATATTTACAACCCTGTTTTGTGCGGGAGTGCTTATCTGTATATGGGAAAGCCGGAAAGAGAAGAAAAAGTTTTTTACATACATTGGAATATATATCTTCTGGCAGGCTATGGTAATGGGACTTGCAATTCTGGCAGAGGCGTTTGATTACGTATGGCGCGGTAATGCACTGTTGCAAACAGTCTTGCGGACAAATTATATTTTCCCACTACTGGGTGGAATCTGGGATGCGGAAGGCGGCGTGTTCTTTATTGTGCTGGGAATATGGCTGTATTGTGCAGTAGAGAAAAAGGGGAAGCTTGCGCTGCATTATATCCTGTTCTGTGGGGCATATATGTTTATGTGTCAGGGAGATATTCTGTATCGGATTATGAGCAGGTTTTCTTTTTGGGGCTATCATAAATTAGCGGATGTCATATATTTTGGCAGTTCGTTTGTGGGTATTCCTCTTGGAACATCGGATTTATCCCTACTTACGGAGTTCTATCAATGGATGATGATAGGCGCATTGCCAATTATGCTGGCGTGCAACGGAGAGCGTGGCAAAAGCCTTAAATGGCTGTTTTATGCGGCATATCCGCTGCAATTTCTGGTATTGTATGGCATAAGTTATTATAAATAAGAAAGGTATATCGGCTGCTGCCGGTATACCTTTTTTGCGAGAAATTCGCAAAGCGTATTTCTTACATTTTCCGGTATCTGCTAAGGAAACAACAGGGAAACTGTTTCGTTAATAATTCACAAAAATTTCCTCTTTGTGCACATTGATAAGAAATCACTGTGAAACATCTACAAAAAAACCAAAACAAATTAGTAAAAACCACCATAAAATAAGGGAAAACGATTACCTAAATAAGAATTGACCGACAATTTCGGGTGAAATATAATCAGCTTATCAAACAAAAAGCGCGCAGATTGTTTTGGAAGATACTGATGAAGGATGTATAGGAGGAATGTTTATGAGTAAAGTGATGAAAAAAATAATTGCATTTTGCTTTATGGCAGTATTGACGATAGCCATGATACCGCAGACAATAAAAGCAGACGAAGCAACGGATGCAAAGAAAGCAGTATATGTACAGGTGCCGCAGGACTGGGAAAATCCATGTGTCTGGGCATGGGATGATGATGGAAATAATGCATTTGAGGCGTGGCCGGGCGAAGAGATGGAAGCAGACAGCGCAAATGAAGGCTGGTATTACATCTGGGTTCCAACCTGGGTAAATCATGTGATTGTAAATGCCAATGATGGAAATGTCCAGACTGCAGAGCAGGTACTGGATGGAGAAAAAGACTGCTGGATTACCGTAACAGATGCAGATAATGCAGAAGTAACCTATGACAAGCAGACCACCGGTGAGACACCGGAATATGTGGAGAAATTTGCAATCCATGCAAAAGTAGATGCAGGCTGGGAAAATCCTTGCCTCTGGGCATGGTCAGCACCGGATGGAACTAACGCATTTGAAGCATGGCCGGGCATGGAAATGAAGCAGGATGACAACGGCTGGTATACCGCCAAAGCTCCAATCTGGGTAAATTCTATCATTGTCAATGCCAACGAAGGAAGCGTTCAGACCGATGACATTTCTATTGATGCCGCAGAAGTCTGGGTAACAGTAGATGCAGACGGAAAAGCAGATTTTAGTTATACAGACCCGGATAAAGCAGAGGTAGCAAATATAACCGTACATGTAATCACACCGTCTGACTGGGATGCACCTTGCCTTTGGGCATGGTCGGCACCGGACGGAACCAATGCATTTGCATCCTGGCCGGGCGAAGCCTTAGAAGAAGGCGAAAATGGATGGCTCATAAAAGAAGTACCGGGCTGGGTAAATTCCATTATTGTCAATGGAAATGAAGGAAGTGTTCAGACCAGTGATATTTCTGTGGATACAGGAAAGGATATCTGGCTTGTGGTAAAAGATGCCGATAACTTTGAAGTAAGCTATGAAGAGCCACAGGTAGATGTGGCAGCAGAACCGGCAACCGAAGCTCCGGCAGAGACAGCAGAAGCAGGAAGCAACAATACTGCTCCGATTGTAATCGGCATTGTGGTTATTGCTGCAGTAGTTGTAATTATAGTGGTTGTAGCAAAGAAAAATGCAAAAAATAAATAAAGATTAAATAAATAAGAAACAAGAAAAAGTCACAAGTAAAAGACAGGAGGACAGAAGTGAGAAGAAGAGTTAGAAGTAAATTGATGTCAATGGCACTTACACTTACCATGGCAGCAGGATTGTTAAGCGGCTGTGGTGGAAACAGCGTGTCAGAGACGGATAAGACTACCATAACAATCTGGCATGATAAAGAAGATGCAGTGGCGGAAGTCCTTCAGAAGAAACTGGAGGAACTGGAACCGGATGTACATGTTGTGCTGGAGAAGAAAAGTGATTTGACAGAAAGCCTTAAGATGGTGGGAAGTGACCCGAAAGCAGCACCGGATATGTATTTCTTTGCCCATGATAAAATTGGAGTATATGCAGAGATGGACATTCTTGCACCGATTACAGACATTATCCCGGAAGAGGAGCTGGATGTATATATGGATAATACCTTAGAGGCAGCAACCTACAAGGGAGAAATCTATCAGCTTCCTGTCTATTACGAGACTTTGTTATTCATGTATAACCGGCTTTATATGAAGGATGATGAAGTGCCGCAGACTACGGAAGAACTGTATCAGTATATGCAGAATAACACTGCCGGCGGACATTATGGCTTTGTGGAACAGCACAGTACGCCATACTATGCAGCAGGCTGGATCAATGGCTTTAACGGTACGATTCTCTCAGCTGATGGCACACCGGGGCTGGATTCCAAAGAAACCATTGCAGCCCTGGAATATCACAAGAAATTTGTGGATTTGATGCCGGGCGAGACGGAGTATGCAACGGTAAATACCCTGTTTAAAGAAGGTATGGCACATTCTACCATTGCAGGGCCTTGGCTGGTGCCAACCGTAAGAGAAAGCGGAATGGACGTTGGTGTGGCAGCAATGCCGGTAATTGACGAGACCGGAAATCCGATTTCTCCATATATGGGAGTGCAGGGAATTCATGTGCTGAAAAATGCTGCAGAAAATAAGAAGGATGCGGTAGAAAAAGTACTTCGTGCCCTGATGGATCCGGAAGTAGAGGTGGATCTTGCAAAAGCAAGCGGCTGTGCACCGGCGATGGAAAGCTGCTATGAAATGGATGAAATCACATCAGATGAAGTGGTTATGGCAATGCACGATACCGCAGAACATGCAGTACCGATGCCGAATATTCCGGAAATGGATGTAATGTGGACGGTGGTTGGTAATCTTTTAACCGATGTCAACATGAGTGGAAAAGATGTGACAGAAAGTGCAGAGGCGGCGCAGCAGGAGGCGTTGCAGTTGATTGAAAGTATGAGGTAACAAATTGAAGAAAAATAAGAAAAAAGAAATCCTGTTTGCCTATTCCTGGTCGGCACCATCCCTGATACTGATTTTGCTCATCGTAATCTTTCCAATCCTGTATACCGGGTACATTTCACTGACCAATATGAATGTGTATCACTGGAATAATTATGAACTGATTGGACTGAAAAATTATAAGGATGCCCTGCTGGTGCTGGATAATGGCTTTATACAGGCATTTCTGGTAACGATTTTATGGACAATTATAAACATGGTGTTGCAGCTTATCATAGCATTCTTGCTGGCAAATCTGCTGAACCTAAAGCGGCTCCGCCTGAGAAATCTATATAAGACGCTGCTGATTTTCCCCTGGGCAATGCCGGGTTATGTATCCATTCTTCTGTGGAAAACAGGAATGTTTAACTCCCAGTTCGGTTTGCTCAATCAGTGGCTGGCAAAGTACAACATCGGGCCGGTAAAATGGCTGGGCAGCGATGGTATGGCATTTTTATGCTGTACCACCGTAAACCTCTGGCTGGCACTTCCATTTATGATAACGATTATGGACGGTGCATTGCAGAGTATTGAAAAGAGCTTTTACGAAAGTGCTGTTTTGGACGGAGCAACCTGGTTACAAAAAATGTGGTATATTACGATTCCGATGATTAAGCCAATCATTGCACCATCGGTTGTAATTACAACATTTACCACCTTTAAGCAGTTTGATATCCTGTTCCTGCTGACACAGCAGGTGGGTGCCAAGACCGGTTCGAATCTGCAGACAATCCTGACCTATGCCTATGAAAAGGCATTTATAACGAACAATTACGGCTACAGTTCTGCAATTTCCATGATAATATTTGTCATTCTGATTGTATTTTCTGTGCTGACCAATATGAAGCCAAAGGAGGAGACGGACTAACATGAAGAAACGAACCAGAGAAAATATTGGACTCGTCTTTGCAAATATCTTTCTTATCCTGCTTTGCTTTGTGGTATTGGTGCCGGTATTGTATGCATTTTCCGTGTCCCTAAATGCGGATAACAGCTTATTGAGTACAAATTTTTCTTTCCTTCCGAAACATTTCACCCTGGCAAATTATAAAGCAGTATTTACGGAAAAACCCATTATGCTGTGGCTGAAAAACAGTCTGATATTAGCAGTAGTAACCCTTGGAATTTCCCTTGGAACAGGAATTCCGGCGGCATATGTTTTCTCCAGAAAGGAATTTCCGGGCAGAAAAGCAATCCTTCGGACACTGATACTGCTCTATGCATTTCCATCCCTGCTTTCCATGACGGCGCTGTATAAGCTGCTGTCACCCATGGGACTGATTAATACCAGAACAGGTCTGATTATTGTATACACGGGAACCATGGCAGTATTTGCCCTGTGGAATATGAAAGGATATTTTGACACGATTCCGGTAGAAATTGAAGAGGCGGCAATGATTGACGGTACAACACCGGTGCAGCTTGTGACGAGAATCGTACTGCCGCTTGCAAAGCCGACCATCGCAGTAACAGCCATGATGGTGCTTATCTATGTATGGAATGAATACATTTTTGCAATTAATTTTATGACAGGTTCCGATACCTATACGTTAGCAGCAGGCTTATATTCCCTGCAGGCAACGGAAATGAGCGGAAGCTGGCCGATATTTGCGGCAGCGTCCATTGTGGTATCGATACCAATTCTGATTGTGTTCTTTGCACTTCAGAAAAATATGACAACCGGACTGACCTCCGGAGGTGTAAAAGGTTAAGAAAGGCTGGACAGAGAATGAACAAAAGTGCAATTTTACATATACCCATGTCACAGTATGCATATGGAACAGACGAAGAGCATGTGACAATCCGGCTCCGTACAGCCAAAGATGATATCAAACGCTGCAGGTTGTATTTCGGAGACCGGGCATGCCGCCTGACACCGGTAATTTTCACGGAAGCAGAAATGCATGTGGTGGCAGGCAGTGAATTATTTGACTATTATGAGGTGAAGCTGGTGCGCCCCTATAAGCGGCTGTGCTATTATTTCAGGCTGGAAAGTGGGACGGAAGAAATCTATTATTACGGAGACTGCTTCAGTGCAAAACTGGTGGATGACCGCTCCGAATATTACCAGCTTCCTTTTAATCACAGAGCAGACATTGTAAGACCGCCGGAGTGGGCGAAGGATGCCGTTATTTACAACATTTTTCCGGACAGCTTTGCTACAGGAAAAACGTATATCAGCGGCAAGCCAACAGAAGCCGCCTTTGAAGGAAATGTGGTAAGAGGAAAGCTGGGAGGCTGTCTTAAGGGCATTACCGAAAATGTGGATTACCTGAAAAACCTTGGCGTCAATGCCATCTACATTAATCCGATATTTGCAGCAGGCGAATATCATAAATATGATTTGCTGGATTATTTTCACATTGACCCATGCTTTGGAACAAATGATGATTTTAAAGAGCTGGTGGACACCTTCCATGCCAACGGAATCCGGGTGATTATTGATGGCGTATTTAACCATTGCGGCTGGCATTTCCCGGCATTTGAGGATGTGGTGCAGAAAGGCGAAGCATCCGATAAAAAGGACTGGTTCTATGGATTGCAATTCCCGGTTATCCGCCCCGAAGACCCGGAGGAGTATCCGAATTACGAGTGCTTCGGTTACGAGCGGATGATGCCAAAGCTTGATACGGCAAACCCGGAAGTAGCAGATTTTATCTGCAAAGTAGGGAGATACTGGGTGGAAGAATTTCACACAGATGGCTGGCGGTTAGATGTGGCAAGTGAGATTAATGATGCATTGTGGCGCAGATTCTACCGGGAGGTAAAAGAAGCCAATCCGGAGGCAATCTTAATTGGTGAAGTCTGGGAGACTGCCAATCACTGGCTGGATGGAACCATATTTGATTCAACGATGAATTATGATTTCCGGAAACACTGTAAACGCTTCTTTGGAGAAGAGAGTATCAGCAGTGCAGCATTTGACAGCCGGGTTACGAATATGCGGATGCGTTACCGGGAACAGACGGTATTTGCACAGTTAAACCTTTTAGACAGCCATGATGTGAGCCGGTTCTATTCCCTTTGCAATGAAAATGAATGGCAGTACCGGCTGGCACTGATTTTCCAGATGACATTTCCGGGTATGCCATCCATTTTCTATGGTGATGAGCTTGGCGTAACTGGAATTGAAGAGGCGGACTATCGGCAGGCAATGCCATGGAAAAAGGCATGCAAAGCAAAAACAATGGAAGAAAAGGGACTCCGGGAAAAATCTGGTGAACAGAATTCGGGCGATACTCTTTTTGACTTTATGCAAAGCCTGATTCGGTTGCGCCTGCATGAAGAACTGCTGCGAAGAGGTGATTTCCGCACGGTTTATACCCAGAAAAAAGGCGGGTTCTATATTTATGAAAGATATAGTGACACAGAACGGATTCGTGTTATGATAAACAGGAATGAAGAACCGATGGACGTTGCAGCATTTCTGGCAGAGTCGGGCAGTGGACAGAGTGAGATTCTGTTGGTGCATGGACTGCTGGGAAGCAAATTAGACGGCTACGGTTATGTAATAATGAAAGGCAGAGTGGAAGAGTGATAGCACGCATTGCATGGTAACAGGATATCGGGCAATAGCATGCAGATATGATGGCGGAAAATTATTTTGGCGCAGAAAGGACAGAAAATGGCGGTTACGATTAAGGATGTGGCAAAGCAGGCGGGAGTGTCTACGGCAACGGTCTCAAAGGTTATGAACGGCTCTTATTCCATTTCTCAGGAGACCATAGACCGGGTGAAAAAGGTCATGCAGGAACTGGATTACCATCCGAACCTCCGCGCGAGAAATTTTGTCACACAGTCTACAAAGACCATTGTCTTTGTGACCTCGCTGGGGAAGAATGCAGGATTTGCCAACCCGCATATGTTTGAAATGGTGTGTGGGATGGAGCATGTCTTAACGGAAAAAGGCTATAGCCTTGTAATAAAGAATATGTCATCTGTAGAAGCGAGGGATTATATCCACAAAGCAGCAGAAGAGAAGGCGGCAGACGGCTATATCATTCATGCGGCTGTTATTTCTAAAGAACTGGATGAAATGATTTTTCAGGAATCCATTCCCCATCTGGTGATTGGCAATCCTAACTTTACCAGCCATTTCTGCTGGATTGATATTGATAACCGCCTGGCGGGTGAACTGGCAGCGAAACATCTGCTGGAGCAGGGCTGCCAGTCCCTTGCATTTATTGGCGGAACGGAAGAGGATAAGATTTCCATGCACCGTCTGGACGGCGTGTTGTCGGTTCTGAATGAGCATGATGTGCTGGTGCCGAAAGATTATGTGCAGCGAGGGGAATCCCAATGTGACAGTGGATATGAGATGACCAAAGAGATTCTTTCCAATAAAGTAAGACCGGATGGCATTATCTGTGCCAACAATTACATTGCCTATGGCTGCGTCAATGCATTACATCATGCCGGAATAGAGATACCTTCGGATATCAGGGTCATTACTTTTGATGATTATCCATTTTCACAGATATTGAAGCCGCAGCTGACCGTAGTAAATATTGATATGTATGACATGGGAATACAGGCGGGAAAATACATCCTCCAGAAAATCAGAAAACCGAATCTGTATGCCCAGTCTTATATTACAATCCCGACATTGATTGTAAGGCAGTCGACCTGATATCGTAGCTGACTGATATCGCTGCAATCAGATACGGCAGTTAATCAGACCCGATGGCCGGTTGGAAATAACAGTTTGCCGGGAAGATAGAAACTACGAAAAAACGCTTAGTCCGAGTACTTTTTTAGTACAAGGTCTAAGCGTGTTTCTTTGATTAAATTCTTAAATCAGGATTTATTTACTACAGGAATTGCGGTACTGTACCGGTGTCATCTCGTATTTCTTTTTAAAGAGGCGGTTGAAATGCTCTACATTCTGATAACCCACGGAGTATGCAATGTTTTCAACAGTCATATTTCCGTTCTTTAAAAGAGTTCTTGCTTTTTTCATGCGGACACCCTGAACCAGTTCAACGAATGTTTGACCGGATTTTTCCTTAATATATTTGGAAATGTACGGCTCAGAGAGGTGGAACTGTTTTGCCATATCCTCTAAGGTGACGGTCTGGTAGTTTGTCTGAATGTAATTCTTCATTTCCATTAAGCGCTTATCCTGAATCTCAACACTGGATTTTATGGAAGGAACCTGATTTACTGCAACAACCAGTGCGCTGATAGAGGATTTGATGATATCGTCGTCGATACCAACACCCCAGTACATCTGACCATAGCAGGTGATTCCTACATAGGACATAGCCTTGGAAGAGGAACCATGGCTCAAAGCGTGTTCTTCGTATATGGACAGCTCATAGCTGATGCCGAAGTACTGTTTGATAATGTTGCTGACAGCATCCAGACGGCCATTTCCGTTGGCGCTTACCAGGCGGTTCTGCCCACCATGAACAATCGCAGCTTCTGCCATAATACCATCCACCTGTTTGAAGTGGCATTCTTCGATCTGGAAGTAAGGCTGGCGTTTTACATACTTATCTTCAAAGATTTCATATACCCACTGTGGAGACAGCTCTTTGTGCTCTTCATCGGAAACATGTTTTACCAGATAGCCGACTTCCTCACGCATTTTCTCTGGCAGAGAAATGCCAAAGTTCTGTTTCAAAATGTAGTTTACGCCACCTTTACCGGACTGGCTGTTGATACGGATAACGTCAGAATCGTAAGTTCTGCCCACATCCATTGGGTCAACCGGAAGATAAGGGACAGACCACTCGTTGAGCTTTTTCTCTTCACGCCATGCCATACCTTTGGCAATGGCATCCTGATGGGAACCGGAGAAAGCGGTAAATACCAGATCACCGGCATATGGCTGACGTTCGTAAACGTGCATTCTGGTAAAATTTTCATATTTCTCACGGATTGCAGGCAGGTTGGAGAAGTTAAGCTTCGGATCAACGCCGTGTGAGAACATGTTCATGGCAAGAGTGATGATATCTACATTACCGGTACGCTCACCATTACCGAAAAGAGTTCCTTCGATACGGTCGGCTCCGGCAAGAATACCAAGCTCTGCGTCACAGACACCGCAGCCACGGTCATTGTGTGGATGCAGGGAAAGTGTTACGGCATCACGATATTTCAAATGCTTGTGAATGTATTCTACCTGAGTGGCAAATACATGCGGCATTGCATTTTCAACAGTGGTTGGAATATTAATGATTGCTTTATTAGAAGCCTTTGGCTGCCATACATCAAGTACTGCGTTGCAGACTTCCACGGCATAGTCCACTTCAGTTCCCGGGAAACTTTCCGGGCTGTATTCAAAGGAGAAGTTTCCTTCGGTCTCAGAAGCCAGTTTATTCAAAAGCTTTGCCCCGTCAATGGCAATCTGTTTTACTTCCTCTTTGCTCTTTTTAAATACCTGCTCACGCTGTGCAACAGAGGTAGAATTGTAAAGATGAATGACTGCGTGCGGAGCACCTTTTACCGCTTCAAAGGTTTTCTTGATGATATGCTCTCTTGCCTGGGTCAGAACCTGGACGGTAACATCGTCCGGAATCATATTGCGGTCGATTAAGGCGCGCATAAAGTTGTATTCTGTCTCGGAAGCAGCAGGGAAACCAACTTCAATTTCTTTGAAACCGATTTTAACCAGCATTTCAAAGAACTGCAGCTTTTCCTCTAAGCTCATCGGCTCAATCAGAGCCTGGTTGCCATCACGTAAATCAACGGAGCACCAGATAGGCGGATTGTCGATATAATCCTTCTTTACCCAGTCATAAGTACATTCAGGCGGCATAAAATATGCACGCTGATATTTTTCGTATCCTTTCATATTGAACCTCCAAAAAAATATTCTGATTATGTTGCAGCGTAACCTGCGTAAAAAAAATCTTCCGTCTCTATCATTCGAAGATGAATCATAGAGACGAAAGAAAACCTTCGCGGTACCACTCTGTTTCATGTTGTTACATGCACTCATTAGCACTATCATGCTATTCCCGGGTAACGGTGGGAGTCCGTCGCGACCTACTATAGGGTTCAGCCGGCAGCTTCAAGGCGAGTTCACTGTATTCCTTCTGCCGTCTTGCATCAACCGGCGGCTTTCTGAGAGAATTCCTGACAGTTACTATTCCTTTTCATAGCCTTTTTCAAATGTCTTTGGTAATACTAACACAAAAAAGTACATTTGTGTATGATTAAATTTAATCACTTATATTGATATATTTTAATAAGGAATCTGACCACTCTTGCTATATTTATTCCAAGCACCCTGATACTGGAAAGTTGCCACAATAGCATAAATTGCTGCCACAAGAATCAGCCATCCGCCAAACTCTCCCGACGAAAGGAATACGAAAATGGTATTAATGACGCCATAGACACAAAGTAAAATGGAGCATACACGGCTCTGCGCAAGATGAATAGCAAGTCCGAGTCCGAGCATAATTGCAGCATCAATCAGTGAGGTATAATTATGTAAAAAAGCAATAAGAAGCAGATTAATTCCTACACATATATAAATGATAACAGAAGAAGCAATAATATTTCCTCTGTATTTCTTGCAGAGTGGAGAATGATAGAAATCGTGTTTACTCATTCCCTGTGGAACCTGATTCGGTGCAGCGTATGGATTGCCATAAGGATATTGCTGAGCATTGTTAAACTGAGGCTGTCCATTATAAGGGTTCTGCTGAGCATTGTTAAACTGAGGCTGTCCATTATAAGGGTTCTGCTGAGCATTGTTAAACTGAGGCTGTCCATTATAAGGGTTCTGCTGAGCGTTATTAAATTGGGGCTGTCCATTATAAGGATTTGGCTGTCCGTTGTATGGACGCTGGTTTGGCATTGGAGCCGGTGCACCGCAGTTCGGGCAGGTTCTAAAGTTATCTGGATATTGTGTTCCGCATGATTGACATTGCATAAAATGTCTCCCCCTTTTGTATTCATTATATTATATAAGGTAATGCAGATGTATTGTATTCAGGTCGTTGACAGAAAGATATGATTTGATTCACCAAAATGTAAATACATAATAAGAGCTGCCAGAAGCACTTGAATTTCGTCTGATAACAGGCAACGCTGGTACATGGATGTACCGGCGAGCCGCAGATGAGCATGGATGCGAATTTGCGGCGGTTGCCAGATAAAACAGAAGATAAATCGAAATTCGTAGTGCTCTTTGCAGCTCTTATGTAGTATTCAGTTTTGGTGAATGAAATCATCTTTCTCTCAAAAACCTTAAAAATATCATCGAATCACCTATATCATATCATTCTATCTGTTTTCCTGATATCTGTAAACAATAAAATAAGAAGAAATCCCCATCTGCCTTACACGCTGGCATCAATATGAGCTGCTTTTTTGCGTAGCCCGGAAAGATGGATATTAATTTCGCGTCGTACAGACTGAGCAGTGACAGGTTCTTCACCAGACTTATCGTCATGCTCTGCTTTGACCAAATTGGCAGTGTGCTTATCTGAGCCATCATCCGCTGCACCCACAGACTCTTCGGCAGAATCTGAACCGGAAGAGATTTCTGCATTATCGGTAGAATCGGATGTCGTTGCATCGGTTGAATCGGCAGAACTTTTGTCCTTATCGGCTGGACTTACATCTTCGTAAGGCTCTTTGTCCGGTTTTGTCTGATATTCCGGCGTCTTGGTATAATCATTGTGTTCTTTTTCAATGGCATAGGTACGCTTTAAAATCTGCTCTAACATAGCCTTTTTCTTGGCTTTTGGAATGTGGGGGTCATTGGAAACCGTCTTAACCTCAGACATAAACTGCCCCATTTTATAGAGTTTTAGCTTCTCAACGTCCTTTTTGGTACGGCAGTTTTGAAGCTGTTTACGGTAAGCTGCCACTTCTTCCTTTAGCTTTTCATGTTCTTTTAGGGCATCCGGATTGACTTTTTCTAAATACTGTTCTTCCTCCGGAGTTAATTCCTGACCGGAATCTAATTTTGCCTGAAGCTCCTGCTGGAAATTACTTTCATGCATCTGGGAAATCTGTTCCTGATAATGCTGTAACAGGCGTTCCTCCCGGGTCAGCTCCTGGTTCCGTTCTTTTTTGGTGGGACGCTGCGGAAGTCCTTGTTCCTTTTTCCGTTGGGAAAGAACCACAAGTGAATTTTCGAGTTTGAGATTCATATCTTTTCCTCCTTGAAAAGTTCTGTGAAAATCCATTTTCACATATGCCGTTTATGAGAATCTACTATATAAATAATATCGGCAAAATAAAATAAGACTTTACAACAAAACAAACAATTGCTATTCTAAATATTAAGTAATTTAAGAGGAGGACATTTTATGTTTAACAGTAACGTGCTGTGGATTCTTGCAGCATTTGTGGTATATATGGGTGTGATGATTGCCATAGGTGCGAAATATATGAAAAGTACAAAGAATTCAGAAGATTATTTTCTTGGAGGAAGAGGCTTAAGCGGCTGGGTGGCAGCATTAAGTGCACAGGCATCTGATATGAGCGGATGGCTTCTGATGGGACTTCCGGGTGCGGTATATGCATTTGGAACCGGTCAGGCATGGATTGCTATTGGACTGTTTATTGGAACGGTCTGCAACTGGATATTTATTTCCGGAAGACTGCGCAGATATACCATCCGTGCCAATAACTCCCTGACTTTACCGGAGTATTTCCAGAATCGTTTCCATGATAAGAAGAATGTGTTGTTGTGTATTTCTTCTATAGTAATAGTCGTATTCTTCCTGGTATATACTGCATCTGCATTTGCAGCAGGCGGAAAATTGTTCCATGCAGTAACCGGTGTTGATTATACCGTAGCTTTAACCATCGGTGCAGTTGTTATTTTACTGTATACCTTCATGGGAGGTTTTATGGCAGTATGTGTAACAGACTTTATCCAGGGAATGCTGATGCTGGTTGCGCTTCTTGCAGTGCCTCTGATGGCATATGCGGTGGTAAGTGGCAATGGCGGATTAAGAGAACTTTTAGATGCCAGCGGAGTAGCGGGAGGAAGCGATTCCTATATGAGCCTCTGGCAGAATGGTGGAGAGCCATATCGTGCCATCGATATTATTTCGCAGCTCGCATGGGGATTGGGATATTGCGGAATGCCTCATATCCTGACTAGATTTATGGCGGTAAAGAGCCAGAAAGAATTAAAGAAATCCAAAGGTATTGCAATTGTCTGGGTAGCATTATCCTTAACCTTTGCCTGCATCATCGGTGTGGTTGGAAGAGCGTACCTGTATCCGGAAGTGCTTGGAAGCGCCGGGGCAGATTCTGCGGAAAATGTATTCATTAATATGATTACACATTTGTTTACGAAGCAGTATGCATTGCCGTTTGTTGCAGGAATCTTCCTGTGCGGAATCCTTGCAGCAATTATGTCTACTGCAGATTCACAGCTTTTAGTAACCGCATCTTCCGTATCAGAAGATATATACAAAGGTGTAGTAAATAAAGAAGCAAGTGATAAAAAGGTCCTTATGGTCAGCCGTATTACCGTAGTGGTAGTTGCGATTATTGCTTATATCATTGCACTGAATCCGAACAACTCCATCATGGGACTGGTATCCAATGCATGGGCAGGCTTTGGCGCCGCATTTGGACCACTGGTAGTATTATCCCTGTTCTGGAAGCGTACGAACAAACCGGGAGCAATTGCAGGAATTATATCCGGCGGTCTGACAGTTATCATCTGGGATTATATTCCTTTGATGAAAAACGCAGACGGTGCCATGGTAACACTTGGAACCGGAACCGGAATCTATTCCCTTCTGGTAGGATTCTTCTTAAGTTTAATCTGTATCGTAATTGTGAGTCTTTGCACCAAAGCACCAAGCGAGGAAATGCAGAAAGAATTTGCAGATGTTGCTGACAAGAGCATAGAATTATAATAGAAAAGAAAAGCTGTTTATTTGCAATGGCAAAAGGATGCCGGCAAGTAAACAGCTTTTTATAATGAAAAAACAAGGCAGAAGTGAAAAATACCGTAAAAAAGATAGGAAATGGATTGTACACAAAAAAATACAATTTTTCTAAAAAAAGTATTGCAAAAGCGTAACCTGTCGTGTATACTAATCCTTGCTGTGACATTGATAGCGTAGAAGCGTGAGGTTGCTGCCCACTGTGGCAGGTTTTCCGTGGAGCGAATGTCAAGTTAGGAAACTGGCGACAAGTCACTGTATCACGAATATGGTCTACAGAGGTAGAAACAACGTGTGTAAAGCTTATGACACACACGGAGAAGTGTACAGTCACCGCTTGTCGTACTGAATTAAAGTGCGAAAAGGAGGCGACTTTTTTTATGGCAAGTCAAGTAATGAGAATCACATTGAAAGCTTATGATCACGAATTAGTAGATTCATCAGCAAAAAAAATCATCGAGACTGTAAAGAAAAACGGATCACAGGTGAGCGGACCGGTGCCGCTGCCAACTAAGAAAGAGGTAGTTACCATTCTTAGAGCAGTACACAAGTACAAAGATTCCAGAGAACAGTTCGAGCAGAGAACTCATAAGAGACTGATTGATATCATTGCTCCGACACAGAAAACAGTTGATGCATTATCAAGATTAGAAATGCCGGCTGGTGTCTACATCGATATCAAAATGAAATAAAGTCAAAACAAGTAGTAAATCCTGAGGGGCCGCAAGGCTTTCTAGGATGAACGGGAAACCGTTCCGCTGTAGAAAAAACAGGAGGAAAGATAATGAAGAAAGCAATTTTAGCAACAAAAGTCGGAATGACTCAAATCTTCAATGCAGACGGCGTATTAGTGCCGGTAACTGTATTACAGGCTGGTCCTTGTGTAGTAACACAGATTAAAACTGTTGAAAACGACGGATACAGTGCAGTACAGGTTGGTTTTGTTGACAAGAAAGAAAAAGTTGTAAACAAAGATGCCAACGGTAAGAAAGAAATCAGAAACAGACATGGCGTAAACAAAGCTGAAATGGGACATTTCAAAAAAGCTGGTGTGTCTGGAAAGAGATTTGTAAGAGAGTTCAAGCTTGAAAATGCAGCTGATTATAATCTTGCAGATGAAATCAAAGCAGATATCTTTGCAGAAGGCGATCATGTAGACGCAACTGCAATTTCTAAAGGTAAAGGATTCCAGGGCGCTATTAAGAGACTTGGTCAGCATAGAGGACCTATGGCTCACGGTTCTAAATTCCATCGTCATCAGGGTTCCAATGGTTCCTGTTCTACACCTAGCCGTGTATTCAAGGGCAAAGGAATGCCAGGACATATGGGAAGCGTTAAGATTACAACTCAGAACCTTGAAGTTGTAAGAGTAGACGCAGAGAACAACCTGCTTTTAATCAAAGGTGCTGTTCCAGGACCTAAGAAAGCTTTAGTAACAATCAAAGAATCAGTAAAAGCAGCAAAATAGTGCATTTAAGAAAGGAGGAACACACAGATGGCTAAAGTATCTGTTTATAATATGGAAGGCAAAGAAGTTGGCAATATGGACTTAAACGATGCTGTATTCGGTGTAGAAATTAACGAACATCTGGTACACATGGCAGTAGTTCAGCAGTTAGCTAACAATCGTCAGGGAACTCAGAAAGCTAAGACACGTTCTGAAGTATCCGGTGGCGGAAGAAAACCTTGGAGACAGAAAGGAACTGGTCATGCAAGACAGGGTTCAACAAGATCTCCACAGTGGACTGGCGGTGGTACAGTATTCGCTCCAGTACCAAGAGACTATTCTTTCAAATTAAACAAGAAAGAAAAGAGAGCAGCTTTAAAATCTGTTTTAACATCTAAAGTTCAGGAGAATAAATTCATCGTTGTTGATGAGCTGAAATTAGACGAAATCAAAACAAAGAAATTCGCAGAGGTTATGAACAATCTGAAAGCAGACAAAGCATTAGTTATTTTAGGCGATATGGATACAAACGTAATCAAATCCGCTGCAAACATTGCAACTGTTAAGACAACACAGACCAGCGAAATGAACGTATTTGATGTATTGAAATATGACACAGTAGTAGCAACAAAGGCTGCTGTTGAAAAAATCGAGGAGGTGTATGCATAATGGCAAACGTACAGTATTATGATGTAATCCTCAAACCAGTAGTAACTGAGAAGAGTATGGCAGCTATGGGAGAAAAGAAATATACTTTCTTAGTACATCCGGAAGCTAACAAAACCATGATCAAAGAAGCAGTTGAGAAAATGTTCGAAGGCGCTAAGGTTGCCAAGGTTAACACAATGAACCAGGAAGGCAAGAACAAAAGACGTGGTGCTGTAGTTGGAAAAACTGCGAAAACAAAGAAAGCTATCGTTCAGTTAACAGAAGATAGTGCAGATATCGAGATTTTCTCCGGACTGTAAAATCCGGGAAACTCAGCTAGGCACAGAAAAGTGCGATAATAAACTTATTTATTGAAAGGAGAAAAACAATGGGAATTAAGACATACAACCCATATACACCTTCCAGAAGAAATATGACTGGATCTGATTTCTCTGAAATCACAAAGAAGACTCCTGAGAAATCCCTTACAACTTCTTTAAAGAAGAACTCCGGTCGTAACAATCAGGGTAAAATCACAGTAAGACACCAGGGTGGTGGAAACAGAAGAAAATACAGAATCATCGACTTCAAGAGAAGAAAAGATGGTATCCCGGCAACTGTAATCGGAATCGAGTACGATCCAAACAGAACAGCTAACATCGCTTTAATCAGTTATGCAGATGGCGAGAAAGCATATATCCTTGCTCCAGAAGGATTAACAGACGGAATGACTGTTATGAACGGAGCAGAAGCAGAAGTAAGAGTTGGAAACTGCTTACCACTGGAGAACATCCCGGTAGGTACCCAGGTACACAACATTGAGTTATACGCTGGCAAGGGCGGACAGTTAGTACGTTCTGCAGGTAACAGCGCACAGTTGATGGCTAAAGAAGGAAAATACGCAACACTTCGTCTTCCTTCAGGAGAAATGAGAATGGTTCCTCTGAACTGCCGTGCATCCATTGGTGTAATCGGTAACGGTGACCACAACCTTGTAAATATCGGTAAAGCAGGACGTAAACGTCACATGGGTATCCGCCCGACAGTCCGCGGTTCTGTTATGAACCCGAATGACCATCCACATGGTGGTGGAGAAGGTAAGGCACCAGTTGGACGTCCAGGTCCATGTACACCTTGGGGCAAACCTGCTCTTGGACTTAAGACACGTAAGAAGAAAAAAGCTTCTAACAAGTTAATCGTAAGAAGAAGAGACGGCAGAGCTATTAAATAGTAGATAGGAGGAAATAAAATGGCAAGATCACTTAAAAAAGGACCATTTGCAGACGAAAGCTTACTGAAAAAAGTAGATGCTATGAACGCAGCAAATGATAAATCAGTTATCAAGACATGGTCACGTCGTTCCACAATTTTCCCATCCTTCGTTGGACATACAATTGCTGTTCATGACGGAAGAAAACATGTTCCTGTATATGTCACAGAGGATATGGTTGGACACAAACTCGGTGAGTTCGTAGCAACAAGAACTTACAGAGGCCATGGAAAAGACGAGAAGAAATCAGGCGTTAGATAAATAGAATTTTGAAAGGAGGTTTCACTCATGGCAAAAGGACATAGAAGTCAGATTAAGAGAGAAAGAAATGCAGTAAAAGATACTAGACCTTCCGCAAAGTTGTCTTATGCAAGAATGTCAGTTCAGAAAGCTTGTTTCGTATTAGATGCTATCCGCGGTAAAGATGTTGAGACAGCACTTGCGATTGTAACTTACAATCCAAGATACGCATCAAGCGTAATAGAGAAGTTATTAAAATCTGCTATTGCAAATGCAGAGAACAATAACGGAATGAGCACAGAAAACCTTTATGTTGAGGAGTGCTACGCAAACAAAGGACCAACAATGAAGAGAATCAGACCAAGAGCACAGGGTAGAGCTTACAGAATCGAGAAGAGAACAAGCCACTTAACAATTGTGCTGAATGAAAGATAGGAGGGCAAACATGGGACAGAAGGTTAATCCTCATGGCTTAAGAGTCGGCGTTATCAAAGACTGGGATTCCAAATGGTACGCAGAATCTGATTTTGCTGATTTCTTAGTAGAAGACTATAACATCAGAACATTTCTGAAAAAGAAATTATATGCTGCAGGTGTTTCTAAGATTGAAATCGAAAGAGCATCCGACAGAGTAAAGGTTATCCTTTACACAGCTAAGCCGGGCGTTGTAATCGGTAAAGGCGGAGCTGAAATCGAGAAAGTAAAAGCTGAATTACAGAAATTTACAGACAAGAAACTTGTTGTAGATATCAAAGAAGTAAAGAGACCAGACAAAGATGCTCAGTTAGTAGCTGAGAACATTGCACTTCAGTTAGAGAACCGTGTTTCCTTCCGTAGAGCGATGAAATCCTGCATGGGAAGATGTATGAAAGCTGGAGCAAAGGGTATTAAGGCATCCGTATCCGGACGTCTTGGCGGAGCTGATATGGCTCGTACCGAGTTCTATTCAGAAGGAACTATTCCACTTCAGACATTAAGAGCAGATATCGAGTATGGATTTGCTGAAGCAGACACCACATACGGTAAAGTCGGTGTTAAAGTTTGGATTTATAAAGGAGAAGTACTTCCTACAAAAGGAAATAAGGAAGGAGGAGTTCAGTAATGTTAATGCCTAAGAGAGTAAAACATCGTAAACAGTTCCGTGGTTCTATGGCCGGAAAAGCGATGAGAGGAAATAAAATTACAAATGGTTCCTACGGTATCGTAGCACTTGAACCATGCTGGATTCGTTCCAATCAGATTGAGGCAGCCCGTATTGCTATGACAAGATATATCAAGCGTGGTGGCCGTGTCTGGATTAAAATTTTCCCAGACAAACCAGTAACTGCAAAACCAGCAGAAACCCGTATGGGTTCCGGAAAAGGAACTTTAGAGTACTGGGTAGCTGTAGTAAAACCAGGACGTGTATTATTTGAAATCTCTGATGTATCTGATGAGGTTGCAAAAGAGGCATTACGTCTTGCTACACACAAATTACCTTGTAAATGCAAAGTGGTTTCTCGTGCAGACTTAGAAGGCGGTGAATCAAATGAAAACTAGTAAATATTTAGAAGAATTAAACACACAGTCCGCTGCTGATTTAAAAATGCAGTTGGTTGAAGCTAAAAAAGAACTTTTCAATTTGAGATTCCAGAACGCAACAAATCAGCTGGATAACACGAGCAGAATCAAAGAAGTTAGAAAGAATATTGCCAGAATCCAGACCGTTATTACTCAGAAAGAAAAAGTTGCTGAATAATTTCAAAAGAATCATACCTGCTTAAGCAGGCAAACAGGCAATCATAAATGAAAGGAGATTCGTCGTGGAAGAAAGAAATCTTAGAAAAACACGTGTAGGCGTTGTTGTAAGTGATAAAATGGATAAGACCATTGTTGTTGCTGTTAAAGATAACGTAAGACATGCATTATATAACAAGATCGTAAAGAAGACATACAAATTAAAAGCTCATGATGAGAACAACGAGTGTAAAATCGGTGATACCGTCAGAGTAATGGAAACAAGACCACTCTCTAAAGATAAGAGATGGAGACTTGTAGAGATTATGGAAAGAGCAAAATAATAGAAGGAGGCTACCGGCATGGTACAACAGGAAACCAGACTTAAGGTTGCTGATAACACTGGAGCAAAAGAATTGCTGTGCATCCGTGTTATGGGCGGTTCAACCAGAAGATATGCAAATATTGGTGATGTAATTACAGCTACTGTTAAAGATGCAACACCAGGCGGCGTTGTTAAAAAAGGTGACGTTGTAAAGGCAGTCGTTGTTCGTACAGTAAAAGGTGCTCGTCGTAAAGATGGCTCTTATATCAAATTCGATGAAAACGCTGCAGTTATTATCAAAGATGATAAAACCCCAAGAGGAACTCGTATTTTTGGACCAGTAGCAAGAGAGCTTCGTGAAAAACAGTTTATGAAAATTGTTTCTCTGGCTCCGGAAGTATTGTAGGAGGTACCCGAAAATGGCAAGCTTGAAAATTAAAAAAGGTGATACTGTAAAGGTAATCGCTGGAAAAGACAAAGACAAAGAAGGCAAAGTAATTGCTGTAAATAAGAAAAACAATACTTTACTTGTTGAAGGTATCAATATGGTAACAAAACATGCAAAACCAAGCATGGCTAACCAGCAGGGTGGAATCATCCATCAGGAAGGACCTATTGATGCTTCTAACGTAATGTATCTTCACAAAGGAAAAGCTACCCGTGTAGGTTTCAAAATGGATGGAGATAAGAAAGTACGTTATGCAAAATCTACAGGTGATGTAATCGATTAATCGTAAGAGAG
Organism: Roseburia sp. AF22-2LB; assembly: GCF_003461125.1. Taxonomy (NCBI): domain Bacteria; kingdom Bacillati; phylum Bacillota; class Clostridia; order Lachnospirales; family Lachnospiraceae; genus Roseburia; species Roseburia sp. AF22-2LB. The sequence continues at coordinate 55,311 of NZ_QTWM01000003.1, forward strand.
GAGGAGCAGCAAGTTGAGTAGACTTAAAGATCAGTACCAGAACGAGATCATTGATGCAATGACCAAAAAGTTCGGCTATAAAAACATTATGGAAGTACCAAAGCTTTCTAAGATTGTTATCAACATGGGTGTTGGTGAAGCAAAAGAAAACGCTAAAATCTTAGAGTCAGCTATGAAAGATATGGAAACAATTTCCGGTCAGAAACCAGTTACTACAAAGGCAAAGAATTCCATCGCTAACTTCAAGTTAAGAGAAGGAATGCCGATCGGATGTAAAGTTACTTTAAGAGGCGAGAAGATGTATGAGTTCGTAGACCGTCTGGTAAACTTAGCTTTACCACGAGTACGTGACTTCAGAGGAGTTAATCCGAACGCTTTCGACGGTAGAGGTAACTACGCTCTTGGTATCAAAGAGCAGATCATTTTCCCTGAAATTGAATTCGATAAGGTTGATAAAGTAAGAGGAATGGATATTATTTTCGTAACAACTGCAAAGACAGACGAAGAAGCACGCGAATTATTGACATTATTCAATATGCCATTCGCTAAATAAGACAGGAGGGAATTTAAATGGCAAAGACTTCTATGAAAGTAAAACAGCAGCGTAAACAGAAATTCTCTTCTAGAGAATACAATCGTTGCAGAATCTGTGGTCGTCCACATGCATATTTAAGAAAATATGGAATCTGTAGAGTTTGCTTCCGTGAACTGGCTTACAAAGGTCAGATTCCGGGTGTAAAGAAAGCAAGCTGGTAGGCTGTAAAGCCATTCTCTTAAATTGAGTGAGACCGAAGCCCTTGTGGTGTAGGTCGAACTTGACGGAGAACATCTACAACAAAGAAAGAGAAGAATAATAGGAGGCAGACACATCATGACAATGACAAGTGATCCAATTGCAGATATGCTTACAAGAATCCGTAATGCAAACACTGCAAAACATGATACAGTTGATATCCCGGCTTCTAAAATCAAAGTGGCAATCGCAGACATTTTAGTAAGAGAAGGATACATTGCAAAATATGACATCATTGAAGATGGAATCTTTAAGACCATTCGTGTAACCTTAAAATATGGTGCAGATAAGAATGAAAAGATTATTACCGGACTGAAGAGAATTTCTAAACCAGGACTTCGTGTATACGCTGGTAAAGATAATCTTCCTAAGGTACTTGGTGGACTTGGAATCGCAATTCTTTCCACAAACCAGGGAATCATCACTGACAAAGAGGCTAGAAAGCTTCAGGTTGGTGGCGAAGTATTAGCATTTGTTTGGTAGGCATTGAACACTTGATGAAATCGAGCCGCAGGCGAAGATTGAGGCTAGTGTGAAAGCCGTTCTGTGAGATTACTGAGCGCAAGCCCTTTGGGGTGCAGCGCGAAGTTAGCGAGCAGAACTACCTTAAGAGTATATTCTTAAGGCATAGCGCAGGTAACAATAAACCACAAATTATACAGGAGGTACGGGCATGTCACGAATTGGAAGAATGCCAATCGCAATTCCAGCAGGTGTTACTGTGGAATTAGCAGAAAATAATCAGGTGACTGTAAAGGGTCCAAAAGGAACATTAAGCAGAGTATTACCATCCGAGATGGAAATCAAAGTAGAAGGTTCTGAAGTAACCGTTACAAGACCAAATGATTTGAAGAAAATGAAATCCTTACACGGATTAACAAGAACACTGATTCACAACATGGTTGTTGGTGTAACAGATGGATTTACCAAAGAACTTGAAGTAAATGGTGTAGGTTACAGAGCATCTAAAGCAGGAAAGAAACTTACATTAAACCTTGGATATTCTCATCCGGTAGAGATGGAAGATCCAGAAGGATTAGAGTCTACAGTAGATGGTAACAAGATTATCATCAAAGGTATCGATAAAGAAAAAGTTGGCCAGTACGCAGCTGAAATCAGAGATAAGAGAAGACCTGAACCTTACAAAGGAAAAGGTATCAAATATGCTGATGAAGTTATTAGACGTAAAGTTGGTAAAACTGGTAAGAAATAATTAAAGGAGTGACGAGAGATGGTTAATAAAGAATCAAGAACAGCAGCTCGTGAAAATAAACATAGAAGACTGCGTAATCGCCTGGCTGGAACAGCAGAGAGACCACGTTTAGCTGTGTTTAGAAGTAATAATCATATGTACGCTCAGATTATTGACGATACAGTTGGCAATACCCTCGTAGCAGCATCTACAATGGATAAAGATGTAAAAGCAGCTTGCGAGAAGACTAATAACGTTGATGCAGCAGCACAGGTTGGTACTGCAATTGCAAAGAAAGCATTAGAAAAAGGTATTACAACAGTTGTCTTTGATAGAGGCGGTTTCATATATTCCGGAAAAGTAAAAGCATTAGCTGACGCAGCAAGAGAAGCTGGATTAGAATTCTAATAAGGAGGAAAACAGTACATGAAACGTACAATTATTGATGCTAGTCAATTAGAATTAACAGAAAAAGTGGTATCAATCAAGCGCGTTACGAAAGTTGTAAAAGGTGGACGTAACATGCGTTTCACAGCTCTTGTTGTTGTTGGTGACGGCAATGGTCATGTGGGCGCAGGACTTGGAAAAGCAACTGAAATTCCTGAAGCAATCCGCAAAGGAAAAGAAGATGCTATGAAAAAACTTATCACTGTAAAATTAGATGAGAACAATAGTATTACTCATGATATCAGCGGAAAACATACTGGTGCATCTGTTTTATTAAAGAGAGCTCCAGAAGGTACCGGTGTTATCGCAGGCGGTCCGGCTCGTAACGTATGTGAGCTGGCAGGAATCGAGAATATTCGTACAAAATCTCTTGGTTCCAATAATAAGCAGAACGTAGTACTTGCTACTATCGATGCTTTAAGCAAACTGAAATCCCCGGAAGAAGTTGCAAAACTTCGTGGATTATCTGTAGAAGAAGTAGTAGGTTAAGGAGGAATAAGAAATGGCAAATTTAAAAATTACACTCGTAAAATCTACTATCGGTGCAGTGCCAAAGAATAAAAAGACAGTAGAAGCATTAGGTCTTAAGAAAATTGGCGCATCAGTTGAACGTCCGGATAACAAAGCTGTTAGAGGAATGATTCAGCAGGTAAGACATTTAGTGAAAGTAGAAGAAATCTAATTATAGAGATAAGGAGGTGCCAGAAATGGATTTATCCAATTTACAGCCGGCATTAGGTTCTAAGCATAGTGATAATTTCAGAAGAGGCCGTGGTCACGGTTCAGGAAACGGTAAGACCGCTGGTAAAGGACACAAGGGACAGAAAGCTCGTTCCGGAGCTCCAAGACCAGGCTTTGAAGGTGGCCAGATGCCTTTATACAGAAGATTACCGAAGAGAGGTTTCAAATGTATTAATTCCAAGACTATCGTTGGAATCAATGTATCTGCTCTTGAAGTATTTGACAACGATGCAGTAGTATCTGTTGAAACTTTACTGGAAAAAGGTATCGTAAAGAATCCAAGAGATGGAGTTAAGATCCTTGGAAACGGCGAACTTACTAAGAAGCTCACAGTTCAGGCTAATGCATTCAGCGCAAGCGCAAAAGAAAAAATCGAGGCTCTTGGTGGAAAAGCTGAGGTGATCTAATGTTTGATACAGTTCGTAACGCATTTAAAGTAAAAGATATTAGAAATAGAATTTTATTTACCTTTTTTATGCTGATTATCATCCGAATCGGTTCACAGTTACCGATTCCGGGTGTTGACCGGAATGTGTTTGCAGACTGGTTTGCTAATCAGAGTAGTGATGCGTTTAACTTTTTCGATGCAGTAACAGGCGGTTCATTCTTACAGATGTCCGTCTTTGCATTGAATATCACACCATATATCACATCTTCCATCATCATGCAGCTGTTGACGATTGCAATTCCAAAACTGGAAGAGATGCAGCGTGACGGCGAAGAAGGAAGAAAGAAAATTGCAGAGATTACACGTTATGTGACTGTTGCTCTGGCTTTAATCGAAGCAATTGCAATGGCAATCGGATTCTCCAGAAGCGGTTATCTGACCGATAAAGGATGGCTTACGGTTCTTCAGGTAATTGTAACCTTGACAGCAGGTTCTGCAGTACTTATGTGGATTGGTGAGAGAATTACGGAAAAGGGTGTTGGAAACGGTATTTCTATCGTACTTGTAATCAACATTATTTCACGAATTCCTAGCGATTTTGGAACACTGTATGAGCAGTTTGTAAAAGGAAAGATTCCTGCAAAAGCAGTTCTTGCAGTAGTAATTATCGCAGCAATCATTTTAGTAACCGTTGTCTTTGTCGTTGTCCTTCAGGCAGCTCAGAGAAAGATTCCGGTACAATATTCGAAGAAAATTCAGGGAAGAAAACAGGTAGGCGGTCAGTCTACGCATATTCCTCTGAAAGTAAATACCGGTGGAGTTATCCCGGTTATCTTCGCACAGTCTTTAATGCAGTTCCCGGTTGTTATTGCGTCTCTCTTAGGAAAGGGCAATGGAACAGGAATTGGCAGTAAGATTTTAAAGGGATTATCCCAGTCTAACTGGTGCAACCCACAGGAGCCAATCTACAGCATTGGTTTGGCTGTATATCTTGTATTGATTATTGCATTTGCATACTTCTATACATCCATTACATTCAATCCGCTGGAGATTGCGAACAACATGAAGAGACAGGGTGGATTTATCCCGGGTATCAGACCTGGAAAACCAACCAGCGATTATCTGAATCGGATTTTAAATTACATTGTCTTTATCGGTGCGGCAGGCTTATCCATTGTTGCAGTTATTCCAATCTTCTTCAATGGAGTATTTAAAGCAAACGTATCTTTCGGTGGAACATCTATCATCATTATCGTAGGTGTTGTTATCGAGACAATTAAACAGATCGAATCCCAGATGTTAGTTCGTTACTATAAAGGATTTTTGAATGACTAATGTGTACCAGAAGGGGGTGCTGCAAATGCAGCGTCTCCTGTGGTGCACTAAAGTTGTTTATAGAAGAAAAAGCAGATTAGCTTGCAAAGAAGAAGGTAAACAGGAGGTTTTCTTTATATGAAAATTATTATGTTAGGAGCGCCGGGTGCTGGTAAAGGTACACAGGCAAAACAGATTGCAGATAAATATTCTATTCCACACATCTCAACAGGAGATATTTTCCGTGCAAATATCAAAAACGGAACAGAATTAGGCAAGAAAGCAAAACAGTATATGGACCAGGGAGCTTTAGTTCCGGATGAATTAACCTGTGATCTGGTAATGGACAGAATACAGCAGGATGACTGCAAGAACGGCTTCGTACTGGACGGTTTTCCAAGAACCATTCCTCAGGCAGAAGCATTGGATGCAGCACTTGGTAAAATAAACGAGAAGATGGACTATGCAATTGATGTAGATGTTCCAGACGAAAATATCGTAAATCGTATGAGCGGCAGAAGAGCCTGCTTAAATTGTGGAGCAACCTATCATCTTATTTCCATTCCACCAAAGGTAGAAGGAATCTGTGACCGTTGTGGCAGCGAAATCGTATTACGTGAAGATGATAAGCCAGAGACAGTTCAGAAGAGATTAAAAGTATATCATGAGCAAACACAGCCATTGATTGATTATTATAAGAATCAGGGCATTTTAAAATCTGTAGACGGAACACAGCCGATGGATGAAGTATTCAAAGCCATCGTTACAATCTTAGGAGCGTAAATAATGTCGGTTACGATTAAATCAGCAGAAGAAATAGAGCTGATGCGTCAGGCAGGAAAGTATCTTGCTAAAGTACATCAGGAACTGGAACGTGCAATCAAACCTGGAATCAGCACATGGGAGATTGATAAAATCGGAGAAGAGACCATCCGCAGCCTTGGCTGCGAACCGAATTTCCTGAATTATCAGGGCTATCCGGCATCCGTCTGTGTATCGGTCAACGACGAAGTTGTTCATGGAATTCCAAGAAAAGACCATATTATTAAGGAAGGCGATATCGTAAGCCTTGATACCGGTCTTATCTATAAGGGATATCATTCCGATGCGGCAAGAACCCATGGAGTTGGTGAAATCAGTAAAGAGGCTGCTCTTTTAATAGAAAGAACCCGGGAAAGCTTTTTCCAGGGAATGCAGTATGCAAGAGCCGGAAGAAGGCTTTATGAAATCTCAGGAGCAATCGGAGATTATGCAGAAAGCTACGGCTACGGAGTTGTATATGATCTGGTAGGGCATGGCATTGGAACCCACCTTCATGAGGAACCGGAGATTCCGAATTTCCGTCAGTGGAGAAGAGGACTGAAGCTGAAGGCAGGAATGACATTGGCAGTTGAGCCGATGATAAATGCCGGAAGCCCGGATGTGGAATGGATGGATGATGAATGGACAGTAGTAACCTACGATGGTTCCTTATCTGCACATTATGAAAACACCATTTTGATTACAGAAGGAAGACCGGAAATCCTTACATTGACAGAGGAGGAAAGAGAATGTATCTGGCAAGAGTAAAGGCAGGTCACGACCGGAATCAGTACTATGTAGTGCAGTCACAGGATGAAAAATTCGTCTATCTTGTAAATGGAACCACAAGAACCTGTGACCGGCCGAGAAAGAAAAGCTACAAACATGTACAGCTTGTAAAAAAGCTTCCGCAGGAAGTCTTAGAAGCAGTAAATAAACCGGGGCTTACAGAAAATGCAAAAGCAGCAAAGCTGATTAAGGCTTATGAGCAATATATATTAACCAGAAAAGATTGATTTAGCAGGAGGAAAGAAAATGTCAAAGGCAGATGTAATTGAAGTAGAAGGAACAATTTTGGAAAAGCTTCCAAACGCAATGTTTCAGGTGCAGCTTGAGAATGGCCATCAGGTACTGGCGCATATCAGCGGCAAATTAAGAATGAATTTCATTCGTATCTTACCAGGTGATAAGGTTACGATTGAGATGTCTCCATATGATCTGACAAAGGGCAGAATTATCTGGAGAGATAAATAAGGAGAAAATTCGAGAAAAGTAGTTGATTTTTCGGATTCTCTATGCTAAAATGCTAAATGGACGCTTTTGTGAAAACAAGGGCATATTATGCTGTTTAGCAGAAAGAAAAGAGAAATACCCATGGAAACAGGTTTTCCGGGGCGCAGGCAAGTAGAAAGGAGGATTATGCTGTGAAGGTAAGATCATCAGTTAAACCTATTTGCGAGAAGTGCAAAGTTATCAAAAGAAAGGGAAGCATCAGAATCATCTGTGAAAACCCTAAGCACAAACAGAGACAGGGTTAATTTCCGCTTTGTTTGAAAAATTATGTGCGGCTGCAGCGCATGAGAATGTGCTGTTCATAATATAACGCGAACGCGCGTGGTCTGTTGCGCAGTCCTTACATACCGAGAGGATGCAGCAGATTGTGGCTGGGATTGCTAAGCAATCATTACTATAGGAAGAAAAAGGTGTATGCACACATTTCAGGGCGGGAAACCGCAGCTGCATGGGTCTTTGGAATTCCTTACTATTAACAAAGAAATCTATATGGAGGTGTAAACACACATGGCTCGTATTGCAGGTGTAGATTTACCAAGAGAAAAACGTGTTGAGATTGGTTTGACTTATATCTATGGAATCGGCAGAGTTAGTGCTGACCGTATCCTTGCTGAGGCAAACGTTAATCCTGATACCCGTTGCAGAGACTTAACTGACGACGAGGTAAAAAGAATTAGTGCAGTAATCGATGAGACTCAGGTTGTAGAAGGTGACTTAAGACGTCAGACAGCTCTTGATATCAAGAGATTACAGGAAATCGGATGCTATCGTGGAATCCGTCATAGAAAAGGACTTCCGGTTCGTGGTCAGAAAACAAAGACCAATGCAAGAACAAGAAAAGGTCCTAAGAGAACTGTTGCAAACAAGAAAAAATAATTCTTGGCAACTTTATAATTTTAAATTTAAGAAAGTAGGTTAGTTTAGATATGGCTAAAGTTACAAAAAAAGTGACAAAAAAGCGTGTAAGAAAAAACGTTGAACATGGACAGGCACATATTCAGGCATCCTTCAATAACACCATCGTTACATTAACAGATGCTGAAGGTAATGCATTATCATGGGCAAGTGCCGGTGGTCTTGGATTTAGAGGTTCAAAGAAATCTACTCCATATGCTGCACAGATGGCAGCAGAAACTGCTACAAAAGCAGCTCTTATACATGGATTAAAAACAGTTGATGTTATGGTTAAAGGACCAGGATCAGGAAGAGAAGCAGCAATCCGTGCCCTTCAGGCAGCCGGACTTGAAGTTCTTTCTATTCGTGACGTAACTCCAGTTCCTCATAATGGATGTCGTCCACCAAAACGTCGTAGAGTATAATTAGGAGGGATATCTAAAATGGCAGTAAATAAAGTTCCTGTTCTGAAAAGATGCAGATCTCTTGGTTTAGAGCCAAGTTATTTGGGATATGATAAAAAATCTAACAGAGAATTAAAGAGAGCGAACAAGAAGGTATCTGAGTATGGCCTTCAGCTTCGCGAAAAACAGAAAGCAAAATTCATTTACGGAGTATTAGAGAAACCATTCCGTAACTATTATGATAAAGCAGACCAGATGAAAGGTATGACAGGTACAAACCTGATGACTATCTTAGAGAGCCGTCTTGATAATGTTATCTTCCGTCTTGGATTTGCAAGAACCAGAAGAGAAGCAAGACAGATCGTTGACCACAAATTCGTTACAGTTAACGGAAAGTTAGTTAACATTCCTTCTTACCTGGTAAAAGCTGGCGATGTAATCGAAATCAAAGAGAGCCGTAAAAATTCCCAGAGAATGAAAGATGTCGTAGAAGTAGCTGGCGGCAGATTAGTTCCGGAATGGCTTGATGTTGATGCAGAGAAAATGCAGGGAACCGTAAAAGAGTTACCTTCCAGAGAAATGATTGATGTACCAGTAGACGAGATGCTTATCGTCGAGTTGTATTCTAAATAATCATAAACTAGCGGGCTGAAAGAAGAAACAAATTACCCGAAAGAAGGAGGGGCTTTGTAGTGTTCGATTTTCAAAAACCAACAATTGAAATTGCTGAAATTTCTGAAGACAAAAGATATGGAAGATTCGTATGCGAACCTTTGGAAAGAGGATATGGTACAACACTTGGTAATTCTTTGAGAAGAATCATGTTGTCATCCCTGCCAGGTGCAGCAGTAAGTCAGGTTAAAATCGATGGTGTACTTCATGAGTTCAGTTCTATTCCTGGCGTAAAGGAAGATGTTACTGAAATCATTATGAACATCAAAGAGCTTGCAATCCGTAATAACAGCGCTGATGATGAGCCTAAGGTAGCTTACATTGAGTTCAGTGGTGAAGGCGTTGTTACAGCAGCAGATATTCAGGTAGATCAGGATATTCAGATTATGAATCCGGATTTAGTAATTGCACACTTAAACGGCGGTGCTGATTCCAAATTATACATGGAATTAACCATTACCAAAGGTAGAGGTTATGTCAGCGCAGATAAGAACAAAGATGCAGATTTACCAATTGGTGTAATCGCAGTAGATTCTATCTATACGCCGGTAGAGCGTGTGAACTTATCCATTCAGAATACCCGTGTGGGTCAGATTACCGATTACGATAAACTGACACTTGACGTATATACCAATGGAACACTTGCTCCAGATGAAGCAGTCAGCTTAGCTGCAAAGGTATTAAGCGAGCACTTAAGTCTTTTCATTGACCTTTCCGAGAATGCTAAGACAGCAGAAGTCATGATTGAGAAAGAAGACAATGCGAAGGAAAAAGTTCTTGAGATGAACATTGACGAACTGGAGTTATCCGTACGTTCTTACAACTGCTTGAAGAGAGCAGGTATCAATACTGTTGAAGAACTTACAAACCGTACACCGGAAGATATGATGAAAGTTCGTAACCTTGGACGTAAGTCTTTGGAAGAAGTATTAGCAAAATTAAAAGAATTAGGCCTTCAGCTCAATCAGGGCGACGAGGTTTAAGATAACTCAGTGCAGCAGCACCAGTAAGTCCGACGAGCGTGGTGATGTTGGTTCATGAGTGGCACAAAACAAGCATTCGGTAAGTAAGTCCGATGAGCATGGCCGGATGTACCACAAATGGAGGAATAAAAATGGCAAAGTATAGAAAATTAGGAAGAACATCTTCCCAGAGAAAAGCATTACTGAGAAATCAGGTAACAGCATTATTAAACAATGGTAAAATTGTTACCACAGAAGCAAAAGCAAAAGAAATCCGTAAAATTGCAGAAGGCCTTATTGCAATGGCAGTTCGTGAGAAAGATAACTTCGAAGAAGTTACTGTAAAAGCTAAAGTTGCAAGAAAAGACAAAGACGGCAAGAGAGTAAAAGAAGTTGTAGATGGTAAGAAAGTTACTGTATATGACGAAGTTGAAAAAACAATCAAGAAGGATAATCCTTCCCGTCTTCATGCAAGAAGAGAGATGTTAAAAGTTCTTTATCCTGTAACTGAAGTTCCTACAGAAGCAGCTGGAAAGAAGAAAAATACAAAGAAAGTTGATTTAGTTGCAAAATTATTCGACGAAATCGCACCTAAGTATGCAGACCGTAACGGTGGTTACACAAGAATCGTAAAGATTGGTCAGCGTAAAGGTGACGGAGCTTTAGAAGTTCTTATCGAGTTAGTATAATTAACATCGTTTTATATGAATCAAAAAAGAGTCAGGACATTCGTGTCCTGGCTCTTTTTTTGCTTGTTTACAGGAAATGAGACATTTGTCAACTTGATGGAAAGAGACAATTGTATATAATGAAATTAAGACAAAAGAATGGAGCAGGGAACAGACGATGAGACAATTTATGAAACCAGAAAGAATTCGAATCATAGCAGTGCTGGCTATTTTCAATTATATATTTTTAGGCTCGGAGTATCTGTTTGACAATATGATACGCTATGCAACAGATTCCGCAGGAGTAGTAAGGGCACAGAACTATGTGCTGGGAATCAGCGTAATAGGATTCCTGTTATTCCCATGCATTAACCGTTATTTTAACCAGAAGATGCGGGAGATAGGTTTATATTTATTGCCGATAGCAGGAATCATCTGCATTTTCGTAATTCAGGAGCATTTGTCCTATCGAAGTATGCTTTTATCCGGATTCCTGCTTTATATTTTATATGGCATGATTGGAAGTGCTGTACATTATTATGCTGTGGTAAGCCTTTCGACAGAAAAAGGACTTGCACAAACCGTTGGATTTGGATATGCCTTTGGATTATTGCTTCAGTTTATCAGCAATAATCTGATACATAACAGCACTGTAGAGTCTGTTGTACTTTCCGTTTTTCTGGCGGCAATGGTATTGCTGGTTCGCAGACTGAGTCTGGAATGCAGCCGGGGGGGAGTAGGAGCAGAGGATTCAGGGTCAGATTCAGATACTGATATCCGGAAGAATAACAGGCGAAGCCTCCGGCATCCGATGCTTGCGGCATTGCTTTTGATTTCAATAGTGGTACTGATGACATGCATTTTTTCCAGTCTGGACAATGCAGTAACTTTAGTACATGCAGGTGGAAGTATAGATATTGGTCAGTGGCCGAGATTATTGCTTGCGGTAAGCGGACTGTTGGCAGGAGTGCTTTTTGATATAAAAGAGCATAGATTTATGCAGATTATGATGTACTGTGTGACACTGCTTTCAACAATGTGTGTAGTGATAATAGTCTGGGGCGGACCATTTATGGCAGGTCTTATTGTGTTCTATTTGTCCGCAGGCTTCTTTGTGGTATATTTTACCACCAGTTTTATGGACCTTTCCTATTATATGAAAGTACCGGAGTTATGGGCTGGACTTGGAAGGGCAACAAATAATATCTGTGTCGGGATTACAGGAACTATTTCCCTGATGCTGATAGAGACCGGGGATGGAATGCGCATCAGCATCATAGCATTGATTTTATTTGCAGTTATCAGTATGCTGGTATATTTGTATATGGTACAGTTTCGTATGGATATACAGGAAGAAAATATGGCGAAAATGCTGGAAAAAGAACGTGAAAAATTTTTGGAGGATAAATTTCAGGCGTTTGTGAAGAATTATGCACTTACAAACAGGGAGCAGGATGTGTTAAGGTTATTGCTTTCTTCTGATGAAAGTGCGCAGGTAATAGCAGAGCAGCTATATATTTCAAGAGCAGCATTGTACCGTTATATGGCATCTTTAAATGAAAAGACAGAGACGAAGTCGAGAATTGGGCTTCTTCAGTTTTATTATAGCTGGAAACAGCCATAAATCGTGGAAAATCCCTAAAATGAGACAAATGTAAACTTATCAAAACAGGTAGGAAAAGCGTATATTCATATAGTAAAAGGACAGAAAAGGAAGGAGGAAAAACGTGAGAAAAAAATCCATTAGAGGATTGCTTTGTCTGCTCATACTGGTGGTACTGGGTGGCAGCGGAGCCTGCAATGTGTGCGGTGGAAGTGGCAGTTTATAGAAGAAAGTAAAGGAGAAAAAAATGAAGATGCGAAAGAAAATTTCCTGGTTGTTAAGCTTTTTTATGGTATTTTCATTATTTATGGGAAGTGCCGGCATGATTGTAAAAGCTGATGGACAGAAAGCAGTGGTCAGAATTGCAAGACAGGACAGCACAGCGACCGGAACCGTGTATTATAAATGGGATACGGCGGCTGAATGGACAGAAGTAAACCAGACTGCATATAATGATACACCAATAGAAATAAACAGACCGGATGACAGTCTTGATCATACGGTACATTTTAAAGTAGTATGTGGAACGGATACAATAATCAATCACTGTCAGGTGAATAAAAATGGTGCACAGGATGCAAGCCTTGACAAGAATATACTTACATCAGAGGGAGGACAGGCATTTTCTGTAAGTGCCTCAGAGCAGGTGGAACTGATTCTGGAATTTCGTACTGCAGCATCCGGAGGCGGTGGTTCCACAACGGGTCCGGCATCCGGAGAAACAATTGCAGTTACAGCAACTGCAGTGGGAGGAGCAATTGGAGACTTACAGATAGATGGCATGAGGATTGGTTCCGGAATGGGAACGAATATATCGGGCAGCTTTGCTGGAGATAAGACGCAGCAGCACAGAGTGGCAATTGCAGCAGATTTTGGTTATGCATTTGCATCCATTATGGTAAATGGAACAGCAATTCCATTAGGTGGAACGACAGACAATCTGGAATTTGAAGTGGCTCCGGCAGATTCCTATCAGATTGAAGTAGCACTGACTACGAACAGCAGCCGTAATTATAATATTATATGGGCACCATCCCTTACAGTAGCAGAACAGCATGGATTTGGAAATGACTGCGTTATTGAACATGGAAGCGCGGAAATAATCAGTGCACAGTTAGAGGATGGAACTGTAGTAAATGCAGCAGAACTGGCAGGTGGAAATATAGCAGATGCATCCACAAGACTGGATGGAGACTTTGGCTATGCCGAATTTAAAGCAGGCACCAAAGTAACCATTAAGTTTACACCGGATTATGGTTATCAGTTATTAAGCGCATCTTTAAATGGTGGAAAGCTGACAGCAGTAGATTCACAGGTAGGTACCTTTGTATTGGATATGCCTGCAACAGATTTACATCTGAGTGCATTATTTACAAAGTCAGAGGATAAAGTAAATACGGCAAGTACAAAAGTAGACGGTGCAACCCTTGGAAATGCAGAAAACATTATTGGTTCCGGAAATCTTCAGTTAAATATTGCAGATATCAGTGGAACAGAACTGAATCAGATACAGGGTGGCATGCAGGCACAGGCAGGAAATGGAGAGATTCAAAGCTATCTTTCCATGGATTTATTCCAGGTCGTAAACAAAGGAAATTCCAACGATGCATGGGAAACGCAGTTGACCGATTTAAATGCGAAATTAAATGTAACCCTTCAGGTAAAAGATGAGATGAAGAACCAGCAGGGAACTTATTATGTGATTCGAGAGCATGATGGTGCCTATGAAAAACTTCCTGCAACGTATGATGCAGCAAGTGGAACCATAACCTTTGCAACTGATAAATTTTCGGCATATGCACTGGTATTTGAAGCCGGAACTTCATCAGGTACAACAACGCCGGGAAGCGGAACAACAGGAAATACCACCGCAGGAAACACATCACAGACCGCAACCGTGAAAACAGGAGACATGACTCCGGTTGGCATCTGGTTTTTACTGGCACTGTGCAGTGGCATAGGAGCTATTTATTTTGGATGCAGAAAACGGATAAAAAATTAATAGAATATATTGGCAGACCACTCCGATATTGTTATAATGAAGAAGGTTCATGAAAATGTTATGCAAATCAGCAGGAGGGTTTAGAAATGAGATTTAATATTGAAGGCGAACCAATGCCGGTTGTAGTCTGTGAATTAGAGTCAGGCGAAATGATGATTACCGAAAAGGGAGCAATGTCCTGGATGTCTCCGAATATGCAGATGAATACTGTTGGCGGCGGAATTGGAAAAATATTTGGAAGAATGGTTAGTGGAGAGAGTATGTTTGTAAATACATACACTGCAATGAATGGTCAGGGAACCATTGCATTTGCATCCAGTTTTCCGGGATGTATCCGGGCATTTGAGATTCAGCCAGGTTCAGATATTGTATGTCAGAAGTCAGCATTTTTAGCATCTACTTCAGGAGTTGAATTGTCCGTATTTTTCCAGAAGAGAGTAGGAGCTGGTTTCTTTGGCGGAGAAGGATTTATTATGCAGAGACTTTCTGGACAGGGAATGGCATTTGTTGAATTTGACGGCTATATCAAAGAGTATATGCTTCAGCCTGGCCAGTCAATTATCGTAGACACAGGATATCTTGCAGCAATGGATTCTTCCTGTTCTATCGACATACAGACCGTACCTGGCCTTAAGAATATCGTGTTTGGTGGAGAGGGAGTATTCAATACCGTAGTAACCGGACCGGGTCGTGTATTCTTACAGTCCATGCCAATCTCACAGATGGCAGGATGTCTGCGCCCATATCTTCCGAGCGGAAAATAAATCTCCGAGGGAAGAATGAAGCACCAACTGGAAAGTAAATCATAGAAGTATGTAGAGAAAAACAGCAGCCTATGAACAGGATAAAGTTCATGAGCTGCTGTTTTCAATTTGCATGAGTAGCGTGAAACTCACAAAGGGTGTTTTTCGTAGTTGCCAAGCCATTATTATTTGTAAGAAGCTGCCGGTGGCGGGCTCTGTAGGTTATAAACTGGCGTTATAACTCTTCCCGCTGGGCTGCCGGCAGGGTGAAGATAAATTCGGTGCCGACTCCTTCGGTGCTGATGACGTTGATATTTTCATCATGTGCCTGAATAATTTCTTTTACGATAGAGAGTCCAAGACCGGAACCCTTCTTGTCCTTTCCACGGGACAGGTCGGTTTTGTAGAAACGCTCAAAAATTTTGTTCTGGCTGTCTTTTGGAATTCCGATGCCGGTATCCTTGACAGAAACAAATACTTTTTCGCTTTTCTTGGTGGTCTCAATGGTGATTTCAGAATCATGGTGGCTGAACTTGATGGCATTGTCAATCAGATTATAAACCACCTGCTGAATCTTGCTCATATCCGCTTTTACATAAAGTGTTTTACCGGCAAGAATCAGGTGAAAGGAAATCCGTTTGGCTTTGCAGGTTCCCTCAAAGGTAAGACAGGTCATTTTAATTAACTGGTTAATGTCAAATTCGCTGACGTCTAACATTGTGCCGTGGCTGCCGTATTTATTTAACTCTAAGAGGCTCTGGGTGAGCTTGGACAAACGGTCTGTCTCGAAAACAATGATATTTAAATATTTTTCCTGCATCTCCGGTGGAATCGTTCCATCTAACATGGCTTCCACATAACCTTTGATGGAAGTAAGCGGAGAACGAAAATCATGGGAGACATTGGAAATAAATTTACGCTGGTCATCCTCCAGGGTATTCAGCTCGTTTGCCATATAATTTAGAGAAGCGGCAAGATAGCCGATTTCATCATTTTTATGTACCGGAATTTTATAACTGAAATTGCCCTCGGCAAAAGCATCAGCACCCTTAATCATTTTGCGGATTGGGATGTAGACCTCGAAGCCAATGATAATCAGTAACAGGGTTGCACAGATAAAAATCAGAAGCAGAGTCAGGTACATAATATTCAGTAAATGTGCATGATGGTGCGTGATTACGGAAAGCGGCTGGTGAATCAGCACATATCCACGCACCTTGTAATTAATCGTAATCGGCGAAAATACCGTAAGATGCGTATCGTCATAATAATTATAAAAAGAACCGGTGGTGTAATATTTGCTGCCAAAATCTGCCACATTAAATCCGTCAATGTGTGTCAGGTGGTCCATGTCCACAGATGCATTGGAGTTAATCAGAATATCACCATCTGTATTCATGACCCATATTTCTGAAGAAAGATAAGTGCTAAGGGTGGCAAGACTGTCATGCAAGTCATCTACCGTAATATCTTCATTGAAATAGTTTGAAGCATAGGTAGATGCAATCATATTGGCTTCCTTGTAAAGCCGGTCAACTTCGGTATCTTCAATATATTCATAAGTATAGTGGGAGCTGAAGGTGGATACGAGAATAAAGCCGAGAATGCCAAAAATCACATATCCAATCAGCAGCTTCAGATAAAGTCGTTTCTTCATTCTTTAACCTCGAATTTGTATCCGATGCCCCAGACCGTAGAAATGCTCCAGGCGGTATGATCGTTAATTTTCTCACGAAGTCTTTTTACATGAACGTCAACGGTTCTGGTATCGCCTACGTATTCATAGCCCCAGATATGGTCTAAAAGCTGTTCTCTGGTAAATACCTGATTCGGTGAGGATGCAAGAAAATAAAGAAGCTCTAACTCCTTTGGCGGCATATCAATTGTTTTGCCGTAATATTCTACGGAATAGTTGGAAAGATTGACCACCAGATCCGGATAAGTAACACATTTTAAATCCGGCTGTACAGGCTCCTGCTTCACCGGCTGGTAACGGCGGAGCACTGCCTTGACTCTGGCAACCAGTTCTTTGGAATCGAAGGGCTTCATGATATAGTCGTCTGCACCCAGCTCCAGTCCGAGAACCTTGTCAAAGATTTCACCTTTGGCAGATAACATGATAATCGGAACATTTGCTTTTGCCCGGATTTCACGGCATACCTGATAACCATCAATGCCCGGAAGCATCAAATCAAGAAGAATCAGATTTGGTGCATAGGTTTCAAATTCTTTCAAAGCAGATTCCCCATCATGAACCATCTTTGTATCAAAGCATTCCTTCGTGAGATACAGGGAAATCAGTTCTGCGATATTAACATCATCATCTACAATTAAAATTTTCTGTTTTGCAGCCATAGGAAACTTCCTTTCTGTTTTACGTAGTTCATATACTTGATTTATTTAAATTCTGCAATGGTAACACCGGCATCACCTTCACCAAATTCTCCTAAGTGGAAGGATTTGATATAGGACTGCCGCTTCAGATGACTCTGTACGGCACTGCGCAGGGCACCGGTTCCTTTTCCGTGGACAATGCGCACGGAAGGAAGATGGGCAAGATAGGCATCATCCAAGTATTTGTCCAAAAGAGCAATAGCTTCATCCACTGTTTTTCCAATCAGATTGATTTCCGTGGAAACAGAGGCAGATTTACTCATCTTAAGTTTTCCGGCACCGGTCTTGGCATATTTCTTGCTGCCCGGAGCAGCATCTTCAATCAGTACTAAATCCTTGATGTTTACCTGCGAGCGGAGAATTCCCATCTGTACAAAGAGGTCACCCTTTGCATTCGGCAGGGAGTGTACCGTTCCGGTTAAATTCATGCTTAAAACTTTTACACTGTCACCGATACGAAGCTTCTTTGGAACCTTTGGATTGTAGATGGCAGTGTCTTTTTTCTTTGAACTCTTTTTCTCATTGGCAGCCATTTTCTCGCGGATATTGGTACGCTGTTTTTCCATTTCCTGAATGGAAGGTCTGGTGGTTCCATATTTATTGAAATTACGGATTGCCTCATCTGCAGTATCTTTGGCTTCCTGCAGAATCTGGTTTGCTTCTTCTTTTGCTTTACGAAGAATGGCATCCCGGCTTTCATCTAATTTTTCCTGCTTGTTCTTTAACTGCTGTTTTAATGTAGCAATTTCTGATTTGTAACGGTTGATTTCTGCCTGTTCTTTCTCTATGGTGATGCGGCTTGCTTCCAGGTCAGAAAGTAAATCTTCAAAATTCTGTTCATTACTGCTGATACGGGTTCTGGCATCCTCAATTAAAGTATCGGAAAGACCGAGTTTTTTGGAAATTGCAAAGGCATTACTTTTTCCCGGAATACCGATGAGAAGACGGTAAGTCGGACTTAAGGTCTCTACATCAAATTCGCAGCAGGCATTTTCAATGCCACTGGTAGTTAAGGCATAAATCTTAATCTCACTGTAGTGGGTGGTCGCCATGGTACGGATGCCTCGACTGTGAAAATAAGATAAGATAGAAACCGCCAGGGCAGCGCCCTCCGTAGGGTCAGTTCCGGCACATAACTCATCAAAGAGAACCAGGGAATGTTCATTGGCTTCTTTTAAAATGTGGATAATGTTGGTCATATGGGAAGAAAATGTGCTTAAGTTCTGCTCAATACTCTGTTCATCTCCAATATCTGCAAAAATATCGTCAAAAACAGCAAGCTCACTGCGGTCTCCGGAAGGAATCGGAAGTCCCGCCTGTCCCATCAGAGTGAGAAGTCCCACAGTTTTTAAGGAAACGGTTTTACCACCGGTATTCGGTCCGGTAATGACAAGCTGGTCAAAATCGCTGCCTAAGGAAATGTCGATAGGAACTACTTTTTTTGCGTCCAGCAGAGGGTGTCTGCCCTTTAAAATACGAATTTTCCGTTCCGTATTAAAATGCGGTGTAATTCCATTGTATTCCAAGGCATAAGCGGCTTTTGCAAATATAAAATCAAGCTCTGTTAAAATCTGATAATCGGTTTCAATGGCAGGAATATATTCCCCTGCTTTTGCCGATAAAGTGGCAAGAATAACGGCAATTTCGTCCTGCTCTTTGATGGATAATTCTTTTAATTCGTTGTTCAGATTTACCACAGCCATTGGCTCAATGAAAAGAGTAGAACCGCTGGAGGACTGGTCATGCACCATACCGGTAATCTGGGATTTGGCTTCAGCTTTTACCGGAAGACAGTAGCGGCCGTTACGCATGGTAATGACAAAATCCTGCAGGCAGCTTCTGACATTCTGGTTATTTAACATCTGGTTTAACTGCGCATGGACGCGGTCACCGGTTGAGCGGATGGAACGGCGGATGGATTTTAAATTACTGCTGGCATCATCACTGATTTCATCCGCAGAAATGATGCAGCGGCAGATTTCATCACAAAGCGGACTAAGAGGCTCCAAACCATCAAAGAGTTCATTCAGGGAATCAGATGGAATATCTTCCCGTTCCTTTCTGCCATAGGCTTTGACCCGGCGGGCAGTCTCTAATAATTTACAGAGGCCGAGAAGCTCTTCGATATTCATGGTTCCGCCGATTTCCACACGCCGGATGGCGGAAGAAAGCGGTTTGATACCGGAGCAGTCAAGCCGTCCCTTTTTCAGGCTGCGGTTCATGGCATCCTTAGTCTGCTGCTGTGCATTGGTAATCTCTGAGAGGCTGGTGGAAGGAAGCAGGGAAAGACAGCGTTCCTTGGTATCCGCACCGAAAGCATACTCTGCGAGCCGCTCTACAATTTTATTATATTCTAATGTTCTTAAAACCTTTTGATTCATAAATATTCTCCGTAAAATGTACTAAAAATCACTGCTTCTATTATACCCCAAACCGATTGTGGTGAAAAGGGCGGTTGAAAATAAGTTTCCGGATAAATGACGAAATTGGCACGTTTTTTACATTCCGGCATCTTTTTTAAAAAATGTTGCAACATAGGCAGATAGAAAGTATAATTAAAATTGGTTGTATTTACAGTAGAAAAGAGGATTCCCTATGTCAGAAAATGAAAAAGAGGAATTTGCATTTATCAAAGAGAAAATCAAGAACAAGCCGTTAAATAAGAGACGTATTATTTTAAAAACGGCATTTACGGTTGTGCTTGCGGTTGTCTTTGGACTTGTATCCTGTTTTGTATTTACATGGATGCGCCCGGTGATGGAAGAGTGGCTGAATAAGCCGGAGGATACCAGGGTGAGCATCCCGAAAGATGAAGAGGTACAGCCGGATACGGAAGAAGAGACAAATTCCACGGAGACAGGTGTAGACGAGCCGGATGTAGAAGAAGGCTTAAAAGAGCTTACACCGGAGGAATATCAGAAATTACAGAGTAAGCTTTATGCGATTGGAAGCGAAGCAAATAAGTCCATTGTTACGGTGACAGGTGTGACCAGTGATGTGGACTGGTTTAACACGCCTTATGAGAGACAGGGACAGGCAAGTGGAGTCATTATTGCGGATACCGGTCAGGAGCTTCTGATTATGACAGAGCGCAAGGTCATAAGCGGAGCAAAATCCATTCATGTGACCTTCCTTGATAACAGCACCGTAGAAGCGGAGCTTAAAAACTATGACGGAAATACCGGAATTGCGATTTTAAATGTAAAACGTTCCGACATCGAAGAAAGCACTCTGGGCAGAATTAAAGTGGCAGTGCTTGGAAATTCACTTCAGACCACACAGGGCAGCGTTGTGCTGGCACTGGGCAGTCCGCTGGGAACGAATTTCTCCATATTGACAGGAAATATTACATCGACTTCTAACAGCATTTCCACCTTTGATGCAAACTACAATGTACTGACAACAGATATTGTGGGCAGTAGTCAGGGAAGTGGTGTACTGGTCAATCTCTCTGGTGAAGTGGTTGGAATTGTTATGCAGGATTACAGCAGCGGCGATGAGAATACGCTGACCGCAATTTCCGTTTCCCAGTTGAAAGACATTATCGAGAAGCTTTCCAATGGACAGGATATTCCGTATCTTGGACTGAAACTGACTTCTGTAACATCTGACATTGAAAAGGAATATGACATACCAAAGGGCGTATATATTAAATCAGTGGGAATTGATTCCCCGGCGATGGCGGCAGGCTTGCAAAGCGGTGATGTTATCGTAAAGATTGCCGGAGAAAATGTAGAGACAGCGCAGGCATATAAGAATGTGTTATCCGGGCAGACTCCGGGAGATGTTGTAAAGATTACCATAAAACGCCAGGGGGCAGCAGGCTATGTAGAAATCGAATGTTCTGCAACCGTTGGTGTACTAAAATAGAAAGAGGAAAATTATGCATTATATTGAAACATTACGCGAAGGCGAAAGAGTAAATGAAATCTATCTTTGTAAAAATAAGCAGTCAGCGCTGACGAAGGCAGGTAAGCCTTATGAAGCATTGATTTTACAGGATAAAACAGGCACACTGGATGCAAAAATCTGGGAGCCGGGCTCTGTGGGAATTGATGATTTTGACCGCTTTGATTACATCAATGTAGTGGGAGATATCACAAGTTTTCAGGGCGCATTACAGTTAAATGTAAAGAGGGTCCGGAAAGCAACCGAGGGAGAGTATGAACCAAAGGAATATCTTCCGGTCAGCGAATATAATGTAGATGAAATGTATGAGCAGTTACTTGGATATATTAAGCAGATGGAAAATCCATATCTTAAGAAACTGGCAGGCAGTTTCTTTATCGAGGATGCAGATTTTGCAAAACGTTTTAAATTCCATTCTGCAGCAAAAAGCGTACATCACGGTTTTGTGGGCGGACTTTTAGAGCATACTTTAAGCGTAACGAAGCTTTCTGCTTATTTTGCTGACAACTATAAGATTCTCAATAAAGATTTACTGGTTTGTGCCGCCATGTTTCACGATATCGGAAAGTTAGAAGAGCTTTCTACTTTCCCGGAAAATGATTACACCGATGAGGGACAGCTTTTAGGACATATCATGATTGGAGCCATGGAAATTGCAGAGCGCATCAAGACCATCGATGGTTTCCCGGTGAAACTGGCACATGAGATGGAACACTGTATTCTGGCACATCATGGAGAGTTAGAGTATGGTTCTCCGAAGAAGCCGGCATTACCGGAAGCTGTAGCATTAAGCTATGCAGATAATATTGATGCAAAGATGGAGACCATGCGTGAGCTTTTGGCAAACGTACCGGAAGGAGATACTCAGTGGCAGGGATTCAACCGTCTGTTTGAATCGAACATCCGCAGATCGAGTATATAAGAAATATGAAAAAAGATGACATTGTTACACTGACCATTGACGATATCGGAACTAACGGCGAAGGTATCGGAAGAACGGAAGGCATCACACTTTTTATCAAGGATGCTCTGCCGGGAGACATGGTTCGTGTCAAAATCATGAAGATGAAAAAAACTTATGGCTATGCCCGCCTGATGGAAATTCTTAAGGAATCCACCATGCGGACAACCCCGCCATGCCCGGAGCATAAGCGGTGTGGTGGCTGCCAGATTCAGGCACTTTCTTATGGGAGCCAGCTTAAGTTTAAGGAAAATAAAGTACGCAACAACTTAAAACATATCGGCGGATTTGAAAATCCAAAGGTCTTACCAACACTTGGCATGCAGGAGCCTTACCGCTACCGGAACAAAGCACAGTTTCCGGTGGGTTATGATAAAGAAGGCAACCTGGTGGCAGGCTTTTTTGCGTCCAGAACCCACAACATTATTCCGGTGCAGGACTGCCTTTTGGGAAAGGAAGGCAACGGAAGAATCCTGTCCCTTATTTTAGACACCATGAAAGCCTATGGTGTCAGTGCCTATGATGAGAAAACCGGAAAAGGCTGTGTCCGCCACATCTTAATCCGTTACGGTGAAAAAACAAAAGAGTGGATGGTCTGCTTTGTGATCAATGGCAAGAAGCTGCCGCATGCAGAAAGTTTTATCGAAGTATTAAAGGATTTGCCGGGGATGACAAGTATTACTGTAAATATCAATGAAGCCCGGGGCAACGTGATTTTAGGGGAAGAGACTTATACCCTCTATGGACAGGGGTATATTACAGATTATATCGGAACAATTTCATTTCAGATTTCCCCACAGTCTTTTTATCAGGTAAATCCGGTGCAGACAGAGGTGCTTTATAATAAAGCTTTGGAATATGCCAATCTCACCGGCGAAGAGACGGTCTGGGATTTATATTGCGGCATCGGAACCATTTCCTTATTTCTCGCACAGAAAGCGAAGAAGGTTTACGGTGTGGAAATTGTACCGCAGGCAATCGCAGATGCCAAAGAGAATGCCCTTCGAAATCACATTTCCAATGCAGAATTTTTTGTTGGGAAAGCAGAGGAAGTCTATCCGGCATACTGTGCCGCCCATGGCGAAGAAGCCCGTGCAGAAGTTATCGTAGTGGACCCGCCACGCAAAGGCTGCGAGGAATCCCTCCTTGCCATGATGTGTGAGATGGCACCACAGCGTATCGTCTATGTGAGTTGTGATTCCGCAACCCTGGCCCGGGATTTGAAATATCTTTGCAGCCATGGATATGACCTCGTGGAGGTGCAGCCGGTAGACCAGTTCGGTCATACGGTACATGTGGAGACGGTAGTACTGCTTTCCCACAAAAAGCCAGACGGACATATCAACGTAAAAGTTGAGTTTGGCGAGGGTGAGGGTAAAAATCCTCTTGATAATATCGAAAAGAGAGCAGAAAGCTATAAGCCAAAAGAGCGAGTAACCTACAAGATGATTAAAGAGTACATAGAAGCAAAATACGGCTTCAAAGTACATACCGCATATATCGCAGAAGTAAAACGAGATTTAGGTTTGCCGATGTATGATGCTCCTAATGCGGTAGAAGAATTGAAACAGCCAAGGAAGCATCCGACAGCGGAGAAAGTGGAAGCGATAAAGGATGCGTTGAAGCATTTTGAAGTGATTTAATTGTAGCAGGGAAGGGGTGCAAATGAGTATAGATAATGTAATTTCCATAATTATTAGTATATTAGGTTCTTCTGTAATAACGTTGATATTGTCCACATTTATTTTTCAACCATTGCAAGATAAGAAAAAGTATGTTTTTGAGGAAAAAAAGAGAGTATATGAATCTATAATTGTATTTGCGCAAATTGTACTTTTTCCAGCCGAAGCGAAATTTTCTTTAGGAGTTGCAAGGTATAATATACAAGAGCTATCAGATGATGAAAATAGAAATAATGCAATAAATGATTTGAAGATGGCAATTCCTAAGTTGAAGTTAATTTCAAAAGATGATGGTCTTGTCAAGGAATTAGAAAAATTTATTTACCAGAAAAGTGAGGAACAATTTAATATACTTGTAAATCGATTGAGAAAGGATTTATACAAATAAAACTAGGTGTCTTGCGGAGGTTTTTATGGAACAAAAATTTTATGATGAGATAAAGAACATCTTGATAACAGCAAGAAATAAAGTCTATCAAACAGCCAATTTTGCAATGGTTGAAGCCTATTGGAATATCGGAAAATCAATCATTGAAGAACAGGGCGGTAACGAAAAGGCGGAGTATGGGACAGGTTTATTGAAAGAATTATCGAAACAAATGACTCAAGATTTTGGAAAAGGATTTACTGTTGCCAATTTGAAAAATATGAGGCAGTTTTATTTGACATTTCCAAATGGCTACGCACTGCGTAGCGAATTGAGTTGGACTCATTATCGGCTTTTGATGCGTGTGGAAAATGATAAAGCACGAGAATTTTATATGCAGGAAGCTGTAAAATCACAATGGAGTACCAGACAGCTTGAAAGACAGATAAATTCTTTCTTTTACGAAAGACTATTATCCAGTAAAAATAAAGAGCAGGTTGCGGCAGAAATTCAGACATTGGAGATGGAAAAAAGCCCAGAAGATGTTATCCGTGACCCATATGTATTGGAATTTCTTGGACTGACACCCAATGATGATTTTTATGAAAGTGATTTAGAGCAAGCGTTAATTACACATTTGCAGAAATTCCTTTTGGAACTTGGCAGAGGCTTTTCATTTGTCGCAAGGCAGAAAAGAATAACGTTTGATGGACGCCATTTTAGAATTGACCTTGTATTTTATAATTACATCTTAAAATGTTTTGTATTGATTGATTTAAAGGTTGGAGACTTAACACATCAGGATTTAGGACAGATGCAGATGTATGTTCATTATTATGAGCGAGAGCTTATGAATGAGGGAGATAATCCGCCGATAGGTATTGTGTTATGTGCAGACAAGAGTGAGTCTGTAGTTAAATATACATTGCCGGAAAATGAAACACAAATTTTTGCTTCAAAGTATAAATTATATTTGCCAAGCGAAGAAGAATTGTTGAGAGAATTAAATCAGGAATATCGAGCATTGGAAACTGGCAAGACAGATGAAGAATATATTGACGGTATGAAAAAAGAATAAATTTTACATCAGGGTGGTGCAAAATTTATGGAACTAATATTTTGTGGGAAAGAGAATGCACGTGAAGTATTAGTACTGTATAACTATTGATCATATTTCTGTGGTTTTGTGGAGATATGTTTTAATTTGGTATGCATGTGGAGTGCGTAGTATTGATGTCAAAGGTGAACCCTAACAAGTAAATAAAGTGTAGTAATTACAAGGCTTTCTGAAAGGCTATCGTTAAAAAGTATAACGAGCCTCTCGGAAAGCCTTATTTTCTTGCTCAGATATAGCTAAGTAAGAACATATCTACAAGGGAGAGTTGACACTACAGAATGGATAACAAGGATTTGAAACCTCAAGGGGTTCAAAATAAATATTTATAAAATGCAATCATGATTTTAGCCGTTATTAGTAGATATTAGTAATAAATAGTGAATATTAGTTATAAATCCACTTGAATTCTGCTGATATATGAGTTAAAATAGAATGATGTTTTTGGAGGGATGATATGACTGAAGAAAAATGGGTTTCAATGGAAGAAATATGTAAACATCTTGACAGTAGCAGAGACACGGTAAAAAAAATGATTAAAACTCAAGGGCTTCCAGGATATAAGATAGATAGGAAATGGAAATTTAAAATTAGCGAAGTAGACTCGTGGGTGCGTAGTAAGAATCGAGTTACTGGCGCAGAAGGTCGAGGTAAATCAGATGATTAAGACTATTGATTTATTTGCGGGTGCGGGTGGCCTAAGCTATGGTTTTTATTTAACCGGGGAGTATGAGCTTGTTGCAGCAGCAGAGATAAATGAGAATGCCAGAGCAACATATAAACAGAATATTGCAAAACACGCAGAGAAATTTGAATTCATAAACAATGTGATAGGATATGATTTTGGCGCGTTAAACCAGAGAAAAGGAGGTGAGATAGATGTTGTAATTGGTGGCCCACCTTGCCAAGGATTCTCTAACGCAAACAGACAAAAAAACCATCTTATTAGCATGAATAATAGTCTTGTGAAAGAATATTTCAGAGCGATTAAACAGATAAGGCCGAAAGCATTTGTTATGGAAAATGTGAGTATGCTAGAGTCTGATACACACAGATTCTATGATTCATATAAAGACAACGCTGAAATCGAAGCATTGATTGCAAACGGATTTAAAATCCCGAAGAGAATGGATTCCTTAGTATTGGCTGACCGAGTGTTTGCTGATATAGATTTGGAACAGTTACCACAGGAAAATTTAGTGTCGTATGATATACCATCACAATTAAAGCATTTATTAAGTGTTCTGAGAAAAAATTTAGGTAACGATAGAAGACTTCCGAATTTTTTAATCAAGAATGCATCACTTATTAAAAGAATGATTTCAGAATATCTAGCTGAGAATCAGGCTACCACAGATAATGGAACCATAATAATGACGAATAAATTATCGACAATTTTGACATCGCTGGAAGAGGAAAATTGGGATACTATAAAGACTGATCTTGATTATGTGGTTGATTTACAAAAATTGATAGAGTTTATTCGTGAAATAACAAGTAATGAACTGATAGGGGAATATGAGTATTCGGTAGAGCACGGATTAAGATTTATTACTCAATCGTATTCTGTAATTGATTACGTGAATGCAATTCTCGGAAACGAGTATATACAAAAGGGCAATGTGTTTAATGCGGAGTGGTTTGGTGTTCCGCAAGAACGTAGAAGATTTATTGTGCTTGGAATTAGAAAAGACATATATGATTTAACAGGAAAGGAATTAGACTATAGCGAGATACAGAAGGCTGAAGTGATTCCTACAGTCGGAGATGCAATCGCCGATTTGACAGACTACGAAGTTGGGTATGATAAAAAACAGGAGTTGCAACCATATAAGAAAGATGATGACTTATGTGAATATGCAGTGTTGATGAGAACGGGTAGTGAGGGCGTAAAAAACCATATTACTACCAAAACAACAGAAAAGGCGTTAGACAGATTTAGAAAAATAAAGCAAGGGAAAAATTTTCACAGTTTGGATGTTGAGGATAAGGATACTTATTCTAAGCCAGAGAGAACACAGAATACGATTTATTTGAGACTGGATCCAAGTAAACCAAGCGGTACAGTTGTGAATGTAAGGAAGTCCATGTGGATTCATCCAACATTGGATAGGGCGATATCTGTAAGAGAAGCTGCTAGATTACAATCATTTCCAGATTCATTTGAGTTTATAGGAACAAAGGATTCCCAATATCAGCAAGTTGGGAATGCTGTTCCACCTCTTCTGGCAAAGGGTATTGCTGAAATATTACTAAAATATTTAAAATAAATCTAAAAAAGAACAATATGTGTAGCCGTAGATTGTATTTATTCTACGGCTATTTTTGTACTTCGATGTTCTTTGAAAAATAATATACGAAAAATGTTGATAATATTTGAAAAATAATATTGACAGAAACGCGTATAAAAAATATAATGTAGCTAAGATATCAAAAATGGAGGTTACTATATGGCAAAAGAACGTGAAACTAAAAGAGAAAAATTTGTGAGACTTGCAGAAGCACGTACTAACAAAATAATTGATATGCTACAACTTCTTGGAAATTGTTCTAATTCAAGTGCGTATGATTATTCGCAAGAGGATGTGGACAAAATCTTTTCTGCTATTGAATCTGAGGTTAAAGAAGCAAGAAAGAAATTTAACAAGATTGAAAGTAAGAAAAGTACAAGATTCACATTAGATTAAGGAGGGTATATATGGGACTTACACCTATTCCGCAAAATTACAAGCGAAACGTTGATTGGATTATCGGTGCATATGAAGATGCTGGAGTGGATTTTCCTAATGGATTCCAGAAAGATGCTATACAAAATGCTGTAGGAGCAAGACGGACCAATAATTGGAAAAATTGGAAATGCGATATCTCATATATTGAAAACAATAAAGGAAAATTTATTGTTGTATCAGATAGTGGGACAATGGGGTTAACTGGTAAAAATACTCCAGCAGAAGAAATTAATGAAATGATGGCAAGAGAAGAAACCTTGCCGGCTGAAGAAAGATTATCTCGTTTCACATCTATGTTTAACTCTGGTGGTAATGCTACCGGAGGCGGTTTGTATGGAGCAGGAAAGAGTGTGTACTCTGTTGCTTCTGAAGATTATACTTACTATTTTGATTCTTTACGTGAAGACGGAATATACGTGGCTAATGTGAATAAAAAAGGCCAAGTAGAATCTGTTGCTTATGAAGGGGATGAAGCTAAGAAATTTATTTTTGAAGAAACTGGTCTTAGTGAAAAAACAACCGTTGGAACGAGAGTTATTATAGTTTCACCAAAAGAAGAACTTGTGAATGCAATAAATGATGGAACTATTATAAACGATATCCAAGAATCATGGTGGATTATCATTGAGCGATTAAAGGATGATGCTGCCATTACGGTAAATGGGAATAGGATTACCGTTCCGAACGATATTAAACAATGTACTCATGCATATGAATTGCCTTCACCAGAGAAATATCTATCAGGTTATAAAGTAAAGCATTTTGGATTATATGTTTTTGATGACGGAAGTAATAGATGGCAAGGTATTTCATATTATAGAAAAGGCATGAAAATCGGGGAGATTGATCTCAAAGAGATACCTAAGAAAGTAGATGGTAAGTATTGGGGATATATTGAGGTTGATGAACAGTGGGAAGAAGAACTCTCTGATATTGAAGACAAAGTTCACTTTGGCGTAAGTAAAGGCAAAAAGAGGATGCTACAATATCAAAACCTCAAGAACTATACACAAAGCAAAGTAACAACTTGTTTAACTGAATGGGGATACATTAAAGATAAAGAAAGCGACGATAAGAAACTAAAAGATGAATTAAACCAAATAAAAGAAGATATTCAGGAACTGTTTAGAAAGCTTGATTTTGAGGATCTTGGCAAGGGACCTAAGAGGGCAGATTTTGATGTTCGTTGGCAGAATATTAGATACCCTGAAGAAAATTCTGAAAGAGTAACTGGTGGGGATACTATCAAATTTTCTGTAAGAATGAGTAGTTCATATACAGTTAGTAAGAGATTTGAATATAACTTATCTGTTGTGAACCCTCAAACTGGTTCGGTTGTTTCGGTTATAAAAAAAGACAAAATATCTATTGAATCTGGTGTAGTGAAAAAGCTTGACTTTGAGCATCGAATTACAAAGGATAATTCTGTTCAGTTCGCAGAAAATAGAATATTACTTTCTGTAAAAGTAATAGGAAGTGGAAAAGAAAAACGGAAGGAATTACCTTATTTCTTTGATATTGACAGACCAGATAATAGCAGGGAAGAGGTTAAATTAGCTCTTCATGAATGTATTTTTCCAACGGAGAGCAGTCGTAGGGTAAACTTCGGAGAAAAATTAAGAAATATAACCTATTTGATTGAGAATAAGAGAAATGAGGCATTAAATTACCGTCTTAATATCAGTATTCATAATGCAAGCGATATTACTAATCCTAAGATTATTGATGTGGTGCAGCTTACAGGAGTATTGGCTCCGTTTGAAGAGGTAGTTACGGATCCGGTTAAAGAAATTGTTTTTGACGAGGCTATATATTCAAAATATCTAACGGAGGGTGTGTTGGAACTCAGAGCAAGATTGATTGCTAATGCGGATGATTCACAGTATGAAAAAGGTGACAAGATTACGTTTTATCATTATAAAATTTTCTTGAATTCAGATGAAAAACACGGAAGTGCAGATTCATTTGATATCAATCTTGTAAAATCCCCGGAAGATTACAGAAGATCTTGGAATACTCCTGGAAATGGAAGAACTATTACGCTAAATATCGGACATGCTGCGTATACCAATTTGGAGGATTATGCAGACATTCAGCATGATTATCTGCGCGAGCAAATGTTAAAACAGTTCGTGCTATTGTATCTGTCTGAAGGAAGATATGATATGTTCGGGGATGTTGGAAAGGACTTTGTGGAACTTGAACCACAGGAAGCGGCAGAGCAGGTTTTACAGAAAATTGAAAGTGTATATTATCAAAGTTTGAAATCATAGGTGATGAAGAATGGGACATATAGTTAGATTGGATGCTGAAGGGCATTTATTATATGAAGGACTTTTATCATCTCAAGAAATTGCAACTATAGATGAGATTCTTCAAGCTTTAAAAGAAGAAATTCCTCAGATAGAAGCTGATTTAGAAGAGACATATGGTAAAAGTGTATTATACAAGTATAATCTAGGTAAAATCCTAGGAGAACTTTTGACAAAGTATGATATATCATTTGCTGAACGTAGGAAGTTCTGGGATGAGATAAAGAATTTTGCTACAAAAGAAGATAGAAAAAGAAACGAAGGCACTAATGCGGAGACGCGTAGCTTTTATGGCCAGTGCTATAGACTTTCACAATATGATCAAGAGATTGTTGAAAAGCTATCATGGAGGCAATGGCAGGATATATTAGATCGTGTTGGAAACAGAGAAGATGAAAGAATCTTTGAATGGATTCGCCATAAAAGTGAAAAAATTAGAGAAGACGATTGGCGTGAATTTGAAAAAGGATTACATCTATATCTAAAAAATAAAGATACATCTGTTTTTACGGATAAAGAGTTGTTTGCAATATATGAATCGATTCTTGAGATGGCTAAATACTGGAGAATTTCATTTGGGCAGTTCTCTAAAGATTTTCCAAATAGCGCAAAAATAAAGAGTAAGGTGAGACGATCAAAGAAATACCAAGCAGAATGTTTCAGAATAAAAAAAGATTTGAGAAGAGACCTTGATGAAGAGATTTTTTCACAAGCATTTGAAAATGCGATGAAATAATATGAGACCGTTTCAAGTTTTGTGTAAACGTTAAAAACTGATATAAGATTTGTGAATAGTTACAAATGGGCAGAGCCGCTTTTTCAGGTTCTGCCCATATCTGCATTCTCTGGCTCTTGTGATAGCAGTGTAGAAGATATTGTGAGTTACTAATTCTTCCACCTCATCGGTAATAACTATCTTTACAGAGTCATATTCAAGACCTTGTGCTTTGTGTATTGATACAGCATGGTATTCCAACCGCAACCGGAAATATGAAATGGCGAAGTGATGGAATAAGAAAAATTCTCACAAATGAAAAGTATATGGGAGATGTTCTTTTACAGAAGACCTATACGGTTGATGTTCTTACAAAGAAGAGAGTTGCTAATAATGGAATTGTTCCTCAGTACTATGTTGAAAATAACCATGAAGCAATCATTCCAACTACAGCATAATATCGAAGATGTACTAAATGGTGATTCTACGGCAACACTTGAATACATAGACCAAAGAATGACGGAATTGCAGGAAAAGCTTGTAATGTGCGTAAACAAAAATGCGGAGTATGATGTTATAGCAAGGGAAATAGATGCTTTGAGGGAAAAGAAGGCAACAGTTGTCACTAAAGATTTAGAAAAGGTATATATTCAACCGAAGTATAACTATTGTACCGGGGAGGAGCGTTTTACTTTCATCAAGCTGCCAAAATGTCTGGTAGAGAATGAATGCTTTATTGAACTGTCAATGGATGCAAAGCTTTTACACGCATTCTTTTTAGATCGAGTTTCATTGTCAATAAAAAATGGATGGATTGACAACCAAGGGAGGGTGCTTATCTATTATTCAATAAAAAATATTTGCGAGGATTTGAATTGTGGAACTCAAAAGGCATGCAAGTTATTGGATGAATTGGAAAAGGTGGGAGCACTTGAACGGAAGAGACAGGGATTGGGAAGACCTAACAAGCTGTACCTTAAGAAAATGTTTTGAGAAATAGCCATACCGTAAAAATCAAAATACAAAAGATGGAGAAATCACAATTAAGAATTTTGATTTTGACGCATACAGACTTTTGGTATTTATAGGTTTTGAACAGTAAAAATCAAAATCTAATAAGACTAATAATATCTATCTTATCCTATCAGAAAGTGAAGAAACATCACTATGGATGGGATACGATGGATTTCAATGACAATGTCAGAAAGGATTTTAATTATGGTTAAGAATAAAGTGGTTTTAAAAGAAAGAGATGCCTGGAGTGATTTAGCAAATTTTATTGGAGAAATGGTAGCAAAGTATGCGGAAGCAATGGACTTGGATAATTTGCCTGATCCGGATTTTTATCTTCGTAGGGAAAGAATAAGACAGTTGTACACGGAGCTATATAAAGAGAAGAATATAACAAAGTTCAGAAATACAAAAATCTCTATTGAAAGAAAAGTTGTAGCATGACACTATAACCGTATAGACGGATGGAGAAAATCATAAATACGGATATGTACGGAATGTTGGTGGAGGAAAAATCATGATTATCAGTGAAAGAATTTTTTGTGTGATGGAGCAGAAGAACATAACGCAGTTGGAACTCTCAAGAAGGACCGGGATCGCAACAAGTAACATCAGTGACTGGAAGAAGAAAAAGACGAATCCCAAAGCGGACTGTCTGTTGTCTATATGTGACGCATTGGAGATTACTCCCGAACAGCTTTTGACTGGAAAAGGAATTGATCCGGAATATAAAGATGCAGATATGGATTATGAAGTTACCAGGTCGGATATTAAGATTTTAAAGCAGATTCACAGCCTTGGAGATGCGCAGTATAAAAGATTGATGGCGTATATGAAAGCCTTGCAGAAGTTGGAACAGATGGAGAACATGGTGGAGGAATAGAGATGGCAAATAAAATAGTTAGGGAAATTATTCACGCAAAAGGAATTGATATTGGGATTTACACGAAAGATTTTGAAAATGAATATATTTCGTTGACAGCTATTGCAAAATATAGAAATGATAATGATCCCAGATTTGTCATTCAGAACTGGATGCGAAACAGAAATACAGTTGAGTTTTTGGCTGTTTGGGAAGAACTTCATAATCCAGATTTTAACCGTGTGCAATTCGAGGCGGTTAGAAGTGAGACGGGATTAAACAGGTTTGTTATGACGCCAACCAAATGGATTGAACAGACCAATGCTATTGGAATAGTGTCAAAAAGCAGGCAGATATGGTGGAGGAACTTATGCACATAGCGATATTGCAATGGCATTTGCTACATGGATTTCTCCGGAATTTCAACTGTATATTATGAAAGATTACCGCAGGTTAAAACAAGATGAAAATAGTCGATTTTCATTGGACTGGAACTTGAACAGGGCTTTATCAAAGGTGAACTACCGTATTCACACAGATGCGGTGAAGGAAAATTTGATTCCACTAGAGCTAACACCAGAACAGATTGCTTATACATATGCCAGTGAAGCAGATCTTTTAAATGTTGCTTTATTTGGTCAGACTGCAAAGCAATGGAAAAATAATAATCCGGGTAAAAAGGGGGATGTGCGTGATGATGCAAATTTAAATCAGTTGTTGGTGCTGGCAAATATGGAAAGTTATAATGCTACGTCAATGCAGAGGACTTGTATCATCACCTGTTGGATAAATGGAAATTCTGCTGGATTGTGGATAAGGCAAAGGTCAACGGGACAGAAGAATTTGAAGATTATAAACGGTCATTGACAAAGAAACAGCGGGCAGAAAGGGATAAGGCTTTAGCACATTTTGAAAAAGCATTTCAGCAGATACAGACGGAATAAGAAAGTGTCACAACATCTGAGGGGCAATCAGTTTGAACACTGATTGCCTTTTCTGGCAGGAAATGGACGATTTAAGCGATTCCTGATGAAGTGACAGAAATATGCCTTGCATATGTTTTGACATGCTTAGAGGGCATAAAAAACGGAAAAAGGCTACATAATTTGAACATTTTGAAGGAGCGTATCGCAGTGGCGAGGATGGGAAAAAAAGAAAAACGATTGTGGGTGTTCTTTTTGAATGATAAGAACAGGATACAATATAATGACCAGTGCAAGAAGTGTGTGCATGACTGTAAGCAGAGCTTCCGGTGCAGGATTGTGTGGTGCGGGAAGTATCACTCTAAGCGGAGTAAAGGTAGAAATTTGATACGTTTGTTTTAGAAACTCTTGAATGATATATTAGCATAGAGAGTATAGTCTTGCTTTGTTCGAGAGAACGAATTATAATAACATTCGGAGGGATAGATATGGATTATATGACATTAAAAGAAGCTGGTGAAAAATGGGGTGTAACACCTCGTTGGATAAATTATTATTGTTCTGCCGGACGTATTCCAGGTGCTGTAAAGATGGGAACGGTTTGGCTGATACCCAAATCAGCGCAAAAACCTAAGGATGGTAGAAGAAAGTGATTGATGCTACGTTGACTGAAAGGAAATGACCATGTATAAGATTGGAATTTGTGATGATGATAAGATTTTATGCTCTGTTTTGGAAGAACAAATCTATGAAATTTCAAAAAAAATAGAAATAAAAGCTGATGTTGAGGTATGGTATTCTGGGGAAAGCATACAAAATGATTTGAAAAAGGGAATAGAATTAGACCTGCTTTTTCTTGACATAGAATTAGTCCAAAAGAATGGTATTGCAGTAGGAAATTTTATTCGCAACGAAATGGAGAATATGCAGACGCATATCGTATATATTTCTTCAAAGGAAAGTTATGCCATGCAGTTATTTAAGGTTCAACCATTAGATTTTTTGATTAAACCTATCTCTAACGAAAATATAAGAGAGGTGCTGATAAGAAGCGTAAAGCAAAAAAGCAGTGCGGATACCTATTTTGAATACCAAAAAGAAAATTCTGTTTTCAGAGTTCCAATAAGAAACATTGCTTATTTTATGAGCATGGATAAGAAAATAATAATTGTAAAAAAAGATGGAAAGGAAGAATTTTATGGAAAGTTAAAAAACATAGCAGAGATTCTTCCTGCTGATTTTATGATGATTCATCAATCCTATATTATTAACCAAGCATATGTAAGTGAATATTCTTATGAAATGGTAAAAATGGTAGATGGTGAAAATTTAAATATCAGTAAGCCGTATAGAAAAGAAACCAGAAGTAAAATAATACAGCATCAGAAAGCGAATATGAGAGATGGTATCATATAGTCCAATAATTGTATTAATTGTAAATGTTCTTAGAGTTTTGCTATTAAAGAAAGTCATGGATGTATTTTTGTCAGCAGATGATATAGAGGAAAAATCATTAAAAATTGGTTTGGGGATATATTGCCTGCTAACTACAACAGTGTATAGCATATTCCAGGTATCTATTGTGTATGAGATTTGTAATTGTTTAGGAATCATAGGAATTACTTGTTTTTATCAGGAAATGTGGAAAAAAAGATTATGGGTATCGTTGGTATTATTTAGTTTGGATATGGCAAATTCCCTGATAGTCCTTTTTGTTTTTGGGGATATTGCAAAATTTCAGCAGCCGGCAGTTCAAGTTCTGTTGATGTTGATTTTTACAACGATTATAAATCATATTTCTTATCTACCCGAAACAAAAGAGATAGCTTTTGATAGAAAGCAGACATTATTGCTGTTGGTGATTCCAGCAATGAGTATTATTGTCTTAAGTGTGCTAATGCTGGGAGAACTTGAGAAAATGTTTGCAATATTGATTAGCGGCTGTATGTTAATTATCAATATCAGTGTATTTTATTTATATAATATCCTGATAGAAAATTATATACATTTAAGGGATAATGATATATATAAACAACAAACATATGCATACCAAAACCAGTTAGAAGTCATTATGGAATCTCAAAACCGAGTTCGCGCTTTAAGACATGATATGAAAAACCACATTTTAGCGTTGCAAGTCTTAATACAAAGGAAAGAGGTAGAGGAAGCAAATCAATATTTAGATTCTATGAAGAATTTTATGACCAATCCGGAGGAGTATGTTAAGACAGGAAATGATATGGTTGACAGTTTGTTAAACTATAAGATACAAAAGGCGAATGAGGTCTTAAATGTGGTAGAAACAAAAATCAGCATACCAGAACAGTTGCGATTGCATTCGTTCGACTTAAATGTACTTTTGGGGAACCTATTGGATAATGCAATAGATGCTTCTATGCAGACAGAAAATAAGAAACT
The DNA here is from genome assembly GCF_003461125.1 of Roseburia sp. AF22-2LB. Lineage (NCBI taxonomy): Bacteria > Bacillati > Bacillota > Clostridia > Lachnospirales > Lachnospiraceae > Roseburia > Roseburia sp. AF22-2LB. The sequence goes on from NZ_QTWM01000003.1 coordinate 91,625, forward strand.
GAAAATAACGATAAAGCTTGATAAGGGAATTTTATTTTTGAATATTTGTAATAGCTGCCAGAGAATTGTAGGCGGTAGAAAGAATTTTTTGGAAACGACAAAAGAAGATAAAGTAAATCATGGGATAGGACTTAAAAATGTCCATAGAATTGTAGAAAAGTATCATGGAGATATAGAGTTTATATATGAAAATGATTCTATGGAAACGGATGTTATGATGTATGTAAAAGAGATGTAGCAGAGGGCTGTTGCAAATTCATGCTGAAAGATGCGATATGATTTTGTAACAGCTCTTTTGGGTTGATTTCGGCAATAATGTGGTCGAATTTCGCAAAGCTGAAGAAAAAGATAAAATTGCATTTATAATATGCTCATAATAAATCGTACAGGAGGCAATTATGAAAAATAAAGTTTTTAGATTGGTAGTTGTAACGATACTGATGTCAATTGGTATTTGTGGCTGTCAGAAAGCTCCGGAAAGATCAGCTAACAGGGATATTCTTCACGCAAAAGATTCCGTAGAGGATGAAATGGCTGCAATAGTGAATGAGTCTGAAAGCGCAATGGAAAATGATATGCAGGAAATTAACAGTACCATTGGTACTGGAGATAATGTGATCACAATTCGGGCACAGATGCCGGATGTTCCACAGAATGTTTATAACATGGTGCTTGGCGAAAATGAAACACTTACAAAAGACGTTTTGACAGAGTTTTTAGGAAGTGAAACAGGGAATATTAAGGATTTATCAGAGGAAGCACAAAAGGAAATGGAACAAATTAAGGAAGAAAACGAGCAAGGAGAAGAACGGGCAGAATATTCGGTCTTTGGAAATGCACCTATTTATAAATTATCAGATGAACAAAAGACAGCAAGTTTTTCATATGGAACAGGTGCATATTATCAGGATGAACTTTTGTATGAAAAGTGCGCATCTATTTATAAATCTGCAGATGAAACTGTATTAAAGGAAGCAGATAGTAAAAATGTTTATATGAATGCTGAAAAAATATTATTGGCAAAGCTTTCCTTAATTGGTATGACAGAAATTGATATTTACAAGATTACGCAGTATCAGAAAGAAAACGTCACATTTTATGAAATTGAGTTTACTCCGTCTTACGAGGGCATGGGGATTGTACATGAATTTGGTTCTATAACGTCAGGAGAAATTTTCCCGTCAGGAAAAGCATGGATATGTGAAGAAAGCATTGCAACCTTAAGTTTGGATGCTTGTATTGGCAAAGTGGAAACGCAGGAAAAATGCGAGACAGTATTGTCATGGAGTCAGATTGAAAAGATTCTGGAAACAAATCTGAATAGTGGAAAAATAAATGGAAGTAATAAAGCGGTTCTGACGGAAGTTGAATTTTTATATTATCCAATCTATAAAGAAGATGAAAATAAATTAGAATTGGTTCCCGTATGGCATATTTATACGCCTATGTCTGTATGGACGAAGAATGAAGAATTAGCTGAAGCGTTCACGGAAAATGGATCTATATGGAGTATTTGTGTGAATGCGGTATCGGGAGAAATCGTTAGGAGTGAGTAATTATGAAAGGGTTCTTTTTACAGGATTTGAAAAGAAGCTTCTTAAATAAAGGTTTTTTTGCAGGTCTTTTAGTAGTGACATGGATTTTAGTGTCAGCAGCATTCCATGCGCCACTTAACAGGAGCAGAAGCAGTTATTTTATTATGATGGAAGTATTTGCAGCATCAGGATTTACGCCGTTTGCGGCTATATTTCCGGGACTTGCTTATGCTTCTGCCTTTTGTGAAGAGTATAGCAGTGGATATATAAAAATGATTTATTCGAGAATGTTACCGAGAAAATTTGCTCTTACCCGTATTGTTACGGTCGCACTTTCAGGCGGGACTATGCTGGCTGTCCCATTTATCATTGTTTTGGGTATTGCTTACTGTTTCGGAATTCCTGGAATACCAACAGGAAGTGATGAGGGGCTTATGGCGGGAACGACATTGATTTTTTACATAGAACACTATGGAGAGTGGTATATCTTTCTTTGGAAGGTGATATTAGGTTTTCTATTTGGATGTATATGGGCATTGGCAGGTCTTGCATTTGCAGTATGGCTTCCCAATAAATATGTGGCGTTAATTGCACCATTTGTATTGTATGAGGCTATGTGGCTGGCGTTAGGAAAAATTTCGGTACTGAATCCGATTTATCTTATGCGGGGGGATGATTTGAACAATTATCCATTGTCTGGGTTTATGGAATGTGTTTACATTTTGCTCATATCACTTGTAGTTATGTGGGGATTGAAAAGGAGGTATCGAAATGGATAGGATAAAGCAGGTCTTTTACATGACGAAAACTACTTTTTTGGAAGAACAGCATAATAAGCGGGTAATTATGGGTTTTATTTTGGGAATAGCATTGTTTGGATACTGGTTAAATTTGTTTTTACAGTATGCATTGGATATCGGGGAACCGGTTAATGTCTTGGAAGCATTCATTGTAGTGGAACATCATCATAAAAGTATTTTGTTTCTTGTTGTTGGCTGGTTATTGATTATATCAGATGCTCCTTTTATTAAAAAGAATACATATCTGTCGCTATGTAGGAGCAGTCGAAAAAAATGGGATGCAGCTATGCTGCAATATATTATGATTCAGGCATTTTTATATGTTTCCAGCATAGCTGCTGTATCGGTAACTGTCAGTGCATTGCTTGGATTTTGGGGAAATATGTGGAGCAGTCCGGTTTATAATTTGGCGATGGATACGAATAATCATTTAGGAGTGAAATATAATATTTCATTTCCATGGGTGAATGTTATGCAAGCAATGACAGTACCACAGGCGTTTATGATTACTTTTATCCTTCTATTCTTTTATTTGGTATTGATTGGATTTTTGCTTTATGTGTGCAATCTTTTGCTAAAAGAAATTTATGGAATATTGCTCGTATTCGGTATACAAATTTCAGAATACTTATTACAACAAGAGGGAGTTACATATTTATCTCTCATGGCAAAAGCAATTCCCGGATATGCCATAGATGGAAATGGCGGACAATGGAAAGTCGTAGTTTTGTTTTGCACTATCATATTGGTTTTAGCGTTGATTTCTTTGTGGTTAATTGGACGGGTAGATTTTAAGGATGCAATGGAGGAGGAATAGACGGGAATGTCTTTGTTTTTTCAATTATTTGCAGGTGTTCCTATGGATGAAATGGATACATTTCCGTTAGTTCCTTTGGGATGCTGGCTATTTCCGATAGGTATTTATTTATTGATAATTAGTTTTCGCCTTGACAGGGATAAGCAGAATAGATGTTTTGTTATTGCTCGATATGGGTGGATACAGAAGTGGTGGAAACATTATTTCTTGAGAAACTTGTTAAATGGAATATTTGTAACGGTTAGTTTATTGACACTGTTCAAGCTGATTGATTTGTTTGTATTACATATGTTTACAGGAAATCTAAAGGAAATGTCAGTGATTTTCGTATTATGGGCAGTTCATACAATGACTTTATCGGCATTATTTCTTTTTTTGGAAACTTTAAGGATAAAAAAAATGATACCTGCAGGTCTATTGTTATTAGAAGGCTTAACTTTTCTGAGCGGTTTCCGTTTTAGAAAGAGTGCGAGATTTATGTTTGGAGTATGGGGAATGTATGTACAAAGTAATTTATATGAAGATATGTACGGCTTCTCTATTATAAGTGTAATTATTGTACAGGGCACAATCATTATTGCCTGTTATTGGCTTGGTAGCTATTTACTGAAAGGCAAAGAAATGGAAGGAGTTTAAGATTATGGAAAGCATTATAAAAGTTGATAAAGTAATAAAAAAATTTGGCTCAGATATTGCTCTTAGCAATGTTTCCATAGAATTTGAGAGAGGAAAAATTTATGGGATCATTGGAAGAAACGGTGCCGGAAAAACTGTTTTATTTAAGACAATGATAGGATTTTTAAAACCTACTAGCGGCAGAGTCATTGTAGACGGTAAAGAAATCGGCAAGGATACAGATTTTGCCGATAATATAGGAATTATCATTGAAACTCCCGGTTTTCTCAGCTCTTATAGTGGATATAAAAATTTGGAGTATCTTGCAAGTATTAAAAATATGATTGGGGAAAAAGAAATAAAGGAGAGCATGGAACGAGTCGGACTTGATCCGAACAGCAAAAAGAAAGTTGGCAAATATTCTTTGGGGATGCGTCAAAGACTAGGGATTGCTCAGGCCATTATGGAAAATCCGGACATTCTGATTTTGGATGAGCCGATGAACGGTTTGGACAATCAGGGCGTGGAAGATGTTAGAGAAATCCTTCTAAATTTAAAGGATGAAGGGAAATCTATTATTTTGGCAAGTCATAACAAAGAGGATATAGAAGTGCTGTGCGATGAAGTGTATGAGATGGATCATGGAAAGCTGATTACTGACAGAGGCAGATAAATATAATTATGAAAACAAATGTCCGTTTCAAATCATTTTAACAACTGGCATTGATACTTATCCAGAAGATTATAAGAAATTTGTATTTTTTAAATTGGAAGGAGAAAAGTATTTATTACAAGAGAATATTCTCGAAGAGAAATGTTAGTGTATATAGAACTCTCGAGGCTAAAGACAGTAGGTTCTCCTACTGTCTTTTCTTTGTGTAAAAAATCGCACCTGCTAAACTGCAAGTGCGACACTTTTGTTAATATTACGAGTCCTACGCAGCTCCAAGACGGAACAACATATGACTTTAGTAATATTATACACCATATTTGTATGAAGTCAAACAAAAAATTATTCAGATAAATCATTAGAAAATTCTTCACTTAAAAGGTTTTCATCATTATCAGAAGTAGTAAATTTCTCGCTTACAGGATAGGAGAAGTTTTTTCCTATTTTCTGAAAGCCATATTCCAGATAATGTGATTTGGGGATGAAGTTGTTTTCCGTAAGATTATGTAGTTTGGTGAAAAGCTCTACAAGCCATTCCTGAAATTTTGTTCCTGGTTCTTTTTGGTCGAGCTCATTTTCGTAATAATGTCTCACGATACCAGCAAATATATCGGCGAACTGTACTGCAGGAGTTACAGCAGAGCTGACAAACAAGGGCATTTCTAATATGTGATGGAAAGAACGCCCAAACTTCGTTTTGAACAGAAAACCTGTAATTGCCTCAGCAATTTTTCGGTCAGCATCCTCATGTACCTCATCAAATATCATCATTGCTTTGCCATAGTGATGATGGTTACAGTAAAACTCAACCTTTTTTAAAAGAAGGTAATACTGCTTCGGAAGATGATGTTCTGGAACAATAATTGGTTCATCTGGCTTGTCCATAATTACAGCGAAAATAGCAGCGTCATAAGAGGTAATGATGTCTACCATGCCCTCAACATATGCTTTATTATTTGTACGATTCTTGGTAATTGTCGCTTCACGAATAAGTTTTGTAGACTTTATTTCGTCCTGTTTTCCATAAATAGAATCTTTTAACTTGTATATCTGATTTGTGATTGGTTTAATATCATTCTCATGGATACAGACACCAAGCAGGATAGGATTCTTGGCTTTTTTGTAGCCGATATGATAGGAGCGGTTGTCTTTGTACGGATGTGCGTATTTGATGATTTCCGCAATGGTGCTTTTGATCAGAGAGTGGAATCCGGACAGGTTGAACGTGTTGTTCAGCGAATGATAAAATTGCTTGAAAAATAAGGAAAGGTTTATTTATAGCATTTAACTGCAACAGGATTCAGTTATTCGAAAAATTCGAATAACTCATAATTACAAGAGTGGTCCGTTATCCGATAATTTTGGATAACTGCTGGTAGCGGTTATTCACAGGGTGAAATTGGAAAAACAGTATTTACCCAATTCGCAAATCAGTTTAAATGAACTATTCGGAATTTCCGGATAGTTCAAATCTAATGGAAGCTAGGGCATATGTGATACCGATAAAATGATGATCAGATACCAGGTCGAGACGGTGAAATCCGGCAACTCAACTCCCTGCGAGTGAATGGCCAACTTGTGCTCAGAGCGGATGAATTGTGTAGAAGTTGAGCGGCTTTCACTGTCTCAACTGTCGAGACAGTGGCAGGGAGCGGCAGTGTAAAATTGCCTTGCATTATATAGGTAGAAAAGACCTTATGCTGATTTGTTCCCATAGACTGGGGTGGTTAAGACCTTGATATGGATGTCAATTTTGCTACAGATTGCATCTGTTTGCATCTGTGAATGTGCGATTTCAGAAGCTGTGGACATGTTTCCGTTTTGACAGGATATGTTTCCGCGAACGGGTACAAAACCTGACATTAATCAGAAGGTATCTAAAACTGATAGGAATGATATCTATCTTATCTATTGTTACTTGTTCTGATTTCTCCATTCCCGTGGGGAGACACCATAAATATTTTTAAATGCACGGGAAAAATGAAGCTGATTTTCGTATCCGACAGCAGAGCCGACATCTGCAATGGATAAGGAAGTCAGCTTTAATAATTCCGTAGCCTTTACCATGCGGTAGTTCATAAGAAATTCCTGCGGGGAGCGGCCAATCGAGTTGCGGAAGATTTTTCCGAAATAACTCCGGTTGATGCCACATACCGCAGCGATATCTTCAATCGAAATATTATTCTGAAAATTCTGTTCCATATAATTGATCGCTTCTTTTATATAATAATCACTCATGCGTCCGCTGGAGACCAGCTTTGTCGATTTTGCCGACTGTAGCAGATAATCCAAAAACAGATACAGATGCCCAATCAGATGGAAGGAGGATTCCTGCGGATGATTGACGATATAAAGCATTTCATCGGCAAGTTTTTCCCGTAATTCTTTGGAGTGTGAATGATAAATGGGCGCGTCTTTGCACAAATCTGTGACACTTAAAGCCTCTTTTACACGTAAGCCGTCAAATTCGATCCACATATATTCCCATGGAAGCTGTTCATCGGAAATGTAAGTATTGATCTGCCCCGGGAAAATCATAAATCCCTGTCCGCTTTTTACGGAATAGGTCTGTGTATCCCCGTTTGCATTGTCTGCCATGAGAGTTCCGGTTCCGGAAAGAATGTAGTGGAACAGGTAGTGGTTGCGTGTTGCAGGCCCGAATGAATGGCCGGGATCACATTGTTCATATCCAAACTGATACATGCACAGATCGATAAAATTTTCATTTGGAAAAATATTAAAAAATGTATTACTCATAAAACACTCCGTATATACCAAAATGCGATATTTGTATCTATTATAGCACAAAATATTGCATTTGGGTATAAAATTAAAAAAAAACTGGTATTTAAGGATGCATAAAGGTATGTTATAATCAGATTATCAAAAAGGTAAGCGGATATATTTAAGAAAAGGAGAGAAGAATATGGCAAAAAGAAGTATTTTCCGCAGTGTTGCGGTGGTGCTCGCACTTGGCATGTGTATGATGGGTCTTGCCGGATGCGGAAGTGAAAAAAGGACAGACGGGAAAACCGAAATCGAAGTGGTTTCCTACAAACCGGAAGCAGTTAAGGCATTTGAAAAGATTGAAAAGCGGTTCAATGAAACACATGATGACATCCATCTGACGATTTCATCTCCAAACGAAGCAATGACCATTTTAAAGACACGTTTTATCCGGGAGGATTATCCGGATATCATCGCAATCGGAGGAGACATCAACTATTCCAACTTTTTAGATGCAGATCTGTTTGATGATATTTCCGATCTGGATGAAGTCCAGACCGTAAAACAGGCATATCTGGATATGGATAAGGAACTGGAGTTTATTCCAAAGGATGGCACGTATGCACTTCCATATGTGGCAAACGCGGCAGGAATTTTATATAACAAAGATATGTTTGAGGAAAATGGCTGGAAAGTTCCAACCACCTGGCAGGAATTTACCACACTGTGTGATGAAATAGAACAGAGCGGAACACTTCCGCTGTATCTGGGCTTTAAAGATACCTGGACCTGTCTGGCTCCGTGGAATGCGCTGGCAGTCGGACTTACCGATTCGGATACCTGCAATCAGGTAAATATGGGAAATACCACATTTTCCGATACGTATGGACCGGTAGCAGAAAAGATGCGTGCGCTTTTGGATTACGCAGAAAAAAATCCGTATGCATATGGTTATAACGATGCATGTACAGCATTTGCCCGCGGGGAAGCTGCCATGTATCCGATTGGAAGCTATGCGATCCCGCAGATCAAATCGGTCAATCCGGATATGAATATCGGCTCTTTTACATTTCCTGCAAATGATGAGGAATCAGACAATGTATTAAATTCAGGAATTGATCTGCAGTTTTCCGTAATGAAATCATGCAAAAATAAAGAGGCTGCATATGAAGTTTTAAAATATCTGTATGACGATGAGACCATTCAGATTTATCTGGATGATCAGGGCGGAATTGCCTGCAAAGACGGGGATTTTGCAATTCCGGAAACACTCGAGGATATGCGTCCTTACATTGAAAACAACCGCATGGCAGATTATCAGGATCACCATTATCCGAGTGAGATGAGTGTGGATGCCATGATCCAGACGTTCCTGCTGGATACAAGCGACAATGCACAGGAAAAGTTTTTGAAAAAATTTGATTCCGACTGGAAGCGCTACAACCGGGATCTGATTCGGAAAGTACAGGATTATCAGAAAGAACAGGGGGATGCGCAATGAAAAAGAAAATGTCAAACAGGGACAAAACATTCTGGGCAGTTATCATACCAGTTGTGATCTTATTTTTTGCATTCAATACACTTCCAATGATCAAAGGTGTGATTTACAGCTTTACCAATTATAAAGGATACGGAACGTACGATTATGTCGGATTCCGGAACTATGCAGATTTGTTTACGGATTCCCGCGTGGGAAAAAGCTATTTGTTTACGTTTAAATATGCACTGGCCGGAACGATACTGGTAAATGTGCTAAGTCTGATCATGGCAGTTGGATTAAACAGTGCAATCCGTTTTAAAAGTGCACTGCGCGGTATTTATTTTGTACCGAATATTTTAGGAGGACTTGTCATCGGCTATATTTTCAGTTTTATTTTTACTTACATTCTTCCAACTGTGGGAAATGTGTTCCATATTGGATTTTTACAGAACAGTATTCTTGCAAGTGAAAAATACGCATGGATTGGTGTGCTGATTGTTGGTGTATGGCAGGCAGTTGCCATGAATACCATCATCTATATTTCCGGTCTGCAGACTGTACCGGAGGAAATCTACGAGGCGAGCATGCTTGACGGAGCCAGTAAATGGAAGCAGTTCTGGAAAGTAACATTTCCACTGGTGATGCCGTTTGTGACGATCAATCTGGTACTGAGCACAAAGAATTTCCTCATGGTATTCGACCAGATCATGTCATTGACCAAGGGAGGCCCGGCACAGAGCACCGAATCCATCTCTTACCTGATTTATAAAAATGGTATGGATGGCGGACAGTTTGGATTCCAGAGTGCAAATGCAGTCATTTTCTTTATTGTGATCGTGGCGATTTCACTTTTCCAGATGACAGTCATGAATAAGAAGGAGGAGCAGCTATGATGAAAGAAAAACAGAAAACAAACTGGGTACTTACGATTGTTCTGATTTTGGGGACGGTTACGGTATTTTTCCCGCTGTATATGGCAGTGATCATTGCGTTTAAGAAACCGAGTGAGATGACAAACGATGTGGCGGGTGCACTTTCTTTCCCGAAACAGTGGAGTTTTGAAAATTTCCGTCAGGCAATGGAAGTGACCGATTTCTGGCACTCTCTTGGAAACAGTTTACTGATCACACTGGTAACAATCGTACTGGCAATCCTGATCCACTCAATTGCAGGCTACGTGATCGGACGCGGCATGGCAAGAAGAAAAAGTTTCCGATTTATCTATCTGTATATTGTCAGCGGAATGTTTGTTCCGTTTTCCATCTTAATGATGCCTCTGGTAAAGCAGACGGCGCATATGGGACTTGGAAACCGCGCGGGTGTCATTCTGTTGTATCTGGTATTTTATATGCCAATGAACGTCCTTCTTTACAGTGGGTACTTAAAAAATATTCCGATAGCGCTGGAAGAGGCGGCAGATATTGACGGAGCAAGCACATGGACTACTTACTGGAAAGTGGTCTTTCCAATGATGATGCCAATGCATGCAACAGTTGCAATCCTGACAGCTCTTGGAACGTGGAATGATGTTATGACACCGCTTGTGATCATGTCTGGAACCGGACAGAATACGCTGCCGCTTGCACAGCTTAATTTCCAGACACAGTTTGGAACCAATTACAATCTGGCATTTGCTTCCTATATTATGGCACTGATTCCAATCCTTATTTTCTATGTGATTTGTCAGAAACAGATTTTAAACGGTGTGGCAAACGGTGCAGTCAAAGGATAAAAATAAAACGAGGTGACTTCTATGGCAATTATATACAATCCAAATAAAAAAATATTTAACCTGCATACGGTGCATACAACTTATCAGATGCAGGTCGATTCACTGGGATATCTGCTGCATCTGTACTATGGAGATAAAACAAACAGCCCCATGGATTATGTTTTAACCTATGCAGACCGTGGATTTTCCGGAAATCCTTATGCAGCGGGCATGGACCGCACCTATTCGCTGGATGCGCTGCCACAGGAGTATCCTTCCATTGGAACTGGGGATTACCGCAATATTGCGCTGAATATCAAAAATGAAAAAGGGGTGGAAAGCGCAGATCTGCTTTTTAAAAGTTATGAGATCCGAAGCGGCAAATACCAGTTACAGGGACTTCCGGCTGTCTGGGCAGACAAAGAGGAAGCACAGACACTGGAAATTGTCCTTGCAGACGAAAACGCACAGGTTGAAGTTCATCTGTTGTATGGTGTTTTGGAAGAAAATGATGTTATTACAAGGAGCGTCCAGATTAAAAATACGGGAACTGGGCAGATTACGATCGAAAAGGCAGCGGCAGCCTGTCTGGATTTTGTACAGGGAGATTTTGATGTCCTGCGGTTTTATGGAAAGCATGCCATGGAGCGCAATCTGGAGCGTACGCCGCTGGGGCATGGAACCATTGCGTTTGGCAGCCGCAGGGGAACGTCCAGTCATCAGTATAATCCGGCAGTGATTTTGGCAGAAAAAGGAACAACAGAGACCGCAGGCAGCTGCTATGGAATGCTGTTTGTATACAGCGGAAATTTCTCCTGTGAGGCAGAAAAAGATCAGTTCAACCAGACGCGCCTGCTACTCGGATTAAATGAAGAACTGTTTTCCTATCCGCTTGCGGAAGGAGAAACCTTTACGGTACCGGAAGTCATTTTGTCTTATTCGGCAGACGGATTGTCTGCACTGTCGCAGCAATATCATAACTGCATCCGCAACCATGTGTGCCGCAGCAAATATGTACATATGCAGCGCCCGGTGCTGATTAACAGCTGGGAGGCAGCATATTTCGATTTTACGGGAGATACGATCGTGGATCTGGCAAAAGAAGCTGCTTCCCTTGGAATTGATATGGTAGTGATGGATGACGGCTGGTTTGGGAAAAGAAACGATGATAATTCTTCCCTTGGGGACTGGCAGGTCAATGAAAAGAAACTGGGGGGAAGCCTGGCAGAGCTTATTACCCGTGTGCATAATCAGGGGGTGAAATTTGGCATTTGGATTGAGCCGGAGATGGTCAATGAAGACAGCGACCTTTACCGGGCACATCCAGACTGGGCAATTCAGATTCCGGGGAAAAAGCCGGTACGCTCGAGAAACCAGTTACTGCTTGATTTTTCCAGAAAAGAAGTGCGCGACTGTGTATTTGATCAGATTTGTGCCGTGCTGGATCAGGGAAAAATTGATTATGTCAAGTGGGATATGAACCGCAGTATGGCAGATGTCTATGCCGGAAATCTTTCCTATGATTACGTGCTTGGTGTCTATGATTTTATGGAGCGCCTGTGCAGCCGGTATCCGGATCTTCTGCTTGAGGGATGCAGCGGTGGCGGCGGCAGATTTGACGCAGGAATGCTTTATTATTTCCCACAGATCTGGTGTAGTGACAATACCGATGCAATCAACCGCACAAGGATCCAGTACGGAACGTCGTTTTTCTATCCGGTTTCCGTAATGGGGGCGCACGTTTCAGCGGTGCCGAACCACCAGACCGGACGGGTAACAAGTTTCCACACCCGAGGGGTGACGGCGATGGCTGGAACCTTCGGTTACGAATTAAACCCGGCGCTTTTATCCGATGAGGAAAAACAGCAGATCCGGGAGCAGATTAAAACATACAAGAAGTATGAAACGCTCATTAACGAGGGAACCTACTGGCAGCTGTCCGATCCGTTTATGGATGAAATTGCGGCATGGATGACGGTGTCAGAGGAACAGGATCATGCATTAGTCAGCGCAGTGCGTCTTAGGGCAGAGGCAAATCAGGCAGCCGTTTATGTCCGCCTGCGTGGGTTAAAACCGGATGCCGTGTATCTGGAAGAACAGAGCGGCAGACAGTATTCCGGTGCAGCACTGATGCATGCGGGAATTCCGCTTCCGCCGTTTACCAGAGAATATGAGGCGTATCAGTTTGTTTTTACAGAGCTGAAAGAGGCTGGAGCATTATACGAAAAAGTACAGAAATGGTGTGAGAGGAATACCAAAAATCGCATGGTCATCAGTATTTATGGTGGCTCCGGTTCCGGAAAAACAACACTTGCCACGGCATTGCAGCAGTATTTTTTAAATGACGGCAGGGGCTGTTACCTGCTCTCGGGCGATGATTATCCACACCGGATTCCAAAACGCAACGATGAAGAACGGCTGCGTGTGTATAAAGAAGCCGGGGAAGACGGACTGCGTGGATATCTCGGGACAAAGAAAGAGATTGACTTCGACCGGATCAATGAAGTGCTTGCGGCATTTCATGAGGGAAAAGATTCAATCACATTGCGGCATATGGGACGGGAAGATGGCGAGATTTCATCGGAAGAAACCGATTTTTCCGGAATATCCGTATTACTTCTGGAGTGGACACACGGAGGCAGTGACGATTTACATGGTGTGGATCTGCCCGTCTTTCTGGAAAGTTCCCCGGAGGAGACCAGGGAGCGGCGCATCCGCAGAAACCGCGATGAGAATGCCGCAAGCTCGTTTATCTGTCGCGTGGTAGAACTGGAACAGGAAAAAATTGAAGTGCAGCGCAAAAATGCAGGATTAATCGTGGGAAAGGACGGAAGAGTTTATGAACCATAAACCGATGCTCAATGCATATCCCGACAGCCTTGGAGGAAATCTGGGAGATATCATAACATTGCTGAAAACTGAGGCTTTGCAGGATGTATTTTCTTCTTTTTACATTCTGCCGAGCCTGTACCATTCCGATCTCGACCGGGGATTTTCCGTGATTGACTATGACCTGAATGAGCAGCTTGCCAACCGGAAAGACCTTGAACAGTTAAAGGATATGGGAATTGATCTGAAACTTGATTTTATTTTAAACCATGCTTCCGCACAGTCCCCGCAGTTTCGGGATCTTGTGGAAAAAGGGGAGGCTTCTGCGTACCGCGATTTCTTCATCGATTGGAACCATTTCTGGGAAGGGCATGGAACCATGACGGAGGAAGGCTATATCCAGCCGGATGAAAGCTGCCTGAAGCAGATGTTTTTCCGCAAACCCGGGCTGCCGATCCTAATGGTGGAATTTCCGGATGGAAAAAAAGTGCCGTACTGGAATACCTTTTATCAGGAAGTGCATGGCAGACAGTATCTCGGACAGATGGATGTAAACATCCAGTCACCAAAAGTGTGGAAGTTTTATCGTGAAACACTGGAAAAAATAGCCTCTTACGGCGCAGCGATTGTGCGGCTGGATGCCTTTGCCTATGCGCCGAAGACACCGGGAAAGAAAAACTTCCTCAATGATCCGGAAACGTGGGAACTTTTACAGAAGATCCATGCGCTGGCAGAACCTTTGGGACTTACGCTTTTGCCGGAGATCCACGCAGCGTATGATGAAAAAATATATGAGACACTTGCAGAAAAAGGCTATGCAACCTATGACTTTTTCTTGCCGGGACTGGTCATTGATGCGATTGAGAACCGGCGGGGAACGTACCTTGCGGCATGGGCGAAGGAGATTGTGGAAAAGAAGATCTCCACGGTCAACATGCTCGGCTGTCACGATGGCATCCCGCTTCTGGACTTAAAGGGGCTGCTTCCTGAAGAGGAGATCCAGTCGTTAATTGACCGGATTGTATCCCGCGGAGGCATGGTCAAAAATTTACATGGACAAAAGAATCTGTATTATCAGGTAAATGCCACGTACTACAGTGCATTGGGAGAGTCGGATGAAAAAATGCTTCTGGCGCGGGCAATCCAGATGTTTATGCCGGGCAAACCGCAGATCTGGTATCTGGATCTGTTTGCCGGAAAAAATGACCATGAAGCGGTGCAGCGCGCGGGAGAATCCGGACATAAGGAAATCAACCGGACAAATCTTTCCACTGATCAGATCACGGAAGGGTTGAAAAAAGATGTGGTTCAAAAACAGCTTGCGTTAATCCGCATGCGAAATACCCATAAGGCATTTTCGGAAGGCGCAGAGGTAGCAATCTCCGGAGGGGAGAGGTCTCTGGAAATCCGCTGGGAATATAATAGTGCATTTGCAACATTATATGTAAATTTTGAATCAGGAACATATACAATAGTAGAAAGCAGATAGTTAAGTTGGGCTGTCGATTGTACATGAAACCTAAACTTTATAATGGAAGCTTTCATGAGAGAGTAATTCTGATAATAACCGTGGATTATATTTTTCATCAGTCAGTATTTGAACTGCATCATCATTGAGATGCAGAGCGGATACTGACTTATTTGTATGTTCACGTAGTTCGGTTCGGCAAAGAAAATAATCGGTGCTTACTTGATAAAAGTCTGCAAGCGTCAGTAGATTGCCAAGCGACATATCTACATTTTCATCTTTCTCATAGTTGTCGAGTGTGGAACTTGGGATGCCGGTAGCATCAGACAATTCCTGTAATGACATTCTTTTTTCTGCGACTCTCAAATCTTTCAGCCGTTCCGGTATGGTAAGCCTTGTGTGCATAGTACAAAGGAAGTGTGGGAAGCAGGTAATCGGAAGAAAGCAATAAGGACTTGTCAAAAAAATTTTAAAAAAATAAAACCTGCCATAATATTATTCCGTCATATAAGTGAAAACAATAATAAAAACCGGTGGAACATCGGAGAAAAGAGGAAAATATTATGGCAAAAGAAAAAAGAAATCTTTATGAAGAAGTAGAATTTGGTAACGATTATGGTTATGCAATGCAGGTAAAACGGGAAGCGGAGACACAGTTATATGAGATTCAGAAAATCTGGGGACTGGCAATTGCCGGAACGGTCTGTGGAGGTATCGGAATGGTGCTGGCATTCCATCCGATTTTTATTATGATAGGATTTGTTATGGGCTGTGTTTGTTACAGCAAAGTGGGTGGTTTTGGAATAGCGGCAAAATGGGCTTGGAACATTGCAAAATTTGGCTGGTTTGTAGTCCCGTATTTTCCGATTGATTTATTAGTCGGTGCCATCGCATTGTGTTTAGGTTTCCTTTCCTTATTTTTCCTGCCTTTTTTCGTGGTTAATCATATCAGAAAACAGGCACAGCAGAACCAGCAGCTGGCAGAGGCATTCCTGCATACATGCCAACAGAATGATGGCGCAGCTGCATAGTTGTTCGTCAAAATACATATAAAAATTACAGATTATCAAAATATTTTGATATTTCATCCAAAAAAATTCTATTCTTTCCAGATTGGTTTGTGATTATAATGAATTTAGTCGATGAGACAGGTTCGGAGAAACCAAAATCAACAAATTGCAAACCAGGAGGAAAAAAGAATGAGAAGGAAAAAATTATTAACTGTATTGGTAGCAGCAACACTTGCATTATCCATGGTTGGATGTGGCTCTTCCGGAGGAAGCGGCTCTGGTGACTCAGGAAGCACCAGCAGCGTAGCAAACAAGGATAAACCACTTTGCTGGTTTAACCGTCAGCCATCCAACAGCTCCACAGGAGAACTTGACATGGATGCATTAAATTACAACAAAGATACCTATTATGTAGGCTTTGATGCAAATCAGGGTGCTGAACTGCAGGGACAGATGGTTCTTGATTATATCAAAGAAAATGCAGCGTCCATTGACCGTAACGGAGACGGAGTAATTGGTTATGTACTTGCAATCGGAGACATCGGACATAACGACTCTATTGCACGTACCCGTGGTGTCCGTTCTGCACTTGGAACCGGAGTAGATGCAAATGGAGCAATTGATTCAACACCGGCTGGTACAAACGTAGACGGTTCTGCAAAAGTTGTTCAGGATGCAACACTGGATGTAGATGGAAAGACTTATACAATTCGTGAACTTGCTTCACAGGAGATGAAGAACTCTGCTGGTGCAACATGGGATGCAGCTACAGCAGGAAATGCAATCGGAACATGGACCGCATCTTTTGGCGACCAGATTGACGTAGTTGTTTCTAATAATGATGGTATGGGAATGTCAATGTTTAATGCATGGGCAAAAGATAACAAAGTACCAACCTTCGGATACGATGCAAATAGTGATGCTGTTGCAGCTATCGCAGAAGGATATGGCGGAACAATTTCACAGCATGCAGATGTTCAGGCTTACCTGACATTAAGAGTGCTTCGTAATGCATTAGATGGAGTAGACATTGATACCGGTATCGGTACTCCGGATGATGCAGGAAACTGCTTAACAGAAGGAGAAGATTACAGATATAGTGAAGAAGAAAGATCCTACTATGCATTAAATATAGCTGTTACAGCTGATAATTATCAGGATTTTACAGACTCAACCAAGGTTTATGACAAAGTATCCAATCAGCTGGACGCAGGCAAGAGCCCAAGCAAGAAGGTATGGCTTGATATTTACAATGCTTCCGATAACTTCCTTAGCTCAACCTATCAGCCACTTCTTCAGAACTATGACAAACTTTTGAACCTTGAAGTAGATTATATCGGTGGTGATGGACAGACAGAGTCTAACATTACAAACCGTCTTGGCAACCCGGGTGAGTATGATGCATTTGCAATCAACATGGTTAAAACAGACAATGCATCATCTTATACATCACTTCTTTCAAAATAAGGTTATTGCCTGGAAGAAAACAGCATAGATACAGAAGGGCATCAGATAAAAATGGTGTCCTTCTTTTCAAAGAAAAGGAAGTAGAATTATGGCAGAGGATAAGAATAAATATGTCTTATCGATTAACGGCATGAGCAAATCGTTCGGAAGAAATAAGGTTCTGAATCATATCAATCTGAATGTCAGACCTGGAACAATCATGGGACTTATGGGTGAAAATGGTGCCGGTAAATCGACAATGATGAAATGTCTCTTCGGAACTTATCAAAAGGACGAAGGAACAATAATATTAGATGGAAAAGAAGTTAATTTTTCTGGCCCAAAGGATGCACTTGAAAATGGTGTCGCAATGGTTCATCAGGAATTAAACCAGTGTCTGGAGCGCAGTGTCATTGACAATATGTTCTTAGGACGCTATCCGAAGAATTCATTGGGAATGATTGACGAAGGAAGAATGAGAAAGGAAACTTCCGATTTATTCCGTAAACTTGGTATTACTGTTAATCTGACACAGCCAATGAAAAAAATGTCTGTATCACAGCGCCAGATGTGTGAAATTGCAAAAGCAATTTCTTATCATTCCAAAGTAATCGTATTAGACGAGCCGACTTCATCGCTGACAGCACCAGAGGTTGCGAAACTTTTCAAGATGATGCGGCAGTTAAAAGAACAGGGAATTTCATTGATTTATATTTCACATAAAATGGATGAAATTTTTGAAATTTGTGATGAAATATCAGTTCTTCGGGATGGCAGCCTTGTTATGACAAAGGCAAGTAAAGATACCAATATGAATGAACTGATTTCTGCAATGGTTGGCCGTTCTTTGGATAACCGTTTTCCACCGGTAGATAACCAGCCTGGTGAAACGGTTCTTTCTATACAGAATCTTTCAACTAAGTATGCACCAAAATTACAGAATATTTCTTTTGATATTAAAGAAGGAGAAATTTTTGGACTGTATGGTCTGGTTGGAGCCGGTCGTACGGAACTATTGGAAACTATTTTTGGTATGCGTACCAGAGCGGCAGGAAATGTAATTTATAATGGAAAAGTAATGAATTTTACATCCCCGAAAGATGCAATGGATCATGGATTTGCTTTAATTACAGAAGAACGAAAAGCAAATGGACTTTTCCTGAAAGCAGATATTACATTTAATACTACAATCGCCAATATGAATCATTATAAAAATGGATTCGCACTTTCCAATGATGATATGGTTCGTGCGACGGCAGAAGAAATTAAAGTCATGCATACAAAATGTATGGGACCAGATGATATGATTTCCAGTTTGTCCGGAGGAAATCAGCAGAAGGCAATATTTGGTAAATGGCTGGAGCGCTCACCAAATATATTTATGATGGACGATCCTACAAGAGGAATTGATGTAGGTGCCAAATACGAAATATATGAATTAATTATCAATATGGCAAAACAGGGAAAAACAATCATTGTTGTATCCTCTGAGATGCCGGAAATCCTTGGAATCACAAACCGGATTGGTGTTATGTCAAATGGACATCTTGCCGGAATTGTTAATACTAAGGAAACAAGTCAGGAAGAGTTATTAAGACTCAGTGCGAAATATTTATAATCAGGAAGGAGCATTGGATATGGCAGACAGTAGTATTATTCTTTCATCCGCTGCAGAGGCAGAGCTTTTGAAGCCGATTGATGAATATGTAGGAAAAATACAGGCACAGATTGATGAACTTCGTAAGGATGGTTCAGATAAGGTGCGCAGCTTAAAAAATCACATTGCAATCGTAAAGGAAAATAAGAATTTAACAAAAGAAGAAAAGAGCAGAATGATTGCAAAGGACAAGGAAGCCTTAGAAAAGGCAAAAGCGGTAGAGTCTTCGAATAAAGACAAAGTATCAAAGCTTATCGCAGATGCAGAAGGTTATCTTGCAAAACATTATAAAAATGATTACTATCAGAAAGTTGCTGATAGCTGCAAAGCTGAGAAAGAAGCTGAAAATGCAGAATACAAAAAGATATGTGCTTCCATCAAAGCAGAGCATGAGCAGAATATGAGCAGACTCAGCGATGCAGATGAGAAAAAAGACGAGAAGTATGTTTATAAGAATAAATTATTTGATGCCCAGATGGCACATGAGTCCAGACTTCAGGAGATTAAGGACAGAAAGCATGATGCATATGCACATAAGTATCATCTGATTGACTTACTCCGTATGTCAAGATATACATTTGCACAGAAGAGAGCACAGAAATTTGAAAATTACAAATATACCTTTAATACCACACAGTTCCTTTATAAAAATGGATTGTATATTGTCATTATTTTAATCTTCATTGCTTTATGTATTATTACACCGGTTGTAAAGAATACACAGTTGCTGACAACGACAAACATCTTAAATATTCTGCAGCAGGCTTCACCAAGAATGTTCTTGGCATTAGGCGTTGCAGGACTGATTCTTTTAACAGGTACTGACCTTTCTGTTGGACGTATGGTTGGTATGGGTATGGTAACAGCAACCATCATCATGCATAACGGAATTAATACAGGTGGTGTATTTGGCCATATCTTTGACTTTACCGGTATCCCGGTTGCTGCAAGAGCAATTCTTGCATTGGCAGTCTGTATTGTACTTACAACAGCATTTTCTATGCTGGCAGGCTTCTTTATGGCGAAGTTCAAGATGCATCCGTTTATTTCAACCATGGCAAACATGCTGATTATTTTCGGACTTGTAACATATGCAACAAAAGGTGTTTCCTTCGGAGCTATTGATTCTGCAATCCCGGCTATGTTTATTCCGCAGATTGGAAAATTCCCGACAATTATCCTTTGGGCTGTTGTTGCAGTTATCGTAGTATGGTTCATCTGGAATAAAACAACATTTGGTAAGAATCTGTATGCGGTTGGTGGAAATCCTGAAGCAGCAGCAGTTTCCGGTATATCCGTATTTAAAGTAACATTAGGAGCATTTATTCTGGCAGGTATCCTGTATGGATTTGGTTCCTGGCTGGAATGTAACAGAATGGTTGGTTCCGGTAGTGCAGCATATGGACAAGGATGGGATATGGATGCTATTGCAGCCTGCGTAGTTGGTGGTGTATCCTTTACCGGTGGTATTGGTAAGATTTCCGGAGTTGTAACTGGTGTACTTATCTTTACATCCCTTACATATTCCCTTACCATTCTGGGTATTGATACAAATCTTCAGTTTATTTTCGAAGGAATCATCATTTTGGCAGCAGTAACACTTGACTGTCTGAAATATGTACAGAAAAAATAAGTAATTCGTAATCAGAATCATTCATATATAATCACCATAGGCCGCCCGCTCATCGCCAGAGATGAATGGACGGCCTAAACAATATCAGGTATTCAGAAAAAGACATTTGTCTGATATAATAAGAGCAGGAGAAGAAAGAGCTGAACATGCTGAAAGAGGAACGTCATATGGAAAAGTATAAAGTGATTTTAGTTGATGATGAAATAGAAGCAATCCAGGCAATGGAGCATAAGATGGACTGGGATGGACTGGGCTTTGAGGTGTCAGGCAGTGCAACCAATGGAGTGAAAGCCCTGGAACTGGTAGAAAATATACAGCCGGATGTTGTGATAACCGATATAAAAATGCCTTATATGAATGGCCTGGAACTGGCGCAGAAGTTAAATAATGATTATCCAAATATACATATTATTATTTTTACAGGATTTGATGAATTTGAATATGCCAAAGAGGCAGTACATCTGGAAATTGAAGAATATATGTTAAAGCCGGTAAATGCAGTTGAATTATCTGACTGCATGGAAAGATTGAAAGAGACTTTAAACAGGGAAAGAGAAGAAAAATTAAATGTTAAAAAACTGCAAAATTATTTCCAGGATGCACTTCCGGTGCTAAGGACGAATTTTTTTGTTTCGTTAATTGAAGGCAGGGTAAATGAGACAGAATATGAGAAATTTTTATCTGCCTATCAGATTCCACTGGAGGGACCCTATTATTGCAGCGTGGTATTTCATACTTCAGAGCACCATGTGCCGGAAGGAATGAATCCATTGTTGTTATCCATGTCTGTCGAGCATGAAATAAAGGAAAGGATTGCATCAGAACTCAACTGTCAGGAATTTATGTATCTTGGGAATACAGTTTTGATAGTATCGCTTGATTCAGAAGATAAGGCAACAGAACTGACAGATTTTTGCGATAGATTCTGCAGATGGGCGAACCGTGTGATTGGTGCAGTTGTAACGGCCGGTGTTGGAAGATATTGCGATAGTCTTTTGAATATCAGTAATTCTTATGAAGGTGCAAGAAAAGCAGTATCCTACCGGGTTCTTTATGGAACTGCAAGGGCTATAAATATTGCGGAAGTAGTTCCACGGGAGCAGACGGTAGCCGTACAGTCAGAAGATACGAAAATGCATGAGTTGTTTAAAACGATTTATCTTGGAAATGTAAAAGACATTGAGTCAGCAGTAGAGAGGGAAGTGGAAAAACTTCATAAAAGTGCTGCCACAGTAAATCAGTATCATTTATCAGTTATGGAGATGGTAGGTGCTTTTTACCGGTTCTGCGCCAATAATTTTATGGACTTTAATGATTTCTTTGAAGAAAAAGAAAATCTCTATGAAAAGGTGCCGGAACTGGATAAAGCAACTCTGATGAAGTGGATGAAAAAAGCAGCAGTGGCAATTAGTGAAAAGTTGAAAAGTGCAAGAAATAATACTTCAAGGCGGCTGATTACAGATGCAAAGAATGTTGTGGCAGAGCGTTATATGGAACCTGATTTTTCCCTGGATACGGTATGCTCAGTGCTTGGTGTATCCAATTCGTATTTTTCAACTATATTTAAAAAAGAAACCGGGAAATCCTTTATTACATATCTGACGGATTACCGGATGGATGTCGCAGTCAGGCTTATTGTAGAAACCAATGATAAAAGTTATGAAATTGGAGAAAAAGTAGGGTATCTGGACGCAAATTACTTCAGTTATGTGTTTAAAAAGAAATTTGGAGTATCTCCGTCAAAATACAGAAAATCACCAGAATAGGAATGTGGAGAGGTATGAATCAGAAAAAAAACAGAAAGAAAAAGCACGAAAAAAGGAATATAATTCAAAATATGATGCAGAATATTTCAGCCTGGATGGATATACAGTCACTGCTTATGACAGTTCTTTCTGCCATGACCATTGTTACAACAATAGTTATGGGATTACTGATTTATAGCCGTTTTAAAATGTCAGTAAAAGAAACCGCAATTTCCAATGCAGAAAGCCGGATAGAGAGTACAGTGGATCAGGTAAATAATGAATTGCGGAATATGAGACAGATTTGTAATGCTGTTAATTATAATATCGTACAGGAATATGATATTTCTGACCAGGAATTCAGCAGGCAGTTCAGTCTGTTGTATGAAGTAAATAATGATAAGCTGCAGAGTATGGCCCTTTATGACAGTGATGGGAAAATTATTGCAGCAGAACCAGTAGCTACCAGAGAAAAGAATCAGAAAGTAACAGAGCAGGACTGGTATAAAAGCGCTATAGATGAGATAGAAAATATACATATATCAACACCCCATATACAGGATTTGTTTGAGAATGAGACATATCAATATAACTGGGTGGTGTCTTTAAGCAGTCTTGTGGATATGAATCATGGTGACACTCCGGACAGTGGAGTATTGCTGGTTGATATGAAGTATTCCATGATAGAAGAGGTTTTAGATAACCTGAATGAAGCAGCGGGAGAGACGTATTATTATTTATGTACAGATGATGGGGAAATTCTTTATCACCCAAGAAAAGCAGAAATAGACAGGGGATTTTTTACAGAAGATAGCAGTACGGCTGCCGGTTATGCAGATGGTACATATGAGATTTCTGTGAATGGGGTAAAAAGTAATATAGTTGTGAACAGTCTATCTTATACCGGATGGAAACTGGTAGGAGTTGTACCGGAGGGGGTACAGACGGCAAGCATTAATAAGTTCCGGTATTATATAATTGCCACGGCAATTATTCTTCTGATGATGCTTTTTGTTGTGAATAAAATTATGGCAAGAAAGATTTCGAAACCGATTTTGAAATTGGATGAATCCGTAAAGTCTTATGAAACAGGAGAAAAGACTGAAATATATATAGGGGGAGCTTCAGAGATAAGGCATCTGGCATATTCTGTCCAAAATTCATATAAGCAGATAGAACAATTGATGGAAGAAATTATCCGGCAGCAGAATAAGCGGAGAAAAAGTGAAATGGATGCACTGCAAAGCCAGATTAATCCACATTTTCTTTATAATACACTGGAATCCATCACCTGGATGGTAGAGGCAAATAAGAATGAAGAAGCTGTTTTTATGATTTCGGAACTGGCAAAACTGCTTCGCATCAGTCTTTCAAAAGGAAAGACAGTGATAAGGATTTCGGAAGAATTACAACATAGCAAAAGTTATATGAACATACAGCAGATTCGTTATAAAGACCGTTTTCAGGTGGAATTTCTGATTGATAAAAACGTAGAGGAATGCTGTACTGTAAAACTGGTAGTACAGCCATTGCTTGAAAATGCAATTTATTATGGAGTAGGAAATATGGATGAAGATGAGGGTGGCAAAATTATTGTCCGCGGTGAGCAGAAAGGGAATGATATTTTCCTGTCAGTAGAGGACAATGGAATGGGCATGAGCCAGGAAGTGGTTGATAATCTTCTGACAAATAGTGAAAAAGTTCCAAAGCATGGTTCGGGAGTTGGGCTTATCAATGTGCATACCAGAATACAACTGATGTTTGGCAAAGAATATGGATTAAAAATTTACAGTGAGCCGGATGAAGGAACAAAGGCTGTAATACATATCCCGGCAATTCCTTATTCAGAGGAAAAACGTGGAGAACTTGAAAATCAGAACAGAAAAAGAGAGAGGGTAGAAGATGAAAAAAAATAAGATTACCTTTATCCTCACAGAACTGATGCTTATTGTACTGGCTGCATTTTTTATAATCAGGATTTTTTCAGATAATGAGTCTATGAAAAGAGTTGCGGTTATTGTGGAAGATTCCGGAGATAAGAGATGGGATGCATTGCTGAATGGGTTAAAACAGTCTGCGGAAAATAATAATCTGCATCTGATCATTTGTAATACAGATTTAATTGAAAGCATGGAGGATGAAGAAGAACTGATTAATGAACAACTGCAGAATAATGTAGATGCATTTGTAATCTGTCCGGCTCCGGGAAAAGAAACAAAGACTATGCTAAACCGGCTGCAGGGGGAGAAACCGTTTATACTGATTAATGAGGATACCTACGCAGAAGAGCCATCTGGTTATGCAACGGTAAAACCGGATAATTATAAGATTGGTCAGATGCTTGCGGAGCGGTTAATACAGGATGATGAAGAACAACTGGAGAATAAAAAAATCGGTGTCATTCTTGGAAAGGCAGAGACAGAGGAAAATGTGAACAGAATTGCAGGGTTAAAAGATGGACTGGAGGGAAGTGGTTGTGAAATTTCCTGGGAGTACAATTATGCCAGGGGAAACCAGAACACCAGTGAGATTATTGCATCTAAGAAACAGGTAGATTATCTGGTAATACTGAACAATTGGGCATTAGAAGAAGTGGGTGAGGCTGCAGAAGAAAATAAGTATCACGGTGCAAAGATTTATGGAGTTGGAAGCAGTGAAAAAGCAATTGTGTTATTAGATAATCAGAATATAGAATGTCTTGTCGTACCAGATGATTATGAGACGGGGTATAAGAGTATGAATGAGATTGCAAAAAAGCTAAGGCATTCCTTTTACAAAATGAACAGTTGTGAAACAGAAGTCAGAATAATCAATAAAGAAGATTTGTATTCAAAAGATCTGGAAAGGTTTTTGTATTCATATGAGTAGAACAAGAAGAAGGACAATGGCGGTTACGGTAACACTGATAATACTGATACTGGTGCTGCCCGGATGCAATCAGAAGACAAAGCGGATAGAAAATACACTGAGGGTGAGTGTAGTTACCTATACGCATGATGACCCGTTTATCAACGCCACGGTGGATGAACTGAAGGAAGAGTTAAAGAAGCGGGAAACAGAAGAACGGAAGATTATAACATCTGTCAGAAGTGCAGATAATGATCAGAAAGCCCAGAATGAAATTGTCGAAGAAATGATAGATGCCGGGTGTGATATTTTATGTGTAAATCTGGTTGACCGGACGGATCCGACAACCGTTATCAGACTGGCAAGACAGAATGATATCCCTGTCATTTTCTTTAACAGAGAACCGGTTCCGGAGGATTTGTCGCAGTGGAATCAACTATACTATGTAGGATGTGAGGCAAAACAGTCCGGCGAGATGCAGGGAGAAATTGCAGCAGATTACATAAAGAATCATCCTGAGGTTGACAGGAATCAGGATGGGAGAATTCAGTATATTTTACTGGAGGGAGAGGCTGGACATCAGGATGCCATCAGCCGTACAGACAGTTCGGTAAAGACACTGATAGAACAGGGAATCAATCTGGAAAAACTGAGCTACCTGTTTGCAGACTGGAACAGGGGACAGGCGGAAAATAGAATGAATCAGATTATCAGTCAGTATGGGACCGAAGTGGAGATGGTTATTTCCAACAATGATGAAATGGCATTAGGGGCAATTGAAGCTTATAAAGATGCCGGTTATAACCGGCAGGAGTGGCCGATTATATTTGGTATTGACGGATTGGAAGATGCATTAGAGGCAATACAGAATGGAACCATGCAGGGAACCGTATATAATGACAAGGAAGACCAGGCTGGAGAAATGGCAAGGCTTGCAGTGGACATTTATGATGGAAAGAATCAGGAAGTACAAAGCCTGCAGGAAGAAAAATACTATGTATCCCAGTATCGTAAAGTTGACATCAGTAATGTTGAAGATTTTATAAAATAGTGACGAAGGGGAAATATTATGCAGGAAGATTCAAAGTGGCTGAATGATTTTTATCAGGAAGTTAATGCTGGAAAAAGAATGGAACTATGGCAGAAGCACGGGTGTACGGAACAAGCAGAAGGAGATACTTTCCGGGAGCAGCTTTTATATGCTCGATATGGAAAGAAGAAAAAGAAAGAGGATACCTTTATTGGTTATCTGATGCAGATGAAATATCTTTCGGAAAGTACCGGAGTAGATTTTTCGGGACAGCGGAAGAAACAGGCAGTTGAAATCATAAATGGGTTATATCTTCTGGATGTAGAGAACCGAAGCCGGGTGGAACAGGAGATACTTCAGGCAGAATTAAAGAATACGTTTCTTACATTTATGGATGTGAGTAAAAAGGGGAGAGGGTTCACCTCTTTAGTATTTGGAATGGGACAACTGTCGGAGGAAGGAATTGCTAAAAAAATTGCAGAGCAGATAAGTGCAATTGCATTTACAATGCCACATAAATTTCATATGGACAGGGAATTTGCTGTTTTGCAGAAAGCTGCGTTGGAAGCATTCCGGCAGCAATACCCTGAGCGGGAGCATTTTCTGATGAAATAGCAACAGACTTCTGTTGGACAATAGAGGCAAGGGCTATTTCTTGTTCAAAAAATGTTGAAAATTGCGGGAAATCGTAAGAATATATCATATAAAAACATGAAAATTTGACAATTTTATTGAGAAATAATATTATTAATAAATAGACAAATATGGGATATTATTTGTTGAAATTGAAAAAAGGTAGCTTATGAATATAAGTAAAGGGTGGTGCTTGAAATGAGTCTGGTTTTTACCAATGACAACTGTATTGGGTGTAACAAATGTATTCGCGTGTGTCCTTGTCCGGGGGCATGTGTGGCAGTAACAGAAGAAGATGGAACAGAGCGGATTCAGGTGGATCCGGCAAGGTGTATTGGCTGTGGTGCATGTATGGATGCCTGCAAGCATGGTGCAAGAGAGTTTGAAGATGATACGGAGCAATTCTTTGCAGACCTTGCAAAAGGTGAGAAAATATCCATACTATTAGCTCCGGCGTTCAAGGCAAACTATCCTGAAGATTATGAGAGGGTATTGGGAGGATTAAAGAATCTTGGAGTGAACCGTATAATCAGTGTATCTTTCGGTGCAGACATTACAACCTGGGGATATCTTAATTATGTAAAGAAATACAACTTTACCGGTGGAATTTCCCAGCCATGTCCGGCAATTGTGGGATATATTGAACACTACTTACCGGAGCTTCTTCCAAAGTTATTCCCGGTACACAGTCCGATGATGTGCAGCGCAATTTATGCAAAGCAGGAGATGGGAATTACAGATAAACTGGCATTTATCAGTCCGTGTGTTGCAAAATGGTCAGAGATTCATAACCCGGATACAGAAGGCTATGTATCGTATAATGTAACATTTGACCATTTGATGAAATATGTAAGAGAACATAATATATCAGGCACATTTGCCAGTGATGAAATTGAATATGGACTTGGTTCCATCTATCCGATGCCGGGTGGCTTGAAGGAAAATGTATACTGGTTCTTAGGGGACGATGTATATATACGCCAGATAGAAGGAGAGAAACACACATATCGTTATTTAGAGGAGCATAAGGAAGAAATTGCAAAGGGCATGAATAAAGAATTATTCATTGACGCATTAAACTGTGGAATGGGTTGTATTTACGGAACCGGTGTTGAAGAGGAAATTGCAGGAACAGATAAAGCTTTATATAATATCCATCAGATACAGGAGAACTGTAAGAAGAATACGAAGAACAGTGCATGGTCAAGGAAACTGACTCCGGCACAGCGGCTTGCAAAATTAAATAAGCAGTTCTCAAAATTAAAACTGGAGAATTATCTTAGAAAATATACAGACTGCTCCGAAGAGTGTAATTATAAACTTCCGTCTACAGAGGAACTGAATCAGATTTATGATGAGATGGGCAAGAAGACTAAGGAAGCAAGATGCATTGACTGTGAATGCTGTGGCTATGAAAGCTGTGAAAAGATGGCATTGGCTATTTATAATGGCTTCAATAAGAAGGAAAATTGTATTCATTTTGTAAAGGATACCGTAGAGGAAGAGAAGAAGAGAGCATTAGAACTTGCTGATGAAATCAAGGCAGAAAAAGATGCAGTGGAGAAACAGCAGGAGAATATTAAAACAACGGTGGAGACAGTCAATGACTTGTTTGTATCACTCTATGATTCTGTGGATGATATGGTGAATGGAAACGAAAGTAATGCGACGGAATGCAGTGCAGTATCAGAGGAAATTGGTAATGTGTCTGAATTCTGTGAGAAGCTGACTGGCAGAATGCAGGAGATTGATATGCTGTTGGAATCTATGGCAGAGAATAATCAGGAAGTAGTCTCCATTGCTGCACAGACTAACCTTCTGGCATTGAATGCCAATATCGAAGCAGCCCGTGCAGGAGAGGCGGGAAGAGGTTTTGCAGTAGTTGCAGATGAGATAAATAAACTGGCCATGAATTCCAAGGATACGGCATCCCGGAGTACAGAGAGCCAGGCAAAGGTAAAAGAATCCATTGTGGAGATTATCAAAGATGCAGATGAGCTGGCAAATGTTGTAAATGATACCGGTAACCGGATTCAGAATCTTGCCGCAGCAACGGAGGAGATTGCAGCATCGTCCAATGTGATTTTAAGTGCCGCAAATAGTGTAAAGAGCACGTTGGAACAATTATAAAAATGGTTTACAGAATCGCAGATGAGAAATCATCCGGTTGCATTCTAGCTTTCATTGGAGTATGATTGCGTTGGTATGGAACAGGTCAGTTCCTACGAATATAGATGCACAGGAGGAGAAAGACATCATGAAAATGAAAACCAGACAAATTACAGTTAGTGCAATTATGCTTGCAATCTGTATTGCAAGTCAGTTCTTTAAAAATTTAAGTGTATACATAACAGGACCAGTTATCAATGCAGCATTAATCTTAACTGTATTGTATGCGGGACTGGCATGCGGAATTATTTTAAGTATTATTACACCGGTTACTGCATTCTTTATTACCGGAAGCCCGGTAATGGCAGCCATTCCGGCAATGTTTCCATGCATTATGGCAGGAAATGCCATTCTGGTGCTTTGTGTAGCGTTACTTAAGGGTAAGCTTGGTAGTAAAGCAGGATTCCCGGTTTCTATTGTAATCGGTTCTATCTTAAAAGGATTATTTATGGGAGTTATAATTTCCCTGATTATTTTACCAAATATGCTTCCGGAGAAAATGGCACCAATGTTAAAGGTATTGCAGCTTCAGTTCTCACTGACTCAGGTCGTTACCGCACTGATTGGTGGAGTGTATGCATTTATTATTGCGGCAGCATTAAGAAAGACTTCATTAGGCAGGCAGGATTAGTAGAATAAGAACAGAATAAAAATAGAATCCCCTGAAGCAGGCGGTTGATGATAACCATAACCTGTTTCAGGGGATTTTGCAGGTTAAATTTTCAATGGAGAAGCCGGGTGAGATAAATTTCTCATATTTTGAAACGGATGTAGACTGCACAGAATCTATCGTTTTCCTTATAGTGTTTTTATAATACGAAGAAAGGAAGGATAGATTTATGAAAATGAAACGTGCTTTAAAATGTATTGGTGCAGTGGCACTGGCAGCATCCCTGATGATGGTTCCGTCCATGATTCCGGTGCAGGCATCAAATGGACCATGCATGGAAGGAGAGTTTGCATTTGCCAATATTCAATTGAATGATACGGTTGTATTTTCCACCAATGAGAAAAATACAGTGGACGGAGCGTCTTATGACCAGGCAAGCAATACGCTGACCTTAACCAATTATGACCATCCGGATGTTGCACTTTATACCAACATGATGGGAGACGATTTTAAATTGAATCTGGTAGGCAGTAATAAGCTGCAGAATCTTGGAATCTGGCATGGCGGCTGGGGCGGCTCCCTGACAATCTGCGGTTCCGGAAGCCTTACTGTCAATGAAAACAGAAAGAATCCGGATGGTATTGAATTATTTGCAGAAGGCGGCAAGTCGCTGCTGACGGTTTCCGGGGACAGTACAGTAACGGTATATCGTGGAACTGACGGATGTCCGTTTGGTTCATCCTGGAATTATACGTCATCACCGATTGTGGCAAAGGGACAGGTTAATGACATGAAGATGCAGGCAGAGCATCCTTTTGAAATGATTCAGGTATATGGTGGTTATTTTGGAACTGATATCAGTCCGGTCCAGAGTGATGTGTATACAAAAACCGGAGAAGAAGGCCGGTTTGTTATAACAGAAGTAACCGATATGTCCGGAAATAAGACCTACCGGATTGAAAAATTGCAGGAATGCACTACGCTGGGTGCAGAGGTAGCAATAACTGTAGAAGATAAGCTTACGGATATTTCGGCATATACAGCAAATGGAGAGATAGCAGCTTATTATTCCACTACGATGGCAAGTGGAGGAAGTGATGCCTGTCTGGTAAAGAAACAGGATACGGGAGACACCTTTATTTATAGAGGAACCTATTATGAGGCTGGTAATTCTTACCGGATTCTTTGTCCGATTCTTATGAGTTATACGGATTATAATACACAGGAAACCAGATATCTTATGGACGCAGCACATCCGGTTATGAAAGAGCTTGTAGAAAACATGGCGCTTGCGGAAGATACCTTACCGGCTGGTTATGAATTTGAAGGAAAAGAAGTAGAGAATGTTTACAATGTATATTCCGGGGCGGATGTGATTTCCTTTACACCGAAGCAGGTTGTAGTGAATGGCGTAGTGGATGTAACAGATGGAGATACCGCTATTTCCGACAATGGATTCCGGCAGATATTGGCAGAGAATCAGACAAAGGACATTGTTATCAAATCCAATGATGAGCTTTCCTTTACCTTTGGAAAAGGAACCATGTCAGCCGTTGATAATGTTTCCAGCTATGATTTTGGAGTAAAGATTGTAAAAGATTACAGTGAGCTGGGCACACTTCCAAGTGCAGTAAATAAGAATATTTTCATTGAACAGATTAAGTATAATTATTCCGGTCAGCTTCCGGCAGAAGCACAGATTCGTATTTTTGTGGGAACCCGGTATGCCGGAAAGACATTATATTACAGCCGGTTATTTGACAATGGAACGATTTTAAATATTGATGCGGGAGTAGTAGATTCAGAAGGATATCTGACCGTAAAACAGAATCATTGCTCTACTTATCTTATTACCACAGAAAAGCTGGCAGATACGGCTGCCACAGGAAATGGTGGTACAACATCCGGAAATGGCGGTACAACATCCGGAAGTGACAGTACAGTTTCCGGTGGTGCGGCTGGAACAGCAGCAAATGCATCAACAACAGCAAATAGCCAGCCAACCGTAAAGACATCCGGTAAACCAAAGACAGGTGATAATTCTGCAATTGCAGTTTGTATGGCATTGATTGCAGCAGGTTGTGGAGGAATGTTTGTTTTCAGAAGAAAGATGGCAACTGAAAATGAATAATCAGAAATAAAAAAGAATAATCAGAATGGAATAAACAGAACAGAATAATTAGAACAACCAGAACAGAAAGGACAGGCACGGATAAAGAGCCTGTCCTTTCTGCTGCCAAAAGAATTGTGCAATCATCTTATTTGCCGTATAATAAAAAATAATATAGTAGAAAGAAGCGATAATATGCGCATACAACTTGCAGCTACCATTCGTAAATATGATAAAAAAAATTTTCCAAAGGATATTCTGGCCGGTATTATTATTATGGCAGTTTCCATTCCGATAGCTATGGGCTATGCACAGATTGCAGGACTTCCGGCAGTCTATGGTCTGTATGGTTCCATTTTCCCAATTCTGATATTTGCACTGTGTTCGACTTCACCACAGTTTATTTTTGGCGTAGATGCGGCACCGGCAGCCTTAATCGGTTCGGCACTGGTGGGACTTGGTATTGAGAGTGGAAGCAGTGAAGCAATTGCAGCAGTGCCGGTACTTACTTTCTTTGTGGCAGTCTGGTTATTGGCGTTTTATTTTATGAAAGCAGGAAAACTGGTGAACTATATTTCGGCACCGGTTATGGGTGGATTTATTACCGGAATCTGCACCACGATTATTCTGATGCAGGTACCAAAGTTAATGGGCGGTACCGCCGGCGTTGGAGAACTCATTGAGCTGGTGGAGCATATCGGGCAGACGAAGGTGAATCTGCCATCACTGGTTTTAGGCGGCATTTCCCTTCTGATACTTCTTGTATCAAAGAAAGTAATGCCGAAATTTCCAATGGCAGTGCTTTTAATGGCAGCAGGAGCAGCAATGACAAAATTTTTTCCGGTGAGGGAATGGGGAATCCAGACGCTGTCTGCAGTAGAACCGGGACTTCCACAGTTTGTGATCCCGGATATCCGCATGCTTCCGATGAAAGAGGTAGTAACTATCAGCCTTTCGGTGGCAGTGGTCATTATGGCAGAAACGCTTCTGGCAGAAAATAATTTCGCACAGAAGAATGGATATCGAATGAATGATAATCAGGAAATTTTTGCATTCTCCATGGGAAATTTCCTGGCAGCATTTACAGGCTGCTGTCCTATTAATGGCTCTGTTTCAAGAACTGCAATGGGAGAACAGTATCAGAGTAAGACGCAGCTGACCGGAATCATAGCCGGTTTATCCATGCTGGTATTGCTGCTTTGCGGAACCGGATTTATCGGCTATCTTCCGATTCCGATGCTGACGGCAATTGTAATTTCTGCATTACTTGGGGCAACGGAATTTGAGCTTGCTGCAAGATTGTTGAAGGTCAGCCGTACAGAATTCTTCATTTTCTTAGGAGCATTCTTTGGCGTGCTGATGCTTGGAACCATCAATGGCGTTTTGATTGGCATTATACTTTCCTTTACTGAGATGATTATCCGTACTGCCAAGCCATCAAGATGTTTTCTTGGAATCCAGCCGGGACATCGCCATTTCCGGGATTTAAAAGAAAGTCATCAGATACATGCGATAGAAGGCGTTCTGATATACCGGTTCAGCAGTAATCTCTTTTTTGCTAATGTGCAGATGTTAAAGCGGGACATTGAAGACAATATAAAAGAGGATACGAAGGCAGTCATTTTAGATGCCAGTGCTATCGGCTCCATGGACATTACAGCGGCGGATCAGTTGGAAATGCTGTATCAGGGTCTTAAGAAACGTGGTATCTGTTTTTATATTACAGAACATATTGCAGATTTGAATGAACAGATGCGAAAGCTTGGTCTGGGACACATCATAGAAGAGGGCAGCGCAAGAAGAACAATACATATTGCTTTAAAGGATATGGGTTATGAACGTCCTTATCCGCTGGAGGGCGGTGTAGACAATAAACAGCGCAGTGCCTCAAGAAAGAGGGCGGATAACCGGGTGCAGGAATTTGTCTGGGCATTTGGTTCGGAAACTGAAGATGCTATAGAGCGGCAGATTGTGGCACAGATAGAACAGCTGAAAAAGACAGGAGATGTGGAAAAGCTGTTACATGGAAGCTGGTCCCATATGGAAGAACTGGACGAAGATGAGTGGCTGGAGCATTTAGAGGAGCATTTGAAAGAGATTGTTAATATTTCCGGTAAAGATGAAAGAACGCTGGCTATGCGGTTAGAGGAACATCGACGGGAAGTACATGAGCGTATTGCAAAGGAACATCCGGAACTGGCAGAGCGCTTTAAAGAACGCCGGCATGCGTTAGACGAACATCTGAAGGAACGGAGACCGGAGGTTTATGCACTGGTAGAGGACTTAAGGGAAAAACGGACTTCAGGAAAGATTTAATTAGGCAGAGACATCTTGCTTTTTCGACAAAATTTGCAGGAACCAGTCTGATAATCTGAAACAGATTGGAAGGTATTATGCGGGATGAAAAAGGAAAAGCAGGAAAAAAGGTTTTTTACGGTATTGATTGTATGTATTGTGGTTATGGCTTTGATATTTGGCTGGATGTCAAAAGACCTTGGGGGTTCAAATCAATACATTGATAAGAACAGCAAACAGAGTTTATCTGAACTGATGGAACAGATGGAGCGTGCTTACCGGAACCGTCTGGAGATTACTTATGAACAGATAGATTCTATTGAAAAATATATGTTCGGGGATGGGGAAAGGGAAGCAGAACTGAAAGATTACCAGAACTATTTTGACTCTATGGAAAGTAATATGGTGCGGGATATTGTCTTTGTCAATGATGAAGGTGAATATCTGTGCATGCGTGGACTGAATGGCAGAATACAGATGCAGGATGGATTGTCAGAATTATTTGGTGAGAATAAAGGAATTGCCCAGTACTGTACCTGGAAGGATGGAGAGGAAATCTTTATAATTGCAAAATCAGTAGATTCTTTTTTGATCAATGGGGAAGAATATGAAGCAATAGCATTTCTATTCCGGCCACAGATTATTAACGATCTTTTTGTAACGTCTGCTTATAACGGACAGGCTAATATCTATGTCATGGATGAAAACGGAGAAGTGGCATATGCAAGCATTAATAATGAGCCGGGTGAAGTAACCATAAATTATAATCTGTTTGATAGTTACCATGAACAAAAGATTATGAATAAGAAAGATTATGAAAAAGTGAAGTCGGACTATGCAGAACGCAGCTCCGGGTGTATAACCCTGGAACGTGAAAATGAGTCCGACTATTTTTCGTATCGTGCATTAAAAGGAACACAGTATATGATAGCCTGTGAAGTGGGCATTACGATTGTGCAGAATGTACTGGCAGATTATCAGATTATGATGCTGCATATCTGGCTGACAGTGACCTGCATTATCATTGCAATGTTAGCAGC
The DNA here is from genome assembly GCF_003461125.1 of Roseburia sp. AF22-2LB. Taxonomy (NCBI): domain Bacteria; kingdom Bacillati; phylum Bacillota; class Clostridia; order Lachnospirales; family Lachnospiraceae; genus Roseburia; species Roseburia sp. AF22-2LB. The sequence continues at coordinate 126,502 of NZ_QTWM01000003.1, forward strand.
ACTGGGTATTAGTATTCTATGGATTTATAATGAAAAGAATAAGGTAGCTTACGCGAGACGAAATGCAATGCAGCAGGCAGAAGCAGCAGAGAAGCTGGAAGAAGTCAATACTGCATTGGAAGAGACGGTGCTGTTTGCAAATACGGCAAAAGCAGAGGCAGAGCGTGCCAATGAAGCGAAAAGTGTATTTTTATCCAATATGAGCCATGATATGCGGACTCCTTTAAATGCGGTTATGGGACTGGCTACACTGATTTCAAGAGATGCTGAAAATTCGGATTGTGTCCGGGAATATGCAAGAAAACTGACTTATTCAGGGGAACATCTGCTTGGACTCATTAATGATGTCCTTGATATGTCGAAGATTGAGGCCGGTAAAACGGTCCTTAATATTATGAACACGAATATTGCTGAACTGGTGGAAGAACTGGATATGATTATCCGTTCACAGACCAGAGAGAAGGGGCAGGAATTCATGATTCATGTACATCGGATAGAAACAGAAGAAGTGGAAGCAGATAAATTACGTCTGAAGCAGATACTGCTGAACATTTTATCCAATGCAGTAAAATATACCCCAAAGGGCGGTAAGATAGTATTTGATATTACAGAAGTACCAAAGAAAAAGGGAAACTTTGCACAGTATCAGTTCCGGATCAGTGATAATGGACAGGGGATGGGTGAAGAGTATCTTAAGAATCTTTTTGACCCATTCAGCCGGGAAGTGCAAAGCACTGTTAATCCGGTTTCCGGAACGGGTCTTGGAATGCCAATTGCCAAGAGCCTGGTGGAGTTAATGGGTGGAAGCATTCATGTGAAGAGTAAGCTTGGAAAAGGAACTACTTTTGAGGTGATTTTGAATTTCCGGAAAATAAAGTACCAGGAGAAGGTTAACTGGTGGAAACTGCAGAAGATAAGCCAGGTACTGGTGGTTGATGATGAGAGTGAATCAAGAAGATATATTATGGATACGCTGCATCCGTTTGGGATTGATGTGCAGACAGCAGATTCCGGCAAAATGGCGGTTCATATGGCAGAACAGGCTGTGGAAGCCGGAAAAACAAAGACCTGGGATGTTGTAATTATAGACTGGAAGATGCCGGGAATGGATGGTGTTACTACAGCAGAAAAATTGCATCAGATTCTGGGAGAGAAAACAGTATTACTGCTTTTTGCCTATGATTGTAAGGAGATAGAAGAAGCAGCGGGTTATGCTGGAATTCAAAGTATTTTAAGCAAGCCTTTTTTTGTGACAAATTTTAAACGGTGCATCGAACAGGCAAGAAAAGAGCAGCAATTGCAGGGGAAAGGACAAGCAACAGAAAAAGAGAAAATGACATTAAAAGGGATGCGTTTTCTGATAGCAGATGATAATGATTTAAATGCAGAAATATTGGAAGAACTGTTAAAAATGGAAGGTGCAGACTGTGACCGGGCAGTAAATGGCAAGAAAGCAGTAGAAATGTTTGCAAGAGCGGAGGAAGGACGATATAATATTATTTTAATGGACATTAAGATGCCTGTTATGAATGGCTATGATGCAACGAAAGAAATCCGGAGACTTAAGAAGAAGGAAGCAGCGAAAATACCGATTTTTGCCATGACTGCCAATGCCTTTGCGGAAGATATCCGGACCTGTATGGAAGCAGGGATGGATGCACACATTGCCAAACCGGTGGATCTGGATTTATTAGAAGAAAACATCCGGATTTATATGCAGGCAAAAGCATAACAAAAGAAGAAGGGAACAGAAGAATGGGTATTTTTAAGAAACGTCTGACTGTAAATGAAGCAATCAATGCAGCGCATACTTCGGAAAATGCAATTATAATTGACTGCCGGGCAAAGGAAGATTACCAGAAAGGACATGTGGCAGGAACAAAGAATATTCCGCTGGACAAGATAACGGAAGACCGTATTTTGCGGAGATTCCCGGATAAGGAAAAATCTTTTTATATTATAGGAAGTTATAGCTGCCGGTCCGAAAAGGCGGTAAAAGCATTTAAGAAATTAGGCTATAAGAATGCCATTTTCGGCGGTTATATGGAGGAACACCACGGAATTCTGGTGAAGTAAGCTTAATGATTAAAATTGTATAAAGTCTATAAAGAATAAGAAAAATGCAGAAAATGTTTGTGAAAAAACAGGAAATTTCTGCATTTTTTTAATGTCAAAATATACAAATTTACGCAAGTGTACAAATTGCATAAAAAAACAACCAAAAAACTGGCAAAAATTGCAGAAGAATATGGAATATTTACACGAAAAAACGGCAAATGGTCAGACCTATTTTTGCAGGAAGAAAACGGTTGCGTTTGCATTTTTTTCTTGTTAGAATTTTAACGATTTAAAAATGCCTTAGAGCAGCAGAAGGAAGTGAGACAGATGGATGCTCTGGTAAATAGCCTGATGGAAGAATTGAACTGTGAAACGGTATTTACAATTCCGATTTTCGGAGGCATTCCCATTTATGAATCCGTAGTAGTAACCTGGATTATCATGGCAGTAGTTATTGTGCTGTGCATACTCTTGACCAGGAACTTAAGTGTGGAACATCCGGGACGCAGACAGATTATTCTGGAAACGGCTGTAAACGGGTTGAATAACTTCTTCCGGGATACCATAGGCGAGAATGGAAAGCAGTATATTCCTTATCTTATGACGGTGGCAATCTATATTGGAATTGCCAACTTAATCGGTCTGCTGGGATTTAAACCACCGACCAAGGATATGAATGTTACTGCAGCATTGTCCCTGATGAGTATCATATTGATTGAGATGGCGGGTATCCGCAGGAAAGGAACGAAGGGCTGGCTTAAGAGTTTTGCAGAGCCGATGCCGGTAGTACTTCCAATCAATATTCTGGAGGTCTTTATCAAACCATTGTCGCTGTGTATGCGACTTTTTGGAAATGTATTAGGTTCATTTGTCATTATGGAATTGCTGAAAATGGTAGTACCGGCAATTCTGCCAGCAGTATTTAGCTGTTATTTTGACATTTTTGACGGATTGATTCAGGCATATGTATTCGTATTTCTGACCGCATTGTTCGTCAAAGAAGCAACCGAATAGGGAAGAAAAAACAAAAAGAGAAACAAAAAAGTAGAAAAGAAAAGGAGTGCATATTATGTCATCAACATTATTAGTAGCAATCGGAGCAGGTATCGCAGTATTAACAGGTATTGGAGCAGGACTTGGAATTGGAAAAGCAACATCATCCGCAGTAGATGCAATTGCAAGACAGCCGGAGGCAGAGAGCAAAATCAGCAAATCACTTCTTCTTGGATGTGCATTGGCAGAGGCAACTGCTATTTACGGATTCGTTATCGCATTGTTAATCATCCTCTTCTTAAAATAATAAAGAAAGATTATAGAAAGGCAGGTACGGGAAATGCTTAGCATTAATTTTTGGAATATCTTATGGACCGTTGTAAATCTGCTGGTATTATATGTAGTCTTTCGTAAATTTCTTTATCAGAGAGTCATGAATGTGATTGAGGCAAGAGAAGAAATGGTAAAGAAGCAGTTCGACGATGCAAAGAAAAGCGAAGAAGATGCCAGAAAATTAAAGGCAGATTATGAAGAACACTTATCGGATGCAAGAACGGAGGCAGACCAGATTATTATTGATGCCAGAGCAAGAGCAGAAGAAGAGCATGTACGCTCGGTAGAGAAGACCCGGGAAGAGACTGAGCATATGTTAGAAAAAGCCAAGGAAGATATTGCAAACGAGCAGGAAAAGGCACAGCAGGCAGCTCAGGCTGAGATTGCCAGACTGGCAGTCATCGCTGCACGGAAAATTATGAAAACAGGTGATGCTCATGACACAGGAAGCAGTAAATAACGCAAAGGTATTGTATCGGCTGGGTGCCACAAGACAGGAGGCAGATGAACTCCGGGAGCTTTATGAGCTTACACCGGAACTGCTTAAGGTTCTCATAAGTCCGGTGATTTCCATACATAAGAAGGATGCCGTGATAGAGAAAATTTATCAGGATGCCGGGTTATCCAAGGTGCTTGTGAACTATACCAAGATGATGTGCAGACTGGGTTATATCGGAGAAATAGAGGATATCCTGGATGCATTTTATCTCTATTGGGACAGACAGAATCATATCCTGCGCGCAGAACTGACCTGTGCAGGCACACCACAGCCGGAAGAAGAAGCAGAGGCAAGAAAGATTCTTGCAGAGAAATATCCCGACTGTGAGATTGTTCTGACAGAAAAGGAAGATGAGAATCTCTTAGGTGGATACATCATTAAGGTTCATCATAAAGAATATGACAGAAGCTATGAAGGCCGCTTACGTCAGTTGGAAAGAAAATTAACAGGGAGGTGAAGCCTGTGGGCGCAATTAGTGCTGCAGACATAATCTCGATTATCCAGAGCGAGATAGAAGAATTTGACTGGGATGAATCCAGTCGTGAGACCGGTTCCGTAATCTGGGTTGGTGATGGAATTGCAACCATTTACGGAATTGACCATGCAATGTATGGTGAAATTGTTGTATTTGATAACGGTGTCAAAGGAATGGTACAGGATATCAGACAGAATGAAATCGGTGTTATTTTATTCGGTCGTGATACCGGAATCAAAGAAGGAACCAAAGTGGTTCGTACCAGGAAAAAAGCCGGAATCCCGGTAGGGGAAGGCTTTGTTGGAAGAATTATCAATGCATTAGGTGAGCCGATTGATGGAAAGGGCGAGATTAAGGAAGATGATTATCGTCCAATCGAAGAGGAAGCACCGGGCATTGTAGAACGTAAATCAGTAAATACACCAATGGAAACAGGAATCTTGTCCATTGACTCCATGTTCCCAATTGGTAGAGGACAGCGAGAGTTAATTATCGGAGACCGTCAGACCGGAAAGACCTCCATTGCAACAGATACCATCATTAACCAGAAAGGCAAAGGAGTAATCTGTATCTATGTTGCCATCGGACAGAAGGCGTCCAGTGTAGCAAAAATCGTATCTACACTGACCAGGCATGATGCAATGGATTATTCCATTGTGGTTTCCTCAACTGCAAGTGATCCTGCATCCATGCAGTACATCGCACCATATGCAGGAACTGCAATGGCAGAATACTTTATGCATCAGGGAAAAGATGTGTTAATCGTATATGATGATTTATCCAAACATGCGGTAGCATATCGTGCAATCTCTCTGCTGTTAGAGCGTTCTCCGGGACGTGAAGCTTATCCTGGTGACGTATTCTACTTACATTCCAGATTGTTAGAGCGTTCCAGTCGTTTAAGTGATGAATTGGGCGGAGGTTCCATTACCGCACTGCCAATCATTGAGACACAGGCAGGAGACGTATCCGCATATATTCCGACCAACGTCATTTCCATTACAGACGGACAGATTTTCTTAGAGAGTAACCTTTTCTTCTCAGGTATGCGTCCGGCAGTCAACGTTGGTTTGTCCGTATCCCGTGTCGGTGGTGCTGCACAGACCAAGGCAATGAAGAAGGCATCCGGAAGTATCCGTATCGACCTGGCACAGTATCGTGAGATGGAAGTATTTACCCAGTTTGCATCGGATCTTGATGATATGACCAAGGCACAGTTACAGCATGGAAAAGCATTGATGGAGCTTTTAAAACAGCCACTCTGCCATCCGCTTTCCCTGCATGAACAGGTAGAGACACTGTGTATGGCAAACCATGGTGTATTTGATAAAGTAGAAACAAAGAATGTAAAACAGTATCAGAATGAGATTCTTGAATATATGGATTTGAAGCATCCGGAAATCGGCAGGGAAATTGAAGAAACCAAAGTGCTTTCCGATGAACTGACCGATAAGATTGTTGCGGCTGCAAAAGAATTCGAAGACAGTAGAAATCAATAGGAATGAGCAGGTGTTGTTATGGCAAATGCAAAGGAAATTCAGGATCGGATGAAGAGTATCAATGATACATTGAAGATTACCAATGCAATGTATATGATTTCTTCTTCGAAGCTGAAGAAATCAAAGAAAATGCTTTCTGACACAGAACCTTATTTCTTTACCCTGCAGTCGGAAATGAGCAGAATCTTAAGACATCTTCCGGATATTGAGGACATTTATTTTAAGACCAACGAAGAGAAAAAGCCGGAAGAACGGATGGTAGGTTATATTGTTATTACGGCAGATAAGGGTCTGGCAGGCTCCTATAACCATAATGTATTAAAGCTTGCAGAGGAGCATTTGAAAGCACATAAAAATAACAAACTGTTTGTATTAGGTGAGTTAGGCCGTCACTATTTTGAACAGCGTGGAATTGAGATTGATAAGCAGTTCCACTATACCGTACAGAATCCGACACTGAACCGTGCAAGAAATATTGCAGAGGAACTTCTGGAACTGTACCGGAAAGAAGAGTTAGACGAAGTCTATATTATCTATACCAGCATGGTCAATGCGATTCAGGAGGAGACACAGATCAGACAGCTGCTCCCACTGAAGAAAGCAAGTTTTAACGTGAAACTGCCTGCAGATATTCCGATGGAGGAACTGGCATTGAAACCATCTCCGGAGGCAGTGATGGATCGAATTGTACCGGATTATGTAGTTGGTTTCATCTATGGAGCGTTAGTTGAGTCTTATTCCTGCGAGCAGAACGCAAGAATGATGGCAATGGAGGCAGCAACCAAAAGTGCCAAAGATATGCTCCATGAGCTGGATATTTTATATAATCGTGCAAGACAGGCAGCAATTACCCAGGAAATAACCGAGGTCATTGCAGGAGCGAAAGCTCAGAAACGGAAAAAGAGGCAGTGATAAGGAGGCTTTTTCATGAAGACAGGAAAAATCATACAGGTGTTAGGCCCGGTAGTGGATGTCTCATTTGAAGACGAAGAATTGCCGGCAATCAAAGACGCCCTTGAAGTGAAAAACGGCGATAAGAAGTGCATCATGGAAGTGGCACAGCATATCGGAAATCATATGGTACGTTGTATTATGTTAGCTTCCAGTGAGGGACTTTGCCGTGATATGGAAGTAACCGCTACAGGAAGCGGAATAAAAACTCCGGTCGGTGAGCAGACATTAGGAAGACTGTTCAACGTATTAGGAGAAGCAATCGATGGTGGCGAACCATTGAAGGATGCACCGGAATGGGTCATTCATCGTGAACCGCCGGCATTTGAAGACCAGAATCCGGCAGAAGAAATCTTAGAGACCGGAATTAAAGTTATCGACCTTTTAGCACCATATGCAAAAGGTGGTAAGATTGGATTGTTTGGTGGAGCCGGAGTAGGTAAAACCGTATTAATCCAGGAGTTAATCAGCAATATTGCAACAGAGCATGGTGGATATTCTATTTTCACCGGTGTTGGAGAGCGTTCCCGTGAGGGTAATGACCTCTGGACAGAAATGAAGGAATCCGGTGTATTAGAGAAGACAGCCTTAGTGTTCGGTCAGATGAACGAGCCGCCTGGAGCACGTATGCGTGTGGCTGAGACAGGACTTACCATGGCAGAATATTTTCGTGATGAGAAACACCAGAATGTGCTTCTTTTCATCGACAATATTTTCCGTTTCACACAGGCAGGTTCTGAGGTATCTGCATTGTTAGGACGTATGCCTTCCGCAGTAGGATATCAGCCGACACTGGCAACTGAAATGGGTGAATTGCAGGAGCGTATCGCATCTACAAAGAATGGTTCTGTTACATCTGTACAGGCAGTCTATGTACCGGCAGACGATTTAACTGACCCGGCACCGGCTACTACTTTCGCACATCTGGATGCGACCACCGTACTTTCCAGAAAGATTGTAGAGCAGGGTATTTATCCGGCAGTAGATCCGCTGGAATCTACATCCCGTATCTTAGAGGCAGACATCGTTGGAGAAGAACATTATCAGGTAGCCCGGAAAGTACAGGAGATTCTGCAGAAATACAAAGAGTTACAGGATATCATCGCAATTCTTGGTATGGAAGAGCTGGCAGATGAGGACAAGTTACTGGTATATCGTGCAAGAAAGATTCAGAAGTTCTTATCACAGCCGTTCCATGTAGCAGAGAACTTTACCGGCGTAAAGGGTGTTTACGTTCCATTATCTGAAACCATTCGTGGATTCAAGGCAATCATCGATGGTGATATGGATCAGTATCCGGAAAATGCATTTTTCAACGTAGGAACAGTAGAAGATGTCATCCGTAAAGCAGAAGAGATGGAACACCAGAATGCATAGCATATGCTGCGCAGGAGTACGCCTGGTGACATCTTTCGAATAAAGAGGTGCAGATATGGCAGGAAATACATTTTATTTAAAAATAATTGCAGCAAACCGGGTATTCTATGCCGGCAGATGCCGTTCTCTGATTGTTCCGGAATATGACGGACAGAAAGAGATTTTAGCACACCATGAAGATATGGTCATTGCCATTGATGATGGTGAAATGCGTTTTCAGCCGGAAGGTACTGCAAACTGGGAATATGCAGTAGTTGGTATGGGCTTTGTGGAAATCGTCAACAACCGTGTGACGCTTCTGGTAGAAACGGCAGAGCGTCCGGAAGAAATTGATGTTGCCAGAGCCAGGGAAGCAAAAGAACGTGCCGAGGAGCAGATGCGGCAGAAGCAGAGCATCCAGGAATATTATCATTCCAGGGCATCCTTATCCCGTGCCCTGACCCGGCTGAAGGCAACCAGCAAGTACCAGTAAGCAATAGGAAACCCGCAGATTATCTGTTTGAAAACAGGTGGTCTGCGGGTTTCTTGAGCTGCCGGTGGCAGGTTCTATGGGTATCAAATATTTATGTAATATAAAAGTTATTTCATGAGTGCAGTAACGTCCTCTAAAGGAAGATTACAAAGTTCTGCTATTTCCTTCGCATCAAACTTTCCTGTTTTTAATAGACGAAGGGCGGTATCGGTAGAAGCCTGCTTTAATCCTTGCTCAATTCCCTGGGCAACACCCTGCTTTAATCCCTGTTCAACACCGGCGTCAAATTCGGCTTTTCTCAGTTTTTTCTCTTCTTCAACTTTATCATATTCAAAAATACTCATAGCAATTACCTCCGCCTGATTCTTCCTAAGAAAATCTGCCAGAATATTTTCCTGAATGCATTCGGTGACAGCCTTTTGTACGGCATCATCCAAAGGCATCTGTTCTGCAAAGGAACGAACCTTTGCAACATAAATGGAATATTCCTTTAAAATCTGGCAATGGGACATTAACTTGGTGTTGTGTCCTGCGTTTACATTGAATGTAGTAACAATAAGTTCCAACGATGGATTGTCGGTTGCATGATAAAAAGCATCTGACAAACGGCTGGTATAGCAATCATCTATCGGTGTGCTTCCATTATAAAATACAATAAAATGGGGATTTGGAATTTTTTGTAGTGCAGAAGAATACAGGGATTTCTTATCCACAAGCTTCTGGTATTCCACTGCGATGTAGAATAAATCCCGAAGCGGAATATTTGGATTCATTGTGGACTGATGCTCGTATAGATAGAGATTCATGTCCAGAATAAAAGCCAGATCGTTCTTCATTCCCATGTAAATGGCATTTTCCAGGGTTACAATTTCGAGGGCACCGGAATCCGTGTAATGACTGTTATTAATTGCATTGTAAAGGGATAATAGTGCTTCCTTATCCGAAAACAGCATCCGGAAAACAGTGTCCTTAAATTTGCGGTTCGCCACCGGTGCGCGTTTCGTTGTTTCATTTGCTTCATGTGCTTTTCCTGTCATAGGCAAGTCCTCCTTGTGTGTGGCAGGAGGATAAGCAGCAATAGAAAATAAATATTATATCCAGTGGCAAAAGATTACCTGCTATCGAATAATGGCAGTTATTTCCATACTGTATCGCTCCTGCTTTTTAGTTAAATAGTGAATCAAAAGCATAGATAGATACAGAAATGCTGGGTTCTATGCAGAACCGGATTTGAACTATAGAAAGTGCCATATAGATTGTATAATATATGCTTTTTCACATTTTAACATAGGAAGAGGGCAGGAGCAAGACGGAAAAATTATTCCGCGTCCATTTCCGACTTAATTTCATCTTCGGTTGCCGCCATTGCCTGTAAAGTCATGGTAAGCAGTTTCTCTAAATCCCAGCCAAGCTGAGCGGCACCGCGCTCGATGACCTCGCGGGAACATCCGGCAGCAAAGCCTTTGCTTTTATATTTCTTCTTTAGGGATTTTAATTCCATATCTTTCGTGCTCTTGGACGGACGCATCAGTGCGGCAGCCCAGATAAGACCGGTTAATTCGTCTGCGGCAAATAAGACCTTTTCCATTTCGTGAAGCGGTTCCACATCAATGGTTGTGCCACATTCAACGGTAATGCCGTAGCCGTGGGAGCAGACCGCATGAATAATATCATCCGAAACGCCGCCTTCCTTTAATAATTCCGGAGCCTTAAGACAATGCTCGGCAGGATATAATTCGAAATCAATATCATGAAGCAGTCCCACGATACCCCAGTATTCGGCATCCTCGCCATAGCCTAATTCATTGGCATACCATTTCATAACAGCTTCAACCGTAAGCGCATGCTGAATATGAAAAGGGTCTTTGTTATATTTTTTCAGTAATGCAAAAGCATCATTTCTTGCAATGTGTTCCATTTTTCGACCTTCTTTCTTTTGTCAGTTCAGTAAAAATATACACCGGATAAAATAAATGTGCAAATCAAATTTGTATGGAAAAAGGGCATTTTTTTGCATATGGCATCATTATCCAAAGAAATGCTACAGGGATTGTTAAGAGGAAAGCTTGGTTTCAACGGAATGATTACTACAGATGCCACCAATATGGTAGGCTTTGGCTGTGCCGGAAGACGTAAAGAGCTGCTTCCGAAATCCATCAATGCAGGCTGTGACATGCTTTTATTTACGAAGAATCTGAAAGAGGATTACGAGACTGTTTTAGAGGCAGTTAAGAGTGGCATAATTTCAGAAGAACGTCTGAATGAGGTGGTTACTTATATTTTGGCAACAAAAGCATCTTTGAAGCTGCATGAGAAACAGAAATCGCATACTCTGATTCCGGATGAGTCCGCCCTTGATATTTTGCGTTGTAAGAAGCATATTGACATGGCATATCAGGTATCCGATAAAGCAATTACACTGGTAAAGGATGAGCAGAATCTTCTGCCACTTTCTAAGGATAAATATAAGAAGGTACTGACCATCGTATTAGGAGATGCCATCAGTGCCAGCGGAAAACCGGCAGTGGGAGACCACCAATCGGATATGATGCACCATGGTTTGTCCATGAGATTCCGACCATGTTTATCTCCATTGCAAATCCGTATCATATGCAGGATGTGCCGATGATAGAGACCTTTATCAATGCATATACAGCCAATGAATTTAACGTTGAAATGCTGGTAAAGAAAATAAATGGCGAGTCGTCCTTTAAGGGAAAGAATCCGGTAGACCCGTTCTGCTATCAGAGACAGACAAGAACCATATAAAAGTACAGGGATAAGAGGAAAAAGATGAAAGCCTTGAAATTATACTGGAACGATATGAAGGAAAGGAACCTTGAAGAGAACCAAAAAGAAATCCTTTTACTGGTACAAAAAAGTAATCGAAGGCAACGGAGAAATTCTAAGATAAACGGCTGTTATTATCTTAAAAAATATTGCATATTTACGAAAAAATAGGAAAAAAAGTAAAAAAAACCCCTTGTTCTATCGGAAAACCTGTTTTATAATAGAGGGAAAAATGAACAGGCAATACGGAGGAAAAAGTAGAAATGAGCAAGAAACTGATTATCGTAACATCGCCGCCAGCTTGCGGGAAAACATATATTTCAAAAGAACTGGCAAAGAGATTAAATCATATTGTATATCTGGATAAGGATACTTTAATTACATTATCCAAACAGATTTTTGTAGTGGCTGGACAGCCATATAATAGAAGCAGTGATTTCTTTGAGAAGAACATTCGTGATTATGAATATGAATGTGTCGTAAATCTGGCACTGGAGGCATTAGAGTATGAGGATCTGGTTCTTATCAATGCACCATTTACAAGAGAAATCCGTGATATGGAATATATCAAAGGTCTGAAAGCCCAGCTGGCAAAGAAAGATGCTACATTAGTAACAATCTGGGTTCAGACAGATCCGGAAATCGTTCATGAGAGAATGATTACCAGAGCGTCTGATCGTGATGACTGGAAGTTAGAGCACTGGGATGAATATATTGCATCCTGTAACTTTGAGATTCCAGAAGATCTGCATGATCCGAATGTAAAAGATGATTTACTGATTTTCAATAACAACAATGATGAAGAGTTTGAAAAGTCCATGAAAGAGATTACTGGAATCTTAAATGAGACTATCAATCAGGACTAATTACATAGTTTAAAAGTGCCCCCCCGGCAAAATGCTTCTTATGGGAAGAGAAGTATTTTGCCCGGGGATTTTTTACTTTACAGGAAATTGCTTTCCTGCAAAGTAAAAAACGCTCCGCGAGGATGCACACTGCGGCGCATAAGGTAGATGTCGCAGGCGCGAGAATGCGCCAAGGCACATTCTTTTTTATAACAGAATGTGGAGAACTTTTTGTATTTGTGCTATGATATGAATATGTGGAGCATATATGGAATGGATATCCGGCTGTTAAAAGAGCATCCGGAATATAAAGAACAAATAAAATTGCTTCCCACACGTTGGGAGAAGGTAAATAAAATAAAAAAAGAAGAGGACAGACTGCGGAGTCTTGCTGCAGGCATCCTGCTTTCCTATGGGTTACGGGAAAATGGCATAGATTTAGATGCCTGTCAGCTTATAATGGGAACCCATGGCAAGCTGCAGGTGGCAGGCTGTGAGGGACTGCATTTTAATCTGTCTCACACAGGAAACTATGCAGTGGCGGTATTTTCTGATGCACCGGTTGGAATTGACATCGAACACCGGAGAGCATTAAAGCAGACGCTTTTGGACAAGTGCTGCACAAAGGACGAGCAGGCATGGATACAGAGCCAGCCGGATAAAGAAATGGCATTTGTACGTCTCTGGACAGCCAAGGAAAGCTATGTAAAATGGAGTGGCGAAGGAATTACCTTTCCATTAAAAAACATTGCAGTTCATCGGAGGGAGAATGGCATCGCATCTTATCCGAAGAAGGATGGCATAGTACTTTACCGGGAAGGCATCCTGCAGCCGGTAAGCTTCGCAGAGCATGATGAGATACCGGATTACCACATCTGCGTGTGTACGGAGTCTGAGAAAGAAAATGCGGCAGAAATTATATGGCTACAAGAGGACAGCTTCTCATGAGCAATGTCAGCGCATGATTCACATTTGCTGTCTGCTAATTATGGGGCGGGGGAAGTGACAGAAAGGCAGAAGAAGGATGAAAAAATATAACACTGTTATCTTTGACTTGGATGGAACCTTATTAAACACATTAAAGGATTTGACTGATGCAACCAATTATGCATTGGAAAAATATGGACAGCCACAGCACAGTATAGAGGATGTCCGGAAATTTGTCGGAAATGGCATCCGCAAGCTGATTGAGCGTGCGTTAGAGGGCGGAGAGGAAAATCCGGAATTTGAGCATGTATTTGCAGCTTTTAAAGAATATTATGGTGAGCATTGTAATGACACCACCTGTCTTTATCCGGGCGTGGAAGAAATAATTACTTCCTTAAAGGGACAGGGCTATCGCCTTGCAATTGTTTCAAATAAAGCAGATTTTGCAGTAAAGGAATTACAGCAGATTTATTTTAAAGGAAAGATTGAAGTTGCCATTGGAGAAAAAGATGGCATTCGTAAGAAACCCGCACCTGACACTGTTATGCAGGCGTTAAAGGAGCTTGGAAGCAGCAGGGAAGAAGCGGTCTATGTAGGCGATTCTGATGTGGACATTGCAACAGCAGCAAATTCCGGTATGCCATGCATCAGTGTGACCTGGGGATTCCGGGATGTTCCATTTTTAGAGGAGCATGGAGCAACACATCTGGCAGCTAGCACTGAAGAATTATATGCAATATTAGATGAATTTAATGCGTAAAAAGGAGAATGGCAAATGGAAATTATCCGACAGATGCAGGAGCGGGAGGACTTGACGGAACGGGAAAGAAATATTCGTGATTATCTGATGGAACATCCGGAGGCTGTCATTTCCATGACAGCAAAGCAGTTAGGGGAAGTTTCTTATAGCAGTACTGCAGCTGTAAGCCGCTTTTGCCGGAAAATCGGCTGTCAGGATTATGGAGAATTCCGGCTGCGTTTCCTAAGTGAATTGCAGAGTACGGAGGGTGGACAGGAGACGACCACAGAGCATTTTGTAATACAGCAGCAGGAAAATGCCATGACCATTATGAATAAGATTGCGGACATTGACACCCTTGCCGTTGAAAAGACAAAGCGTCTTCTTACGATTGATCAGCTGGCGCGGGTGGGAAAAATGGTGCATGAGGCCAAGTACATTGATTTCTATGCCTTTGATATGAATATACATCTGGCACGCTACGGCTGCAGTCAGTTCTTCCATTGCGATAAGGTGGCAAATACTTATGCGGAAGATAATATACAAAGGATGATGGCATTGCAGAATAATGAAAATCATCTGTCCATCATGATTAGTCATACCGGAAATAATAAGAAGCTGGTGGAACTGGTAAGGGATTTACATCGGGCAAAAGCAAAAACCATTCTGATTACATCCCAGGGCAAAAGCAGGATGAAAGCATATGTGGATGAGGTTCTGCTGACACCAAGAACACTGACAGAGTGTGGAAGTATCCGGATGGAAGGACTGTGGACAGTGGCATTTTCTGCAGCAACAAAATACCTTCTGGATGTTATGTTTGCAATGGAATTTTCTGCCGGTTATGATGAAAATATAAAACTGAGCAAGCAATATTATGAGATTGGTGCAAAGAACCTGTGTGATACAGAAAAATCATAGCAATAAAATGAAACAAAATTTCAAGATTTCATTCATAAGAGCCGATTCTTTTGAAACAATCATTCAAAATCCGTCACACTTGTTGCAGAGAACAGAAAACATGTTATCCTTGGGCTGTAAGGAAGACATCGCCATATGTCCCTTGCATTTATAGCATGTTGGAGCCCGGAAAATAGATTCCGGGCTCCGTTAAAAAAGGAGTGACGCATATGAAATTAAAGAAGAAAATGAAACGAATGTTAGAAGCAAATCTGATGAATGTAATACTTGCAACAGAGCAGCAGGGATTAAAGAAGCTGATGATTCATTTCTTAGAGACTTTATAACTAGAATTTTGATAACTGCAATATTACATTTATAAAATAAAAATATTATCAGGAGGGAGACGCATATGAGTATAACAGTAAATCTTTATTACACCGGTGAAAATGGAAATGCATTAAAGTTTGCCCGGGAGATGGAAAGCAGCGGAACGGCAGATGCAATCCGCCGGGAAGAGGGCAATTTAAGGTATGAATATTTTATACTGATGCAGGATGAGAAAACGGTGCTTTTAATAGACAGTTGGGAGAATCAGCAGGCATTAGATGTGCATCATGCTTCTCCGATGATGCAGACCATTGCGGCATTGAGGGATAAATACGACCTTCACATGAGAGTAGAACGTTACGTATCGGACGATGAAACCACGCAGGATGATAAATTCATTCGAAAATAAGCAGTGGGTATAGATGTGGGAGTAACGCACTGAAAATATATTTTAGATGCAAGAAAATAAAATTTGCCCTTGACAAGTAAAAACTCCGGTGCTATTATGTTCACAACTTAAAGAAAGAAGCTTTATCACTTTCCTTCTCAACAAAGTGATGGGGTATTCTTTCTTTTTTATTTCTTTTATACTAGTATGGAACAGAATAATATGATTATTGATGGCAAAGGCGCTGTCTCCGAATAGGAGCGGCGCCTTTTTTAATAGCCAAAGACAGGAGGAATTGTTATGAGCCAGAACTCAAATTTAATTGTGGGAGTAAATGAAAAAGTAAAGCCGGGAAAAGCAATTCTGCTTGCATTCCAGCATATTTTATCCATGGATTTGTATGTATTTCCAATCCTTCTTGCAGCCATGCTTGGGTTATCTGGAGCAGACACCAGTTACCTGATTCAGATGTGTTTCTTTACCTGTGGTATTGCAACCATTATCCAGACAGGAATCGGAATAAAACTTCCGGTGGTACAGGGCGCAAGCTTTGTTGCCTTAAGCGCACTTGCAGCAATCGGTTCCACCAATGGAATGCCGACCTTAATCGGAAGCCTGATTCCGGGAGCAATCATTCTCTGTCTCCTAGGTGTAACAAAGATATTTTCCAAAATCGTAAATAAATGTGTGCCGGCTTATATCGGTGGACTGGTTATTATGATAGTAGGTATTTCTTTAACCTCTACTGCAGCCAGCGGTGTAATCAGCAGCGATGGCGGACTGATGAACAATATGGTTCCGGGTCTTGCAGCAATGCTTACATTAATTATTGTAAATGTAATCTCTTACAAAACAAATTACAGACATAAATTTTTAAGTCTCTTTTCCGTAGTAGGTGCGTTGATTGTAGGCTGTATCGTAGCTGGATTTATGGGAACATTGGATTTCTCCGCAGTAAAAGAAGCAGCATGGTTCCAGATACCAAACGTATTCCATTTTGGATTACCGAAATTTGAATTATCTCCATGTATTTTAATGACATTCATTTACTTTATCGTATTAATAGAAACAACAGGTGTATGGATTACTGTCAGTGATGTAACCGGAGAACCATTAACCGATGAACGACTGAATCGTGCAGTTATCGGCGAAGGTTTAGGATGCCTCGTTGGTTCCGTTTTCGGAGGAACTCCATTAACCGGATATTCATCTAATGCAGGTGTTATTTCAATTACAAAAATCGGCAGCCGTGTCGTAGTAATGACAGCAGGTGTGATTCTTGCAATTATGGGCTTTTGCCCGAAGTTAATGGCAATCATTGCATCCGTACCGGGTTGCGTTATCAGTGGTATCTTTATTGTTATCTGTCAGATTCTGATTGCAAATGGTTTAAAAATTGTCAGCCGTGAAAAGATGACACAGAAAAAAATCCTCGTCATTGGATTATCCGTTGTATTTACCGTTTCCAGCATGGTTATTTCTTCTGATGTAATGGCAATGTTCCCATCTACCGTCCAGTACTTCTTAAGCAGTGGTACAGCAGTTGGTGGTATTACCGCAGTCATTTTGAATCTGGTTCTGCCGGAAGAGAGTGCTGAGAAGGTAAAGAAGAGTGAAGGAGTTGTTGCACAATGATAATCAAGGGAAACTTTTTGTATACACCATCCATCGATGAAATGGTGGTAAAAGAGCAGGCGTATCTTCTTATTGAAAGTGGCAAAGTAAAAGCTTTCTATGATACGCTGCCGGAAGAATACCGTCAGGAAAAAGTAATTGATTATGGAGAAGCCATTATCATTCCGGCATTTAATGATGTACATATCCATGCCCCACAGTTAATCAACCGGGGCGTGGGATTTGATAAAGAACTGCTTCCGTGGCTGGAAACTTATACATTTCCGGTAGAAGCAAAATATAAGGATGTGGCATTTGCAGAAAAGGCATATAAGCTCTTTTTGAACCGCCTGTGGGCAGTGGGAACCATGCGTTTTTCCGCATTTGCAACCTTACATAAGGATGCAACCTGGAGATTCATGGAGCTGGCAGAACAGTCCGGTTTATCCGGTTATATCGGAAAAGTAAATATGGACCGCAACTCGCCGGACATTTTAATCGAGGATACAGAGCAGTCCTTAGCAGATACGGAAGAGTTGATTATCCGAAGCAGAGAGGAATTAAAAGAATTCAGTTATATATTAACACCGCGTTTTGTTCCTGCTACAACAGAAAAACTAATGCAGGGCTTGGGAGATTTAGGTGAGAAATATAATCTTCCGGTGCAGTCCCATTTATCTGAAAACCGGAGTGAAATTGCCTGGGTAAAGGAACTGCATCCTTCCATAGAAGATTATACCAGAGTATATGAAACTTACGGACTGATGCGGAGTAACCGCACGATTATGGCACATGCTATCTGGCTTTCCGATAAAGAAAAAGATTTTTTAAAGGAAAAAGGCGTGATGCTTGCCCATTGTGCCCAGTCCAACGCAGACCTGTCCAGCGGCGTGATGCCGTTACGGAAGAATTTGGAAAGAGGACTTAGATGCTGTATTGCCAGTGATATTGCAGGAAGCCACACACCTGATATGAACCGCCACGTAGCAGCTTCCATAGAGCTTTCGAAAGTGAACTGGCTTTCCCATCCGGAGGAGAAAGCACTGCAGCTTCCGGAAGCACTGTATCTTGCAACCAAGCAGAGCGGAAGCTTTTTCGGTAAAGTCGGAAGCTTTGAAGAAGGCTATGATTTTGATGCACTGGTCATTGAAACCGATGAAATGGATGGTCTGCTGCCACGTACGCCATTTGAAAAATTAGAGCAGTATATCTATGATGGTAATGACCGGAATATTCTTGCCAGATATTGTAAAGGAAAATTTGTGGCAAAACCATTTGCATAGCAGACATTGCATAGAATACGAAAGAAGACACGAGGTATGTTCAGACAAACAACAGTTGGTTGAAACATACTTCGTGTCTTTTACGTTGCTAAGAAGCTATAAAGCACTGTCTATGACAGAACCTGCATGTAGAAAGTTTATCCGTGCAGTCCGGTATACAACTGATAATATTTACCCTTCTGGGCAATTAGTTCGTCGTGGCTGCCCCGTTCAATAATGCGGCCCTGCTCTAATACCATGATACAGTCACTGTTCTTAACAGTGGAGAGACGGTGGGCAATGACAAAGGTTGTTCTGCCTGCCATCAGTTTATCCATACCATCCTGAACGATAAGCTCGGTTCTGGTATCGATGGAGCTGGTTGCTTCGTCAAGAATCAGTACCGGAGGATTGGCAACAGCTGCACGGGCGATGGCAAGTAACTGCCGCTGTCCCTGGCTTAAGTTGGCACCATCACCGGTCAGCATGGTATTGTAACCATCCGGAAGATGACGGATAAAGGAATCTGCATTGGCAAGCTTTGCAGCAGCGATAACTTCTTCATCGGTAGCATCCAGTTTACCGTAGCGGATATTTTCCATTACGCTGGCGGTAAAGAGGTGGGTATCCTGCAATACGATACCAAGGGAATGTCTTAAGTCAGCTTTCTTAATCTTGTTGACATTGATACCGTCGTAACGGATTTTACCATCCTGAATATCATAGAAACGGTTAATCAGGTTCGTAATGGTAGTCTTACCGGCACCGGTAGAGCCGACAAAAGCAATTTTCTGACCAGGAGTAGCAAATAATTTCACATTGTGTAAAACAATCTTATCATCATTATATCCAAAGTCTACATCATCAAAGACCACATCACCCTTTAACTCGACATAGTCAATGGAGCCGTCTGCCTGATGCTGGTGTTTCCAGGCCCAGCGTCCGCTTCGGGTATCGGAAGTCTCTACAAGTTTTTCACCGTCTTTTTCTACATTGACAAGAGTAACATAACCTTCATCGGTTTCTGGTGTCTCATCCAAAAGAGTGAAGATTCGCTCGGAACCTGCCATAGCCATAACAATACTGTTTAACTGCTGGCTGACCTGGTTGATTGGCATATTAAAACTCTTGTTAAAGGTTAAGAAACTTGCCAGTCCGCCCAGTGTAAATCCACCGATGCCATTTAAGGCGAGGACACCACCAACCATGGCACAGAGTACATAACTGATGTTACCAATCTGGGCATTTGCCGGCATTAGGATATTGGCAAATTTGTTGGCATTGTCAGCACTGCGGAAAAGCTGGTCATTTAATTTGTTAAAAGCTTCGATACTTTCTTCTTCGTGGCAGAAGACTTTAATTACCTTCTGACCATCCATCATTTCTTCGATAAAACCATTGGTTGCACCAAGGTCACGCTGCTGAGCGATAAAGTATTTACCACTTTTCCCGGCAAGATTTTTCGTGACAAGGAGCATGACACCAACCATTACAAGAGTAAGAACAGTCAGTGGGATATTCAGGATAATCATGTAAATCAGTACACTGACAATGGTAATGACACTGTTGATTAACTGCGGAATACTCTGGCTGATCATCTGACGAAGGGTATCAATGTCATTGGTGTATACAGACATGATATCGCCGTGGGCATGCGTGTCAAAGTATTTAATTGGCAGTGTTTCCATATGGGTAAACAAATCGATTCGCAAATCATTTAAAGTACCCTGCGTAACATAAATCATAATCTTAGAATAAGCAAAGGTACTTAAAACTCCCACACCGTAAAAGCATGCAACACGAAGGATGGCAGCAGCCAGCGGTGCAAAGTCCTTATCCGGTGAATTCAGAATCGGGATAATATAGCTGTCAATCAGGGTTTTCATAAACATGGTTCCCTGGGTGTTGGCAAGAACACTTAGTACAATAAAGACAAGTACCAGGAAGCAGGCAATTCCGTATTTCCGGAAAATGTAAGCCATCAGACGGCAGAATAATTTGCCCGGATTCTTTACTTTCCTTTTTTCAGCCATTACTGAGCACCTCCATTCTCATCAAAGTCACCACCGCCGCCGGTCTGGGATTCATAGACATCACGGTAGATGGCATTATTTGCTAATAATTCTTCGTGGGTTCCAAAGCCGTTAATCTTACCTTCATCTAAGACAATAATGCGGTCAGCACTCTGGACACTGGAGATTCGCTGGGCAATAATCAGCTTGGTTGTACCCGGAATCTCTTCGGCAAAGGCTTTGCGGATTTTGGCATCGGTTGCGGTATCTACGGCACTGGTGCTGTCATCCAGAATCAGAATTTTCGGTTTCTTTAAGAGGGCACGGGCAATACAAAGACGCTGCTTCTGACCACCGGATACGTTGGTTCCCCCCTGTTCGATGTATGTATTGTATTTATCCGGAAAAGTGTTGATAAAATCATCGGCACATGCTAATTTGCAGGCACGGATACATTCTTCTTCCGTAGCATTTTTATCGCCCCAGCGCAGGTTATCAAGAATTGTACCGGAGAAAAGCACGTTTTTCTGCAGTACAACGGCAACCTGGTTACGCAGGGTATCAAGGTCATACTTTCTTACATCAATGCCGCCAACGGAGACAGAGCCTTCATTTACATCATACAGACGACTGATTAAGTTCACCAGACTGGACTTGGAACTTCCGGTTCCGCCTAAGATACCGATGGTTTCACCGGAATGAATAGACAGATTGATATCGGAAAGAACCGGCTCAGCCGCATCTTCTTTGTAGCTGAAGGTAACATGGTCGAAGGTAATGCTTCCGTCTTTTACTTCCATAACCGGATGCTTTGGGTTATTTAAGTTACTCTTTTCGTTTAATACTTCAGAAACACGACGGGCGCTGGCAACACTCATGGTAATCATGACAAATACCATGGAGAGCATCATCAGGCTCATCAGAATATTCATACAGTAGGTTAAGAGACTCATCAGCTCACCGGTAGTGAGGCTGCTGTTTACAATCATCTTTGCACCAAGCCAGCTGATTAAAAGGATACAGGTATATACCGTAAACTGCATGGCAGGAGCGTTGAAAACAACAACATTTTCAGCCTTTACCAGGAGCTTGTAAATATTTCCGCTGGCTTTCTTAAAAGTAGAAGCTTCATGGTCTTCACGGACATAAGCTTTTACGACACGGATAGCGGAAACATTTTCCTGGACTCTTGCGTTTAAGTCATCATATTTTGGAAAAGCTTCATTAAAATATCTGGTAGCAAACCGGATGATGATAGCAAGCACACCACCTAAGAGGATAACGGCAATCAGATAAACGCTGGCAAGCTTCGGACTGATAAAGAAGGACATTGCCATGGCACAAATCAGACTGGCCGGTGCTCTCGTACACATGCGGAGGATCATCTGGTAAGCATTCTGCAGGTTGGTGACGTCAGTAGTCATACGGGTAACAAGACCTGCAGTGCTGTATTTATCAATGTTAGCAAAGGAAAAGGTCTGAATATTTTCAAACATGGATTTCCTTAAGTTACGGGCAAATCCGGTGGATGCCCGGGCACCATATTTTCCACCCATAATTCCGGCAAACAGGGAGAAGCATGCAGCAACGACCATCCAGGCACCGACTACATAGATGTGATGGATGTCACCCTTGTTGACACCATTATCAATGATGGAAGCCATCAGAAAAGGAATTAAAGTTTCCATCAGAACCTCAAGAATCATAAAGATAGGAGTTAAGATGGAATCACGTTTAAATTCTTTAATCTGGGCAGCTAAAGTCTTTAACATAAATTTCACTTCCTTTTTTCTAAATTGTATGCTATAACATAAATGTTAGCATACTAACAGATATTGTTATATAACAATATTTTTTATATGTCAATGAATTTTTTGGGAAAGAAAAGAAGGATTATGAAATGTGCGAAGAGAGAAAACTTGGAAATGACATCCGGGTCATACATAATATGATAGGAGCATACTGTGACCGGTATGGTGCGGATCAGAGAGATGGTGTGGCACCGATGCAGGGGCGGACACTGGGCTTTTTATATTGTAATAAAGATAAGGTCATCTGCCAGAAGGACATTGAGCAGGAATTCTTAATTTCCAGGGCAACGGCAAGCAAAATGCTGCAGTCCATGGAGAAAAAGGAACTGATTATCAGAAAAGAACTAAAAGAAGATGCACGATTAAAGCAGATTCTTCTGACGAAAAAAGGGGAACAGCAGCATTTGAAAATGATGAACTTCTTTTCTGAAATGGAGAAGCTCCTGGTGGATGGAATGACAAAAGAAGAAGCAGATGAACTATCTTCTCTTTTGAATCGGGTACGCCATAATCTTGAGAAGAATCTGTAAAGATTAGGAAAAGTCATAAGGAAAAGAGAAGGTTCTACTTCCTATATATATGACTTTTTGCTATAATAGATGCAAACGAAGAAAAGGGAGGAGCAGGAGATGATTATTTTCTGGTTAGCACTTTTTGTAATATTACTGATTATAGAGATGATTACGGTAGGACTGGCAACCATCTGGTTTGCAGGCGGAAGTGTGGCAGCCCTGATTGTGGCAGCAGTAGGAGGTCCAGTCTGGCTGCAGGTAATTTTATTCTTTGCGGTATCTTTTATATTGTTATTCTTTACAAGACCATGGGCAGTTAAATATTTAAATCCGCATAGGACCCGGACAAATTACGAGGATGCCATCGGAAAGACCGTACGTGTAACAACGAAGATTGACAACATTGAAGAGACAGGAACAGCTGTGTTAAACGGACAGGAATGGACGGCAAGAAGCAGTGACGATGCAGTTGCCATAGAAGCGGATACTACGGCAGAAGTTGTTGCAGTAAGTGGTGTCAAACTGATTGTAAAACCACAGTAGAGTAAGAAAAGATAAGGCAGGCGATTGCATATGAAACTTGGAATGGTATTTGAAGGCGGAGCCAGCAGGACAATTTTTTCCTGTGGAGTGGCAGACGCATTTCTTGAAGAAAATATAATGCCTGATTATTTTATCGGCGTATCGGCAGGAATAGCTTTTGGTTTATCCTATTTATCAAAACAGCACGGAAGAAATCTGGAACTGGCAAGAAAATATATGTCAGACGGCAATTATCAGGGATTTAAGTTCTTATTTGATAAGAACCGCAAAACCTTTTATAATCTGGATTACGTCTTTGATGAAGTGCCAAATAAATTACTGCCTTTTGATTATGATGCATTTGCTGCGTTTCCGGGGCAGGTGGAAGCAGCAGTGACAAACATTCATTCCGGTAAGGCGGAGTATCTTGAGGTGCCAAGAGACAGCTCCAGTATGGCAGTTATCGAAGCAAGCTGTGCACTTCCGGTATTTTTTAAGCCGGTGCAGGTAGGCAGGCGCTATTATCTGGATGGCGGTGTGGCAGATTCCGTTCCATTTGAGAGGGCATTAAAGCAGGGCTGCGATAAGGTAATTGTCGTACTGACAAGAGAGCGTGGCTATGAGAAGCATACGGATGGAGGAACGAAGATTTCTTCTGCATTATATCGGCGTTATCCAAATATCGTAAAGGATTTGAAGGAGCGTCCAGCAAAATATAATGAGTCCATGCAAAAATTATTCCGGTTGGAAAAAGAAGGACGCGTTTTTGTAATTGCACCGGATACGACCCATGGGGTAGGCAGAACCGAAAGTGACCCGAAGCGGTTAGAAGAATTATACGAAGAAGGTTATCTTGAGGGAAAAGAACAGATGGTAGCATTAAAGAATTATTTGAAGAAGTAAGAAGCAGGAATAATGAGTGAACAGATAGAGCAGGAAAAGACAATTCATTATAATGATGCAAAAATCTGGCAGATTGCATTTTTTTCCATGAATAATACAGCAGCAAATCTGTATCTGGCTTTGATGGGCTATATCTCATACTATGCCAATTCCATGGCTGGCTTTTCAGTTGTGCTGATTTCTTCACTGGTAACAGCAATGAATATTTTTGATGGTGTAACTGACCCTGTGGTTGGTTTCCTGTTGGATAAGAGTAAAGGACGGTTTGGAAAATTCCGTCCTTTTATGGTGGCTGGGAATATACTGATGGCAGTCAGTGCTGTTCTCCTGTTTGCAACAACACATCTGATTCCAAAGTGGGTACGGATTCCGTATTTTATTATTATCTATGCAATTTTTATTATCGGATACACCTTTCAGACTGTGGTTGCCAAATCTGGTCAGACGATTATTACCAATAATCCGAAGAAACGTCCGCTGTCCACTTATTTTGATTCCATTTTCATTATGGCGGCATACGGCGGCAGTGCCTTGTTTGTAGCCAATTATCTGGTGCCGAAATACGGTGGATTTACCAACGAAGAGCTGTATGTGGAATATGTATTCTGGGTTGTGGTATTGTCGGCACTGGCAACACTTTTGGCGGTAATCGGAATCTGGAAGAAAGACCAGCCGGGACGCTATGAACATCAGCAGACACAGAAGATTAAGGTGTGGGATTTTTTCTTGATTTTAAAACAGAACAAGCCAATCCGTATGCTGATTATGGCAGCCTGCACCAACCGGTTTGCGGCAACGGTATACAGCCATACCACGGTAGGCGTTATGCTTTATGGCATCATGATGGAAAATTATGGAATCGCCGGATGGATTGGTGTGGTGGCAGCATTGCCAACGCTTTTGGTAGTGACCGTTGGCATCCGGGCAGCACAACGGATGGGACAGAAGAAGGCACTGGTATTATTTACGGGACTTGGCATTTTCTTCCAGTTACTATTGATTGTGGTATTGATGCAGGATAATATCAATACGGTTACTTTTAATCTCAAACATTTTAATGCCATTTCCTTCTGGTTTATGTTATTCTTTGTATTGTTAAATGGTTGCAAGTCCATTACAAATAATATGGTGGTGCCGATGATTGCAGACTGCTCCGATTATGAGCAGTACCGCAGCGGTAAATTTGTGCCGGGACTGATGGGAGCACTGTTTTCCTTTGTAGATAAAATTTTTGCGGCACTGGGAACGGCATTTGTAGGATTGGTAATGTTACTGATTGGATATAATAAAACATTTCCGCAGATTGGTGATGCCTTGACACCGGTATTGCGTTATACAACCATATTCCTATTTTGCGGAACACCGATTATCGGCTGGGTGAGTTCTTTGATTGCGTTGAAATTTTACCGGCTGGACAAGAAGAAAATGAATGAAATTGCGGCAGCATTGCAGGAGGAAGAGATAGAATGAAAATCGTTTTTTTAGATGCAAAATCAATTGGAGAGGATATTGATTTATCCGCATATGATGCATTGGGAGAAGTTATAAAATATGATTTCTCGACAGCAGAGGAAGCGGCAGTACGAAGCGTGGATGCAGATGTGCTGGTACTAAATAAAGTAGAAGTTAACGAAAAGACCATTGGAAATGCAAGCCACTTAAAGCTTGTGTGTGTGACGGCAACCGGAACGAATAATCTCGATAAGGCATACCTTGAAAAACGTGGTATTGCATGGCGCAACGTAGCGGGATATTCCACGGAATCGGTGGCACAGCATACCTTTGCCATGCTGTTTTATTTACTGGAAAAACTGCCTTATTATGACCGTTATGTAAAAGATGAAAAATATATCGGAGATAAAATGTTTACCCACTTTGATAAACATTTCGGAGAGCTGGCAAAAATGACCTGGGGCATTATCGGACTTGGAAATATCGGAAGAAGAGTTGCAGATATTGCAAAAGCCTTTGGCTGTCGTGTCATTTACTATTCCACTTCCGGGCGAAACAGCCAGCCGGGCTATGAGCGTGTCAGCTTCGAAGAACTGTTAAAGGAATCGGATATTGTATCCGTTCATGCACCGTTGGATGAAAACACGTTGGATTTGATGAATAAAGAAGCTTTTCATCAGATGAAGAAAACGGCTATTTTCTTAAACCTTGGAAGAGGACCGATTGTGGTAGAAGAGGATTTGGCAGAAGCCTTGGAACAGGGTGAGATTGCGGCAGCAGGACTGGATGTCCTCCGGGTAGAACCGATGAGTCCGGAAAATCCGCTGCGCAGAATCAAAGACAGTGAGAAATTACTGATTACGCCGCATATTGCATGGGCGAGTGTGGAAGCCCGCACCCGCCTCATGGAGATTATCTGTGGTCAGATTCAGGAATTTTTCTCTAATGGAAGTCCGGAATCATAAGAGTTGTTTCCTAGCTCTAAGGAAAGTGCATCTAACTGTTCCCGGTAAACCGGCGTTCCGATTGGAAGCGTAAACAGTCTTGCAGTTTTATTTAAGATGGACTGATACCGGGTTCCCGCAGTATCCAAAAGGTCAAAGAAGGACTCATGGGAGACATCTTCTTTGTTCCATGGATTTCGCCAACGGAAATGACGAAGATTCAGCGGGTCTACCGTAAAAGTAAAGTAGTCACTTGGAATCAACGGAGAAATACATGCATAACCTAAAGTCTTTGCCTCGATTTTACGGGCAAGGACTTTTTTCTTGCCCTGCGGGTCACGAATCCATGCGGTATTAAGCTGCACAGCTTCTAAGGCAGCCTGCATGGAGCGGTAAGTAAAGCGGTACTCTTTATATGTGGAGCTGTAAGCCTTTAATAATAAAGAAGCAATAATGTGCCGTTCCTTCCGGCTGATGTGCAGGGTGGCACTCTGGTTGAATTCAGATGGTGCACAGTTTTTATAATAAGTAAGAAGCTCTGCATCAATATCTGTTTCCAGATATACATGATGACCAAAATAACCCTTATCATAAGTGTCATAGTGTGACTTGGCAAAGATATATGGATGACAGGTAGTATCTAAGACATAATGTCCAAGAAAGCCGCAGATATAGGAAATGGCAATCTGCTGCTCCGTCTCTTCCAAGAACATGTCCTTACTTTTTAAAAGCTGGGTAAGAAAAACACCGGTATTTTTGTGGTGTGCCAGCTGCCCGATATTTCCGGAAGAGCGGAGGTAGGATGGCAGGTAATAAAAGAAAATATCCGGTCCCTGTAAGCCCATACAGAATGCATGCGGAAATTTACGGATGCAGGAAACAAGATCCGGTTCCTCTAATTCACGAAAAGAATTCAGTCCAAATAAATAGTGGGTGGTAAATCCTGGCATAACAACAATCCTTTCAACTAATGATATTTTAAGTGATTGCAGCAAATTTTAAAGGGTGAGTTTTTTGCTATTTAAAAGTATCTTTTTCGGCTATAAAATACCGCAGTTCTAAAGTGCATGTTTTTCTTCCTGTGATAAAAACCGTCTTTCCAATATTTGACAAAAGTACTGCACGGTTCGCCGAAATGCGGATGCATGATAAGGGCTGTTAGGGGCACCCGGAATTTCGTCTGGCATCCGGCAACGCTGGCACAGGACGTGCCAGCGAGGCGCATCTGAACATGGATGTGAATTTGCGCCGGTTGCCAGAACGAATGAAATGTAAATCGAAATTCCCAGTGCCCCTTGCAGGCTTTATGTCGCATCCGCATCCGGCGGACAGTGCGGTACTTCCGTCAAAGCAGGCGGAAAGACAGTTTACAATCAAGAAAAACATGCACTAAGAACTGCAGGCATTTCATATCAAAGAAAAAGATATCTTTTGAATATCAAAAACCCACCATTTAGAATTTCTTTCGTTGCAATCGCTTATATATAGATAATTAAAGTATAGCACTTTTTGCCAGGAAATATAATACAGAAGTTTGACAAAAAATGGATATTTGATATAATCCTGTGTGTGACGAATAATCCATGGAGATACGTGGTAAAATAGACAGGCAGCAGAGGAAAAAGAGAACTGGGAGTGAGGTTTTATTAATAAGCGGATAAAGCAAATACTGAAACTGGTTTTTGTAATTGCCATCGTAGCAATTATCATTTATACGTTCCGGGATTCAGCCGGACCAATTTTAAAGGAGCTTTCTACAACTGCACCTTGGGTGGTCATTACCATCTGCGGTGCCGGTGTTATGTATAATGTGGTAGAAGGATGGATTAATTATTCCTTCGCAAAGCAGTATAATCCACAGTTTACATACCGGATGGGTGTAGAGAGCGCCTTTTATTGCTCATTTTACCGTGTGGCAACCTTAGGCAGTGGTGCCGGTGTGGCAGCGGTATATTATTTCAATGAAAAAGGAATTCCGGTTTTTCAGGGAACCGGAATGTATATGGTAGAGTATGCGATTCATAAAGTAACGATTGCAATCTTTTCCATTATTTTCTTCCTGTTAAATTTCGGATTTATGAAGGAACATTATTCCGAATATTTTAATCTTCTGATTGCAGGATATGTGTTGACGGCAGTGATAGCAACTGCATTACTTTTATTCTGCTGTTCAAAGAAGTTCCATGGAATTTTACTTTTCCTGGTGGACAAGCTGAACCGCAAAGGAAAATTCGATGCGCAGGCAGCCATGTTACGGGAACAGTGTGGCATCTTAGAGGATGCAGCAGGCATGCTTCTGACCAAGGGAAAACTAATTGCATCCATTGTAGCTAAGAATCTGTTGAAATTTGCATTCTGCTATGGCATACCATTCGTGATTTTATATCGGGAATATGGATTGACACTGTTACAGTCCTGGGCAGTTACTTCCCTTGCTTTTATGCTGGCAGCAGTCATTCCGTCTCCGGCAGGAATCGGTTCCTCAGAGTTTGTATTTACCGCATTGTTTACAGTATTGGTAGGAACCGGAGAAGCCGGTTCTGCGGCACTGTTATACCGTTTTGCAACATTCGTACTTCCATTTGTTATCGGTGGTGTGGTGGTATTACTGCATAAGCGTATTGACCGACGGATTGCAAAACGCAAGGCAGATAAGGCACAGCAGTAAGGGAAAGAGAAGGAATTAAGATGAAAGAAAGAAAAGGAATCAGTGGCAGCACACTGAAAATCATTGCGATTATAACGATGTTAATTGACCATATCGGAGCCGGAGTTCTTGGCAGACTGCTGGTAGTCCGTGGCATGAATGAGGCGGCAGATCTGAATGCATGGATTGATGCCAACAGTACCCTGGTGATTACATATCAGATGATGCGTTTTGTCGGAAGACTGGCATTTCCGATTTTCTGTTTTCTTTTAATCGAAGGTTTTGAACATACACATGATGTGAAGAAATATGCACTTCGTCTGCTTTCCTTCTGCTTGGTATCTGAAATTCCATTTGACTTATTATTCAATGGAAAAATATTGGAATTCGGTTATCAGAATGTATTTTTTACACTGTTTATCGGACTGATGGTTATGTGGGGATTTCAGGCAGTGGAGAATCAGGAACGGTTTGCGAAGTTTAAGAAAGTTATTTTTGATGCGGGAATTCTTGCAGCAGGAATCCTTGCGGCAGAATTTTTAAATACCGACTATGCTGGAATTGGCGTTGCCTGCATCGTATTACTCTATGTATTCCGTAAGAAAAAATCCTATCAGCTGCTTGCAGGATGTATCGGATTTTCCTGGGAGCTTACCGCACCGCTGGCATTCATTCCGATTGCATTTTATAATGGAAAACGTGGACTTTCTTTGAAATACTTTTTCTACATTTTCTATCCGGCGCACCTTCTGATTTTGTATATCATCTGCTGGGCAATGGGAATGGGACCGATTGCAGTCGCATAGATTTTTTTAAGATTTTGTGAAGAGGCTTGCAAACAAAAAAGACCTGCGTTATAGTAGCGGATGGACAGAAGTTCTGTCACAGAAGAAGACGGCAGGATTGTAAGAAATGAATGAGAATAAAGCAGAAAGAAATGAAATAGAACAGAATAAAAAACATTCAGCTAGACTTATCGAACTGGATTATAAGAAAACAAATATAAGAGCCGGACTCATTGCTTTTGCAGTGATGTTGGGCTTTTGTCTCTATGGTGGGGTAAATGTTCTGGTGGCAGCTGCCGCAGGGCTGATTTATTTTGGAATCAAAAATCTTAAGATTACATTGCCGGAGAAAGCCAATCCACTCTGGGCTGCTCTTGAAATTTTCTTAAGTGCCATCATGACAGAGCATATGGTGCAGTATCTTTTGCTGGATGCAGAGCTGCGGGAGAAAATCAGTGTGAATCACACCCGATGGAATGTGCTCTGCTGCATGGTCTTTTATCTTGTCCTGTTAGTGATTACAGCAAAGCCGAAGATTGCCTGCATGATAGGACATATTTTCCTTTTAAGCCTTGCAGGAATCAATTACTTTGTCTATCAGTTCCGTGGAAATGAATTTTCTTTCGGAGATTTGAAAGCGGCATCCACCGGACTTTCCGTAGCGGCAAATTATAAATTTGTATTGGAAGACCGGGCGGTCTATGTCATACTTTTTAGCATGATATATGTTGCCTTTATAAGAAAGCTGAATTTTGAATTTAAAAAGAAATGGATGCTCCGGATCAGTGCCTTTGCGGCAGCACTGGTAATGGGAATTTATGTGGGAATTGCCTCAGAAGATACGGTAATGGAATCCTGGGAACAGAAAGGAACTTACCGCAACGGCTATATCTTAAATTTTGTACTCAGCATCCGGGATTCCTTTGTGGCGGAGCCGGATGGATACTCAAAAGATGTGGTGGAAGAAATTTCCAAAGAATATCCGGCACTGGAGAATAAAGGCTCGGAAGATGACCCGACCATTATAGTTATTATGAATGAGTCCTTTGCGGATTTGAGTGTGATTTCCCATTATGGATTTGAGACAACGGAAGAGGTAACACCATTTTTCGATTCTATGGACACCAATGTCATTAAGGGATATGCACTGTCTTCTGTCTTTGGTGCAAAGACACCGGATTCTGAGTGGGAATTTCTGACGGGAAATTCCATGGCATTCCTGCCAAGCGGCTCCGTGCCTTATCAGCAGTATATGTCAAAGAAACCGTATTCCCTGGTGAGCACCTTAAAGGAGCGGGGATATTCCTGCATTTCCATGCATCCTTACTATGCGTCCGGCTGGAGCAGAAGCAAGGTTTATCCGCTGTTGGGCTTTGATGATAGTTTCTTTATCGATGATTTTGACCAGACCAATATCATGCGGGAATATATTACGGACCAGGAATTATACAATAAAATCATTGACCAGTATGAGGCAAAGACTTCCGATGAAAAATTATTTATCTTAGGTGTTACCATGCAGAATCACGGTGGCTATACCGATTATTATGATAATTTCCAGAATACGATAAATCTTAAGAATCATTATTTCAGTGATGTGAACCAGTATTTAAGCCTGATTCATGAGAGTGACAAGGCACTGGAAAATCTGATTACTTATTTTGAAAATGTGGATGACAAGGTCGAAATCGTATTTTTCGGAGACCATCAGCCGAGTCTGAATAATAATTTCTATCAGTCCATGAATGGCAAGGGATTATCCGGTCTTACCCTGGATGAACTGCAGGAATTATTTACAGTACCATTTTTTGTATGGACGAATTATGACAGTGAAAGTAAAGATGTGGAACTGACCAGCCTGAATTACTTATCTACAATGACACTGCAGCAGGCGGGTATTGAACTGCCGGCATATAATCAGTTCTTAGCAGACTTGCAGGAAGAGATACCGGCAATGAATTCCAGAGCATTTTATTCAAAGAGCCAGGGTGAATTTTTTCATTATTCTGAGGCACAGGGGGAAGATGCAGACCTTCTGAATCAGTATAATATCCTGCAATACAACAACATGTTTGCCAAGGAAAAAGACAAGGATAAAAATCTTTTTCCGTATTATGAAACATCGGATTAAAGAGTGAAAAACATAGAGAAAGTGAAGTGTATGGGAAAAACGGAGAGGCAGGGGGAAAATGTACCGGATTTATCTTGTGGAAGATGATACAATTATAGCCAGAAGTATTAAGAAGCATTTAGAAAACTGGGAATATGAAGTGCAGTGCACAAAAGATTTTTCAGCAGTTACAAAAGAATTTGCGGAGTTTGCACCGCAGCTTGTGCTGATGGACATCGGTCTGCCTTTCTACAATGGATATTACTGGTGCAGTGAAATCCGCAAAATTTCTAAGGTGCCGATTATCTTTCTCTCTTCGGCTGCGGATAATATGAATATTGTCATGGCAGTAAACATGGGGGCAGATGATTTTATTGCAAAGCCTTTTGACTTAAGTGTCCTAACGGTAAAAGTACAGGCGATGCTGCGGCGCACCTATGATTTTACGGAGACCGGAGAAATGCTGACCTATCACGGAGTGATGCTTCAGGTGGCGGAAGCAGTCCTTACTTATCAGGATAAGAAAGTGGAACTTACCAGGAATGAACTGCGGATTCTAAAGACACTGATGGAAAATAAGGAAAAGGTAGTCTCAAGAGATACGCTGATGACAAAGCTCTGGGAAAGTGACTGCTTTGTGGATGAGAATACACTTTCCGTAAATGTAAACCGCCTTAGAAGGAAACTTGCGGATGCAGGTCTGGAGGATTTTATTCTTACGAAGAAGGGAATCGGGTATCGGCTGAAATGAGATTTGTCAAAAATTATCTGAAGGAAAATCTGAAATGGCTGTTGTTAGTGCTTGCCTGCTTTGGAATCCTGTGCTTTGTAATCGGATTTGAGCAGGTGCCGCTGGCACAATGGGGATATGCAGCATTTTTGTGCTTCTTTCTGTATTTACTGGTAGTAATGATAGACTTTACAAGGCGTTATCTGCATCATAAGAAACTGGAAAAGCAGACTTCTGAAATTGCAGTGACAATGGATAAGCTGTCATTGCCACGGGGACAGATGGAAACGGATTATCAGGAATTGCTTCGCTCTTTATATATCACCCTGCAGCAGCAGATTAATGAGCTGGAAAACGGGCAGGTGGAGCAGGCAGAATATTTTACCATGTGGGTGCATCAGATCAAGACACCGATTGCAGCACTGCGCCTGCTGCTGGCAGAGGAAGAGGATGAGCGGAGCCAGGAAATGTGGGAAGAGCTTTTCTCTATTGAGCAGTATGTGGAAATGGCATTGCAGTTTTCCAGACTGTCCGCGAAAAGTACGGATTTTGTAATTGGTGAAGTTTCGTTGGATAAAGTAGTGCGGGAGGCAATTCATAAGTATGCAAGGTTATTTGTGCGAAAGAAGATTAAATTGGAATTAAGTCCGATTGATGCACAGGTGCTTACTGATGAAAAATGGCTGGAGTTTGTCATAGAACAGGTTTTATCCAATGCCATCAAATATACTGCCGGTGGAACCATTTCTGTTTATTTAGAGGAAGAATCGGAGCAAGAGACAAAAGAGCTGGTTATCGAAGATACCGGAATCGGTATCGCACCGGAGGATTTGCCAAGGATTTTTGAAAAAGGCTATACCGGTTATAACGGTCATGCAGATAAGCGCTCCACAGGAATCGGACTGTATCTCTGCCGGAAAATTATGCGCAAGCTGTCCCATGAAATTACGATTGAGTCGGAGATTGGAGTGGGAACGAAGGTACATCTTGAAATACGGTAGGAGGGGAAGCTTCCATTTTTTTTTCAAAAGTAAGTTAAAGTTTTCTTAAAACAGTATCTACGGAGCGTGGAATCCGCATAAATTCACCATTTTCTACGTCCCGTGGGTGTACTTAAAAATGAAATTACCAGATAATCAAAGCAGAAAGGAGGAAAGCAGATGGATCAGATAATAATTGGAAAATTTATTGCAGAAGAAAGAAAAAGAAAGGGTTATACCCAGAAGCAGTTATCTGAGAAATTAGGAATTAGTGATAAAACGATTTCTAAGTGGGAATGTGGTGTTTCCCAAACAAAAAGATATTAAGAAACAGCCCATGTTTACCTGCTTGCAAACAAAAGAATATTGCTACTAGACTAAGAGATACTACATAAGTGTGTTGGTATCTCTTTTTTGTTGCCGTGAAACAGCAGACTATTTCATTTCTGCTTGATTACCTTAAAACTTATTAGTCTATGGTTTGTCAAGGGCTTGTTGCGTGAGAAATGCTGAATATCACCCTTTACAAAACATAGGCTGATAAGTAACTTTTCAAAAGCAGAAAAGAAATGGCAATGCTTATAACAATATGATATAATGCAGATGAAGACAAAAAAGGAATTTGTCGAGCTGGTTAGTTCGAGATAATTTTGAGTTTGTTAAGATGTGGTGCACTTGATGGAATCACAGGTACGACATCATATTATGGAGGATGAAATAGATGATAGGTTTGATTGTTGCGAGGTCAAAGAATAATGTTATAGGCAAGAATGGTAATATACCATGGAAAATAAAGGGAGAACAAAAGCAATTTAGAGAGTTAACAACGGGTAATGTGGTTATTATGGGGCGAAAGTCTTATGAAGAAATCGGTCATCCGTTGCCTAATAGAATGAATATTGTTGTTTCCACCACAACAGAGTATCAAGGAGATAATTTAGTTTCAGTTAAATCATTAGAAGATGCATTATTATTGGCTAAAGGACGAGATGTATACATATCTGGTGGATATGGACTATTTAAGGAAGCTTTGCAAATAGTAGATAAAATGTATATCACAGAAGTAGATTTAAATATTGAAGATGGAGATACATTCTTTCCAGAATTTGATATCAATGATTTTGAAGTTTTGATAGGGGAAACACTTGGTGAGGAAGTGAAATATACGAGAACATTTTATGTAAGGAAAAAATGAATTGAGTAAATTTTGGATTTAGGGTGTTTTCATAAATATATTGCTTTTTATGCATATATAAATTGTTGTAAGACAAATTCCAGTTGATATTTCACATATTTTAGGAAATTTAATAACTGTTATATTTAATTATCAAATTCTTCGCAAACCCTTGAAAATACTAAGTTTGTAGCAAGTGAGCTTTCCCTTACTCTTTCCCTTGTGTTATATTCTCACATTGGTTTTCATGAACCTTAATATGGGAAAAAATAAGGGAAAGAAAATTTCATAACACAGTATAACAATAACGACATGGTGAACTGATTGAAATGTTTTCGATATTTAACTCTATAACTGATTATTAAAAGAAAATGGAGATAAGATACGATGAGAACAATTTATGCAGAATACAACATAAATCACGATAGTATTGATGTTTACACAAGTGCCGGATATATGCTTCGCATTGATTGCTGGAAAGCTGAAAAAAATCTAAAAACCACATACGGATCAGAATGTGCGCTTACTTCATTGGCTGTGGATGAGCCTTTGGAATATGCAAGATTATATCTTGAGGGTAATTTACAGATGTGGGTAGATGCAGAAGACTCACTAGAGTTATAATTCTTATCCATATAAATAATATGCAAATATATATCCCATCAATATAGCGAATATACTGAAGTAAAAGTATCTTTATAATCAATTTTAACCAAAAGAATATGTTCTTAGAGGAGGTGTCTCCCGAAAGAACATATTCTTCTATTATGGGTATTATAAATATAGAACATGCTTTTCTTGTGCTACAATTTCTTCACTATGAGTTACAACAATAACTGTTTTTCCCTGTTCACTTAACTCATGCAATATATTCATAACAATCTCACTATTTTTTTTGTCTAAGGAACCAGTTGGTTCGTCTGCTAATACAATCGAACATTTCTTTAGCATTAAACGAGCTAACGCAACTCTCTGCTGTTCGCCACCAGATAATTGATAGACTTTTTTGTTAATTACTTTCTGTAAACCAACTTTTTCAAGAGCTTCATTTATTAAAATATCCGTTCTACCTGATTTTTTTATTATTTCTAGATTTTCTTTTACTGTTTTGTTTTCCAAAAGGGCAAAATTTTGAAATAAAAATCCAACAACTTCTTTGAAATATTTCTGCTTTTTTCCTTTTTTTGTCACATCAAAACCATTCACAATAATAGAACCTTTGTCAGGAGTTTCAATACCTCCAATCATATTAAGTAAAGTACTTTTTCCGCATCCACTTTCGCCACTAATTACCAAAAAACTGCTATCTGGAATTTCCAAATGAAAATTTTTGAACAAAATTTTATCATTATATGCTTTGCATAGATTTTCAATTATTATCATAAGCAACCTCCTTTTAATGATTTCGGTATGTTTGTTTTTTCAACAATTGTGATATTAAAGAAAATAATTGTAAATTCTATTAGTGCCATAAATGAACTAACAAGAATGCTAATTCCTACTTCAGTCTGTACCGATAATAAAGAATAGATAAGCATACCTACTAATATCACAAAATTTTCCACTACAATCATTTTAAGAAGTGTTTTGTGCCGTTCAAATAAACTATATCCAAAGATTTTCATCAAGGAAATTTTCATTGCATTTTCTCGGAACTCTAGTCTACTTACGGTAACAATAATCATAATATTTAAAAGCAATACAATCGTACAAAGAGAACTTAAAAATCCCACGAGTTTTATTAAAAATGTGTGATTATATAAATACTGTTCATGTACGTTTGTAATTACTAGCTGATAATTTCCAAGCATATCTTCATACTTTTTGCTGATATTTCTTAGCTGTTTTTCATCACATTGAAATAAAACTGCTCCTGCTTTATAGCTTTCAAGATACCCACCATTGACTGCTAAATCTTTGTTTGCCTGATAAATAATTATCGGATTTTTGCTTTTTTCGATACCATTTATTCTACTTGTATCTAAATAGGAAAAGTATTCTGTTTCGCTATACTCTATGTACTGAATATTTAATTGTTGTAAATTATCATGATTTAAAACATGGCTCAAGGAGTCATAGGCTAATTGCTTGTTTTTAGCAAAATATCTATTCTTTGGAATGAAAATAATCAAATCAGAAGATTCATTCTCTACTGCATTTATCTGCTTCGTAAAACCTTGTAACATATCTTTTGCATGATTATTTACATATATCACATCATTTTTATCATTTAAAATATTCAAGCATATTACAGGCTTTAATGTGTTATATTCATTCTTGTATAGTTTATTCCAAAAAGCTTCTTCTTTTTCAGCATTAAAATCAGTAGTCTTTACGGTAAAATAATTTGCATCATAATATTCTTCTAACAAATGTTCATTTGTAAATAGGTTATTATGAATACTACTAATATTAGTGATAATTGTAAAAACAGCGGCTACCCCTGCTATAAATTTTAACGAATAAATTAAAAAATCCACTCCTCTTTTGTGTGTTGCATTTGCGAATGCCTTTCTAATATCAAAAAAGCAAAAAGAACAATATGGAATAGTGGAAAGAATAATTCCAATGGAATATAAAATTGTGACGAGTCTATTCTCATATGCTCCCGATATATAATTTGACAGCAATATTTTTGCAACAATAAATAATGCAATGTCAAAAGTTACATCGAATAAAGCAGCCTTAAATGCTATGAAACCAGCACTTTCTCCTAAGGAAACTCGTACAACAACCTCTTTTTTTCGCCTAACCACTTCAATTACATTTAGAACAATCATCAATGCAATAATCATACCCCATATAATAAAAATCATGTCCTTTTCCGTAGAATTCCAATATTCTGGATAAGTTAAGCTATATTTTTCTGATAATTTCTGATATGCAGAGATAATATTGTCCTCATTTCCTATGTATGAGATAAAGTTTTCATAACCCACAGAGGTACTTTGCAATTCTGAGAGATTATGAAATTTTACTTTCGTAATTCCGGAAACTAAAGCGGTATATTCTGATTCTTCTATGTTTGCAGTATTTTTTAATGTTTGTCTGATTACTTTATCATCGCCATAAATATGAAGTGTTGAAAGGTATTTATTATTGATTTCATTGTACTGAGAAAAAATATGTACATCATTCTCCGTTGCAGTTTCTGATACATCTTTCAGAAACTGCGACATATCTTCACTAGCAACTTCATAGCGTGATGACGTAAAATATGCTGTAGAAAAGTTCCAAAGCTGATCTTGAAATATTTCAGATTGCATAAGTATTCCAAAAATCAGGAAACAAAACAAACATAAGTTTTTAATTGCTTTCATTTATTTCAACCCCAGATTCCATACTTTATTTGCTTTTTCAAATATCGTAGTCAATATTGTGCTATTTTCATCAACAATCCATTGATCTTCTTGATCTTCAGCTTTTTTGCTACTTGACAACATAATTTGAGTATTCAAATCCTTATAGTCATTAAATAGCACGCCTTGACTTATTCCTTGGTGAAATGGTTTTATCCAAATAATTAGTGCATATCGAACATCTGACTCAGCTATCGCAAGATTTCCATTCCAAAGCAAATAATCAGGGACAGACACACTATACTGGAATCCATCTTTATCTGTGTAAATTTTTACTCCAGATTCTTCTATTTCAGGGAAGTCTTTCTGAAATTCGTTATATGGTTTATAACTCCCGAAGTACCAAAATAAATTATAGCAACAGAACAAAATAACCAAAACAATTCCTATATATTTTATTTTTTTCTTCATTTATATACACTCCACAAAAAAGAGTGGTTGGAATTCCAACCACTCAGCCATTATCCCGAACCTTTGTTTAGTAGCTATTACCGTAGGTAATACTATTTCCTTTATGAGCAACCTCAATTTTAGACCAATTACCTTTACCAACATTTGAACCCGAAAAAGAACCATTTCCATTTTTGACATATGCGTAATGATCTTTAGTTGAATGATATGCGTGTGCATAATCTTCATTAATAGCAAGAGTATTATAACCATAAGTCAAAACACCTTTTCCGCCATCAGATGTAGTGCTCAATTCCCACTTTTTATCAAATGTCTTATTCCCGTTTGTAACAGAAAATGCCATTACTGGAATTGATGAAGAAATTAACATTGCACTAATAGCTACCCCTACAATCACTTTCTTTGCTCTCATAAGTTTTACCTACTTTGATCTGCTGTATTTCTATTTATATTTTATCAAATATTTTGTATCTAGTCAATCAGTATCTTGACTTATATAGCGTCGAATTGTAAGATATATTCCTTGTAAAATTAACCAAAAGAACAACAGATTTATTGATAATGCTTTTTTAATTACTTCTCCAAAATAAATGATGACAGCCGCACTTGTCAGTATCATCAGTAGGGTAATAACATCCCAACAGTTTTTCTTATATAATTCTATAACCTTTATTTCTATCAGTATCGCCAGTATTCCTGTCCCTGCCACACATATTCCCACAACCAATATCAGCAATAACCAATATATGATTCCGGGTATAATCTCATTTGGAATTTTTGTGCTGATTTGTGCCACAGATTGCCCGGCATCAATCGTCCAACCAATAAAAGTTTGTATGAATGATGCTGCATCATGGAAGAATGATTTGCAATCGGAAAGGAACACATCTGACTGTACTGCCTGAAAAAGAGTGGTTGTCAGCGAATACCATGCAAGAAGGAACAAGGTTGTTTGGAACATTACCGTTTTTGCTTTATATTGTCCTGCAAGTTGCTCTTTTTGTGTTTCGTATCTTGCTTTTGCATTCTGATAGGCTGTCCGGTCACAGGCTTCGCATTTTTTATAGAGTACCGGCTTTTCTACCGGTATCTCTACGATTTTCTGATGTGTCCGGGCATAATCCCGTTGTTGTGTTAAGCATCGTATTTTATCTTGACATTCCTCTATCGTGACGTTTGCGCTTCGCAGCTTCTCTTTCTCGCTCCGCAATGCTCTGTCTGCCAGCTTCAAGTCGTTCTTTAATGCTTGAATATTCCCGGCTCTGTTCTCTTTGTTTAATTTCTCGTTCAAGGTCAGAGATTCGTTGAGCTGCGTCTTCAGTTCCACGATAAGCTGGTCTTTCTGTTCCAACTCTTCTTGTATCTCCTCGGTCAAGAGCAGAAGTTCTTCCAACTGTTCGGCGTTCTTTAATTCTCTGGATTCGTTCATCTATATCACGTCCTTTCTCTACCTGCTGTTCCAGTTCAGCAATTCGGTGTTCTGTTTCAGTAATAAACTGTTTTCGCTGTTCAGCTTCTGTGCCAATATCTGCCATTGCTGATTTTCGTTTTCCAAAAGTTCTATCTTCGTTTTCTGTTCTTCCATCTTGGAAAGCAGTTCCTCGGTATTTGGCAAAATGTTGAGCAGCTCGGATAACTCGCTGTTTAATTTTTGCAATTTCTGATTCTGTTCCTGCATAAGAGAGAGTTGGGTGTCCCGGTTCTGCATTTCCAGAAGCATTTCTGCCATTAAGGTCTGCTGTTCTTCGATTTGCCCAATCATAGATTCCATTAAGGGTATAATTTCCCGGCTTTCTTCTAATGTCATTTAATCGCTCCTTCCATAATGATAATGCACCAGATACTTTCCCAAAGGTGTCCAGTATCTTTTGCAATAACGTGTTTTGTTGTTTTATGATTTGATTTTCCGCTACTTTCCACGAACCTTTTATTTCCTGCCCGGCAAGAAACTTCTGTTCAATCTTTCTTGCGTCAGCACCTTCATGGATGGTAGGAATCTGGAGTTTTCCCTGCTTTTCATAAGAACGGTGATCGACCTGATTATGCAAAGGCAGATGTTCATTACACACCTTTGCCCACTCGCTCCGCCACAGTTCACAGTTTTTTGGATTGTTCCATCCCGTAGCATCGGTCAGTACCCGTTTCCATTGCAGGCGGTTTCTTGCACCAATCTTCTGGATTCCGTTTTCATCTAATACAGGGATACGGATTCCATGACGGTCAGGGTTTTTCTTATCCTGCCACCAGTTCGGATGGGATTCATCAATCACGATATTTCCGCTTTTATCTCTGACAAAACCCCAATCTTTGACTTCTTTCTTCCCCCAAGAATGATCCGGGTTAAAAGGGCGCATTGTCAGAAGCAGATGGACATGAGGATTGCCATCCCCTTTGTCGTGGATACTCCAATCAGCACACATTCCCTTATCCACAAATGTTTTTTTGATATAGTCGGCTGTATATTGAATCTGTTCCTGTCTGCTCCATTCTTTTGGGAGGGCAAATTCAAATGACCTGCCAAGTTGGGCATCTGCACTTTTTTCAATCTTCAATACCTCATTCCATAACCGTTGTTTCTGAAATGTGATTTTAAATTTTTCTAAAGCAGCTTCTTTATCTTCTGACCTTTTGTATCGGACAGATTTTTGAAAGCGTTTTATATTTTCTTCTGGTACTATCTGCCATTCAGGAGGTGCGTTTTCGCACATCATCAGACTGGTGTAGACCACTTCTTTTTTAGAAGTGTAATAACTGATTCTCCCGGTTTCCTCGTTTTTCATCACATCCCCATTGAGATATGCGGAAGCGGAGATAACAGATTTCCCTTTACTTCGTCCGACTATTTTGACTGTGTAATGAAAAATCGCCATGTCTGGATTCCTCCTTTCTGCACATCCGGCATAGATTTCCGGCAACATTGCTTTCAGTTTTAGAAAAAGCAGTATTGCCGGAACGCCCTCTGCGTAAGAGTGCCCTGCGCATAGCAGCCTGCATGGAATGCGCCTCTCTGGCGAAGAGTGCCTCCTGCGGCATGAGCAGGTCTGGCTGAAAGCCCCGCCGACGGAACGAGCCCGGCAAGCGTGAGCGAAGACCGGTTGCCACTTGTGGCAAACTTATTGGGACGACCTCTGGTTGTCCATAAGTGCGCCCTTCATGAAAAAGCAATGAAGGGAATGAAAAACTCATCCCCCGCCATTACACTTCCTCCATATCGGTATTTGTTTCTTTCTGCATTGCCTTTGAAAAAAATTTCCCATTGGCTTCCTGCTTTTTCAGAAAACCAATCAGCTTTGGGATGTCCTCTTCCTCAATAGGCGCACCGAGAACGGATTCCACCGCACCGCCAACCTGACAGAGCCTATGGGTTCGTTTTTTACTTTCTTCGGCTTTCTTTCGTTTCAGAAGTTCTTTCTTCTGTACTGCATATCGTTTTGCTTTTTCAAGGCTTTCCTGTTCCTTCTTTTCCATTTCAAGCATTCGTTCTTCATAACTTTTTGTTGATTTTGCCATGATTACATTCCCCTTTCTTTTACAAACATAAGTTCTCGGTTGCGTATCAGAAGAAGCACATGGTATAATCTTCTTGCGTGTAGGTATATCATGGCTTCGGTCTGATAGAACCTTTGGCGGTTTCTTGGGAAGCCGCCTTTTTAATTTGCCGCAGTTCTTGTTACGGCTTTTACATTTCCTCTATCCCTCAAATCACGACCTTCATTAGCTTCCATAAACATTTCCAGAATATCGGTTTTAATCAGGACTTTGCGACCAACCTTTAATACTGGAAGTTTCTTCCATTCTACAAGCTGTCTTAAGGTATTTCTGCCGATTCCCGTATAGTCAGCAGCTTCTTCGATGGATAATGCAATTT
This sequence comes from Roseburia sp. AF22-2LB, assembly GCF_003461125.1. NCBI lineage: Bacteria > Bacillati > Bacillota > Clostridia > Lachnospirales > Lachnospiraceae > Roseburia > Roseburia sp. AF22-2LB. Next base: position 169,174 of record NZ_QTWM01000003.1, read on the forward strand.
TTCTTTGCGTCATATAATCACCTCCTTATAAATTGCATTATGCAATTCTTGTGATGTAAGTATATCCTTTTCACATCTTTTTGTCAAGCGTTACGAAATATTAAAAACAAATATTATATTGCATATTGCAATTATAGAAAAACAATGCTATAATTCATACATACCGAAAAAGGAGGCAGTCAGCATGAAAGATAAAGAACTACGCAAGCTGATAGGCAGCAGAGTAAAACAGCGCCGTCTGGAATTGAATCTGACACAGCCTTATGTCGCAGAAAAGATGGGTGTTACCGCTTCTACAATCCTGCGTTATGAGAATGGTTCGATTGACAATACGAAAAAAATGGTGCTGGAAGGTCTTTCGGAAGCACTCCATGTATCTGTGGAATGGCTCAAAGGGGAAACAGATGAATATGAAACCGACATTACGGATAAGAGAGAGTTACAGATTCGTGATGCGATGGGAGATATTCTGGAACAGTTACCGCTTGCCCTTACCAAAGAAGAAGATGCTTTTTCAAAAGATTTATTACTGCTGATGTTAAAACAATATGGTCTGTTTTTGGATTCCTTCCAGTTCGCCTGCAAAAACTTCAAGGGAAATGCTGGTCAGACGGATATTGCCAAAACAATAGGGTTTGAATCGAATGAGGAATATAATGAGATTATGTTCTTAAGGGAAATCACTCACACCATCAATGCTTTTAATGAGATGGCAGACGTTGTAAGGCTCTATTCCAAGAAACCAAAAGCAGCAGAACAAAGGCTTGCAAATCTTTTATCAGAAGTCTTATACGAAGATTCCGAATCGGTATAGTAAGACAACCGGAGTTATGATATACTTACACGCACGAAGCATTTCATCAGTTCCGATTGTCTAATATCGAAAGGAGACATACGATTATGGCAAAAGGATCTGTAAGAAAAAAAGGAAAGAAATGGTACTACCGCTTCTATGTAGAGGACGCAAGCGGCAATCTTGTTCAGAAAGAATGCGTTGGAACAGAAAGCAAAAGTGAAACTGAAAAGCTGCTCCGTCAGGCAATGGATGATTATGAGAAAAAGAAATTTGTTGCCAAAGCGGAAAATCTCACAGTCGGACAGCTTTTGGATGTGTGGGCAGAGGAGGAATTAAAAACAGGTACGCTCAGCAATGGTACGGTGGAGAATTACCTCGGAACAATCCGAAATATCAAGAAACACCCATTGGCAGAACGGAAACTGAAAAATGTAACCTCTGAACATTTGCAATCCTTCTTTGATTTGCTTTCCTTCGGGGGAGTTCATCCCGACGGAAAAGAGAGAAAGGGTTACAGCAAAGATTATATCCATTCTTTTTCCGCAGTCATGCAGCAGTCCTTCCGTTTTGCAGTATTTCCAAAGCAGTATATTACGTTCAATCCCATGCAGTATATTAAACTGCGGTATCAGACGGATGAAGTGGATTTGTTTTCCGATGAGGATATGGACGGAAATGTCCAACCAATTTCACGAGAAGATTATGAAAGATTGCTTGCTTATCTGCAAAAAAAGAACCCAGCCGCAATACTTCCAATCCAGATAGCCTATTATGCCGGGCTTCGTATTGGAGAAGCCTGCGGTTTGGCATGGCAGGACGTAAATCTGGAAGAACAATGCCTTACCATAAGACGCAGCATCCGATATGATGGCTCAAAGCGCAAATATATCATCGGACCAACCAAGCGGAAAAAAGTAAGGGTTGTTGATTTTGGAGATACACTGGTAGAGATTTTCCGTAATGCCCGGAAAGAGCAGTTAAAAAATCGAATGCAGTACGGAGAACTTTATCACACGAACTACTACAAAGAGGTCAAAGAGAAAAACAGAGTGTACTACGAATATTACTGCTTAGACAGAACAGAGGAAGTCCCAGCAGATTATAAAGAAATTTCTTTTGTTTGCTTAAGACCGGATGGTTGCCTGGAACTTCCGACTACTTTGGGAACGGTATGCAGAAAGGTGGCAAAAACATTAGAGGGATTTGAAGGCTTTCATTTCCACCAGTTACGTCACACCTATACAAGCAACCTTTTAGCAAATGGAGCAGCCCCAAAAGATGTGCAGGAATTGTTGGGACACTCAGATGTCAGTACCACAATGAACGTCTATGCTCACTCCACAAGAGATGCGAAACGAAAATCGGTTCGGCTTCTTGATAAAGTGGTGGGCAATGACTAAAAAATTTCCCTTATTTCCCTTGTGATTATCTCATAAGGGCAAAAATAAGGGAAACTACATATCATTTCACTAATGGACATGCGGGAAAGCCTATAAAATAGGGAAAGTTAGAGAGATAATTATATAAATTCCAGTTTGTATGGGGCGATAAAATCAGAATTTGAGAGAGGATTGAATATGAATAAGGAATGGTCTGAACTTAATAAAACAATGCAGGCACAAATAAAAAAGAAAGATACTTATAAGAGGGGTATTGATACTTTACTTACTTTACGAAGTCAGTTAATACAAACCTTAGTATCTTTCAAAGAAGAATTATGCAGAGAAGATTTTAACTCAATCCCCTTCATAAACGCTGATGGTTATCATAGTAAGACGATTGCTTATTCTATTTGGCATATTTTCCGCATTGAAGATATAGTTGTGCATACAGTGATAAATGAAGATGAACAAGTATTTTTTGCAGGCAATTATCAAGAGCGTATCAATTCACCTATCATTACAACAGGAAATGAACTCATGAAACAGCAGATTGCAGACTTTTCAAAACAGCTTAATCTGGAAGAATTATATTTATATATTTTCGAAGTATGGGAAAGCACTGAGAAAATGCTTGAACGGTTATCTTATGATGAATTGAAAAGAAAAATACCGAAAGAAAGAAAAGGATACTTAGAATCGTTGAATGTAGTAAACGACAATGAAAAAGCAATTTGGCTGATTGATTATTGGTGTAATAAAGATATTTGTGGACTAATTCAAATGCCGTTTTCAAGACATTGGATTATGCACACAGAAGCCTGTTTGCGTATAAAGAACAAGATACATTCATAGGCAAAAATTTCAGTTTGTAGAACTAAGGAAATTGGAATTTAAGGAGGAATAAAGTATGGTTAGTGATTTTATAAGAGCAGCATTTCCATGGATTTTAATGGGTTTATTTGTAGCAATCAGTTGTTCCCTTATGAGTAAAAAAGAGAAATAAATTCCTGTTTGTATTTATAAAAGAGAAAAAATGAGAAAAGTAGTTTTATTTATTGCCATGAGCCTTGACGGATATATTGCGGACGGTAATGGTGGAGTAGCTTGGCTAAATGGTCATGGAAATGACAATGAAAACATCGACACTTATACAGAATTTACCAAAGATATAGATACTGTCTTAATGGGGTGGAATACTTCTCATCAGGTTGTTACTGAACTTTCTCCGCAAGAATGGGTATATAATAAATTTACAACTTATGTATTAACACATAAAGAGTGCAATTCTTCCCAACAAATTCATTTTACAAGTGAAAATCCTGTTTTATTATTGGAACGGCTAAAACAAGAAGCAGGAAAGGATATTTGGATTTGTGGCGGAGCAAATCTTGTTCAGCAGTTGGTAAGCAAAAATATGATTGATAAATATTACATTTCTGTTATTCCTACTCTGTTAGGAAATGGGGTTCGTCTTTTGGGCAACATAGACAGGGAAATAAAGTTAAGGCTTTGTAAAACACAGACTTATAACGGAATAACCGATTTGATTTATATGCGTAGATAACTAGAGAGAAACAGAAAAGCTGTTAAACCGACGGAGCGATCCGACCACGTTGGCGGGAAAATCCTTAAGATTTTTCCGCCATGCTTGCAAGGGGGCGGTTCGCTTCGGCGGTTCGGCGAGCTTGCGAGCCGTTCAAAGCCCCCGTTATCTAACAAGGGGGGCACAAAAAACAAGAGTCAATATACATTAACAAGCGGAAAACGCTGTATTTACAAGGCGAAACTGCATTTTACATGGTGTGATATAAATTATGCCATTATCACTTGGGAAAATTGAACAAGACATAGGAAAGACAGTTGATTTCAAACGAGAAATTGATTGTCTTTTTCTTTTGCAGAAATTTAAGTATAGGCAATTATCAAATACGGTAGTTGCTTTTTTGATTGGAGGAATTTTAGAATGAATGATAAAAACTTTATTGAAGAACTAAGACAAAAGCGTGAGGAATACGGAGTAACACAAACAAGGCTTGCTGTTGCCTGTGGTATCAGCCGTGAATATTACAACCGCATTGAAAAAGGGAAACAGCCATTGAATGACGAATTAAGAGAAGTCATAGAAAAACAGATTGAGCGTTTCAATCCGCAAGAACCACTATTCTTATTGATTGATTACTTTCGTGTCCGCTTTCCTACTACGGACGCATTGGCGATTATCCGTGATGTATTACAACTGAAATCTGATTATATGCTTTATGAAGATTATGGAAAATACGGATATGAAAGCAAATATGTACTTGGCGACATCAATATCATGTGTTCCATGCAGGAGCATTTAGGTGTTTTATTGGAACTGAAAGGCAAAGGCTGTCGGCAAATGGAATGTTATCTGCTGGCACAGGAACGCTCATGGTATGACTTCATGCTGGATTGTATGACGGCTGGTGGTGTGATGAAACGGCTTGATTTGGCTATCAATGACCGAGCAGGAATATTGGATATTCCAAAGTTAAAGGAAAAATACAAGGCTGGCGAATGTGTTTCCTATTTTCGTATGCAGAAAGATTACAGCGGTACAGAAAAATGCGGTAGCGATTTACCAAAGAATACAGGAGAAACCTTATATCTCGGTTCAACAAGTAGCGAATTATATATGTGTGCTTATCAGAAAAATTATGAGCAGTATGTCAAGAATGGCACAGAAATTGAAGATACGGAGATTAAGAACCGTTTTGAAATACGCATGAAGAATGAACGAGCCTATTATGCGGTTGTAGATTTACTGACCTATCGGGACGCTGAACGCACCGCTTTTTCTATCATCAATCATTATGTCCGCTTTGTTGACAGAGAGGACGACAAGCCAAAAAGTCAATGGATAACAAATGATGATTGGGCATGGTTTGTAGGGGAAAACAGAGAGCCGATACGCTTAACCACAAAGCCAGAGCCTTACACTTTACAAAAAGCGTTGCATTGGCTACAAAGACAAGTTGCACCAACAATAAAAATGGTACAGGCATTAGACAGAGAAAATCATACAACGATACTGAAAGATATGATTGAGCAGGCAGAACTTAAAGACAAGCATAAACATTTATTACAATTAGAGAAATCAACCATAGAAGAACGTATAGATACCGCTGTTCCACAAGAGAATGACGGTATTTTTTAATGTAATTGAAAAATTTCAGATTTAGTCAGCAAAGAGCTGTTTTCATTCCCTATGTGAAGTGAAAGAAGAAAAATAAATTTTTTATTAAATCTGCAACAAAACGGCTACTTGCGTACAGATATGGTGCGAGAAAAGGAAATCTAAACTTTTTTTGAAAATAGGTCATTAAATCGGGGCTTGCTGTCCCTATATGAAGTGAAAGAAGAAAAAAGTTTTGAAAAAATGACGGAAATTCGTGATTAGTGGACAGTGTTCTATGAAAAGAAGAAAAGCATCATCATTTTGTATTCAAACAGGCATTAGCAGTTGAGTGTTGATGTGAAAAGAGGAAAATACTTTATTCTAAACTTAACAATTTAAGGTTTCCGTTCCCTATATGGTGCAAAGAAAATATTTCATTCTATTGTTGGCAGTAACGGTATGGTTTGGGTAGTTAGGGTGTGAAAAGAAAAATAATCTTTTTTCGTCATTAACTTAGCAAAATGACAATGTCTATCCCTATATGGTGCAAGAAAAGAAGTTAAAATTTTTCCATTTCAACTTAGCAAATGGACGTTTGCTGTACAGATAGTAGTGAAAAAGGAGAAAATCAACCGTTGATTGCCAAAATGAACCGTTCCATTTGTACTAATAACGGAAAAAGTTTTGGATTTTGGTTACGTTTCCCCTCTTTTCCAACGCGGTATATAGGAAAGATGATTTTCTTCTTTCTTGTTCTTTGACAACTGAATAAAGCAATTCAATACGTTTGACAGACAGCGAGCCGTTGAAACAAATACGCCACGACCTTTCCCCTGCAAGAGCGAGCGAAAACCTATTTGTGTTCTTATAAAAGATTTGTCCTCTTTTATCGCCATGACCTGTACTGTCAGATAATGATACTCCCGTACAGCCACAGCTTGAGCGTTCAGAGCGTCGCACGCAATGGGTACGGCTACATAAGAACTATGCAGAGGTGGAACTCCTGTGGGCTATGACAAAAGCCGTTGAATTGCTTAGAAAGATTTTACAGAAAGGGGGTATGTGTTATTGATAATGCTGTAAAAACAATTCAAAAGAAAAATGGCAAGTGTGGCATTGGCAACAGAGGAAAGACAAAGATTGTAGTAAAAGAGCATTTTTCCGAAAAGGGCAAAACAATGGAAGAACTTCTAACTGATGTCATGCTGGAAAAAGCAAAGCAGACAATCGCATAAAATCAGTGCAGTTGTAAGAAATAGATTGAATGACAAAAAGTACCCGTGTTATACTTTACTTGCAAGCAGGTATTGTAAACACGGGTTAGTTATAAAGGAGGATAACTGACAATGAAACAACAGATTTACAATACTGCACTTTATCTTAGGTTAAGCCGAGATGATGAATTACAGGGCGAAAGTTCCAGCATTACCACACAGAGAAGTATGTTGCGTTTATATGCAAAAGAACATCATTTGAATGTCATTGATGAATATATTGATGACGGCTGGTCGGGAACAAATTTTGACAGACCGAGTTTTCAAAGAATGATTGAGGATATAGAGGCAGGAAAAATCAACTGTGTTGTAACGAAAGACCTTTCCCGTCTTGGCAGAAATTATATTATGACAGGACAATATACAGAATTGTATTTCCCTAGTCATAATGTCCGCTACATAGCGATTGATGACGGTGTAGACAGCGAAAAAGGCGAAAGTGAGATTGCACCATTTAAGAACATCATCAATGAATGGGTGGCAAGAGATACAAGCCGTAAAGTCAAATCAGCATTTAAGACAAAGTTTGCGGAGGGGGCTCATTACAGTGCTTATGCTCCGTTAGGATATAAGAAACACCCTGACATCAAAGGAAAACTGTTGATTGATGATGAAACAAAATGGATTATTGAAAAAATCTTTTCCCTAGCCTATCAAGGTTACGGAAGTGCAAAAATCACAAAGCAGTTAAGAGCAGAAAAAGTTCCGACAGCGTCATGGCTAAATTTTACAAGATACGGTACTTTTGCACATATCTTTGAGGGAAAACCCGAAAGTAAGCGTTATGAGTGGACGATTGCTCATGTCAAGGCGATATTGAAAAGTGAGGTTTATATCGGAAACAGTGTTCACAATATGCAGTCTACGGTATCGTTCAAGAGTAAAAAGAAAGTGCGTAAACCCGAAAGTGAATGGTTTCGAGTAGAAAACACTCACGAGCCGATTATTGACAAGGAAGTGTTCTATCGTGTGCAGGAGCAGATAAAATCAAGACGCAGACAGACAAAGGAAAAGGCAACGCCGATTTTTGCAGGGCTTGTCAAGTGTGCGGATTGTGGCTGGTCTATGAGATTTGGAACGAATAAGGCAAATAAAACGCCTTACAGTTATTATGCTTGCAGTTACTACGGGCAGTTTGGCAAAGGTAATTGTTCTATGCACTACATTCGTTATGATGTGCTGTATCAAGCCGTATTGGAACGCTTGCAGTATTGGGCTAAGGCAGTACAGCAGGACGAAGAAAAGGTATTGAACAAGATACAGAAAGTCGGCAATGCAGAGCGAATACGGGAAAAGAAGAAAAAGGCAAGTACATTGAAGAAAGCCGAGAACAGACAAAATGAGATTGACCGTTTATTTGCGAAAATGTATGAAGATAGAGCCTGTGAGAAGATAACAGAGCGAAATTTTGTGATGTTGTCCAGCAAGTACCAAAAAGAACAGATAGAACTGGAACAGCAGATAACAAGCCTAAGAGAAGAACTAAGTAAAATGGAACAGGATATGATAGGTGCTGAAAAGTGGATTGAGTTAATCAAGGAATATTCCGTACCAAAGGAACTGACAGCACCATTATTAAATGCCATGATAGAAAAAATCCTCATACATGAAGCAACAACGAATGAGGATAACGAAAGAATACAGGAAATTGAGATATATTACCGATTTATCGGAAAAGTTGAGTAATCAACAAGAGTAATATTTTTAACTAAGGGAAACCGGAAATGGTTTTCCGGAGGTGTCGTTGCTATTACCTTTGTGTGGGGAACTGGATATTACTGTAAATGAGCTTTTATCCGGAGAAAGAGTTTCTGAAGAAGATTATCGTAGAAAGGCGGAAGAAAATATGGTGAATTTAGTAAAAGAAGCACAGGAAAGTAAGAAAAAAATAATTTTATCAGCAATGGTGGCAATGTTAGTAATTGTTGCAGCAACACCATTATTTGTGGTGTCAGGAGCTCTTGTAATGGAAAACTGGTTGAGGATTCTTTTAATTGTGTTAGGTACGGCAGTAATTATAATGGGTATTGCGATTGCCTGCGTTCTTGACTGTGATGCAGGAGCGTATGAATGTCCGGAATGTCATGGCAGATTTGTGCCAGAGATGAAGGATTATATTATGGGACCACATACTATCCGAAAAAGAAAACTGACCTGTCCACGATGTGGTGCACGTAAGTATTGCAGAAAAGTGTTGACAAAATAAGATGGATGCACAGCATGTGAAGTAGAGATAAGTGATATACAAAATTATGTCCTAAAAAATGTAAATATTAGCAAATTTATCACCTGAAAAATGTGGAATATAATTATGGTACAATAAAAAAGCTAGAAAATATAATTTCAACCTTACAAAAATGTAAGAGATAAAAGGAAAATGTAAGCACAATCCATGGCTGACATTTTCCTTTTTTGCTATGATAATGGAAAAGATGACAGAGCAATAAAGTGAGGAGAAAACAATGGCAATCTTAGAAGTAAATAATCTGAAAAAAGTTTATACAACCCGTCTGGGGGGAAATCAGGTAGAGGCATTAAAAAGTCTTAACTTTTCTGTGGAAGAAGGGGAATATGTAGCAATCATGGGAGAATCCGGTTCCGGAAAGACCACGCTTTTAAACATTCTGGCAGCACTGGATAAGCCGACCGGTGGACAGGTCATATTAAATGGCAAGAACATTGTGGATATCCGGGAAAAAGAGATTTCCGCATTCCGGAGAGAAAATCTTGGATTTGTATTTCAGGACTTTAATCTTTTGGATAATTTTTCATTAAAAGATAATATCGTTCTTCCGCTGGTGTTATCCGGTGTGGATTATAAAGAGATGGAGCGGCGCATAACACCGATTGCGGCGCAGCTTGGAATTCTTGATATTCTTGGAAAATATCCTTATGAAGTATCTGGCGGACAGAAACAGCGTGCGGCGGTAGCAAGAGCCTTGATAATCAAGCCGGAGCTGGTACTGGCAGATGAGCCTACTGGAGCACTGGACTCCAAAGCAACGGAAGATTTATTGACATTATTTAATAAGATTAATGAGCGGGGGCAGACAATTCTTATGGTAACACATAGCACTAAGGCTGCAAGCCATGCAAGAAGAGTATTGTTTATTAAAGATGGGGAAGTATTCCACCAGATTTACCGTGGTAATTTAACCAGTGAGGAATTGTATGCAAAGATTTCAGATACACTGACGATGCTTACGACAGGTGGTGAGAAACATGAATAAGGGGTTATATGGAAAACTGGCAGTAAATAATATAAAGCACAACAGACAGTTTTACCTGCCGTATCTGTTGACCGGGATGCTGACGGTGGCATTCTTTTATACCATGTTGTATCTGAATTACAATCCGGGACTGGACGAACTGCCATTTGGTGCCGTGGATGTAAAGCTTGTGTTGAGACTGGGCGCAGTTATCATTGGATTTTTCTCTGTGATATTCCTGTTTTACACCAACAGCTTTATTATGAAGCGGAGAAAAAAGGAGCTTGGTATTTATAACATTCTTGGAATGGAGAAAAGGCATCTGGCAAAAGTAATTTTTCTGGAGACGTTTTTTTCGGCAGTGGTTGCTATCGGTGGCGGACTTGTTGCAGGAATTGCTTTTAGTAAACTGATGTGTATGTTATTGTACGCCATGATTGGATACCATGCAGAAATTGTTTTTTATGTATCAGAAAGTGGCGTTGTAAGTACCATCCTTTTGTTTGCCGGTATTTTTATGCTGACCTTTATATATAATCTGTTTCAGATACAGCTTGCCAAACCGGTGGAACTGCTGCATGGAAGCAGCCAGGGCGAGCGGGAGCCGAAGACGAAAAAGCTGATGGCAATAGTTGGAATTGTAACACTTGCAGCAGGCTACTATATGGCAATTACAGTAGATAATCCGGTAACTGCAGTGCTTCTGTTCTTTGTAGCGGTAATACTTGTAATTATCGGAACCTATTTTATATTTATGGCAGGCAGCATTGCAGTGCTTAAGTTCTTAAGAAAGAGAAAAAGTTATTATTATAAAAAGAAACATTTTGTGGCAGTCTCTGGTCTTATTTACCGGATGAAACAGAATGCAGCAGGACTGGCAAGCATCTGTATTTTATCCACGATGGTACTGGTGGTAATTTCTTCAACGGTAAGTATGTATGCCGGACTGGATGATGAACTGGCAACCCGTTATCAGGGAGATATCGGAGTATCCATTATCAGTGAAAATCCGATTACAGAAGGTGATACGTTGCGGGAGTTAGTGAACCGCACCATCCAGCAGGAGAACCGCAGTATAAAAGAAGAACAGGGCATGATGACGCTGACATTTTCCTGCATATCAGAAGATGGAAATCTTGTAATTCGAAAACATGATGATGAGGGCGATTATAGTTCTGATATTATTATGCTCCGCATGATTACAAGGGAAGATTATGAGGAAGCTTATAATGTAAGGGTTCCGGAGCTTTCGGATCACGAAGTGGTGTTGGTAACCAGTGATGGCTATGATAAAGATACGATTACGGTTGGAGATTATACTTATCCTATTTTACAGAAACAGCATTTTTCTTCTGAAAATGGACATTGGATGGATAATCAGGTCTATTATATGGTAGTAAACAGCGTAGAAGATATGGCACCGTTGTATGAAGCACAGAAAGAAATTTATGGGAAAAATGCCAGCAGCTATTATTATTCTCTGTATATCGACATCGATGGAAACAAGGAAGAAAAAATTGCCTGTGGAAATGCAGTATCTGCGGCAATTGGTGCATCCGGCATGGAGGAAGGGCATGACGGTAAATATTATATTATGATAGAAAACAGGGCAGAAAATGAAGATTCCTTCCGGCAGATGTATGGTGGCTTTCTGTTCCTTGGCATTTTCCTTGGAATCCTGTTTTTGATGATTACCGTACTTATTATCTTTTATAAGCAGATTTCGGAAGGGTATGAGGATAAAGAGCGATTTGCCATTATGGAAAAAGTAGGAATGAGCAATGCGGAAGTAAAAAAGACCATCAGTGCACAGATCCGGATGGTATTTTTACTACCGATTGTTACCGCTGCGCTACATGTGCTGGCAGCGTTTCCAATGATCCGGATGATACTGGCAGTGATGAATCTGAATAATGGAAGACTGTTTGCGTACTGTCTCCTTGGTACGATTGCAGTATTTACAGTTATTTATCTTCTGGTATACAAGATGACCTCAAGAACCTATTATCGAATTGTTGGGCATCAGATTGGGTAGAGACTCTAATAATATCAAATAACCGTAAGAATCTGCTGCCGGCAGTTTCTTACGGTTGTCTGGCAAAGAAGAGAAAGTTCCCGCTGCACTATGGCGTCATAGGAGCTTCTTCCGAGGTGTGTATTTAGCAATTGTTTTTAAAAGAAGTTCTGTATCCAGCGGTTTGGTGAGATGTTCATTCATTCCTGCAGAAAAAGTCTTCTGCCGGTCTTCTGCAAAAGCATTGGCAGTCATGGCAAGAATCGGAATGGTTGCGGCATCTGCACGGTCCAGGGAACGGATGGCTTTCGTAGCCTGGTAGCCATCCATAACTGGCATCATGACATCCATCAGAATCAGATCGTATTCCTGCGGAGAGGAGGCTTCAAATAAGGTCAGGGCTTCCTTTCCATTGTGGGCTTCAGTAACCGTTGCACCAGCATCCGTCAGAATAAATTCCGCAATCTCAAGATTAAGAGAATTATCTTCTGCCAGAAGAATATGATAGCCGGAAAGAGAGATTTCTTCATCGGAAGTTTCCGCTTCAGAAGTGGAAGCGGCATTATGGTCGATACAAAAAGGAATCGTAATCCGGTAAGTGGTGCCAATATCCTTTTCGCTGGAAAAATCAATGGTTCCGCCCATTTTATCCAAAAGATTCTTTACAATTGCCATGCCAAGTCCGGTACCGTTGTAAGTAGAACGGGCATTATGGTTTTCCTGAGTAAAAGGTTCAAATAAATGCTCCTGAAATTCTTTGCTCATGCCGATTCCGGTATCAGAGCAGGTAAATTCAATCCAGGCAGTATCTTCCGTGAAACGTACTTCATGACAACTTAGAATGACTTTTCCATTTTCCTTATTATATTTTACTGCATTGCTTACAATATTCATAAGAAGCCGCTTGATATGAATAGGACTTCCGATGAGACAGGGATGCTGGACAGAAGGAACTCCGGAAATAATTTCGATGCCACGTTCCGCAGCCTGCTTTTCTATGATGGTGGTGATATCATGGACCAGGTGTAGAACATGGAACGGGCGGGATTCTAAGACAATTTCGCCTGATTCCAGTTTTCCCATATCAAGAACTTCATTTACAAGTTCTAACAGCAGACCAGAAGACTCCTGGATTTTTTCGAGACATTCCTGCTGTTTGACAGGGTTATCTTTATAATGTCCGGCAATTTCCACCATACCACGGATTCCGTTAATCGGCGTCCGGATATCGTGACTCATCCGCTGCAAAAATTCGGTCTTGGCAAGGTTGGCACTTTCTGCCTTTTGGGCAGCCTCCTTTAGTGATTCCTGATAGAGTTTATCCTTCTTCAACTGGGCTTTCTGGTAGCTCTGGTCAGTCCTCCAGCGCAGCATCTGGAAAATCAGAAGAAGGCAGATATAACTAAACATATAATAAAATACTTTTCGCGGAGTCGTTTCAAAAACTGCATGCTCAGGCAGATAGACGTAGATATAATAATTCTGTCCCTGATCTAACATACCAAAGACATGCTTTGGTGAGGAGACTGTATTATGAACATGAGCCATCTGTCCACTTACCGCTTTTTTGTTTATATTCTGTAGTACTTCAATATCATTAATATCTGTTCCTTCGAGTTTTTCTTCATTTGAGGCAATCACTTTATCACCACTGGTAATGACAATGGTGCTGTTACGGCTGATACTGTAGCCGGACAGCAAATTCTGAAAAGAGATACTGTAACTTTCAATATAATCAAGTGGTGTATGGTAATAAGTTACAATAATACCAGAGGTATCGGTACGTCCTACCGCTGCCAGGTCGATATAAGAGCCATCTTCACAGTCGATTCTGGAAGAGTATGTTTTTTCCGGATGTATGGCAACATCCAGAAGAACTTCTTTTTCCAGCGTATCGGTTAGGCCGGCACTGCCAATGGAATCAGTACAATATTCAGAGGTTACAGTTCCGGTTTCATCCAGAAAAATAATGCCGGTAATATAAAACTCTTTTGTAAATTCTTCCATGGAAGCTTTTTCCATGGATGTTGTGCCATGCAGACAGTTATCCGTAGAAATATTGTGGGCAGCCTGCTGACAGCATTCAATAATACGCATCAGGCTCTTGGTTTCGGAGGCTAAATTTAAATTGCTGTAGGTGGAGCATTGTTTCTTCAAATAATTAACCGTATCTGCAAGGTGTTCTTCTGTGGATTCGATATCATCGTTTGCGGAAGTAAAAAATACCAGAAGGAAGAACAGGATGCCAAGAAATATTGAAAAAGGCCAGAAAAAACGCAGTCTAAAGGGTTTGTTCTTATTTGACTTCATAATTTTCTACCTCCAGATAAGTACTTGGATGTGCTAAGTATTTTCCGATGATTTTCTCAGAGGTTCCATCTTTTTGCATTTCCTCTAAAGTATCAGACAGTTTTTCGTTAAGCCCGCTGGTATCATCAAGAGAGAAAGCCACACCCAGTCCGACAGTAAGAAGCGGTTTATCCAGAATGCGGTATTCCACATGATAATCAGACATATATTGTAAAATAGAAGTTTCATGGGCAGCAACCGCATCCACATAACCTTTGCTTAACATTGGGTAAATCAGCTCACGATTCTGCATGGCGAAAAGCCCGTTAATTTTTGGAATGTCGGGGTCGGTCTGGTTGAGAAAAATATCTTCCGGTTTCGTGGTAGCCTGAACGGCGATGTTTTTACCGGCAAGATCCTGCAGGGTGTAAATATTGCTGTCCGGACTGACTGCAACCACCTGCTGGCTGATCATATAAGGTCCCGCCCATTTGTATTCATCCATTCGTCCGTCCATGCTAAAGCAGCCCCATGCACAGTCGATACTGCCATCCTGCAGAAGCGCTTTTTTATTTTCCCAGTCGATGGTGACAAATTCAGCCTGATAGCCCATTCTGTGGAAGGCTTCCGTGGCAAGTTCCACATCAATGCCGGTTGGTCTGCCGTCTGTTCCGCTATAATTAAAAGGCGGATAATTGTCGCTGCCGATTACAATAGTTGGCAGCGAAGTTTCCTGTTTTGTGGAAAGAGTATTTTCCGCTTTTCTGCAGCTACATAATAAAAATGTAAAAATACAGAGAACAGCCAATAGCTGTTGTAGTTTTTTCGAACCATTCATATAATAGAGTCACTCCTGAAAAAAATCTTTTTACTGTGTTACTATTATAAAGTAAGAAAGACGCAGATACAACAGATTACAACAGATTACAACAGATTGCAATAGAAAATCACTTGAACTTTCGACAAAAAAATTGTATATTTGATATAGAAATGTAAATTTATATCTGAAAAGTTTAAACAAGTAGAAATGCTAAGGGATATGTTAGAGAAGAGGGGAATTAGGATGAAAGAAGTTACAAAACAGGCAGAGGAAACACAGATTAGCCATAAAACACTGAGACTGATGATCGGAACACTCTGTTCTGTCATTGGAACGCTGCTAGCCCTTTATGTGGGAGGCTGGCTTATGTTATGTAAACCGATACAGGGGGTGGTTTCTGCATACTTTGCAGGAAATCTTACAATTGGAATCATCGCACTGGCGGTATTCAAGTGTCTGTTGTCTGTAACAGTGGCAGGAGCCATCTGGTGTGGTGGATATATTGCTAAGTGCAAGTTTATTGGACATGAAGATTATTAATGAGCAGATTCGAAAAGGATAGGAATGAAAAGGCATGACGGATTAACGTCATGCCTTTTTGACGGTTAATGGAAATGCAAATTTGTATCTGATTTATATATAAAAAACTTACGCTGATGAAAGTAATGAGAAAAGCTGCCGATGGCAGCTTTTCTTGCATTAAATTTAAATCCCCTCGAACCGTCCGGAAGCCCCACAAGGAAGTGTAAGTCCGTTGGAACTGACCGGAAGACCGATTTCGTCGGCTGTGACTTTGCCAGAGAAACGTTTTAGCTCTGTTCCGATAAGGTAAGAGAGAACCGCCGGCTGTAAGCCTGTAGTATAGGAATTAATCAGGAAGAACAAAGGTCTGTCCACCAGAAGCTGTGCACAGAGTTTGACCAGCGGATGGATAGATTCTTCGATTTTCCAGATTTCACCCTTTGGACCTCTGCCGTAGGATGGCGGATCCATAATGATGGCATCGTAGTGGTTGCCACGGCGGATTTCACGTTCTACGAATTTGACACAGTCGTCTACAATCCAGCGGATTGGTGCATCTGTAAGACCGGAAGAAGCAGCATTTTCCTTGGCCCAGGTAACCATACCCTTTGAAGCGTCTACATGGGTAACGGATGCACCTGCTGCTGCGGCAGCAATCGTGGCACCACCGGTATAGGCAAAAAGATTTAAGACTTTTACTGGTCTTCCAGCTTTCTTAATCAGTTCAGAGAACCAGTCCCAGTTAGCAGCCTGCTCCGGGAAAAGACCTGTGTGCTTGAAACTGAAAGGCTTTAACTGGAAAGTAAGGTTACGGTAGTGGATACTCCACTGCTGTGGCAGGTCAAAGAATTCCCATTCGCCGCCGCCCTTTTTACTGCGGTGATAGTGGGCGTTCATTTTATGCCAGCCTTTTTCTTTGCGTGGCGTATCCCAGATAACCTGTGGGTCTGGACGTACCAGGATATAGTCACCCCAACGCTCTAATTTCTCACCTTTTGAACAGTCTATTACTTCATAATCTTTCCAGTTATCTGCAAGCCACATAGTATTTCCTCCAATATTTTCTGGTATCAAATATTTTCTGTTTTGTCTTAAGACATCTGCATCCTATTATATAAGGGGGAAAATGTTCCGTCAACTTATTCCTGTTTAAAAATCACAGGCAGTTGTGAAAAGGGAATAGATTACCGCAATCGTATTTCACTGATTCGGGTAAAAGTTCTATCTTTTTCACAACTGCCTGTGAAAATCAGCAGAGAATAAGTGAAAGAATAAAGAGGACTCCAAGAAAAATCACATTGTAGAGGGTGAAAATCCCAAGAAACCGCCTTGTATCGCTTCCATTACTATTGGCATAGAATTTAAAGGAAATAAGGCTTGCCAAGGAAGCAATAAGAGTACCAAGGCCGCCGAGATTTACCCCAATCAGCAGGGCAGAATAATCATCGGTGAAGCCGGAAAGCAGGATGGCAGCAGGCACGTTACTGATAATCTGGCTGGCACCAATACCCATCAGAACTTCATGGTGGACCAAAAGCTTTGAAATCAGTTCGTGTACTAGGGAAATCTGCTTCATATTTCCGATAAAGATGAAGAAGCAAAGAAAGGTAAGCAGCAGAAAATAATCCACATCTTTTAACACATGGTAATCAAGAATAAGAAAACCAAAGAAAACGATAAGCAGCATTATCTGAAATGGCAGAATGTGCAGTACCGTCAGAAGGCATATCAGAAAAAGAATGCAATAAGCGGCAAACAGAATCCGGGGATTCCTGTGACTGCGGGAAGAGGCTGGCTTATCAGTGGAACAGGCGGAAGATTCCGTTTGGACTGCAGAAAAATTGCCTGCCTGGAAAGAGACTTTTGGAAGAACCAGCAGGAAAAGGATGAGCAGCAGGGCGGATACAGCGGAATAGGGCAGCATAATCCGGATAAAATCCCATAGAGACAGACCGGAAATTGTATACAGATAGAGATTCTGCGGATTGCCAAGGGGAGTCAGCATACTGCCGAGATTGGCAGCAATCGTTTCTAAGACAATAACCGGAATCAATGCCTGTCGCTGGTCAGCCATCGACAGTACCAGAATTGTAAAAGGCACAAAAGTGATCAGGGCAACATCGTTGGTAATCAGCATACTGAAAAAGAAGCAGAGAAAGACAAAAAGGGATGCCAGTGTCCGCAGGGAATGCACCTTATGAAGGAGCATGGTTCCAAGCCGGGTAAAAACGCCAATCGAAGAAAACCCCCTTACCACAGCCATCAGGGAGAATAAAAGAGCCAGTACCCGGAAATCAATATAAGAAAAGTAATTTACGGATGGTGGAATAAAAAACATGGATACAACTGCCAGCAGGAAAGCAATGCAGCAGACGGTTTCTTTTTTGAAAAAATCTTTTACTTTTGTAAACATACAGATCTCCTTCTATGAAATCATATCTTAGGCAGTTGCGAAAGATAATAACATTTTGCTAATAATTTCTTTGTTATGTAAAGTATCTTATGTCAAAGCAACGGAAAGACTGCTTGCAGACAAGCAAAACATAATATTAAGAACTACTGGTATTTTGACGCACATAAACACACCTACTTCAAATAGCAAAGAAATTTCTGTTAAAATGTTATTCTTTCGCAGCACCTAAATCATTTCCCGCGGGGATTTCCCAAACTGCTTCTTATAGGCACGAAGAAAAGTAGAATAATTGTGAAAGCCGCAGGCAAAGCAGGCATCGGTTACCGCAGTGCCGGAGCTGATTAAATCCCTGGCAAAGAGAAGCCGTTTCGTGGAAAGATAATTTCCGATGGTATATCCGGTCTGCTCTTTAAAAGAGTGCATCAGATAATAGCGGCTGGTAAAAAAGTGCTCGGCTAAAGAATCCACCGTAATATCTTCCGTCAGATGTTCATTCATATAGGTAAGAACCGACAGAATCTTTTCATTTGCCTGAAAGGAATCTTCATATTGCAGAGTGCCGGATAAGGCAGCCCGGTTTAAGTGAATCATAAATTCTAAGAAAAGCGTATTCTGGTAAATCTCATTGGCAAAGCTGTCTTCGGAAAAAGAGTGGACAAGCTCTGTCATGGTATCTAAGAGCCGCCGTTCCTTCATGCCGGATAAGTGCAGGACATTGGACGGCATGGCAGCATCCGGAAGAAAGCACTGGTTTAAGAAAATAGTCTTATCGGATGATGTAACTGTAAAATCCGGGGAAACATAAATAATCATCCGTTCATAGGGTGTGGTGTCATGAATGATTGGACGGTGGACTTCACCGGCACGGACAAGAACCAGATCCCCCGGGGTAAGCTGGTAGGATTTTCCTTCAATACAATAGGTGACATTGCCGCTTAGGAAAAAGAGCAGTTTGTGAAAATCATGATAATGAAAGTCGTAGGCAGACATTTCGTGGTCAGTCAGGTGAAATATCTTAAAGTCATGATGAAGATATCCGGTTTTCTCATATTTTTTCATAAAAATCACATCCTATATACAAAATCAATCTATGGACAGTATAAAGCACGATTTGCAATAAGGAAAGCATTATTTTACTATCAATTTCAATAAAATGTTGGTATAATAATTGATATATGAAAAAGGACAAGTGCATCAATAGACGGTTGTCCTGTTAGAAATGAAAATATCTGGTGGGTAATTAAGACGAAGAAAGGCGGTAACAATATGAAAAACTTCAGCAACTATACCGATTACAGTACAAAAGAGGATTTACATTTTGAATCCAAGGCAGTACATGGAGCATTAGGAACGGAACCATTAACCGGCGCAGTCAGCATGCCAATCTTTCAGGCAGCAACCTTCCGCCATCCGGAATTAGGACAGACAACAGGATTTGCCTATAGCCGTCTTGAGAATCCGACCAGACAGGAATTAGAGCGTACCATGGCAATTTTAGAGGGCGGTATCCAGGGATTTGCATTTTCTTCCGGACAGGCTGCGAATATGGCAGTATTTTCCTTATTAAATCCGGGCGAGCATGTAATTCTTTCCGATGATATTTATGGTGGAACCTTCCGTATCATTGGAGATGTATTTGGAAAATATGGAATCGAGCATACTTATGTAGATATGTCTGAATTAGACGAAGTAAAGGCAGCTATCCGCCCGAATACAAAAATGTTCTTCGTTGAGACACCGACCAATCCGATGATGAAGGTGGCAGACATTCATGCCATTTCTGAAATTGCAAAATCCATCGGAGCATTAACCGTGGTAGATAATACATTTTTAACACCATATTTCCAGAAACCGCTGCAGTTGGGAGCAGACATTGTAACTCACAGTTCAACAAAATATCTGGGGGGACACAATGACACTATTTCCGGAATCGTCGTGGTAAAAGATAACAAAGAAATCGCAGATAAGATTCACATCCATATCAAATCCCATGGAAGC
Organism: Roseburia sp. AF22-2LB; assembly: GCF_003461125.1. Classification (NCBI taxonomy): domain Bacteria; kingdom Bacillati; phylum Bacillota; class Clostridia; order Lachnospirales; family Lachnospiraceae; genus Roseburia; species Roseburia sp. AF22-2LB. Next base: position 189,030 of record NZ_QTWM01000003.1, read on the forward strand.
CAGCTGGCACCGTTAGACAGCTGGCTGGTATTAAGGGGAATCAAGACCCTTGCAGTCCGTATGGACCGTCACAATGAGAATGCCAGGAAGGTAGCAGAGTGGCTTCGTACACAGCCGAAGGTAAAGAAAGTATATTATGTTGGTTTTGAAGACCATAAGGATTACGAAGTAACCTGCCGTCAGACCACAGGATTTGGCGGAATGATTTCCTTTACCGTAGACAGCTATGAGACCGTTAAGAAGATTCTTAAAAATGTAGATATGATTATGTTTGCAGAGAGTCTTGGTGGAACAGAGACCCTAATCACATATCCGACCACACAGACTCATGAGGATACACCACTTGATGTGAAAGAGAAGCTGGGTATTACAGACTGCTTCCTTCGTATGTCAGTAGGAATTGAAAATGTGGATGATATCATTGCAGATTTAGACCGGGCAATGAATGCTTAAGAAAAATAAAGGAAAGAGAAAGCAAGGAGAAAATAAATGAAATTTACAAAGATGCAGGCATTTGGAAACGATTATGTATATATCGATGCCATTCATCAGCATCTTGACAATCTGCCGGAGCTTGCGAGATTCGTAAGTGACCGGCATTTTGCCATTGGTTCTGACGGAATGGTATTGATTTGTCCGTCCGAAAAAGGGGATTTCCGGATGCGGATGTTTAACCCGGATGGAACAGAGGGCGAGATGTGTGGAAATGCATTGCGCAGCGTAGGAAAATATGTATACGATCACAGACTGACGGATAAGACAGATCTTGTAATTGAAACCTTAGGCGGCATGCAGCATCTGAACCTGACTGTAACAGACGGTCTGGTAAGCAATATCAGAGCAGATATCGGAGCACCGAGAATGTCTGCAAAAGTGATTCCGGTCAACACAAAGCTGGATGAATTTGTAGAGCAGCCGGTACAGGTACTGGATAAGACCTTCCATATTACGGCAGTATCATGGGGCAACCCGCATTGTGCCATGTATGTAGACAGCGTGGCAGACCTTGATGTAGAAAAATACGGAAAAACCATTGAACATATGACAGAGCTTTTTACCAATAAGACCAATGTAACTTTTGTGGAATTTGTGCGCAGGGATTATGTGAAAATCCGGGAATGGGAAAGAGGAACCGGAGAGACTATCGGATGCGGAACCGGATGCTGTACTGCAGTGGTAGCCGGCGTATTAACCGGACGCTTAGACCGGAAAGTAACGGTAGAGCAGATTGGCGGACCGCTCTATATTGAGTGGGAGGAAGAAAGCGGACATATGTTTATGACCGGACCTTCCCATACGGTATTTGAATCGGAAATTGATGCAAGCCACATTATCGGAACAGCGGAATAATACATTAGGAGAGAAGTATGAAATTAGCAGAAATATGTGAAGAATTGACCTATACCTGCCTGCAGGGAGAGATGGAGAAAGAAATCAGTGATATTATCTATGATTCGAGAAAAGTAGAAAAAGACACCGTATTTGTCTGTATGGTAGGAGTTGTTGTAGACGGACATGACTTTGTTGAAGATGCGGTAAAGAAAGGTGCTTCCGCCCTTGTAGTAGAGCATGCAGTAGAAGTCGATATCCCGGAGAGTTGTACGGTTCTTCAGGTAGAAGATGCCCGTTATGCCCTGGCAATTATGTCGGCTGCTTTCTTTGGACACCCGGACAGAGAGCTTACCACCATTGGACTGACCGGAACCAAAGGAAAGACCACTACTACTTATATGATAAAGAGCGTTTTAGAGGAAGCCGGCAGGAAAGTCGGACTGATTGGAACCATCGGTGCCCTGATTGGGGAGGAAAAGCTTCCGGCAAAGAATACCACACCGGAATCTTATGAATTACATAAGATGTTCCGTGCCATGGTAGATGCCGGCTGTGAATATGTAGTAATGGAAGTATCCTCCCAGGGACTTAAGATGCACCGCGTGGCAGGAATTGTATTTGATTATGGAATCTTTACCAACTTATCACCGGATCATATCGGACCAAATGAGCATGCTAGCTTTGAAGAATATCAGGAATGCAAGAGTCTCTTATTCCGTCAGTGCAAAGAGGGAATCGTAAATGCAGATGATGAGCACGTAGATGGAATAATCAAAAATCATACCTGTAAGCTTCATACCTTCTCCTGTAAGAAAGACGCAGACCTGATGGCGGGAGCTGTTGGCTATCTGGATGAAGAGGGACAGATTGGCATGCATTTTACCACTACCGGCTGTATGAATGTTTATGCAGTGGTTCATATTCCGGGAAGCTTTTCAGTATACAATTCACTGGTAACCATGCTGACCTGTCATCTGGCAGGAATTTCCGATGAGGCAATTTTACGGGGACTGGATAAAGTAAAAGTCAGAGGCCGTGTGGAATTGGTTCCGGTTTCCAAAGATTTTACGGTAATTATAGACTATGCCCATAATGAAGTCAGCACAAGAAGCGTGCTTACCACATTAAAAGAGTATCATCCGAAACGTTTAATCTGTGTCTATGGTGGCGGTGGAAACCGTTCCAAGCTGCGCCGCTATGACATGGGAGAAGTGACAGGAGAACTGGCAGATTTAAGCGTGCTGACCTGTGATAATCCAAGAGATGAAGAAATCCGCGACATCAACAACGATATTAAGATTGGCCTTGCAAAGAGCAACGGAAAATATATCGAAATCGATGACCGCAAGGCAGCCATCAAATATTGTATCGAAAATGCCAAAAAGGGTGATATGATAGTGCTCCTTGGAAAAGGTCATGAAGATTATCAGGAAATCAAAGGTGTAAAATATCATTTTGATGAAAGAGAAGCAATTGCCGAAATAAAAAAAGAGTTAAATTTATAATTCACATATGTGAATTGTACTGAAATATAAGAATAGCAATAAGTAACCGGAGTCATTGACTTATAATTGTGCCACTATTATAATAAAGATTACGTATCAGCAAAACAGGTGAAAGCCTGTGACGCAAAGCTATAGGGTCTTTGAAATGACAGCCAGTTGCAAGAAGGAAGCATCCGTGCATTGGCGGAAGCTTCCTTTTTTCGGTTATGCAGAAATGCGCAAAGCGTGTTTTCTGTAGCCGTACGCAGGTAACAAGGGAAAGGAAAAAATATGCAGAAGTTTGATTATGAAGTATACACAGGAAATGATTTAGGAGCGGTATACTCACCGAAAATGACAAGATTTAAGGTCTGGGCACCGGAGGCAGAATCTGTGAAGCTGAACCTTTATAAACAGGGCGAAGGAGATAATCTCATAGAACAGCATGTTATGAAGAAGTCAGTAAACGGTACTTACGTTTTTGAAAAACAGGGCGATTGCAATGGAATCTACTATACCTATACAGTAGTAAATCACGGAGAAGAGCAGGAAGCAGTTGATCCATATACACGATCAGCGGGTGTAAACGGGCAGCGTGGAATGGTAATTGATCTTGCAAAGACCAATCCGCAGGGATTTGAACTGGATGAATACCGGAATCCGGAGCAGATTGTAGATGCAGTGATTTATGAAGGCAGTGTAAGAGATTTTACGATGGATGAATCCAGCGGCGTATTTCATAATGGAAAGTTCTTAGGCCTGACGGAAGCCAATACTACAAATCATTTTGGAGAAGCAACCGCACTTGATTATATCAGTGGCCTTGGTGTGACACATGTACAGATTCTTCCGGCATTTGATTTTGAGACCGTAGATGAGAAAAATCAGAAAGCACAGTATAACTGGGGATATGATCCGGATAATTATAATGTTCCGGAAGGTTCTTATGCAGTCAGCCCATATGATGGAACAGTGCGGATTCAGGAAATGAAACAGATGGTGCTGGCATTGCACAGCAGAGGAATCGGAGTGATTATGGATGTGGTCTTTAATCATACCTATCGAAGGGATGATTCCAACCTTCAGAAGATTGTGCCGGGCTATTATTATAGAAGTGATGAGACCGGATATACTGACGGATCCGGCTGTGGCAATGAAGTGGCCAGTGACCGTCCGATGGTGCAGAAATTAATCGTAGATTCCCTGATTTACTGGGCAAAGGAATATCATATCGATGGATTCCGCTTTGATTTGATGGGAGTTCTGGATATTGATACAATGAATGTTATTGCAGAGCGTTTAAAAGAAATCCGTCCGGATATTTATCTTTATGGGGAAGGCTGGAACGGTGGCCCATCTTCTCTGGCAGAGGAGAAACGTGCATTTAAAGCCAGTGCGAAAAAGATGCCGGGAATCGGCATGTTCAATGATGACATCCGTGATACCATAAAAGGAAGCGTATTCTATGATGATCATCTGGGCTTCGTTAATGGCGGCACCCATCTGGAAAATGCATTGCGCTATGGCATTACAGGAGCAGTCGCACATCCACAGGTAGATTATGATGCCTATGGCAGTAAGCCGTGGGCGAAAGAGCCGGGACAGAGTATTAATTATGTCTCCTGTCATGATAACTATACCCTGTGGGATAAATTATCCGTCTCCTGCCCGGAGGCATCGGAAGAAAAGAAGAAAGCCATGAACCGGTTGTGCGCAGCCATTGTATTTACTTCCCAGGGTGTGCCTTTTATCCAGGCAGGTGAAGAATTCCTCCGCAGCAAACCGCTGCCGGAGAAAAAAGGTTTTGCAGAAAACAGCTATAATATGCCGGATGCGGTAAACAGCATCAAGTGGGATAATATACATGAATATCCGGATATGATAGCATACTATAAGGGCTTGATGGCACTGCGGAAAGCCCATCCGGTATTCCGTATGCAGAGTGAAGCGGAAATGACACAGAATCTCTGCTTCTTATTAGATACACCGGAAAATGTTGTGGCATATCTTTTAAAGGGAAAAGGTGCAGATGATACACCAGAAAACATTTTGGTAATATTCAACGGAAATGATGAAGAGATTTTGTATAATTTGCCGGAAGGAAAATGGAAAATTCTGGTGGATGACAAAACGGCAGGTGCAGACGGCAAAAAAATTATTTCCGAAAAGGCCGATGTAGAGCCGCTTTCCGCTCTTGTATTAGAAAAAGAATAAACAATTTGGCACAATACCTTGAAAAGATAATTTAATCTGATACAATATATAGTATACGCGTTGAAAATGAATTATTTTGAATAGGGGTGCGAATATGAAAATCATTAAGAGAAGCGGGACGGAAGTTATATTTGATAAAGAGAAGATTTTAGCGGCTGTGTGTAAAGCCAATGAAAGTGTGGTAGACAGCGAGCGTATGACAGAGGCACAGATTAATGCCATTGGTGAAAATGTGGAGAAGGCATGTAATACCATGAACCGTGCATTAACCGTAGAAGAGATTCAGGATCTGGTGGAGAACCTGATTATGAATCAGCGTGCGTATACGGTAGCCAGAAATTATATCACTTACCGCTATAAACGTGCTCTGGTAAGGAAGACCAATTCTACCGACGACCAGATTCTGACGCTGCTTGCCTGCAAGAATGAGGAAGTAAAGCAGGAAAACAGCAACAAAAATCCAACTGTAAGCAGTGTGCAGCGTGATTATATGGCAGGAGAAGTCAGCAAGGATATTACCAAGCGCTTCCTGCTGCCACAGGATATTGTAGAAGCCCATGAGCAGGGAATTATACATTTCCACGATTCCGATTATTTTGCACAGCATATGCATAACTGCTGTCTGGTTAATTTGGAGGATATGCTGCAGAATGGTACGGTAATCAGTGAGACCATGATTGATAAGCCAAAGAGCTTTGAGACTGCCTGCAATATTGCAACCCAGAGCATTGCCCAGATTGCAAGTTCCCAGTATGGGGGACAGAGTATTTCGCTGGCACATTTAGCACCATTTGTCAATGTGAGCCGTCAGAAATTCCGTCGTCAGGTAGCAGCGGAATTTGAAGCGGCAGGACTGGAATTAATAGAAGAACAGATTAATAAAGTAGCTGAGATTCGTGTCAAAGATGAAATCAAACGTGGTGTCCAGATGATTCAGTATCAGGTGATCACATTGATGACAACCAATGGACAGGCACCGTTTGTAACCGTATTTATGTATATTGATGAAGTACCGGAAGGACAGGTAAGGGATGACCTGGCAGCTATCATTGAAGAAGTCTTGAAGCAGAGAATTCTTGGTGTGAAAAATGAGCAGGGCATCTACATTACACCGGCATTTCCAAAACTGATTTACGTGTTGGAAGAAGACAATGTTGAGCCGGATTCCAAGTATTATTATCTGACAGAGCTGGCTGCAAAATGTACCGCAAAGCGTCTGGTACCGGATTATATTTCAGAAAAAATCATGAAACAGCTGAAAGAGGGCAACTGCTATCCATGTATGGGCTGCCGTTCTTTCTTAAGTGTATACAAAGATGAAGAAGGAAAGCCGAAATATTACGGACGGTTCAATCAGGGTGTCGTAACACTGAATCTGGTGGATATTGCATGTTCCTCCGGCGGAGATATGACCCGTTTCTGGGAAATTTTTGATGAGCGTCTGGAATTATGCTATCGTGCGTTGATGGCAAGACATAACCGTCTGAAGGGAACGCCTTCTGATGTGGCACCGATTCTCTGGCAGTATGGTGCACTGGCCCGTCTTAAGAAGGGCGAGACCATAGACAAGCTTTTATATGGCGGCTATTCCACTATTTCTTTAGGCTATGCAGGATTGTGTGAATGTACCCGTTATATGACTGGTAAATCCCATACTAATCCGGAAGCAACACCATTTGCACTGGCAGTGATGCAGCATTTAAATGATGCCTGCGATAAGTGGAAGACAGAGACAAATATTGCTTTCAGTGTATATGGGACACCGCTTGAGTCTACGACCTATAAATTTGCAAAATGTTTACAGAAGCGTTTCGGAATTATTCCGGGCGTTACGGATAAGAGTTATATTACTAACAGCTATCATGTCCATGTAACAGAGCACATTGACGCATTCAAGAAGCTTGGTTTTGAAGCAAAGTTCCAGGAGCTTTCCCCGGGCGGCGCAATCAGCTATGTGGAAGTGCCGGATATGCAGGATAATATTGAGGCAGTACTGTCTGTCATTCGTTATATATATGACCATATTATGTATGCAGAACTGAATACCAAGAGTGATTATTGTATGGAATGTGGTTACAATGGCGAGATTAAAATTGTAACAGACAAATACGGCAAGCTGGTGTGGGAATGCCCAAGCTGTGGTAACCGTGACCAGGATAAGATGAACGTGGCAAGACGTACCTGTGGTTATATCGGAACCCAGTTCTGGAATCAGGGAAGAACTCAGGAAATCAAAGACCGTGTATTACATTTATAAAGAAAATTTAGAAAAAGGAGTACTTTAAAGCTGGCTCCATAAAAATACCCCGGAAACAGAAAGATTCATTCTTTGGAAGAAGGAACCATCTGCTTCCGGGATTTTCTATAGTGCGCTTTTTCGGAACAGCTTCCTGCGCAGCAGGTAATAGGCAAGGAGCATCATGCTTCCGGTCAGCACCCAGGAAATCGGATAGATAATCATAACTACCCAGAACTCATGGAAATACCGGCAGACGGTAGATACCCAGATGAGCCGCAGGACGCAGGAACCGAAAACGGTAATCAGTGCAGGCGACAGGGAATGTCCCAGCCCACGCATGGCACCTCCACTGATTTCATAGGTAGAAGTCAAAAGCTCCAAAGTTGTTGCTATTAACAGACGCTGGACGGCAAAGGTAAGTACCTTCGGGTCATTGCTGTAAAGGTGCAGGAAGAAGCCCCGTCCTAAGATGAAGACGCTGGAAAGGAGTCCACAGAAGATAAGGGAAAATATCATATTTAAGCGGAATACCTTTTTGCAGCGGTCATATTCACCGGCACCGTAATTCTGGCTGGTGAAAGTAACAGTAGTCTGGGCAAAAGCATTTACCACAAAATAGGAAAAATATTCAAAGTTTAACGCTGCGGCAGAACCGGCGACAGCATCAGAGCCGAAGCTGTTAATGGTACTCTGGATGCAGACATTGGCAATGGAAAAGACCATACCCTGCAATCCGGCAGGAACACCGATGACAAGAATCTTCTTTAATTCATGCCAGGAAATAGCAAGTGCCTTTGGCTCTAAACGAATCGGATCATCCTCATGCAGCAGGATGTAAATCAGGATTCCGGAGCTTACAATATTCGAAACCACGGTAGCGATAGCAACACCGGATACGCCAAGGTGGAAGGCAATGACCAGAATAAGATTCAGCCCGGTATTGATAACACCGGCTGCAATCAGTGCATAAAGCGGCCGTCTGCTGTCTCCGGTACTCCGGAGAATCGAGGAGCAGAAGTCATATAACAGAATAAATGGCATACCAAGGAAGTAAATCCGAAGGTATAAGACTGCAAGGTCAATGACATCATCCGGTGTGCCCATCAGAACCAGAACCGGTCTTGCAATAAATTGGCCCAAAACCAGCAGGAAAATGCCGCCTGCCAAAGCTACAACAATGGCAGTGTGAATGGCAGCTTTGATATTCTTGTGGACACCCTGACCGATATATCGGGAAATAATAACATTCGAACCCAGTGAGATACCGATAAAAAGGTTAATCATCAAAGCAATCAGGGAACTGTTGCTTCCCACGGCAGCTAAAGCCTGGCTGCTGGCAAAGTTGCCAACGACAGCGGTATCGACAGAGTTAAAAAGCTGCTGTAAGATACTGCTGGCAGCCAGCGGCAGAGCAAAAATCAAAATTTTATTCCATAAAGATCCATGAGTCATATCAATGGAGTTTTTCTTCTTTTCCATCATTTAAATCCCTCGTATATTAGATGTATTGGCAATTGCGAAAGAAAAAGATTCTAAAATATTTTGAGAAATAAATCTTTTGTTTCTTTTTCTTAATAGGAAATATTATGTAATTCCTGCTTCGCATTTTTCCTGATTGCCGGCTGTCTTTCCGTTTGCTTTGATAAAAGACGCTTGTGCTGTCCGTCGATTACGGATGCCGCCTGAAATCTGCAAGGGGCACTAAGAATTTCGATGGGATTCTACTTTCGTCTGGCAACCGGTGTATATTCACATCCATGTTCAGATACACCTCACTGGCACATCCATGTGCCAGTGTTGCCGGTTGCAGACGAAATTCCAAGTGCCCCTAGGCAGATTTCAAAAGGCGTCCGTATTTCGGCGAACAGCCCAAGTGTCTTATCAAACATTGGAAAGACAGGCGGAATAGCAAAAAGAAAAATGCGGGGGATAGAATTACAATATTTCCTATTTAAAAAGAAACAGAAGATTTATCCGCTAAAATATGTTATATATGTTTTCTTTCGCAATTGCTCTATCATTCATGATAACCACAGTGATTATAGTTTCACGGAAAAGAAAAGTCAATAGAATGGATTCCGGATAGAATAAATTAAAAAAATATTGATTTTTTGAAAAAATTGAAGACAATAGAAAAAGATACTCGTTATATATTATGAGAACGTTCTTAAGAGACAAGGAGGTGGATAAAAATGTGTCAGGAACCATTTACGCAGATGGTTCATAAATACCAGAATCTGGTATTTTCTATTTGCGTTAAGATGACCGGAGATTACTTTGCAGCAGAAGATTTGACGCAGGAAACATTTTTATCTGCCTACCAGCACAAGGAAGAGTTCGACGGTAAGAATGAGAAAGCCTGGCTTTGCAGGATTGCTTCGAATAAATGTATTGATTACAGCAGACAGGCGGCAAGGAGGATGGTTCCCACCGAAGACGAAGTCTTAGGAAGCCATCCTGCGAGAGCGGGAGGACCGGAAGAGCAATGCATCGAAGAGGTGGTCCGAGAAGAACTGCAGGAAAAATGCGGACAGTTGAAACCGCCTTATGATGAAATCGCAAAGCTATACTTCTGCGAAGAACATCCTGCCGGCGAGATAGCAGAGTTAAAGCAGAAGAATTTGAAAACCGTGCAGACACAGATATACCGGGCACGGGCAATGCTTAGAAAACTATATGGAAAGGAGTGGAGCTGACATGGGAAAAGAAGAGACTTTGGAATATTTAAGTGATGAAGAATTAGAAGCACTGATCCGGGAAACGGAAGAATCACCGGGAATAAAAGCACCGGAATATCTGGAAGAAAATATCATACATAAGATAGCGCAGCAGCAGAAGCGTGTAGTGCAGAAAGAGAAAATGTCAGCACAGCGCAGACTATTCCTTTACAGCATGAAAGTAATGGCGGCAGCTGCAGCAGCAATTGCCTTTCTGATCGTAGTGCCTGCGGTGGAACAGCAGAGCAGACCGGACATGGAAACTTATGTGGCAGAAGCAAAAGAGCAGGCAAATAAGGACTTACAGGAACAGAAAGAGAAAGCGAAAAAGCGTAGTGAAGAGCAGAATTTCTTACAGAGTGTAAATGATGCGTCCAGTGCATTTTGCGATTTTATTACTGAGACGACAAATGGATGGTTTTTAAAGGAGGAAAGATAACATGACGAAAAAGAGAAATGGATTTTTAAGATTTTGCTGTTCCCTTTTACCGGGAGCAGGGGAAATGTATATGGGATTTATGAAAATGGGCTTAAGCCTGATGTCGATGTTCTTTGGCATTATTGTAGCAGCATCTATTTTTGAACTTGGACCGCTGGCAGTGCTTGCAGTAATTGCATGGTTTTACAGCTTCTTCCATGTACACAATTTAGCAGGCTTATCCGATGAAGAATTCTATGCCGTGGAGGATGATTATTTATTCCATTTAAGTGGAGAAGGCGGGAAAGATAAATCCTTTGTAAAGCGTTATCGTACCATTATTGCAGTCGTGCTGATTCTGCTTGGTATTATGTTAATCTGGAACAGCTTCTATTGGATGATTGCAAATTTAATTCCGGATGAAACGGTCTGGGTACTTCAGGAAATCAGTTACCGGCTTCCAAGACTGCTGGCAGGAATTGCAATTATAGCAGCAGGAATTTATCTGGTTCATGGTAAGAAAAAATCCCTTGAGGAAGAAGAAACAAAGGAGGCATAAGGAAAATGGATGAGAATGTGAAAGAAGTACGCACCCACAGAGTGGGCAGCATTACCTTAGGCAGTGCACTGGTTTTGTTTGGAATCCTGTTTCTGGTACATCTGTTTGTGCCGGTATTGACCTATGAAATCATTTTCCATATCTGGCCATGTATCTTTATCCTGCTTGGAATAGAAATTCTTCTTGCCAACCGGAAGAAGAATGTGGAATTTGTCTATGATGGTAAGGCGGTATTCCTTACCATCACATTAACCTTCTTTGCCATGCTGATGGCAGGAGCAGATGTGGCAATCCAGCAGGCTGATATCTATATGCACCTATAAGAATGAGGTTTTAAGAATGCAGCCTTAAGAATGCGGCCTTGAGAATGCGGCCTTGAGAATGCGGCTTTAAGAATATAGCTTTAAGAATATAGCTTTAAGAAAGTACCTTTAAGAGGAATGCTCCCTCCGGTACTGCTTTGGCGTCATTTTGTGCTTGTTTCGGAAAGCCTTAATAAAATGGCTGCAATCGGAAAATCCGGTTTCCTGACTGATATAATTCAAGTCAAGATTGGTAAAGAGCAGCAGATCCTCAGCCTTGCAAAGGCGGATAAATTCAATATATTTTTTACAGGACTGGCCATAGAGTTCCCGGAAGCTTTTGGCAAAATAGGAATAACTCATATTACACATTCTGGCAAGGTCTTCCACCTTTAATGGCTCCTGGGCATGAGCGTCGATATATTCCGTAATGGAATGTATGGACGCTTCTTCTGTATTTTGCGGAATAGCCAGAGATTTATCCGTATTAAAACCCTGTGCCCGCCAGATACGCAGGATAAAGGTTAAAAGGGAATTAATCTGGGACTGTACCAGAATCCGGTAACCGTATTCCTGCTGCTGCATTTCGTGTTCACAGGAGGAAAAGATTCCGGCAATGGGATAGCCTGTTAACATCGCTTTGGAAAAATATTTCGGAGCATGGGAATCACCCTTCGCCAGATTAAAAAGTGATACAAAATTAATCCCAGAAAAAGTGGTACTTAATGCATTGCCGGATGGTGCAAGCTGGTTTAAGTCAAATTTCATGACATAATAAACCAATGGCTGCTCTGTGGCAGTATAGATAGAATGGATTGCCTGCGGAAGAAATAACGTCATATCACCTTCTTCTAGTACATAAGTATCATCATCACAGTTGATGATGGCGGTGCCTTCTAACATATACAGAATTTCAACAAAATAATGCCAGTGGGACCGGATGGGAAAAGAATGGATTCTTGTGTCAAATAAGAAGCATTCAAAAGGAGCATTCAGCCGGTCGCTGTATTCAAAAAGTGAATTCATAAAGTCGTCCCCCAATATATTTAAAATAAATGAATTCCTGCCATAAGAGATTTTTACTATTTTTATAATAAATCATTATAGCAAGATTCCAGGGCGAATGCTATAGTTCCCATCATAAAAAGTCATTGAAAGAGGAGAAAGGAAATACTTACCATGGAATATATCTGCGGCATGACATATGCACCATTTGCAAGAAAAGGGAGCTATCAGGAGAAGAGTGCTTTTGACAGCTTAAAGAAAATGAAAGAAAATACCAACAGCAATTTTGTTATCTTAGCACCCAACGGATTGCAGGACACGGCACAGTCGGAAGAGATTTGTTATACTTCTGAAGCAACGGTGTCAGATGATGAATTAAAGGGCATGATTGATTATGCGAAAGAGCTTGGTATGCGTGTGGCATTAAAGCCTACGGTAAACTGCAAAAATGGAACCTGGCGTGCCCATGTCAATTTCTTTGATGAAGACGTAGTCTGTGAACCAAAGTGGTGTAACTGGTTTGAATCCTATACAGAATTTCAGCTTCATTATGCAAGGCTGGCAAAAGAAATGGGTGTGGAAATGCATATTGCAGGCTGCGAAATGGTTATGGCAGAGCGCAGGGAAGCAGAGTGGCGGAAGCTGATTGCTGATATCCGGAGTGAATTTGACGGACTTGTTTCCTATAATACCGATAAATATCAGGAGCATAATGTGAAATGGTGGGATGCGGTAGATGTGATTTCTTCCAGCGGATATTATCCATTGGAGGACTGGGAGAACCAGCTTGACCGGATTGAAGCGGTGGTAAAGAAATTTCAAAAACCATTTTTCTTTGCAGAGGCAGGATGTATGTCTATCGTGGATTCTAATAAAGTGCCAAATGACTGGACGGTGCAGGGAGAAGCAGATGCTAAGGGACAGGCAGACTGGTATGAGGCAATGTTTGAAGCCTGCTTAAAAAGAGAATGGGTGAGGGGCATGGCATTCTGGTCCTGGAACAGTCATCTCTACACGAAGAATGCTGCCCTAAAGAGAAAAGATTATGAAATATATGCAAAACCAGCGGAGAAAATCGTGAAAAAATACTACGATTCTATTCAAAAGTAACAAAAAGTCAAATGACTTAAAACAAACTGTTATGTCATATGGAATCCGTACATTCTGATTTTTTTTAATAAAATAGATTTCTACCATTTTTAAGGTAAAACACTCTATCCCGGAACAGTTGTTTCGTGGTAGAGTGTTTTTATAGCGAAATCGATTGAGAGAATGCTTCTGCAATTGTAAAAAATGATATATTTTTATGATTAGAATATATCTGAGCGGTTCGCCGAAGTACGAATGCATTTTAAGTACTGCTAGGGGCACTTGGAATTTTGTCCGGCATCTGGCAACGCTGGCACAGGGAAGTGCCAGCGAGGCACATATGAACATGGAAGTGAATTTGTGCCGGTTGCCGGAAGAAAGAACAGGTCTCGCAAAATTCTTAGTGCCCCTTGCAGTTCTTATGCGGCATCCGTGCTCGGTAAACTGCGCAGATATTGCATAAAAAAATAAATGTCATTTTTTACAATAGCAGAAGAATAACACAAGAAATAGAATCAGGAGGAAAACAAATGTTTCGAAAAGATTTTGTATGGGGCGTTGCCAGCAGTGCCTATCAGGTAGAAGGAAGAGACAAAAACGATGGCGCAGGAACCTGCATCTGGGACACCTTTACCGAAGAGGGAAGAACTTTCGAACATCATAATGCCTATGTCAGTGCCGATGACATGCACCGTTATAAAGAGGACTATGCGCTGATGAGAGAACTTGGTGTGAAGGCATACCGTTTTTCCGTAAGCTGGGCGAGACTGATGCCGGAGGGAACCGGAAGAGTCAATGAAAAAGCGGTGGCACTCTATCGTGATATGATTCTTGAAATGAAGAAAAACGGCATTGAGCCATATATGACACTTTATCACTGGGAACTTCCGCAGGCATTGGAGGATAAAGGCGGCTGGCTCAATGAAGAAATCATAGATTGGTTTGCAGAATATGCAAAAGTAGTAGCAGAGAATTTTACTGATATCTGCGACAAGATTTTTACTTTGAATGAGCCACAGTGCTTTATCGGACTGGGATATTACCGTGGTATTCATGCACCGGGAAAGAAAGTCACACCAGAGGAAAGCTTCCGGATTGCGCATAATGCATTGCGGGCACATGGAAAAGCAGTTATTACTCTCCGGAAATATGCAAAGCAGCCGATACAGATTGGCTATGCACCAACCAGTGGGGTGGCATATCCGGCAAGTAATTCCCCGGAAGATATTGAAGCTGCAAAGAAGGTATATTTTGGCTTTTATAATGATGTCGACAACTGGACCTGGAATGTATCCTGGTATTCCGACCCGGTTATTTTAGGACATTATCCAAAGGAAGGTCTTGAGAAATACAAGGAGTATCTGCCGGAAATCACGAAAGAAGATATGGAACTGATTCACCAGCCCATTGATTTTTACGGACAGAATATTTATAACGGATATCCAGTTCGTGCAGGAGCAGATGGTGAGCCGGAATTTGCAGACCGTCCGGCAGGATTCCCAAAAACTGCCGCAGAATGGCCGGTGACACCGGAATGCCTATACTGGGCAGGAAAATTCCTCTACGAACGTTATCAGCTTCCGATTTATATTACGGAAAATGGAATGTCCTGTCATGATAATGTGGAAGCAGATGGCAGTGTACATGATGCCAACCGTATCCAGTTCTTGGATGAGTACCTTGGAAATCTGCAGAAGGCGGCGGACGAAGGAGCAGAGATTGCCGGTTATTTCTTATGGACTTTTTTAGACAATTTCGAATGGCATGAGGGCTATTCTGAACGGTTCGGAATTATTTATGTGGACTTTGCAACCCAGCAGCGTTATGTAAAGGATTCCGCATTCTGGTATAAGAAAGTCATGGAAAGCAATGGAGCAGCGTTATCCTGCAACCAGCCGGATAGAAAAATCCGGATAGAGCGTGGTGCTGCAGAAGTAACAGGTGCAGGATTTAAGGTAGAGAGGGAAATGGATCTGCTGCTTTCTGACAGCACAGATGTCATTTATGTGGCATCCGGCAGCGGTTTAATTGGCAGCATCTGGGTAGATACCGGAGACAGGCTTACGATACCGGAGGGCATCCGGAAGATGCATTGCAGTGGAAAAATGACACTGGTGCAGGCGTAGCATGAAAAAATAATTGTTTCTTCTAGACAAGAGAAGATGAGAATAAAAAAGTTTCTTTTATTCCGATGAGCAATCAGAAGGAATAGAAGAAACTTTTTTTGCTTTACAGGAAATTGCTTTCCTGTAAAGCAAAAAACGCTCCGCGAGGATGCGCACTGCGGCGTATAAGGTAGATGTCGCAAGCGACCGCCGCAGGCGCGGGAATGTGCAAGGCACATTCTTTTTTAATGTTCAGATACATTTTAGATACAAATATATGTTAAAATAAACATCAAAGAGTAGTAAAAGGAGCGGGCAGCATGATACGGATATTGGTTGTAGAGGATGAAAAGGCAATATCGGATTTAATCCGGCTGAATCTGATGAAGGCAGGCTATCAGTGTGTCTGTGTATACAATGGAATGAAAGCTGCAGACCTGTTGGAAACAGAAAATTTTGATTTGATTATATTGGATGTTATGCTGCCAGAATTAAATGGATTTGAATTGATGGAATACATCCGTCCAATGGGAATTCCGGTGATTTTTCTGACTGCAAAGGATTCCCTAAAAGACCGGATGCAGGGGCTGACCTCCGGGGCAGAGGATTATATGGTAAAGCCTTTTGAAGTGGTAGAACTTTTGGCACGGGTCAATATTGTGCTGCGCCGCTATCATAAGATGGAGCAGAAGATTACTTTTATGGATATTGAATTAGACAGTGAAAATCAGGTGGTGACAAAGGCAGGAAAAGAAGTGGAGCTTACGCCAAAGGAATTTGAACTCTTAGAAATTCTGATGCGCAACCGGAATATTACACTGTTCCGGGAAAGAATCTATGAAGAAATCTGGGGAACGGAATATTCCGTAGAGTCAAGAACCTTAGACCTTCATATCCAGAGATTACGGAAAAAACTGAATCTTGGAGCGGAGCTTAAAACAGTATTTAAGGCAGGATACCGGTTAGAGGATAAAGCATGAAATTTCGATATAAAGTATTAATTACAAATTTAATCCTGCTTTCCGTCAGTCTGGGACTGGTGGGCTATCTGATGATACATAAGAATTTTGAACTGGCGAAGGAAACACAGATTTCTAATGCAGTCATTCAGAATAATCTGGTGCAGTCCTCGGTGGAATATGAAGTACTTCAGGCGTTGAACCGGGAAGAGTCGGTAAAGGGCGCACTTCCAGACATTGGAGCACAGGTCAGCAGCGGTATGCGGGCAGAAAATGTGACATTTTTTATTTATTATGGGGATAAGCTGGTTTATAACGAAACAGAAGAAAATGCCAATTTAAAGAAAGTCTGGGAAGCACAGCAGGAGGATGGAAATAAGAATTATGCCATCTTTGAAGAGGACGGTCATTATTATATTTATGTGACGGCAGCCAGTAAGGTAGGGGATGAGAACCTCTGCATGATCAGCAGAAGTGATGTGTCCGATGCCTACGCATTAAGAGACCGGGAAATCCGTTATTTCCGGCTGATTCTTTTCATTTGCCTTATGATAGAATCTCTGTTTATTTATGTTATCAGCCGGTATCTGACCAGGCCATTGGAGCAGTTGAACCGGGTGGCAGAGGAGATTACCGATGGCTCTTATGAGACGAGGATTACAGTAAAGAGTCAGGATGAAGTAGGACTTCTGGCAGAAAACTTTAACCGGATGGCAGAAGCAGTATCAGAAAAGATAGGAGAGCTTCAGGGAATGGTACGGAAAAGGGATCAGTTTGTAGCAGACTTTACCCATGAGATTAAGACACCGATGACTTCCATTATCGGTTATGCAGATACCATGCGTTCCATGGAGCTTCCAAGAGAAGAACAGCTTCTGGCATTAAGTTATATCTTTTCCGAAGGCAGACGGTTAGAGCGGATGTCGGGAAAGCTCTTTGATTTGATTTATTTAAGGGAACATGAAATGGAAAAGGAAGCAGTTCAGGTTGAAAATGTAAGCAGTGAAGTACTTAAGGTGGTGACACCGTCCTTTGAGGCAAAAGGGCTTGTGTTAAAGGAAAATATCGAGCCGGCAGTACTGTACGGAAATAAGGAACTT
The DNA here is from genome assembly GCF_003461125.1 of Roseburia sp. AF22-2LB. Classification (NCBI taxonomy): domain Bacteria; kingdom Bacillati; phylum Bacillota; class Clostridia; order Lachnospirales; family Lachnospiraceae; genus Roseburia; species Roseburia sp. AF22-2LB. Next base: position 206,553 of record NZ_QTWM01000003.1, read on the forward strand.
CTGGTGACTGTACTGGTGAATTTACTGGATAATGCAAGAAAAGCATCCAAAGAGCATGGTGTCATTGAATTTAGCGGAAAGAGAATACAGGAAGAGGAAAATCCATTTTATTATGAACTTTCCGTAAAAGATTATGGAATCGGCATGACCAAGGAAGAGACAGAGCGGATTTGCGATGAATTCTATATGGCAGATAAATCCAGGGCAAGACAGGAAGGCGGAGCCGGAATCGGAATGTCATTGGTGGCATTGATTATAGAACATCATCAGGCGGAACTTATCGTAGAAAGTGAGCCAAAGAAGGGGACGAAGATGCGGATATGTTTCAGAAAAGAACAAAATTAAAGATAAAAGGAAGTGTCTGTGGAATGATAGCAGGAACACTTCTGGTGGTGCTGACAGGAATTTTTCTGCCGGGAATTCTGATTGAAGGGCAGGAACGTAAAGCAGTGGGAGAAGTGCAGGCGGTTCCGGCACAGTATATTGCTTCCGATTCCCTACTGGCAAAGGAGGCATCGGAAAGCCTTAAGCTTAATGACCGCATCCAGCTGATTACCGGGCAGTGGGAGAGTGAGACACAGGAAGCCTATTCCTATGAGATGACTTTAAAGGATTACGAGGCAGCGGCACTGGCAAGAGACAGTATGGAAGCCATTTATCAGAAAGGGCAGTATCCTTCCGATTTAGCTTCTTCTTATGCCAACTGGTATACCTGGGAAGCATTTCCGGAGAAAGCGGTGGATACAACATTTCATACCTACAGTGCCTACTACTGGAAACTTATTTTTACAAAATATGATGGCACAGAGAAGCATGCGGTATTTCTGTTAGAGGATGGCACCGTTTTGCTGGCGGAGGCAGAAGGAAAAGATATTTTATCGGATGTTACAGCTACAGAGGAAGCTTCCTCATCCGTTAAAGACAATGAAGAAGAAAAAACAGTGGATAAAGAGCTGGCAGAACAGCTTTCCTACACGGGGTTGGACGTAGCCGGACTGAGGATAAAATCCGATAACATACAGGAAGAAAAGGATGCCACATACCGGTACTTTGAACTCTTTGATAAAACAAGATTTATCTATGGAATCAGCACAATATCAGATAGCCAAACGAAGCGTAACATGGTAAAATAAAAAAGAAGGCAAGGTATTTTCAGTGGCATAAATGGTCACCTGCAGTTATTGCGAAAATGATCCTTCCATGTATGATTTGGGAAATTTTGTTCTGGAACAGGCTTTGTGGGACAGTAAAAGCTTTTTACAGCAGAAGCCTTCCGGTATCGGTAATCAATGAGCGGATGGCAGTATTAAGAGGCTATGGAATCAAATTTGCCATGGATGATTTTGGAACAGGAAGTTCATCTTCTGCCATGGCGCTTGAGATGCTGATTGATGAGATTAAGATTGATATGAGCTTTATCCGGAAGATTCTTGTAAACAAAAAGAATAAGGCGATTGTCCAGAGTATGGTGGATTTTGCCAATGCAGCCAATATCAAGAGTTGTCTGGAGGGCGTGGAAAATAAGGCATTAGAAGATTATCTCCGGACTGTGGGAGCCACATGGTTTCAGGGATACTATTATTCCAGACCGGTTGGAGCAGATGAACTGGAGATACTTCTTTCGAACAGCTGGAAAAAATAAGAAAAGACAAAAAATAAAAGTAAAAATAGAATGATCAAGACCGGCAGTTTTGTGGCGATAAGAAATACAGCCATAGAATTGCCGGTTTTATTGTAATGATAAGATACAAAAAGTTTACATCTTCATGTTAAAGTAACACCAGAAACGAGGAAAATGGAAAGGTAAACAGAAAATAAAAGATGGAAAACGGAGGGTACAGGATGAAACATTCAATACTACGAAAAATGATTCCGGCAGGTATGGCGATGGTACTTCTTGCTGGCTGTGGCGGGAAAAAAGTAGATTATGATATGGAAACAGAACAGGAAAGCAAAGGAGTAGTCAGCACACTGGATGAATTCCGGGAAGCAGATAACTGGGATGACAGCTTTACGGTAACAACGTCGGATGGAGATGTGAAGGTAAGAATCAATGCATCTATTGATGTGCCGGAAGCAGATGCCATGTCTGTGGTAGCGGCAGAAGAATTAAAGATAGATGTCGATTATAAGAAAAAGTTTCTGAAAGCATATTTTAAAGATTCTGAAATTTATTACCATGATGTTGAGCATCTGACAAAAGAAGAATTACAGACTGCCGTTGACAGCATGGATGGAACGATTGTTGCTGTCCAGTCTCAAATCGATGATTTGGAGAATAATGCACATCATCAGGATGTAGAAAGACATAAGGAAATGCTGAATGACTGGAAGGAAGAAACCGAAGAACAGAAAAAACAATACGAAAAAGCATTAGAGACTGCAAAAGATACCTATACTGCAGCAGAGGATTATGACAGCTGCAATGAATATGCAGGGTATTGTGGAGACCTTTTATACAATGTGCGATTTGAAGTAAAAGAAACAAACGAAAATGCAATTGCCTACATTGTGGCATCACCATTGGTACAGGGAAAGAGTGATATTTATGTAAACCAGTATTATGGACCACAGTCTTTAAAGGATTGTGATTATATAGATGGTTATAATTCGGTAAATGCATCGATTGACAAAACGGAATCGGAAAATGAGTGCAGTATTTCCAGAGATGATGCAAAGCAGTTGGTAGAGCAGTTTTTAAAAGAAACAGGACGTGACAATCAGGTGCTTTACGGACTGAAAAATTATACCTGGTATGGAGCAAATGTCACAGAACAAGATGGAGAAGAGTTTGTTGATTCAGAGGCCAGTGAGGTCATCGACTGGGGCTACCTCTTTGGTTATGGAACCGGTGTCAATGGACTGGCATTTAGTGATTCTTTGGATTATAACGACTTTGATATTTCCTGGGTTACGCTGGAAAACAGTGATGTAAATTTTGAATTAGAGGATGAGATACGATTTGCGGTTACGGATAATGGAATTACAGAAGTATTTATGCAGTATCCGGTAAGCGTTACAAAGATTTCAAAAGAAGTGGAACTGCTGCCGTTATCAACAATTCAAAATATAATCAAAGATGAGATTATAAAAAATGGAGACGATTACCAACTGGATGAGTACAAGAATTTTAATAAGTTAAAGCTTGGTTATGCGCGTATCAAAGATGACCAGAAGGAAGGCTGCTACAGTTATGTGCCGGCGTGGTGTCTTTATATGGCATCCGGAAATGATATGAACCGGCATCCGGTATTTGTCAATGCCATGGATGGTACACTGATTCATCCTTTGGATGAAAGGTAAGGTGTGCCTATGGCAGATAGAAAGAAAAGAACTGGAAAATGGAAACTGCTTTTGTGCCTGGCAGCAGGCAGTTTGCTGACGGGATGCGGAAAAGCAGAGCCAGAGCTTGTGTCAACTGCCCGGACACCATATGAGAAGCTGGTTTATGATACCACGGAAGTGAAAAAAGGAAATCTGATGCCGGAAATTACTTTGAAATTAAAGGCAGAGGGTCTGGAAAAGATTACCTATGATGCAACAAATACGGAATTGAAATTAGACAAAGTATATGTGGCAGTTGGCGATAAAGTGGAAAAGGGAGAGCTTCTGGTATCCTTCCGTTCAGACAGTCTGGAAGCAAAAATGACACAGTATCAGGATGAGATTGCGGATAAACAGCTTCTGGTGGAACATTATGTAAACCTCATGAGCTGTGATGCATCCCTGGATTATAATGAAGATATTACAAATTTAAAGCGGGATATTGAAGTAGCAGAGCTTTATGTGGAAGAGGCAGAAGAAAAGCTGTCCCGCTATCAGATTACAGCAAAAGAATCCGGTACCATTACAGCCATGGATAATTATCTGCAAAAAGGAGGCTTTGTGCCGGGAAATAATCTGATTACTGAAGTGTGTGGAACCGGTAACTATGAAGCAGACCTGCCGGAAGGCTATGAATTTAACATGGGAGATACTTATACAGCTACACTGGATGCACTGTCCTATGAATTAAAGGTTGCCGGTGTGGAAGAAAATAAAATCATATTTTCACCGGTATCGGATATGACATCACTTTCAGAGGCAGACGTGCTGAGTCTTGTGATTACGAAGCCCACGCTGGAAAATGTCATTTATGTGAAAGCCTCTGCCGTAAAGGAAGGTGAAGAGGGACACTTTGTCTATCTTCTGGATGATAGCGGATATCGAAAGGTAGTGCCGGTAACGGTTGGAGAAAAAGTAGGGAATCATTGGGTTGTTACATCCGGACTTTCCGGTGGAGAGAAGGTGACTCTGTGAGAAAGAAAAAAAGTTACGCAGGAAACGCACAAAGCGTGATTCCAGTAGTCCTGACAGGCCTGTTTTTTGTAATGTTAATTGGCGGCTGTGGAAGTAAGAAAACAGAAACAATACCAGACCTGGAAGAGCCGGCGGCAAGTAATGCTTCTTATCAGCAGGTGACCTATGGAAATATCGGAACCACCAACGTGCTGCTGGGAACGGCAGTGCCAAAGGAGTACGGACAGGCATATGAAGCCAATGTCACGGTGACAAAGATTCTGGTAGAACCGGGCGATACCGTAGAAAAAGGTGATGTGCTGGCATACGCAGATGTAGACGAGGCAAGTGCGTCCCGGAAAGCAAAGCAGCAGGAGCTGTCGCATGAAAATACCGTATACGAATTAAACCAGAAAATCAACCAATTGCAGCAGGATAAATTGGCAAACCAGCAGAAGCAGCAGGATACTGCAGAGAATAACATTCAGGATGCCGCAGAGAATAACATTCAGGAAGAGGATGATATGCAGGAATCTGCAACAGAGAATAACACGCAGGAGACAGAGGCAGAGGACATCACCTCCCAGATAGCCGTCCTGCAGGAAAACAGCCGCTACGATACGAAGCTTCATGAGTACCGGGTGCAGAAGCTGAATGAAGAGATTGCAGCATTGGACGCTCTGATAGCAGATGGAACGTTAAAGGCAAATCACAGTGGTGAAGTGGTTTATACCAAGAGCCTGACCGTAAACCGGAAAGCCGGCGCGGGAGAAAATGTTGCGATTGTGGCAGATACTGAAGACCTTGCAATAGAGCTTAAGGATGTAGCGGTGCAGAATTATAAGTATAAAGATGTTTCCGAAAAATATATGCTGCAATCCGGCGAAAGAGTGCCGGTTACTGAGCGGGAATACAGCACCGATGAGCTGGTACTTGCAAAGATAAATAATAATTATCCCAATGTTTTGATAGAAAAGCCGGAGGGCGTGGAGCTGAAAGCCGGAGAGCTATATCCCATTTATTTTGAAGAGAAAAGAGCGGAGCATGTCCTTCTGGTGGGAAACGATTCCCTGTATCAGGAAGATGGGGAAACTTATGTTTATGTGAAAGCCGGGGATGATACCAGAGAAAAGCGTAAAGTAACAGCAGGGGCGGCAGATGACCATAATACCCAGATTACGGATGGATTAGCGGAAGGAGAAGCAGTCTATTATGAGACTACGGAGCGGATGCCTTCGGATTATACCGAGTATACGGTGGAGCGGTCAGATTTTCAGGTGGAAAATCACGGATTAAAATTAAGCAGGGCAGATAAGAATGCCAGGGTCTATCTTGCTGCAAAAGAAGGAGAGATTGTAAAAATAGCGGTAGAAAAGGATGCGGAAGTGAAAAAAGGTGACCTTCTTTATATCATCAATACCGGAGAAGGAAAGGCAGCCATTACAGAAGCAGCCAATGCCATAGAGACGGAGAATACTTCATATCAGAAACAGCAGGCAGATTACGATGCACAGCTTGCGGAATTAGAGAACGGGCTGGATTCTGCCAGTGACTATGACCGGCAGATGATAACCCTTCAAAAAGAAATTGCAGAAGCAGACCATAATCAGACGCTGCAGCAGTTGCAGGCAGCTTATGATACGTTAAGCCGTGGAAATGACGGAACAGGGAAATTATCTGTTTATGCAGATGCGGATGGACAGGTTTCGAAAATAACTGCCTGGGAAGGAGACACAGTAGAAACCGGAGATGAAATTCTTAAGATGAAAGGAGAAGCATCAGACTTACTTCTGGTGCAGATGGTGAGCAGTAAGTCCGTAACGGTGTATACGGATGATATTGCAGAGGCGGGAGAACCGGTAAGTATTACATCCGGGGATACGACTTACACCGGAACCTGTGTGGGATTTGCAGCAGGCAGCAATAATCTGGATGAGGGCTGTCTTTATATCGATGAAAATGGTGCTCATTATACCTTTCAGACAACCTCCGGGTATGATACACCGGCATTTTATGTACGGATGAATGATGAAATCGTAGATGATATGGGAAATGGAGAAAGCGTGGACTTCCCTTATATTTCCATGGAGGATGTTATAGTGCTTCCGGCAGGAATGATTTATGAAGAGAAGGATGCAATGCATCCGGATAAAGTGTCATATTTTGTGTGGAAGATAGAAGGGGACCATCTGGTGAAACAGTATGTTTTACTGGATGATACACTTACCGGAAATGGGAAAGTGGTTCTCTTTGGAATAGAGTCTGGCGATGTACTGGCAAGAGAGTAGGAGGAGTTGGAATGTTACGTTTTGTCTTTTGTAAAATAAAGAATAAAAAAGGACTGAATTTGTGCCTGCTTCTTGGAATTACATTATTTATCGCATTATTTGTCTGTCATCCGATGTTTGAACGTGGTGCCGGAAACCAGGTATTAAGAACAGGATTTGAAACATATGCAAAGGAACAGGAAACATTTCCTGCAGTGATGAATCGTAGTGGCAGCTATTCTTCGAAGGATTATAGTTCTGCAAAGGAAGTGTTAGAGAAACTTGTGGCATATGAGAAAAAATGGACCGAATATGTGGCGGTGGATACAGTGGCATCCGAGCAGTATTTAAGCCTTTCCGGTGGAAAAGCAGATACCAGCCTGGGCGGAACCAATGAATATTTTACCGTTGGATATCTGCCGGAATTATCGAAGAACACAGATATTACATACGGAGAGGGTTTAGACAGCGGAAATCAGGTGAAAATAAACGGCTGTTATCCATGCCTTGTCAGTGAAGAGACGATGGATGCCTACGGACTGGTGACAGGAGAAGTGCTTCATATGAAAATCCAGGGTGAAGCAGAAGTTTATGAAGTGGATTTTAAAGTGACAGGCATCATAAAAGAAAAGAATATCAATGATAGTTACTGGTATCACACGCTCAGTGATTTTGGAAATACACTGTTTGTATCAGAGAATACTTTTGATGCCATGATAGATTCCTTTGGACAGGATGAAATCAGTTACGAAGAAAATCTGATGTTAGATTACCGGCAGATAGATGCAAAGCATGCGGCAGAATATGCAGATTATATGCAGCAGTTCCGGACATCAGATACAAAGTATCGGGATAATATGGCAGATACCCTGACGTCCTTTTTCACAAAACAGCGGACGATACAGCAGATGTTGTGGGCATTGGAACTGCCATGCATTGTACTGCTGCTGTTATTTATCTATATGGTATCCTCCCAGATACTTTCTCTGGAAGAAGGGGAGATTGCAGTACTCCGGAGCCGTGGAGCAACCAAATTGCAGGTGGGTGCGATTTACCTGTTGCAGGCATCCTTTCTGGCACTGACAGGCGCAGCGATTGGACTTTTGCTGGGTTACGGAATATGCAAAGGAGCAGCTTCCACCGACGGGTTTTTAAAATTTACCGGAAAAGATGTAAGCATGTATACCTTAAATGGCGGAATGATTCTCTACGCTCTGGTGGCGGCGGCTATTGTAATTCTGTTTCTGACCATACCGGCGCTGCGGCGGACAAAATACACCATTGTAAATGAACGGACAGCAAAAAATAATATAGTGACAAATCCCTTCTGGAAAAAGTGCTTTTTGGATGTTTTGTTACTTTTTCTGTCCTGCTATCTGCTTTTCAATTACAACCGGCAGAAGGAGAGTCTTGCGCTGGAACTGATTGCGGGAAAGGGGATGGATCCGGTAATTCTTTTGAATACATCGGTATTTATACTGGCAGCAGGCTTATTGTTTATACGTCTTTTTTATTATCTCATACTGGCGGTAGATAAAATCTTTAAGAAACGATTCCGCCCGGCAGAATATGCGGCATTTTTACAGTTGAAGCGGACTTGGTACAAAATGGGATTTCTGGCAGTATTTTTGATTATGACAGTAGCCAGTGGAATATTTGAAGCCAATATGGCGCGAACCATGAATCAGAATATGGAAGAGCGGATTGCATATGGCATCGGAGCGGATGCGGTGGTGGAAGAAAATTTCCGGCTGCAGATTTCGAAAATGGAAGAAAAGGAAACCAGCTGGAAATATCTGGAGCCGGATTTTGGAAGATATGAAACCTTAATCGAAGAAAATGTCTGCGAAAATGCCACCAGAGTCCTGATCGATGAAAAGACAGATATTACAGCAGGAAACGGTACTGTTTCCGGTGGAAAACTGATGGCAGTCCATACAAAAGAATTCGGAGAGACCGCAGAGCTTAAGGATGGCGTAAACAAAGAGCACTGGTTTTATGCGCTGAATGCGCTGGCAGAAGAACCGGATGGTGTCATTATTTCTTCGAATCTGGCAGATAAATTAAAATTAAAAACAGGCGATGTCTTAAGTTATACAAGGTATCTTCCGGCGGAAATCGGCGAAGATAAAATGGGCAGCAGCAAGGCAAAGGTCTGTGCCATCATAGACTGCTTCCCTGGTTATGAAAGATATGCTTATGTAAAGGATGAAGAAGGCAATTTAAATGAACAGGAACAGTATCTTCTGGTAGCAAATTATGCCACCGTTATCAGTGCTTTTGGTCAGACTTCTTATCAGGTGTGGATGAAGCTTTCAGATGGTGTGAAAGAGACTATGTTTACGAAAAGTTTTGCGGCAGCAGGCGTTCAGCCGCAACATATTACCTTATTGCAGGAACAGCTTGCCGGCAACCGGAATTCAGCCATGGTACAGGTGACAAATGGAATGTTTACATTAAGCTTTATTTTATCATTGGTGATATGTTCTGTAGGATTTCTGCTGTATTGGATCATGACACTGAAAAAACGGGAATTGCTGTTGGGAGTCTACCGTGCAATGGGAATGCGGATGGGAGAAGTCCGGAAGATGATTTTAACGGAACAGCTTTTTGCCTCGGCAGGACCGGTACTGGCAGGTGGAGGAATCGGAGCAGTGACAACGCTTTTGTTTGTACGTCTGCTTATGGTGGTCTATCTGTCGCAAAAGCATAATCTAGCCATAGAAATATACATTTATCCTACAGACCTTTTGAAGCTTTTAGCGGTACTTCTGGCAGTGATGTTATTCTGTTATCTGATTATCCGGAAAATACTGCGGAGCATGAAAATTGCAAAGGCACTTCGGTTAGGGGAGGACAGCTGATGGAACAGACGATAGCAATACGCACAGAAAATATAAAAAGATATTTTTCGTCGGGAGATGGCAGCATCGTCCGGGCTTTGGACGGCGTTTCCATGGAGATACCAAGCAACAGTCTTACTATTTTAAAGGGACGTTCCGGCTCCGGCAAGACAACCCTTCTTAATCTTTTAAGTGCTCTTGATGTACCGACGGAAGGAAAAGTGGAATTTTTCGGAAAAGATTTGGAATATTTAAAAGACAGGGAGCGGGAGGACTTGCGGCGTTACCGGATGGGATTTGTTTTTCAGTCTGTGGCATTGATTCCTGTGATGAATGCCTATGAAAATGTGGAATTTGCCCTGCGGTTATCCGGTGATAAAGAGAAACGGAAGAAGGATAAGGAAGAGCAGAAAAATAGGGGAGAACAGAAGAAGCGTGTAATAGAAATCTTAGAGCGGGTCGGACTGAAAGAACGGATTTATCATATGCCATATCAGTTGTCCGGCGGTGAACAGCAGCGGGTGGCAATTGCCCGGGCAGTTGCCCACAGACCACAGGTGATTTTTGCAGACGAACCAACCGGTGCACTTGATACGGCATCGGGGCTTGCAGTCATGAAGCTTTTCCGTGAACTGGTAGAGCAGGAGCATATCACTGTAGTCATGACCACCCATGACCCGAATCTGATGGAACTTGGTGATTTCGTCTATGAATTAAAGGATGGGAGGCTGGTAAAATGATTCAGTGTGACAGCCTGGTAAAGATATATGAGATGGAACAGCATAAAGTCATGGCACTGGAAGGACTGGATCTTACGATAGAAGATGGGGAAATGATGGCAATTATCGGCAAATCCGGCAGTGGAAAGTCGACGCTGCTTAATATCATCGGAGGACTGGAATCACCCACAGCAGGAATCCTTATGGTGGATGGAAAGGACTTATCGTCCTATACGGAAAAAGAACTGGTTTTATACCGCCGTGACAAAGTGGGATTCGTCTGGCAGAAGAGTGCAAGAAATCTTTTCTCTTATCTTACGGCGCTGGAAAATATTGAAGCACCCATGCAGGTTCATCCGGGAACATCCGCCCGGGAGAAGCGGAAGCGTGCCAGAGATTTATTAAAGGCAGTCGGTATGGAAGCACATGCGGATAAGTTCCCTTCCCAGCTATCCGGTGGCGAGCAGCAGCGGATTGCCATTGCCGTTGCACTTTCCAATCAGCCGTCGATTCTTCTGGCAGATGAACCTACCGGCGCAGTAGATACAAAGACTGCAAATCAGATATTTGAGCTGTTCCACAAACTGAATGAAGAATTTAAAATTACAATAATCATAGTGACCCATGATATGGCATTGGCGGATAAAGTGGAGCGGACAGTGCTGATTTCCGATGGCAAAATCAGTACCGAAAAGATTCGGAAAGTATCTTTAGAAGAACTGCAGCGTCTTGCAAGTGCAGCAGAATTTACCCATGAAGAATATTCCGTTTTAGATAAAGCCCACCGGCTGCAGCTGACAGAAGAAATGTTAGAAGAAGCCGGTATCGATTCCAATAAAGTGCGGATTGAGGTTCAGGATGGCAAAATCCTGATTCAAAAAGAATAAACCGGTACTTGCTGCAACAAAGTATTTATGAAGTAAGAAACCGCTTCGTTTCCTCCATGACATTGCGAAGCGTTTTGATATTATCAAGTGTATCCTTTGTTTCTAAAGAGTGATTGGCATCCGGATAGAGGAAAAGAGGAATCTTTTGCCCTCTGCTGATGCCAGTCACTTTTTCAATATCGCTCCAGGGATCGGAAGTGCCGAGAAAAGCAATGGCATTCTGCGGGTGGAAATCATAGGTTTCCCGTAAAGGGGTATAGAGAATCTGGCGGCAGGAAATATTTTCCTTCCTTGCATAGGCAGAGGCAATAACCGTTCCGATGCTCTTTGAGATAAATATAATTTCATCATAATCCTGCCAGTTTACGGAAGAAAGCTGTTTTACAGCCTGTTCATAAAGATAAGAAAAAGCCTGCTGCATTTTCTCCCTATTACCCCGGATATTTCCAGTGATATCGCTGCCGGCAAGGGAATAGTCCAGTGTAAGAGCGGTTTCATAACCTGCTTCGGCAGCAAGCTTTCGGCTGTAATAGAGCAGTGGTTTGTCACAGTGATAACCGATGCCCGGAAAAAAGACCGCCAGTTTATTTTTCGATAAATGCATAAGAAATTGTCCTTTCTGTTCCGGCATTTTCAGGTGGCAGAAACCGGAGCTTTTTAACCTTAGAAAATATAGTAGCACAATGGGAAATAATGACTTCTCTAAGGATATAACAAATGCGATAAAGTTAATTGTAATAAGGAACTTTATCGCATTTGCTATTAGATGAGCCGCATTGGAAATGGTGTAAATTGGAACTAAAAAATAAACTGGAACTTATCACCGATACATAGCTGTTTGCAAAGATTCGTGATAGTGTTGTCAACATCGTGGATGGTACTTGATATCCGGAGCAGAGGATACCCCTTACTGATGTTTAAAGTCTTAGCCTCTTGGGCATTAGCGAAAACAATATCAAGTGTTTTACGTGAATGATCCAGAATGATATTGTGTTTTCTTAGTATTTCATACAAAGAAGAGTCGTTTAAATCTTCTCCAAATAAAAAAGAAAAGGATTCAGGAAATTTATTGAACTCTAAGATGACAGGGACATTATCCATATAACGGATTCTTTCCACTACAAGTATTTTATCCCCTTCGTGTAGTGACATTTCGGTTAAATCCCGTTCAGAAGGATCTTCCAATGCAATTTTGATGGTCTTAGCTCCAGGTGTTGCATTTTTCATCCGGCACATATCAGAAAAACTTATGACTTCTGTAATATTACGCTGCAATTTTTTTTCCGCTACAAAAGTTCCTTTTCCTGATTTCCTTTCTAAATATCCGGATTCAGATAAAACGGCTAATGCTTTTCGGACAGTAACTCTGCTCACATGGTATGATTCGCTTAATTCATTTTCTGTAGGCAGACGACTGCCGGCCGCCCGTTCTCCCGTGTCAATCTCTTTTCGTATTTTTTCCTCCAATTGTTTGTACAGTGGTGTGGCAATGGTGTTGTTCAGTTCCATATAAATACCTCTCTCCTAATATAACTTTCACAAATATTATAAAACAAAGTTGCGAAAATGTATATATTTTCCTATATTGTATGATATATATTGACAAAATGTATTATATTGTATTATAGTAAACGTATAGAACAAATAAATACATTATAAAAAGGAGAGAAAAAATGGGATACGTAAGTAAAGACATTAAAAACATTGTGAAAGAAATTTTAGAAGAAAAAAAAGACGTCGGTGGAATTAAAAATATTTATTTTGTGGGATGCGGAGGATCACTTGGCGCACTTTATCCGGCAAAAACATTTATGGAGAGAGAATCACAGGTTTTGAGATCAGCCTGGATAAACAGTAATGAGTTTGTGCATAGCACACCAAAGGACTTTGGAGAAAATTCTATTATATGTCTTGCCTGCCACAAGGGAAATACACCGGAAACGATTAAGGCTGCCAGATTAGGAAAAGAAAAAGGAGCGGCGGTTATTATTCTGACATGGCTGGAGGAATCAGAAATTATAGAATTTGGAGATTATATTATACATTATACATTTGATGCAAGTCCTGATCATCTTGCAGGGGATATTGATTATGCAGGAGAAAAGACGCAGTGCGCATTGCTTGTGGCAGTGGAATTAGTTGCACAGACGGAGGGATATGCTAATTATGATAAATTCTATGAAGCTTTAGGCATGATTAGCAATATCATCAGAAATGCACGTACACATGTGGCTGCCAGGGCAGAGGCATTTGCAGAAGAGTATCAGAATGATTCAGTGATTTATACAATGGGAAGTGGTGCAGCATATGGAGCTGCCTATATGGAGAGTATCTGTATATTTATGGAGATGCAGTGGCTTGATTCAAGCAGTATTCATACCGGTGAATTTTTCCATGGTCCATTTGAAGTTACAGATGCAAACCGTCCGTTTATGATTCAGATATCAGAAGGCTCAACCCGCGAACTGGATGAGAGAGCACTTACATTCCTGAAAACATATGCAAAACGTATTGAGGTTCTTGATGCGAAAGAGCTTGGCTTATCCACAATTGATGCAACAGTAGTAGATTACTTTAACCATGCACTGTTTAATAATGTATATCCGATTTACAACCACGCACTGGCAGTAAAGCGTGAACATCCGTTAACAACCCGCCGCTATATGTGGAAGGTAGAATATTAATGAAAAAATTCTGTGAAAAAAAATATGTATTGTTTGACTTTGATGGAGTTATAGCAGATACAGAAGAGAGTAATGGTAATTATCTGGGTCTGGCATTAAAAGAGTTTGGAGTGGAACTGACACAAAAAGACAGGGATAGACTAATTGGCTCACATGATTCCCATATTCTGCTGGAACTGCTGGAACGCTCGCCGGAGAAAATAACAATGGAACAGCTTTTGCAAAAAAGAAAAGAAATAGGAAATACATATGAAAATGGCTGCATTAAGCCAATGGATGGGGTGCTGGAGTTTATTGCCGGTTTGAAAAAACAGGGGAAAAAGCTGGCAGTGGTTTCTTCAACCTCTACACGGCTGATTGTAGTAGCATTGAACCGGATGAAAATGCTGGGTTTGTTCGATGTGCTGGTATGCGGAGACATGTGCCGGAATAGAAAACCGGATCCGGAATGCTATAGAAAAGCAATGCAATATTTAGAAGCAAAGCCGGAAGAATGTATTGCAATAGAAGACTCGTTTATTGGTATACAGGCAGCAAAGGCTGCAAATATAGAGGTAGTTGCGTATACAGGAGCTGGTGAGAATCAGGATGTAAGTCAGGCGGATTATGTTATTTCTTCATACGTTTAACTGCCTGAGTGAAAGAAAGAGAAAACAGAAGAATAAAAAGTATTTAATTGTATGCCCGCCAGTGCTCCTGGCGGGTTTTACTATGCACAATTAAATTGATATTGATGTACAAAAAGTGAAACAAAAAATTGTGCATAATGTCGAAAATGTATTTCTTTATTGACACAAATGTATGGAATCTATATAATACAAATAGATACAAAATAAAGTGATACAAATAAAAATAAATTAATACATTTTGGTTTTAAAGTAGTGCACATGCTTTGGAATAAATAAAAAAGAGGAGGTAGATGTCCATGTTTTGGATTGAATTTATTGTTTTAATGCTGATTATTGTGTGGGGAACCAGAAAAGGTGGAAGTTTCCTGGCAATGGCTGGCGGCATCGGAATGTTGATTTTCGTATATATCTTTAGAGTGACTCCATCAGATCCACCGATTACTGTTATACTGATTATGTTGGCGGTAATTACCGCAGCCTGTACGATGCAGGCGACTGGCGGATTGGATTTTATGGTACAGCTTGCAGAAAAAATATTACGGAAAAATCCGAAAAACATTACTTTGGTAGCACCTTTTGTAGCGTATTTATTTACATTCTGTTGTGGAACCGGACATATTGTATATTCGTTACTTCCGGTTATTAATGAAATAGCATTGGAAAATGGAATTCGGCCTGAGCGCCCGATTTCTGTTAGTATTATTTCATCCCAGCAGGCAAATACCGGATCACCAATAACAGCTGCAACAGTAGCTATTGTGGGTTATATGACTATTTTTGAAAAAGTAAATCTGGCAACAATTATGCTGGTAGCAATTCCGGCAGCACTGATAGGAGTATTGGTTGCAGCATTGTCTGTATACAAGAAAGGTCTGGAATTAGAGGATGATCCTGAATATCAGCAGAGGGTTGCAGATGGACTGGTAAAAGATTTTAAAAAGAAAGTAGAAGGAGAAAAACAGGTAACCAAAAAAGCAAAGATTTCTGTTGCTATCTTCCTGGTTTCTATGGTAGTAATTGCAATATGCGGTATTTTCCCGGCGCTCCGTCCAACATTTAGCGATGGTACACAGTTAGCAATGACATCTTTAATCCAGATTATTATGTATGTAGCTGCCGCAATTATTGTTATTGTAAGTAAAATTGATAGTAACGACATTTTAGAAGTACCGTTGTTAAAGACTGGATTCTTTGCTGTTATTCTTGCAGCGGGACTTTGCTGGCTGGTAAATACTTTTGTTGGTGCACAGACAAACTTCATTACAGAAAATTTGTCAGCTTTAACAAATGAACATCCATGGATTTATATTATTGCAGTATTTCTGGTAGGTGCACTGACAAGTTCACAAGCGTCTACGACAATGATTATGATTCCAATTGCAATTGCATTGAATCTGCCGGCTTATATTATTGTAGGTGGATGGATGGCATGCTCATCCAACTATTTTATCCCGGATTCCAGCCAGTGTATAGCAGGTCTTGCTTTTGACACGGCAGGTACTACGAAGATTGGAAAATTTATATTTAATCACAGCTATATGCGGCCGGGACTTGTATGTACAATTGTATCAGTATTAGTAGCAACAGGAATAGGATATTTTGTTTTCTGATAAAAACCGGTGGTGGCAAAATAAAGAAAACAGTAACAGCACACAGCCTGTGTTATTCTGACAGGCTGTGGGAACTGCCACCTCATGATGGATTGCCAGATATACATAAATATTAATAATGGCTATCTGAAAAAATGAAAGAGCGAATCTGGAAAAATAATTGCTTGTTGCAAAAAGAAGAGGTGAGGGAGTCTGGGTGAAAGAAAAATTGAAAGAAAGGAGAAAGAAATAAAAATGAGACAGCCTAGAATAATTGCAATTGGAGATGCAGTTTGTGACAAATATCTTTCCAGGGGGAAAATGTATCCAGGAGGTCAGTGTGTTAACACATGTGCATATGCACATATGAATAATGCAGAAAGTGCATTTTTAGGTAAATTTGGAAATGATGAAGTAGCAGAATGCATTCAGGCAGCACTGAAAAATATGAATGTAGACTTTTCACATAGCAGGAATTATGAAGGTGAAAATGGATTTGCATGTGTGACACTGAATCAGGGAGATCGCGTATTTGTCGGGTCCAATCATGGAGGTGTGGCAAAAGAGTATCCTTATGATTTTACGCAGGAAGATTTTTCATATATAAGAAAGTTTGATTTGATTTATACAAATCTGAATGCCTATATAGATGATGACATAGAAGAAATTGCTTCTTTGGGTCTTCCAGTTGCATTTGATTTTTCAAATCGATGGACAGACGAATATCTGAAAAAAATTTGTCCGCATATTAAAGTGGCAATGCTTTCCTGTGCACATTTAAGTGATAAAGAACGCGAAAGGGAAATGAGTAAAGTAAAAGAGCTTGGAGTTCCGCTTGTTCTGGGAACAATAGGAGAAGATGGTTCATACATTTTATACCATGGTGAAATGATGTATGAAAAAGCTGTAAAGGCAGAAAGCATTATGGATACTATGGGTGCAGGAGACTCTTATTTCGCGACATTTTTGACATATATTTTACGGTATAAAGAACCGGAATTTTTTAAAGAAGAAAGTAAAGATGATGGGAATGTTAAAGAACTTTTAAAGAAAGCCATGCAGGCTGGAGCAGAATTCGCTTCAAAGATTTGCGGTGTCGAAGGAGCGTTTGGGTATGGAACGCCAATTGCAGGAAGAATAATTGATAATAGAAATAATTAAAAGGTTTAAGGAGGAACGCTATATGGATATAAAGCCGACAAGTTACAGGTATGATGGAGAAGGAATAGAATGTGCATATCGGAATGAAAAATGGGTTGTTTGTATCAAAAATTGGAAACCGAATAATGACATTGATGGGTTAGAACATTTAGAGATACATCATACGACAGATGAACAATTCATTTTGATTTCTGGAAAATGTATTATTATTACAGCGGACAGAATAGATGGAAAGTTTAATATTGAATTAACTCCGGTGGAGAAAGGAACTTTATACAATGTACCGAAAGAACGTTGGTTTTTTACCATTGTAGAAAAGGATACCAAAATGATGTATGTGCAGGATGCCGGATGTAGTATGGATAATAGTGAGTATTGTAAACTGAGCCAGGAAGAAATTTCATATATTCAGAAATTAGCAAGACCAATGCTTGCAGAATAATATAACAACAATGTATTAAAAATATTTATGGGAGGATTATCAATGAAACCAACAGAAATCAAGAATGTAATTACAGAAATTTTAGAAAGCAGAAAAGAAGAAGGCGGTATTAAAGCATTATATTTTGTGGGATGTGGTGGCTCTAATGGAGCACTTTATCCAGCGAAAACATTTATGGAAAGAGAATGTGCAAATATTAAGTCAGCACTAATTAATAGTAATGAATTTGTATATAGTACTCCGAAGGATTTGGGAAAAAATGTAATCGTGTGTTTATCGTGCCATAAGGGAAATACACCGGAAACAATTAATGCAGCGAAGCTGGCAAAGGAAAAAGGTGCAGCTGTAATTATTCTGACATGGAAAGAGGAATCAGAGATTACCCCATTTGGTGATTATATTATCAATTATACTTTTGGGGATAACAAGGATATTGCTGGTGAAAAAATTATCTGTGCACTTCTGGTGGCAGTGGAACTGTTGAATCAGACAGAAGGGTATGAGCATTATGAAGAATTTATGGATGGTGTTGGACGTATTGATGGTATTGTGAAACATGCATGTAAGCATGTGGAAAAACGGGCTGAACTGTTTGCCAAGGAATATAAAGATGATAAAATTATTTATACTATGGCAAGCGGAGCGGGTTATGGTGCAGCATATATGCAAAGTATATGTATTTTTATGGAAATGCAGTGGATTCATTCTTCCAGTATTCACAGTGGGGAATTTTTCCATGGACCTTTCGAAATTACAGATAAAGAAGTACCATTTGTGCTTCAGGTTTCTGAGGGAACCAATCGACCGTTGGATGAACGTGCATTGAAGTTTTTGAAGACTTATGCAAAACGGATTGAAGTAATTGATGCAAAGGATTTAGGGCTGTCTACAATTGATGCATCAGTCGTAGACTATTTTAACCATTCCTTATTCACAAATGTATATCCGGTTTATAATAAGGCTTTGGCTGAGGAGAGACAGCATCCACTGACAACACGACGCTATATGTGGAAGGTAGAGTATTAAAAAACTTAAAAAATGATGTAAACATACAGCATGTCAGATTTTGATGGAAAATTTGAAGTACATTACAAGGAAAGCCTGGAAATGATAATGATTTCCGGGCTTTCTGAACTTTGACACATGACCTGAGGAAGAAGGAACGGAATTGAAAAAAACAATAGGTATTATTGGTGGCATGGGACCGATGGCTACCTGCGATTTAATGAAAAAGATTTTTGAAGTGTCAGATGCAGACTGCGATCAGAACTATGTGCATGTTTGTGTTGATTGTAACACGAATATTCCGGATAGAACGAAAGCTATTCTTGAAAAGGGAGAGGATCCTATACCAGAGATGGTAAAAAGTGCAGTAAGTCTGCAAAATATGGGAGCAGATTTATTGATGATACCTTGTAACACAGCACATTTTTTTTATGATCGGTTAAAAATATTTACTGATATCCCGATATTGCATATGCCCCGCGAGACAGTAAAAGCTTTAAAAGAGCAGAATATATCATGTGCAGCCGTATTGGCTACGGATGGCGTGATAAAGAGTGGGGTTTATGAGAAAGAGCTTCGGGCACAGGGAATCAAAACGATTTATCCGGATGCAGAGCAGCAACAGAAAATTATGGCAGTAATCTATCAATGTATTAAAGCTGGAAAAAAGGATGTAGAAAAGTACGGACTTGACGATATTTTAAAATCCTTGATTAAACAGGGTGCGCAAAGTGTGATTCTGGGATGTACTGAATTACCAATTGCTTTTTCCCTGGCAGGAATCAGAGAAAATATAGTTGACCCGACGGAGATTGCAGCAAGAGCTGCATTAAAATTTCTGCAATTACCAATACATGCATTATAAAACTGCAGTATTTTAATGAAAATAAATGGTATCGGAAAAGTGTGAAAACTCCCTTCAAAAAGCCCCCAAAAAGTCGCAACAAACATTGACAATCCGTGGGTTTGAGGACTATACTAATATATAAATTATAAATACCAGACAGGTTATTACAGAAAGAGAAAGGGAGGTATATGATAACAGGGAATTATCATATATTTTCAGAGCCTTTTTGAATATTTCTGAAGGGGGAAACAGATGATTCAAAAATATTATAACAGTATTCTGGAACAGGTTTTTGCACAGATTGGAAAGAAAGAACACAACATTGTTCTGGCAAAATACAGCAATGATTTTTCATTAAAGCAGTTGGAAATATCAGAGCAGATAACGAATAATAAAGAGGTTCGTTTTGTAGCCCACGAATTCCGGGCAGAGAAATTATCGGGAGCATATGAGCCGTTTCTGGATTTGATTTTGGAACTTTTCGACCAGCAGAAGGAGATGACATTTGATGAATTCCTGGACAAGTGTAATGTCTATTCCCTGCAGCGTCCAATTATTGCAGCATACCGGGAGACCGGAAAATGTATCCGGAAAGAGAGTTTATTGTATACAGAAGTTGACTATGAGCGGGAGCGGATGCATGATGCTATTGTGGCAATGCTTGTTGAAGTTTCTAAGATACAGCCGTTTATGCTTTGGATTAACCGCATGCAGTTTGCCGGAATGGGAACCATAGAAATAGTCTATGAACTGTTAAAGGCAGAGCATACAGAGAATATCGGAATCGTTCTCGGCATGAATGAGCAGCAGCGGCTGCCGGAATATATGCTGCCGGGCTGGGAAAGCGTAACGGAGGAATTGGACAATAATGTTGCAATATTCCGCATTGGAAATGCCGGAGAATCCCGGGAACAAAGAGATGAGGTTATTACAGCAGAAAGTATTGCAGATGATATCAGAACATTGCAGAATCTTGTTTTTTTCATGGATTTTGAACAGGCGTTGTTTTATCTGGAAAAAGTAGACCGCAGAATCAGATTTGATAATTTTACAGTATCGGATGAAGTGAAATACGAACTCTGGCAGTTCTATGCATATGTATCGGTATATATGAGGGATTTGCCAAAAGCACTGGAAATAAGTGAGGGTATCTTACAGCTTGCAGAGAAGAAAAAGAACCGCAGGATGCGTTTTTATGCATATTATCTCCGCTCTGTAATTTATATGTATCAGTCAAAACTGCAGGAAGCCACTGAATGTGCAGGTGTTGCAAAAAGTATTGCAACAGAAGGTGGCATGGAGCGCGGTCAGTTTGAAGCAGAGCTGGTAGAAATACAGGCGAAGATGGCAGGCTGGAATAATATTTTCTTTTGTGCACAGAACGTGGAAGTCAGCGATGCCATGATTGAAAAATTAATAAAATATGACTACCGGAATCATCTGGCGTACATTTATGTGTATGCCTATGACAATAAGCCGGAGATTGTAGCAAAGGCATATTATTCCGAATCCCAGCTTATTTATTTCAGTAAGGGAATCAGACTGGCAACAGAAATTGGCAATACACAGCTTATTTACAATGCATACCAGAAGAATATTATGCTGGCGTCTACCAACGGTATGTATCCGATTTCATTGCTGTATTCGGTAAGAACTTTCGAAGCACTGGACAACAAACGTTCTGTGGAAAGTGGACGTATTTTCTCGGGAATCGGTTATACCTTAACGGCATTAAGACAGAATGATCTTGCAAAGCGTTATTTTCAGAAAGCAGTAGAAATTTTATATAATCTGGAATTGCCGGAGGATATTGCGGAAGTATATTACAATATGGCAATTAACTGTATTGCAGCAGAAGAATTCAAGGAAGCCAATGAATATCTGATGCGCTGTATGAAGACCATTGAACGTCTGCATTTAAATAGTCTGAGGGTCTGTAATTTAAGTAAATTGTATGGACTCTTAGCATTGTGCAATCAGAAGCTTGGCAACCGCTTCAACTGTGAACAGTACCTCAATAACTGCAAACAGTTCTTAAATTACATAATTGAAAAAGAAAAGCTTCAGAATGATGTGGGAATCATCCACGATTATGCACGTTGTGATGACGATATGTTCCTTTATCATTTCACACGGGCATTACTTGGAATGGATTCCGGTAATGATTCGTCAGCATTTGAAGATTTTAATTGTGCAGAGACACATCTGGTGCGGACTGAGGGAAACCAGTTCTTCTGTTATCAGCTGTTCCGTAAGGACAGGATCCGCTTTTATGGGCAGACAGGAAGAATGGAACTTAAGAGCAATGAAGAGGCAATCTTAAAACAATATCTTGAGGATAATACCCATTCTCTCACAGATGAAGAAATTAAGGTATTAGAGCCATTGGAACAGTATTTATCAGAAGAACCTCTTCATGTGATATCTTCCCAGGAGATGGAAATGCAGCTGAAGCAGGAAAGCATAAACCGTGCTTACAAGCAGGAACGCCGTCAGATGGATTTTCTGTCGACATGGCAGAAGACAATTGATGTGACGGATGTTTCGGCAGAAGTAATGGTAGAGAATGTGATGCGGACATTCCTGTATCATTTTAATTTGGACCGGGCATTATATATACAGTATCATGGAAGAAAACCAAAGGTACTTTATGATAATACAGAAGCCAGTCTTTCTATGAAGGAGCAGAAGTATTTAAAAGAAGTGTTCGAAAAGACACAGAGAGGGTTTGTTGTATCGAAAATCAGCAGTAACTATTCGGAACATCTGAATGTGGTCAAACTGTTTGGTGAAGATAATGTATGCTCCTTTGTTGCTATTCCATTCTTTGACAATGGAAAAGTAACAAGCATTATGATAGCATATATTCTGATGAAGGATAACTGGCATTCTTCCGTCAGCCGCTATATGTTAGATGAGAGTGATATGCGGATTTATGAGCTTTTGTTCCGGGAAGTGCAGTATGCACTGAATCGTCTCTATGCATATGAGAAGCTCTACGAAATGAATACTGCATTGTATAAATCTGCAGTAACCGACCAGCTGACAGGAATTTTCAACAGGAAGGGATTCTATCAGAACATCGAGGAAATTATCCGGAAGATTAAAAAGGGCCACATGAAGCATGATTTTGGTATTATGTTTATCGATCTGGATAATTTCAAAGGATATAATGATACCTTTGGACATGATGTGGGAGATTTGCTGCTTAAGTCCATGGCAAATATCTTCAGCAGGGTCTGCAGGGACAAGGGCTTTGTGACACGTTTCGGTGGTGATGAATTTATTATTTTCCTCTACACCGGAGAAAAAAAGACCTTAGAGGCTACCGCAAAGGCTATCTATAAAGAGATTAAGAAACAGGATGGGTTCAGGGAACTGATTGCAAAAGAAATCGGACAGCCGGTTGAGATTGATGATAAGAAATTACTTTCCTGCTCTATTGGTATTATTTCTTCCAATCAGGTAAAGAAGGCAGAAGACATTGATGAAATGATTAAAGTGGCAGATGATCTTCTGTATGCAGTAAAAGCAGAATCCAAAGGAACGTATAAGTTCTTTGAAGAACAGGAACAGAAGTAAAGCAAAGGAAACGGGAAAACGTATGGTAATGAAGCTTCCAGAGCATGTTAAGTTTATAATTGAGAAGCTGCAGGAAGCAGGCTTTGAAGGATATGCAGTAGGAGGGTGTGTCAGAGACACCCTCCTTCAACGTGTGCCTCAGGACTGGGATATTACCACTTCTGCTTATCCGGAAGACGTAAAAGAAATTTTTGGGCGCACCATTGATACTGGAATTGAGCATGGAACGGTAACGGTAATGCTGGATAAAAAAGGGTATGAGGTGACAACTTACCGGATTGATGGCGAATATGAGGATGCCAGACATCCGAAGGAAGTAACCTATACAGATAATCTTTTAGAGGATTTAAAACGCAGGGATTTTACCATTAATGCCATGGCATATAATGAACAGCGGGGACTGGTGGATGCTTTTGACGGAGCAGGAGATTTAAAGCGTGGCATCATCCGCTGTGTAAGAGAACCAAAGGAGAGATTTGGGGAAGATGCTTTAAGGATGCTTCGGGCAGTGCGATTTGCGGCACAGCTGGGCTTTGATATAGAAGAAGAGACAGCAGAAGCGATTCAGGAGCTTGCACCGATGTTAAAAAAGGTCAGTGCAGAGCGTATTCAGGTAGAACTGGTTAAGCTTCTTACCTCAGTCCATCCGGAGGAGATGCATACCGTATATGCCACAGGAATTGCGGATGTGGTACTGCCGGAATTTTCGGTGATGATGCGTACACCACAGAATAATCCCCATCACTGTTATACAGTAGGAGAGCATACCATTGAAGTGTTAAAAGGTGTGGAAGCAGACAAGGTGCTACGGCTTGCAGCATTATTTCATGATGTGGCAAAGCCCGATTGCCGCAGTACAGATGAAGATGGAATTGACCATTTCTACGGGCATCCGCAGGTGGGGGCAAAGAAGACGAAGACAATTTTACGCAGATTAAAATTCGACAATGCAACCATTGATATGGTCTGCCGGCTGGTGGCAATTCACGATATTAACCCGGTACTGACACCGGAGTCCGTACGAAAGGCGGTACAGAAAGCCGGATTAGAGTGCTACCCGGTTATATTTGAACTGAAGAAAGCAGATATTTTAGCCCAGAGTGATTATCAGAGGAAAGAAAAGCTTGAAGCATTGGACGGATATCATAAGATTTATGATAAAATAATCAAAGATGCAGACTGTCTGACACTAAAAGACCTTGCACTTAACGGACGGGACTTAATAGAACTTGGTGTGAAGCCCGGTCCGCAGATAGGGAACATTTTGGCAAAACTTTTAGATGTGGTAATTGAAGAACCGGAAAAGAATACAAAAGAATATCTGACAGGTTATACTTTAAAGAACCTCTTCATATGATAGAAAGACGCATAAAGATTTGTGCGAATTCGTCGTATGGAGGGGTTTTTGTGTATAATTTATCGAGCCAGTTGTTAGAACAGTATCCGTTTGAGGTAACCGCCATCCAGAAAGGAAGGGGAACCTATATCTGCACGACATCAGAGGGCGGAAAAATAATAATAGGATCTTTTCGCGGGTCAAAAGGCAGAGCGGAAGCTATAGAACATGTTTTGCTCCGTCTGAAAGAAAATGGAATAGAAGCAGATGAAATCATACATACCAGGGAAGGAGAAATTTTAGTCCAGGAGGTGGATGAAACCTGGTACTATGCCAGAAAATATATGGAGGGCAGGGAGTGTGAGACCAGGAGCCGTGATGATGTACTTGCTGCGGTAGAAGAACTGGCAAAGCTGCATCTTGTCCTGCAGAAGGTGGAGGATGAAAATTTAAAAATTGGCGGACAGGATTATGCCATGGAGGTATTCCGGCACAACCGGGAGCTTAAAAAGGTGCGCAATTATATTCATGGAAAGCATAAAAAGAATGAGTTTGAAATGATATTTATGCGCAATTATGAGATTTTCTTAAAACAGGCACTGGACGTGGAACATCGGCTGATGAAACCAAATCCGGGTGAAACGCAGGGGCAGAGCGGAAAGCAGAGCCTGGAAGCAGCAATGTATGGAATCTGCCATGGAGACTTTAACCAGCATAATGTATTATTTACCCATGGTAAAATTATAATTACAAATTTTGAACAGGCACATTATGATGTGCTGGTAGGGGATCTGGCGCATTTCTTACGGAAACTGATGGAAAAACATAATTTTAATATCGGGCTGGCAACGGATATGCTGGCAGCTTACGAAAAAAGACGAAAATTATTACCAGAGGAATGGGAGCAGCTTTATGTAAGGATGGCATACCCACAGAAGTTCTGGAAAGTGGCAAATCACTACTTTAATGCCAATAAGGCGTGGGTGTCCGGCAGAGACATTGAGAAGTTGAACCGGGTTATCGAACAGGAAGAAATCCGCCAGCAGTTTTTAAGAATGTTATTTTATTTTGTGGAATAATCATGTATAATCATGTACAGGCAATTGCCGGAGGAAAAGAGCATACAGGAGAAAAAGAGGTGCGAAATGAAGCAATCAGGGAAGCACTGGCTGTTGGCCTTGGCTATTTTCACAGTATTTGTGGCCTTGAGCGGCTGTGGAAGGAAAGACGATGGGCCTGTCAGCATGAAAGGCTATGTATCAGGTGTTGAGGCAGCAACGGAGGAAGTGACACAGGCAGAGGAAAGCAGCTTGTATACGGTAAGTGGTGCTGATACAACACTTTCAACAATGACATTTCTGAATATTGACACGGGACGTTATGAACAGTATTCTTATACAGATGGGACAATTTTTAAAGACAGACATGGCAGTCTGATTTCGGCTGCATCCATGGTACCGGGAAAAGTGGTTACTTTAACACTCCGGGATAAAGACCTGATATTAGAAAAGGTGGAGCAGTCGGCAGATGCATGGGAGATGGACGATATCGGAAAATTTTCCTATAATGAAGAAGATAAGATATTTACCATAGGAGACACAAAGTATTCTTATGATGAAGAATTACAAGTGTTTTCCGGAGATGCAGCCATAGAATTGTCCGCAGTTACCGGACAGGACACCTTAAGAATACAGGGAATTGACCGGAAAGTGCTGTCAGTGTCCGTTACAACAGGACATGGAGTCATCCAGCTTGTAAATACACAGGCATTAGAGGGCGGCTGGTTAAGCCTGAATCATAAGAATTATTATAAGATCACGGAGAATATGCAGTTAGAGGTGCCGGAAGGAACCTATGAATTAACCGTTGCCGGCAATGGCTACGGCGGTTCCACAGAGGTAGCTGTAACAAGAAATGAGCAGATTTCCGTGGATGTAGATTCCATAAAGGGTGAGGATCCGAAATATTGTACTTTAACCTTTGCGGTTGATGTTGCAGGCGCTTTGATGTATATTGATGGTAGTCAGGTTGATTATACACAGCCATTACAGCTGCAGTATGGCATCCATTCCATACAGATTACTGCAGATGGATATGACACCTGGTCGAAGCGGCTATATGTAAATTCGCCGGAAGCGCAGATAGAGATTGCGTTGTCAGGTGATGATACGGGCAGTACAGAGACAGAATCGACGGAAACTGCCGGAAATGAAGAGAACACAACCGTGGAGCATAAGCATTCCGACAGTACATCGAATTCCAGTGGAACGAACAGCTCCAGTGGAAGTTCATCCAGTGACTCTGATGCATATAGGAAGGCATTGAGTGAAATTATTGATACATTAACCAGTAACAATAATTCTTCGACAAGTACATTAAATCAGGTAGTTAACAGTCTTACGAATTAGTGAGAGAAATGAAAGGGCGAGACATCCGAAGGAGGCTGCCACTGGCAGGCTCTTTTGGTAAACAACATAAATGAAAAGTAGGAGGAAATCAGGAATGGGTTACAAGGAAACTTACGAAGCATGGCTTGAGGGAGCGTATTTTGATGAGGCAACCAAGGCTGAACTTCAGGCAATCAAAGACAATGACAAGGAAATTGAGGATCGTTTCTATAAAGATCTTGAGTTTGGTACAGCAGGATTACGTGGGGTAATCGGTGCCGGTACCAACCGTATGAACATCTATACTGTCCGCAAAGCAACACAGGGTCTTGCAAATTATATTTTAAAAGTAAATGCACAGGATAAGGGTGTGGCAATTGCCTTCGATTCCAGACATATGTCACCGGAATTTGCAGATGAATCCGCACTTTGCCTTGCAGCAAACGGAATCAAAGCATATGTATTTGAGTCATTAAGACCAACACCGGAATTATCTTATGCAGTCCGTAAATTAGGATGCACTGCCGGAATTAATATTACAGCAAGCCACAACCCGCCAGAATACAATGGGTACAAGGTATACTGGGAGGACGGTGCACAGATTACACCACCTCATGATACCGGAATTATGGATGAAGTAAAGAAAGTAACTGATTACAGCACCGTTAAGACCATGTCCTTAGAGGATGCCAGGGCAGCAGGCCTTTATGAGACTATCGGTGCGGCAATCGATGATGCTTATATTGCAGAGCTTAAGAAGCTTGTGGTACATCAGGATGCCATTGATGCAGTAGGCAAAGACCTTAAGATTGTATACACACCATTACATGGAACAGGAAATATCCCGGTCCGCCGTGTGTTAAAAGAGCTTGGCTTTGAAAATGTATATGTTGTTCCGGAACAGGAACTTCCGGATGGAGATTTCCCAACCGTAAGTTATCCGAACCCGGAGGCAGAGGAAGCATTTGCATTGGGACTTGCACTGGGCAGGAAAGTAGATGCAGACTTAATCCTTGCAACTGACCCGGATGCAGACCGCCTCGGTGTATATGTAAAGGATTCTAAGACGGGAGAATATCATTCCTTAACCGGAAATATGTCCGGCTGCCTGATTGGTGATTATATCATCGGACAAAAGAAAGCAATCAACGGCTCCCTGCCGGCAGATGGTGCATTTATCAAATCCATCGTATCTACCAATATGGCAGATGCCATTGCAGAATACTATGGCATTCAGTTAATCGAAGTATTAACCGGATTCAAGTTTATCGGCGGCAAAATCTTAGAGTTCGAAAAGACCGGAAAA
The DNA here is from genome assembly GCF_003461125.1 of Roseburia sp. AF22-2LB. Classification (NCBI taxonomy): domain Bacteria; kingdom Bacillati; phylum Bacillota; class Clostridia; order Lachnospirales; family Lachnospiraceae; genus Roseburia; species Roseburia sp. AF22-2LB. The sequence goes on from NZ_QTWM01000003.1 coordinate 234,515, forward strand.
GGAACCTACCTCTTTGGTATGGAAGAAAGCTACGGCTGCCTGACCGGAACCTATGCAAGAGATAAGGATGCAGTGGTAGCATCTATGGCGTTATGTGAGGCTGCTGCATATTACAAGACCAAGAATATGACTCTTTGGGATGCAATGCTTGCCATGTATGAAAAATATGGATACTATAAAGACCATGTTGAGTCTATTACATTAAAGGGAATCGAGGGTCTGGCTAAGATTCAGGAAATCATGGATACACTGCGCAGCGAAACTTTAACTGAAATCGGTGGCTATAAAGTTGAAAAAGTACGTGATTACAAGAAGGATACCATTACAGACCTTGCAACCGGAGCAGTAACAGCAACAGGACTTCCAAGCTCTAATGTACTTTACTATGAATTAAACGATGCTGCGTGGTTCTGTGTAAGACCATCCGGTACCGAGCCGAAAGTAAAATTCTACATTGGTGTGAAGGGTTCATCTATGGAAGAAGCAGAACAGAAATATGAAGTCCTTGGAAAAGCAGTTTTAGACAAAATCAACAAAATGTTATAGACCAAATTGTATGCCTTAATTTACCGTATTTTCCTTGACAAATAAAGGAAAAACAAGTATAAATATATTCGTAGGTAATCTTGGAGAGTGTAGACCTCAAGAAGAATTATAAAATCCAGAGGAGGAATTTTAACATGAACAAAGCAGAATTAGTATCAGCTATGGCTGAAAAAACAGCTTTATCTAAAAAAGATGCAGAGGCAGCTTTAAAAGCTTTCACTGATATCGTAGCTGAAGAATTAAAAAAAGGTGAGAAAATCCAGTTAGTTGGATTCGGTACTTTCGAAGTATCTGAAAGAGCTGAAAGAACAGGAAGAAACCCACAGAGCGGTAAAGAGATGGTTATTCCAGCTTCTAAAGCACCTAAGTTCAAAGCAGGAAAAGCTTTAAAAGATTTAATCAATAAATAAGTTGATAAAATGATTCTGATTAGAGGTGTAACGAAAGTAGAAAACTGCTTTTGCTACACCTTTTTTTATTGAAATTCGAATGAAAAAAGAATTTTCTATCATTCTATATGCATGAAGACACAGAAACGGAAACTGTTTTTGTGAAACCAGAATGCTGTAATTGCAGCCCTGATTTTTCCTTTTGTTAATTGAGCCTGTCTTTCCAATGTTTGACAAAATGCGGTGGGTGTTCGTCTGTATGCGGATACATGAACGAGACGGTTAGGGTGGCTTGCATTCTGCATAGCAACCGGCAACGCTGACACAGGGAGGTGTCAGCGAGGTGCAATTGGAGCATGGATGCGACTTTGCACCGATTGCCAGAATAACCATTTTCTTTAAGCAGAATGCTTAGCCACCCTTGCTGGCGAGTGGTCGTATCCGCAGCAGACGGACACCCGCCGCATTCCGTCAAAGCAAGCGGAAAGACAGCCTTACATCAAGGAAAAATCAGGACAGAAATTACAACGCATTCTGATTAGATACAAAAGCCAGTTTCCGTTTCTTTGCTTCATGGAACATAGAAGGATGGACAATGCTGCTTTGAATTTCAAAAAGAAAGAAGGTAAGCAAATGAGATTAGACAAATATTTAAAGGTAACCCGCCTGATTAAACGCAGAACCGTTGCCAACGAAGCCTGTGATGCCGGACGTGTCACCGTAAATGGCAAACCGGCGAAAGCATCCGTCAATGTAAAAGCAGGTGACATCATCGAAATCATGTTTGGCCAGAAGACGGTGAAAGTAGAAGTGGTTGCAATCGCAGATACCACCAAGAAAGAAGAGGCAGGAGAATTATTCCGCTATCTGTAAAAGAGTAAAAACGCATAAAAAGAGAAACAGTCTCATATATTTTGGAAAGGACTAACTTTCGGGTAAAGGAGTATGAGACTGAATGGAAGAATTGAAAACAGCAAAAGCACATAAAGTATTGCTGGCAAACCGGAAAAGTGCAAACTTCAGCGGAGTGCTGGATGTGCTTTCTTTTGATGTAAATGAAATTTTACTGGAAACAGAACAGGGAATGCTTCTGATAAAGGGAAATGACCTTCATGTAAACCGCCTGTCCTTAGAACAGGGGGAAGTGGATGTCACAGGGAAAATTGATGGCTTAACCTATTCGGATGTGGAAACCTATCACAAAGGTGGCGGAGAATCCTTCTTAGGCAGGTTGTTTAAATGATAGAAATCAGCCCGGAAATTTCCGGTGAAGCCTTAAGGTTCCTCCGGTTCATGCTGGTGGGATTTCTGTTAATCTTAGCCTTTGACCTGCTTCGGATTCTGCGCAGGCTGATACCCCATAGAACCGGGATGGTTGCAGTGGAGGATATGCTGTACTGCATCGGCAGTGCCATATTTATATTTATTATGCTCTGCCGGGAAAATGACGGAGCAATCCGGGGCTTTTGCATGCTGGGCATGAGTGTTGGGATGCTGTTATGCAATTATGCCATCAGTCCATGGCTGGTGAAGGGAATCGTAAAAGTATTTAAGAAACTGTTTCAAGTAGTGGGGAAACCATTGCGGGCAGTATTTCGCATGGTGGCAGTACCCTTACGTTTCCTGAAAGGGAAAATCAGAAGATTATTACGAAAATTACAAAAAACGTTGAAAAAAATCCGTAAAACTATTAGAATGGTGTTATGTAAACTATAGATGAGGAAATGAGTATGACAAATAGTCGAAGAAAAAGAAAACAGAAACGAAACGGAAGAATCTGTATCTCTTTGATTGCGATAATGTTCTTAGTGATTATGTCAGTTCAGATTGTTAAGCTCTACCAGAAGGAGCAGGAGTATACTGCCAGAGAGAAGGCACTGACGGAATCTTTAGAAGATGAAACAGAACGTCAGAATCAGCTGGATAATTACGAAGAATATACCAAGAGTCAGGAATATATTGAAGACCAGGCAAAGAGCAAGCTGGGACTGACCCATGAAAATGAGATTATCTTCAAGGAAGACAAGAAGTAGAACAGCTTCGAGAACATAAAGACCATAGAAAAACTTAAAATAGACAAACCATTCCGCTTTTTGCCGAAAACTTTTTTGAAATGAGACAACGGTTTGACAAAGATTTCGGACAAACATTTCTATAATAGCTTCTGCTGTCACAAATGACAGGAGAAGGAGGAACAATGGAAATGAAGAAATTGAGAACGAAACAGGCGGTAATATGCTTTATAGGGGTAGCAGTGTGTAAATTAGGATTTGCAGGCTGCTACCCTTTTATCCCGGCATATTTTGCGGCAGCTTACCTGGAACGGGGCGGACGGCTGCTGCTGGGAATTGGAATGTTTCTTGGAATGGCATTTATGCTGCCGCTGACACTGATGACAAAATATGTAATGACACTGCTGGTAACCATAGTAATCATCAAGCTGGCAGAATGGGTAAATAAAGGCTGCTATACCTGGATAGCTGCCTTTGGCGCAGGCTGTTCGGCAACCTTATTATCCGTATTTGGAGAAATGTTAAACGTAAGAGACGGAATGCGGACGGAAATGGCGGTCTTAGAAGGAGTCTTTATATTTGCAGCCACCATGGTGTTAAGCCGTATCATACATAGCTTTCTGGAATTCACATTTGTGAATCAGCCAATACCGGAGATAAAGAGTAATGAAGAAGAAAAACTACTGACCTATGCAAAGTCCTTTCAAAGCCTTTCAGATATATTCGGGCGGATGAATGTGGAACATACCAGTTTCTCGGCAGAGGAAATGGGCAGGATGCAAAATGAGATAACTGGGAAAATGTGTGTTTCCTGCGACCAGTGCGCTTTTTGCTGGGAAAAGGATGACAGCCCCATGTACGGCTATTTGTCGTCACTGCTGCAATCTATCCGGGAGGCGGGAAAGACAAACCGCGATATTGAAAAGAAAATGGAAGAATATTGCCCCTATATGCAGGAAATGACGGCGGAGGCTCTTCGGATATTTGAAAAAGCTTCTTTAAATATGGCGTGGTACAACCGGCTGGTAGAAAACCGTGAGGTCATAGCCGAGCAGCTGGATGCCATGGCATATATCATGGAGGATTGTGCAAAGAAGCAGAAAAATATTACAGAAGAGTGCCGGTCAAATCTGCAGGACATAGCTTACCGGGCAAGAGAGCGGGGCATAAAAGTGATTGATGAACAGCTCTGGGAAAAGGAAAACGGCCGCTGGCAGCTTGTGATGAAAGTCATGGTAAAAGATGGCTGTGTCACTACGAGAGAACTGACAAAGGCAGTAGCCGGAGCACTGAACCGGCGCATGATTCCGGAGAAGGATACCAAGACGCTGATTGGAAAAGGCGTCAACCTCTATACCTATGAAGAAGAGCCGCGGTTTCAGGCAATTTATGGCGTAGCCCGGATGGTAAAGGATGGAGCAGCAGTTTCCGGGGATAACTTTTCCTTTTTGGAGCCGGAAAGTGGAAAAATGGTCATGTGCTTATCGGATGGCATGGGTTCTGGAAGTCTTGCCTGCAAGGAAAGTGAAATGGTTATTGAACTGGTGGAAAAATTCCTGGAGGCGGGATTTGATGTGGAAACGGCAGTCCGCATGATGAATTCTGCCATGGTGATGAAAGGGCAGGAGGATTTATTTTCCACGGTGGATATCAGTGAACTGGATTTATATGACGGAACCTGCCACTTTTATAAAATCGGAGCGGCGGCAACCTTTATCCGGCGAAATGGCATAGTGGAATGTCTTATTTCCACCAGTCTTCCGGTGGGCGTGTCTTATAAACTGGATATGGAAAAAAGCGAAAAGGACTTATATAACGGAGATTTCCTTGTCATGGTATCAGATGGTGTGCTAGAATATTTACATGTGCCGAATCCGGAAGAAACCATGCAGGAAATTATAGAAAGCATTGAGACCAATAATGCAACAATTCTTGCAAAACGCATTTTGGAGCGGGTGTTACTTTTTACCGGAGGAAAGGCAGCAGACGATATGACGGTGCTTGCTACCGCAATTTGGGAGAAATAATATGATTCCTGGTGTAGAATCTTTTCTGGAACAATATCATATGATTGAGCAGTCGGATGTAGTGGTTGCCGGAGTGTCCGGTGGCGCAGATTCCGTATGCCTGCTGTTGCATCTGCTGGAATTGAAAGAAAAACTTTCCTTTACGCTGGCAGCAGTCCATGTGCAGCATGGCATCCGGGGCGAAGAAAGCCTTCAGGATGCAGCGTTTGTAGAGGAACTTTGCAGGCAGTATCAGGTGCAGCTATTCCGCTATGATTATGATGTGCCGGAATATGCAAAGCAGCATGGATATTCGGAAGAAGAGGCGGGAAGAAATTTACGATACGAAAGTTTTCATAAAGCGTTAGAAGAACTGGGTGCGCCGGAAGGGAAAATTGCAGTTGCCCATAACCGTAATGATCTGGCAGAGACCATGCTCTGGAATATGATCCGGGGCAGCGGCATGCGTGGCATGGCTGGAATTCCGCCGGTGAGAGATGGCATCATCCGTCCGCTTCTTCATACGGCAAGGGTGGAAATCGAAAATTATTTAAAAGAAAAAGGTGAAAGCTACTGTACGGATGCTACCAATGCATCTTTGGATTATAGCAGAAACCGGATCCGTAATCAGGTGCTTCCAGTGTTGGAGGAACTGAATGCCGGAGTTTATGCCCATATGGAACAGCTTGGGGATGACATCCGGAAGACACAGGAATATCTGTCTGCTGTAATAGAAGAAAAAAAAGCACAATATGTAGAAAAAGATTTCCGGAAGACGCAGGCTTTCCTGATATCGGAGGAACTTTTAAAAGAACCGGAAATCCTGTATACAAGCATGATAAAGGAGTGTATCTGTGAGACGGCCGCAAGCAGTAAAGATATTACAAGAACCCATGTAGAACTGGTGCAGAAACTTTTTGCCATGCAGACGGGAAGAAGCGTGAACCTGCCTTACCAGGTGGTGGCAGAGCGGACTTACGGCGGGGTGCGTCTGCAAAAGTGCGAAAAACAACCGGAGCATAAAATTACAGAACCGGTAGGAATGCTATCCAGTCAGTCTTCCAGTCAGCCGGTCGGACGACAAAGCGGTCAACCAGCCGGTTGTTGTGGGATTTCAATAGAAGAACATCCGGATTTTACCTGCCGGATTTATAAACGGGAAGAGTTACCGGAAGGAATTTCTAAAAAAAAGTATACGAAATGGCTGGATTATGATAGAATAAAAAATAGTCTTTTGATTCGGAACAGACAGCCGGGCGATTATTTTGTGCTGGATGAGACGGGCAGAACACAGAAGCTGAAGCAGTATTTTGTAAATGAGAAAATTTTAAAAGAGCAGCGGGACACTATTCCGTTGGTGGCAGACGGTGCTCATATCCTGTGGATTGTGGGATACCGAATCAGTGCATATTACAAAGTAAGCAGTACAACGAAGACAATTTTGGAAATACAATATCATGGAGGAAGAGAAGACAATGAGTGAGCAGATTCGTGTATTACTCTCAGAGGAAGAACTTGATCGTAAAATTGCTGAATTAGGAGAAAGAATTAGCAAGGATTATGAAGGTGAAAGCGTTCATTTAATCTGCATACTGAAGGGAAGTATATTCTTTACCTGTGAACTGGCAAAGCGTATTACCGTGCCGGTAACAATTGATTTTATGTGCGTTTCCAGTTATGGCGCGTCAACCGTGTCCAGTGGAAAAATCACCATAAAGAAAGATTTGGAAGAATCTATTGAAGGTAGAAATGTAATTGTCATTGAAGACATTATTGATACAGGAAGAACACTGCGTTATCTGCTGGATGATTTATCCGCCAGAGGACCGAAGAGCTTAAAATTGTGTGCAATGTTAGATAAACCGGATCGCAGGATAACAGACGTTGCGGTAGATTATACCGGTTTTGAAATTCCGGATGAATTTGTAGTAGGATATGGTCTTGATTATGACCAGCGCTATCGCAATCTGCCATACATTGGCATTCTTGATTTGGGATAGGAAGGAGTTTGCGTGAAGAAATCATATAGAGGATGGGGCTTTTATATCAGTCTGATTGTAGTTGTGGTTTTGGTCTGGTTCTTACTGGACGGACAGCATCTGAATCAGGATGACTATAATTATGCCCAGTTTAAACAGGAACTGGCTGATGATGAGATTAAATCTGTAGAAGTGCAGCCAAACAGAGTTTATCCAACCGGAAGACTGGATATTGTCAAAACGGATAAGTCAGAAGAGACCTTATATGTGCTGGATGTCAGTGAGGCTCAATCGCTGATGGATAAGGAAAAATTTACTTCTTATGTGGTGAATGATATTCCGGCAGAAAACTGGCTGATGAATTTATTGCCGCTCTTACTTGTGTTTGGAGCAATGTTTATTCTGTTTATGATTGTTATGAACAATCAGGCAGCAGGCGGTGGTGGTGGCAGCAAGATGATGAATTTTGGAAAAAGCCGGGCAAAGATGACCACCGATGAGAACCGCAATGTAACCTTTGAAAATGTGGCAGGACTGCGGGAAGAAAAAGAAGAATTAGAAGAAATTGTAGATTTCTTAAAAGAGCCGAGAAAGTATACCAGACTGGGAGCGAGAATCCCGAAAGGAGTTCTTCTGGTGGGACCTCCCGGAACCGGTAAGACTCTGCTTGCCAAGGCAGTTGCCGGAGAAGCAGGTGTACCGTTCTTCAGCATTTCCGGTTCTGATTTCGTGGAAATGTTTGTGGGTGTCGGCGCATCCCGTGTACGTGATCTTTTTGAAGATGCCAAGAAAAATGCACCTTGTATCGTGTTTATCGATGAGATTGATGCAGTGGCAAGAAGAAGAGGAACCGGTATGGGCGGCGGTCATGACGAGCGTGAACAGACGTTAAACCAGCTGCTGGTAGAGATGGACGGATTTGGTGTCAACGAGGGTATTATCGTGATGGCAGCCACCAACCGTGTGGATATCTTAGATCCTGCTATCATGCGTCCGGGCAGATTTGACCGTAAGGTACATGTGGGGCGTCCGGATATTGGTGGAAGAGAAGAAATCTTAAAGGTACATGCAAAGAATAAACCCCTGGCAGAGGATGTGGATTTGAAACAGATCGCACAGACTACAGCAGGTTTTACCGGAGCAGACCTGGAGAATCTTTTAAATGAGGCGGCAATTGTTGCAGCCAAAGAAAACAGAAGTTATATTATCCAGAAAGATATTAAGGAATCCTTCTTGAAAGTAGGTGTCGGTCCGGAGAAGAAGAGCCGGATTATTACCGAGAAAGAAAAGAAGATTACCGCATATCACGAATCGGGTCATGCGATTTTATTCCATGTACTTCCAGATGTGGGACCGGTATATACCGTATCCATTATCCCAACCGGTGGTGGAGCAGCAGGCTATACGATGCCATTGCCGGAGCGTGATGAAATGTTTGATACCAAGGGAAGAATGCTGCAGCAGATAATTGTTTCATTAGGTGGACGTGTGGCAGAAGAGTTGATTTTTGATGATATCACAACCGGAGCTTCACAGGATATCAAGCAGGCAACCGAGCTTGCCAAAGCAATGGTAACGAAATATGGATTTTCTGAAAATGTCGGACTGATTAATTATAACAATGATGATGACGAAGTGTTTATCGGAAGAGACCTTGCACATACCAGAGGCTATGGCGAGGGTGTGGCATCCAAAATTGATGAAGAAGTAAAACGTATCATTGACGAATGCTATGCCAAAGCAAGGGCAATCATTCAGGAAAATAGTGATGTACTCCATAAATCAGCAGACCTTCTTTTGGAAAAAGAAAAGATTGGAAGAGATGAATTTGAAGCATTATTCCAGAGCGGAGCTGATGTTGTAACTGAGACAACGGAGGAATAGAACACAAATAGAAAGTTTTTTCGAAAATGGGAAAAAGGTACTATATAAAGTATACAAAAAGTAGGCACAACTTTTGTGAAGTTTGTGCACACTTTAAACGGGAGAGGTGATACTATAATTAACGTAAAAACCCCCCAATACATTATATATATAGTTTTTACTACACCCCATAGTAAAAATACCTTCTCCTTAAAAGGGCAGCCGATCGGTGGCTGTCTTTTTTTTACGCGAGTAATGAGGAAAAGTGACAGGCGAGGAAAAGAAACCAAGCTTGCTTGAGTTTCTTTTTTACAGCTTGGAACTTTGACGAATACCGCGATAGCGAGGGAACTTGTTCCTGAGCCTATCGCGGAAGTGAGGGAGTTTTTCCCTCACTTATCTCGCATAGAAAACTCCCATCCCTCAAACAGTGGACATCGGTCCTAAAACTGCCTATAATGAATCTTAAGAAAAGAATATTTCGATAAAGCTGATACATAGATGGGAGATACAACATGATAAAGGCAGCATTTTGCGATGATGACGATACGGTTTTAAAAGAACTGCAGAGCTTACTGGAGGAGTATCGCAGGGAGCGTGATTACAGAATAGATGCAAAAGTCTATCACAGTCCGCTGGATTTGCTGAATGAAATGGAAAAAGGAACCCGCTTTGACATTTTGTTTTTGGATATTTTAATGCCGGGGGTAGATGGAATCCAAACGGCATCCGAGATTCGGAAGTTTGATAATAATATCAAAATTATTTTTCTTACTTCTTCGGTGGAGTTTGCGGTGCAGTCTTATGAGGTGAAAGCATATTATTACCAGTTGAAGCCGATTGAAAAGGGCGGATTCTATCATCTGCTGGATTCTGTGTTAGAACAGATGGATAAAGAGCATGGCAGCAGTATTGTACTGCGTTGTAAGACGGGAATTGCCCGGATTGAGTTAAAACAGCTGGAATACTGTGAAGTAATTCACAGGACTTTATTGATACATCTTGTCGATGGGACGGTATATGAATGCAGCGGCAGCCTGGATGAACTGTGCCGGCAGCTTATGCCTTATGGAACCTTTATACGTCCACATCGTTCATATCTTGTGAATCTGGAATATATAAAGAATCTTTCTTATCGTACCATTACGATGTCAAACTTTGTGGAAATTCCTATTCCAAGAGGGAAATACAATGAAATAAAGAGTGCATTTCTGAAAAATGCATTTGAAGATGGGCAGGTGACGTTATGAGCCTTTGGATGTCCCTTTTTAACAATGTGGCAGTCAGTGTTTTTGGAAGTGTGCTGGCGGCGTCCTTCTGTGATGCACTGGACCGGCGGAAAAACCGGATCATATTCTGGATATGCATCGCACTGATTCCGATTGCACAGGGGATTATTTACTATGTATGGGATGATGGCTTTTTGAGGCAGATTTATCCGCTGCTGGTACATGTTCCGTTGATTTTACTGTTATGTGGACTGACCGGTAAACTGCTATGGCCGTTTTTCTCTGTGATGGCAGCATACCTGTGCTGTCAGTTACGACGCTGGCTGGCACTTCTTGCAGTGGAAATTTTGGGCGGAGGAGCATTGATGTTGGATGTGGTGGAATTATTAATTACGCTGCCACTACTGTTTGGACTGATGCACTTTATGACGCCGGCAGTCCGCTATATTTCTGGTTATTCCAGAAAAATGCAGTGCCAGTTTGGTGTGATACCGGTGCTGTATTATGTATTTGATTATCTGACAAGGGTGTACACAGATCTTTTGTCCAGTGGGGCTCCGGTTGTTGTGGAATTTATGCCGTTTATCTGTTGCGGGGCATATCTTGTGTTCTTGTTGTATAACTTTACAAAAGGACAGGAAGAAAACCGGATGAGGGAGATTCAAAAAAGCCTTGATATGCAGGTGGCACAGTCCATGCGTGAAATAACGGCGTTGCGGGAGTCGCAGAATCTGGCGAGCCGCTACCGCCATGACCTGCGTCATCATTTACAATATCTATATGCCTGTTTAGAGAACCATCAGATCCAGAAGGCAGAGGATTATATATCTGATATCTGTAATGAGCTAGAACAGCAGAAGGTGATACAGTATTGTGAAAACGAAGCTGCGAATCTGATTTTGTCATCCTTTGCAGGAAGGGCAGAAGCGGAAGGAATTGTGATGAAAGTGGAAGGCGGCATGAAAGCGAAGACGGTGATAAGTGATACTGACTTGTGTGTGCTATTGTCTAATGCCCTGGAAAATGCCATCCATGCCTGCAGGGAAGTACAAAAAGAGGGAAAAGAAGCCAGAATAGAAGTACAGATTTATGAAAAACAGCAGCAGGTATTTTTACAGATAAAAAACTCCTGTGCCGGAGCACCAATCTTCGAAAACGGAGTCCCGGTTTCAAAGAAAAAAGGACATGGTATCGGAACCCGGAGTATCTGTGCCATTGTGGAACGCTATGGAGGTGTATATACATTTTCATTGGAAAAAGAGTATTTTGTACTCCGTTTGAATCTGTCGGAAAAGAATGTCGATTCAGTACATTTTACTGCCGTTTGAGACGTGAATCTCCTGCTGGATAAGAAAGAATGGTAAAATATATCTAAGTCAAGGATGACACACAAAAGACAGGAGGAAGATGAAAATGAAGAAAATAATTTCATGTTTAGTGGTATTGACTATGTGCATTTCACTGGCTGCCTGCGGGGGAACGGATAAACAGGCTGCAATTGATGCATTCAATAAAGCAAGCACATCATTCAATGAAGTAGCGAATGCCATCAATGCGGATCCGGATGCATACGACCAGGATGTGATTGATACCATGGTTGAAATGGCAGATGTCTTACAGCAGCACAAAGAGCTGTTAGAGGGAGACACTGAAATTGAAGAAGACAAATTAAATGAAATGATTGAATGGTATGGTACCGTAGAAGAATGGGTATCAGACGTAAAGGCGGAGTTAGGTATATAATAGATTTCATAGAGTTACTTCTTTAAAGAGGGGACGGATACGGAAAATGTATCCGTCCTTTTCTGGTTGTAATCTTTGGAACTTTCGTATATTATAGTAATAAAAATAATTATTTAGAAACGAGAGGCTTGTTGTAAGATGATGAAGAAACAGCAATCGATTTATGAATTGAACAGAATTCAGCAGTATATTATGCAGATGCGCCCGATTCTTAGAAAACGCGCACTCTTTTCTGATGGAACAGAAGATTATCGTAGTCCGGCAGAACCCAAAGTCGGAGAGCTGGTGACCATTCGTTTTCGTACAGCAAGAGATAATGTAGATGCAGTCTGGCTTTGTACAGAACAGAAAAAATATTTTATGGAAAAGACCGAGTCAGAGGGGCTCTTTGATTATTATTCCGTAGAAATCCGTATGACAGAGGAGCATTTCTACTATTACTTTGAAATTGAGACGGGAATGCTTCACTGTATCTTTGACCGCTATGGCGTGAATCAGACACCAAGACCGCAGTATAATTTTGAAATTGTACCGGGTTTTTCCACGCCGGACTGGGCAAAAGGGGCGGTTATGTATCAGATTTTAACAGACCGTTTTTACAATGGAGACACTTCCAACGACCCGTTGACGGATGAATATTTCTATATCCGTGCTACCAGTCAGAAGGTAGATAACTGGGAGAAATGCCCGGAGAATTTTTCGGTAGCAGAATTTTATGGCGGAGATTTAGAGGGCGTGAGAAAGAAAATGGATTATCTCACAGAACTTGGAATAGAGGTGATATACTTCAATCCACTGTTCGTTTCTCCGTCCAATCATAAGTATGATATTCAGGATTACGATTATATTGACCCGCATTACGGCAAAATAGTGGTGGATGAGGGAGAACTTTTACAACCGGGTGACCGCAATAACCAGCATGCCAGCCGCTATATCACCCGCGTGACGGATAAACGGAATTTGGAGGCAAGCAATGAACTTTTTGCAACGCTGGTAAAGGAAGCGCACCAGAGGGGCATCCGCGTTATCCTGGATGGAGTGTTTAATCATTGCGGTTCCTTTAATAAATGGCTGGATCGTGAAAAAATCTACCGTAGTGAAGCAGGCTATGAACCGGGAGCCTATATCAGCAAGGACAGTCCGTACAATGACTTTTTCCAGTTCCATGATCAGAATGCATGGCCGGATAACGGAAGTTATGATGGCTGGTGGGGACATGATACATTGCCGAAGCTTAATTATGAAGATTCAGATACATTGCATGATTATATTCTTCATGTGGCTGCAAAATGGGTTTCTCCACCTTATAATGCCGATGGCTGGAGACTGGATGTTGCGGCAGATCTGGGACACAGTCCGGAATATAACCATCAGTTCTGGAGAGAATTCCGTGATGCCGTAAAGAAAGCCAACCCACAGGCAGTGATTTTGGCAGAACATTACGGCGACCCGAGAGACTGGCTGGGTGGAGACCAGTGGGATACAGTTATGAACTATGATGCTTTTATGGAGCCGGTGACATGGTTCCTTACCGGAATGGAGAAACACAGTGATGATTTTAAACCGGAAAATATCGGAAAGTTTGAGAACTTTAAAGGTGCTATGAAGCATTATATGGCAAGCTTTTTGACACCATCGCTGCAGTGCTCCATGAATGAACTTTCTAACCATGACCATTCCAGATTCTTAACCAGAACCAATCATAAAGTAGGTAGAGCGGAGCACCTTGGAACAAAAGCAGCAGAAGAGGGCGTAAATACAGCAGTTCTCCGGGAGGCGGTTGTTATTCAGATGACCTGGCCGGGAGCACCTACCGTTTATTACGGTGATGAAGCCGGACTATGTGGATTTACAGATCCGGATAACCGCAGAACTTATCCGTGGGGCCGGGAAGATAAGGAGCTGATTCGTTTCCACCGTGATATCATCAGGATTCATAAAGAGAACCCGGCACTTCGTACCGGAAGTGTGAAATTTTTGAATGGTGAGGATAATCTTCTCTGCTATGGAAGATTTAACCGGGAACAGCAGTTTGTCATTATTGTAAATAATGATGAAAATATCCGGCACATTGATTTGTCAGTATGGGCAGTGGGGCTTCCGAAGTACGGAACTTTAGAACAGATACTTTTTACTAGTGAAAATGGATACTCCATTTCTTCTGTCAGCTATGACATCGTCAATGGAAGACTGGATATTACATTGCCAAAGCATGCAGCTGTCATTCTGAAAGGAAAGAATCCGGAAGAATAAAAAAATGGCAAAATAAAAAATGCAAAAAATGCATAAAAACGCCTTGCGCACAGCAGGGCGTTATGCTATAATCTATATTCGTCAGGACAATTAATGACTGATAAATGGGCAGATTCCCGAGTGGCCAAAGGGGACAGACTGTAAATCTGCTGCAAATTGCTTCGGTGGTTCGAATCCACCTCTGCCCATTCTCATTGTGGTTATGCAATGAGGATTTTTTTATGTAACTATAAAAAGATACTTGCCCGCGTGGCGGAACTGGCAGACGCGCAGGACTTAAAATCCTGTTGTGGTGACACAGTACCGGTTCGATTCCGGTCGCGGGCATTAAAAAAGGAAACGGTCGTTTCCTTTTTTTTATGCCGGAAATCCGCAAAGCACATTTCCATTGTTGTGATGTTCCCTTTGTGAATAGTCCTATTCTTTTTCTGCCTCTTCTTCTCTCTCTGCACATGGAGCAGTAGAAGCTCTTGTAATAAGCTGCGGACGCAGTAAAGTCATGCTGACGGAGACATGATTAATAAGGTTACTCAGAGCAGCATATCCACATTTGCCGAGCTCGGTTCTTTCCTGACGGACTGTAGTCAGTGGCGGCTCTAAGAAAGAAGAAATCGGCAGGTCGTCAAAACCAACCACACTGATATCATCCGGAACAGAAAAACCTCGAAGCCGGCATTCTGTAATGACTCCGGAAGCAATCAGGTCATTACCACAGAGAATTGCTGTTGCTCCGGCAGCAAGAAAATTCGGTACATGATATTTTGCACTGTCTGCAACATAGTAGCCATGTGCAACCATATCTTCTTCTACTGGAAGATTGTGGGATTTCATGGCATCTAAATATGCCTGATAGCGTTTCTCACTGACCATGGAATAGAGAGAACCGTTGAGAAAAGCAATCTTTTTGTGACCAAGCTGATAGAGATGGTCGACTGCAGATTCAATTCCTTCAGAGTTATCTGTTCCTACATAGCACACATGTGGATTCTTCTTAATATAATTATCGAAAAGAACGGTCGGAATGGAGGTGAAGGCAAGCTGCCGCATCCAGTCATCATGGAGAGCAAAGCCTACCAGGAACCCGCCGGAATAACCGTTCTTTAACATGTAAGTATCATATTTTTCAGTCATCTGGAAAGCCGGAGTAACCGGAATTACACTGACGGACCAGCCATCCCGGAAAGCAGCCTGACGGAAACCCAGGATGATTTCGTATCCGAACTGGTTGGCTGTTTCATAGTCCATATTTTCTATAAAAAGGCAAAGCTTCTTGTTTTCGTCCTTTTTCATCTTCTTGGACTGATATCCCATTTCTACAGCGGTATCAAGAACCATCTGCCGTAAATCTTCACTGATATCACTGGCACCGTTTAATCCTTTGGAAACAGTGCTGACGGAAATACCGAGCCGGTTGGCAATATCTTTAATTGTGACCATAACAAGCCTCCATAAATCTGGTATATTTTAAGTAAAATCATATCAAAAACCTCTTATATTCTGTATTATATAGAATTTGCATGACAGGTGCAAGTACTGCAAAATATTATTTTTCGAAAAAAACAGGGTTTTAAATAGCAATATAACCAAAAAAACAATGCGAATTCCGTTAAAAACGGCAAAAATGATGCTAAAAGGACTGTTTTGTTTGACAAAGTTGTTAAAAAGACGTAAAATAACCTCAGATACGAAAATTAACGAAAAGCAAAAAACAAAAACCGATGTGGGGGAAAAACATTGGAGGCAAAGAGACTAACCAGAGGAGCAGGAATCCTGATGGCAATAACAAGTCTTCCATCTGATTATGGAATCGGAACTCTGGGTGATGCAGCTTTCAATTTCGTAGACTTACTTGTAGACCTGAAACAAAGATACTGGCAGATACTTCCGATTGGACCAACCAGTTTTGGAGACAGCCCGTATCAGTCAATATCAGCATTTGCAGGAAATCCGTATTTGATAGATTTAGATGACCTGGTTCGCGACGGTCTGCTTATGGAAAGCGAGATTCGAAGCTATAACTGGGGTGCAGATGAGAAAGATGTTGATTATGCCAATCTTTTTGAAAACCGTTTTCAGATATTAAAGAAAGCATTTGAACGGTTTGATACCGCAAAGCCTTCTTTCCGGAAGTTTGAAGAAGACAATGATTGCTGGTTGACTGATTATGCATTGTTCATGGCAGTCAAAGGAAAAGAAAATAACCGGGAATGGATGGCATGGGAACCGGGAATCAGAAATCGTACACCGGAGGCATTACAGGAATACACAGAATTACTAAAAGAAGAGATCCTGTTTTGGAAATTCTGCCAGTATAAATTTTATGAACAGTGGAAATTCTTAAAACAGTACGCAAATACAAGAGGAATACAGATTATTGGGGACATACCGCTGTATATGGCAATGGACAGTGCTGATGTGTGGGCAGACCGGAAACTCTTCTTATTAGAAGAAGACGGAAGCCAGCAGTATGTAGCAGGCAGCCCGCCGGATAATTTTTCAGAAGAAGGTCAGAAATGGGGCAATCCCGTATATGACTACTCTTATATGGAAGAGTACCGGTTTGACTGGTGGAGACACCGGATTGAGAAAAACGCAGCGTTATATGATGTAATCCGGATTGACCACTTCCTTGGAGTTGTAAGGTACTATACGATTCCGTTTCGGGAAAAGGATTGCTGCAATGGGAAATGGAACAAGGGTCCTGGAAAGAAATTGACAGATGTGATGGAAGAAAGTGCCGGTGACTGCAGAATCATAGCAGACAATGCCGGAAGTGCCATCGCCGGGAGCAGAAAGCTTCTTGCAAGAATTGGATGGCCTGGAAGTAAAATCCTGATGTTTGCATTTGATGGAAATACAGGAAATGAAAATCTTCCACATAACTTTGAAGAAAATAACATAGTGGTATATACCGGAACACATGATAATGATACTGTTGTTGGTTATTTCCGGGATAAGACAGAATATGAACTGGCTTACCTCTATGAATATTTGAATATCGGCTCGAAGGAAGAAATTCCGGACGCCTTAATCCGTCTGGCTTATTCAAGCATAGCGGATGTGGTAATTATTCCAATGCAGGATATTTTACAGCTTGGCAATGAGGCCAGAATGAATCAGCCATCCACAGTCGGACAGAACTGGAAATGGCGGGTGGGAAAAGATACTCTGAGTGAAGAACGAAGAGCGTGGATCCGCACCATTGCGGCAGTATACCGCAGATAATTTCTATATGATATAGAACGGATTACCGTTTTATATAAATGCTTAATCGAAATCACATTTTTAAGGAGGAAGAAAATGAAAAAGAAAGCATTATCATTATTTCTTGTAACAGCTATGGCAGTATCCATGGTAGGATGCGGTAGCAAAGACGCAGACAAGAACACAGAAAAGAAAAGTACTGAAGTAGCAGTAGAAACAGAAAAACCAGCTGCAGCAGAAGATGAAGCTTGGGAGGGTGACTTAACAGTATGGAGCCCACAGGAAGATCAGGATACAAACTGGCTTCAGGATCAGTGTGAAGCATTCGCAGCTGAGCATCCAAACTGGAAAATCAACTTCAATTATGGTGTATGTGCAGAGGGTGAAGCAAAAGACAACGTAACAAAAGACGTTGAAGCAGCAGCAGACGTTTACATGCTTGCTAACGATAACATCCCGGATCTGGTATCTGCAGGCGCATTATCAGAGCTTGGTGGAGATTATCTTGGATATGTAACATCTACAAACTCTGATTCTATTCTTGCATCTGTTACATACAACGATTCAGTAGTAGCATTCCCATTTACCTCTAATACATGGTTCATGTACTATGATAAGAGCGTATTCTCAGAGGATGACGTAAAGAACTTTGATACAATGTTAGAGAAAGCTGGAGAAGCTGGAAAGAAAGTTTCTTTCAAATTAACTGATTCCTGGTATATTCAGGCATTCTATGTAGCTAACGGATGTACATTATTCGGTGATGGAACTGATACAGATGCTGGTATCGACTTCGGTGGAGACAAAGCAGCAGCAGTTACAGAGTACTTAGTAGACTTAGCAGCTAACCCTAACTTCTTAGTAGATGCTGACGGATCTGGTCTTGCTGGATTAGGCGACAGTGTAGCAGCAGTATTCTCCGGAACATGGGATGCTGATGCAGTTAAAGAAAAACTTGGTGACAACATGGGTGTTGCAGCTCTTCCTACCGTTACAATCGACGGAAAAGAAGGCCAGATGAAATCCTTCATCGGATCTAAAGCAATCGGTGTTAACCCTAATGCTGAGAACCAGCAGGTAGCTATGTCTCTTGCAGCTTACTTAGCAGGTGAGAAGGCTCAGACAGCTCATTATGAAATGAGAAACATCCTTCCTTCAAACATCAACATCTCTTTAGCTGACGATCCAATCGCAACAGCAGTTACAAATGTTATGACAGATACATCTATCATGCAGCCATTATGTAAAGAAATGGGTAACTACTGGTCACCAGCAGAGAATATGGGTAAAAATATCCAGTCTGGCGAAGTAACAAAAGACAACGCTGCTGAGAAGACAGAAGAAATGAACACAACTATGAATACAGACGTTGCTGAATAAGCAGAAGATGTAATTGGAAGTTCATTATAAGAATTCCTAAAAAAGCGGTTTGGAAAAGAACCGGGGACTCCAGGATACCGGAAACGGTACCCTGGATGTCTTACTATAGAGAGTATAGGAGGCCCATAGCGTGAAGAAGGCTGCTACAAAAAAGAAAAAAGCAAAAGAGTTCCAGACACCATATACTGTTGCTGGTGCGTTAGTTAAGGGAAATGCAATTACTAAGCTCTCCATGTTGATCATGGGCTTGGGCAATATTGCGCATAAACAGATTGTAAAAGGTCTTATGTTTTTGGCAATCGAGGTTGCGTATCTTTATTACATGATTTCTTATGGATTCTATGCAGTTTCCATGCTGCCATCACTTGGATGGAGAGAGCGGGAAAAGGTATGGAATGATGCAAAGAGTATTTATGAATATCAGGCTGGTGATAATTCACAGCTTATCTTACTTTATGGAGTTGCAACATTATATATTACCTTCATGTTTATCATTGTATGGAGGGAAGCAGTAAAAAGTTCATATAAATCAGAACTGCTGGCAAAAGCAGGTAAGCATTTAAACACATTTAAAGAAGACTTCAAGAGTTTGTTTGATCAAAATTTACATAAATTACTGTTAGCACTCCCACTGATGGGAATTTTGATCTTTACTGTTCTGCCATTGATTTACAATATTTCAATGGCATTTACCAACTACAGTACGTCTGGAGAACACTTAGTGTTATTCGACTGGGTTGGATTTGCTACCTTTAAGAAAATATTGAATGTTGGAGACAGTATTGGAAAACAGTTCTATTCCGTATTAGGATGGACCCTGATCTGGGCTGTGTTTGCAACAGCATTAAACTATATTTTTGGTATGATTCTTGCAATCATTATCAACCGGAAAGAAACAAGAGCAAAGGGATTCTGGAGATTCTGCTTTGTATTATCTATTGCAGTACCACAGTTTGTATCCCTTCTGATTATGAGAAGTATGTTACAGCCAACCGGTATTGTTAACACACTGCTTATGAAATATGGTATTATTGACACAGCATTGCCGTTTTTTACCAAGGCAATGTGGGCAAGGGTTACCGTTATTGTAATCAACCTGTGGGTAGGTATTCCATATACGATTCTTCAGGTAACCGGTATCTTACAGAATATCCCGGCTGAGTTATACGAAGCAGCAAAGATTGATGGTGCTAATGCTGTCCAGACTTTCTTCAAAATTACTCTGCCATATATGTTATTCGTAATGACACCGTACTTAATTACACAGTTTACAGGAAACATCAACAACTTCAATGTTATTTTCCTTCTGTCCGGAGGAAATCCTACGCCAGTGGATGCAACCGCAGGAAAGACAGACCTTCTGGTTACCTGGTTGTATAAGCTGACTGTTGATAAGAAATATTATAACCTGGGTGCCGTTATTGGTATTATGACATTCGTGGTATTGGCTATTGTTGCCCTGGTTACTTATCGAAATACCACATCCTACAAAGATGAGGAGGGATTCATGTAATGAGTAAGCAGAAAACAGCCACATCTGGCGCAAAAGTACGTAAAACATTTGTAAATGTTTTAATTCATATATTTCTTGCAGTATTAGCATTTATCTGGGTACTTCCGGTATTCTGGGTAGTACTTACAAGCTTCCGTGCGGAGAAAGGTTCTTATGTTGAGACCTTCTTCCCGAAGAGTTATACTTTTGACAATTATATTAAAATATTTACAGATACAAGTATCCTGAACTTCCCTAAGATGTTCATGAATACACTGATTATTGCAATCTTTACCTGTATCATTTCAACCATCTTTGTACTTTCAGTTTCATACTGTATGTCAAGAATGCGTTTTAAAATGAGAAAACCGTTTATGAATATTGCAATGATTTTAGGACTGTTCCCATCCTTCATGTCCATGATTGCGGTATACTTTATCTTAAAGGCACTGGGATTATCCGAAGGCTCCATGATTCGTATTGCGCTGATTATTGTATTCTCCGCAGGTAGTGGTGTTGGATTCTATGTAGCAAAGGGATTCTTTGATACCATTCCAAAATCCTTGGACGAGGCAGCAATCATTGATGGAGCGAGCAGATGGCAGGTATTCACTAAGATTACCATTCCACTTAGTAAACCAATTATTGTATACACCATCCTGACTTCCTTCATGGGACCATGGATTGACTTCGTATTTGCAAAGGTTATCTGTGGTGCAAATGCAGACCAGTTTACCGTATCTATCGGTTTATGGAAGATGTTAGAGAAAGAGTATATCAACAGCTGGTATACATGTTTTGCAGCAGGTGCTGTAGTAGTATCAATTCCGATTGCTATCCTCTTTATGTTTACACAGAAATTCTATGTAGAAGGAATGAGTGGAGCAGTAAAAGGCTAAATTTCACAGCCGTTTAAAATGTTTAAAAGAGAGGCAGTTTTTTGCCTCTCTTTGTTATATCAGTTGATAATGAAGGGTGTGGAAGATTGCGAAGGATATTTGTTCTGTGTTTGAAATAACAGGTGTTTTCATTCAGACAGAATGCGTCTCAATTCTTGGCAGTACATTTTTCTGATTTTCAGATGTCTTGCCACTGCTTTGACTGGATGCAGTGGGTGTCCGGCTGATACGGATACCTCATGCAACCGGTAAGGGGCGCTAAGAATTTCAATCTACATTATATCTATTCCGGCAACCGGCGCAAAGTCACATCCGTGTTCCAGTTGCGCCTCGTTGGCATGTCCTGTGCCAACGTTGCCGGTTGCCAGATGAAATTCCAAGCGCCCCTAACCAGTCACAAAATGGTATCCGCATTCAGCCGGACAACCACTTGCATTCTGTCAAACATTGGAAAGACAGATGATAATAAGAAAAGAAAAATGTGCTGGTTAGAATTGGAGCATTCTGTCTGGAAAATAACGTTATTTCAAATGCAGAACAAAAGCATCGCATTTACATCACCCCTTCATTTCAACGAAATAAGAAAGAGAAGAAAAGGAGAATCATATGAAAAAAAGACTACAGGTGTTACTTCTTGCACTGTGCCTTACCCTTGGAACTATAGGTGCCGGCTGTGGCGGCAGACAGGATAACAATGCTGCGGGAACAGAGACTGCTACGGCGACAGAAACTGAAAAGACCGCAAGTGTGGAAGACTCTGCTATGGCAAAGGCAAATGCAGGAGAACTGAATATCATTGATGATAAATACCGCACCTATTATGAAGTGTTTTTATATAGCTTTTATGACAGTGATGGAGATGGAATCGGAGATATCCAGGGATTAATTGATAAACTGGATTATATCAATGATGGAGATGACAGTACAGATACAGACCTTGGCTGTAATGGAATCTGGCTGATGCCGATCATGCCATCACCGACCTATCATAAATATGACATTTCTGATTATGAAAATATTGATGAGCAGTATGGAACTATAGATGATTTCAAACAGTTAATCGAAGCATGCCACAAGCGCGGAATCCGTGTGATTATTGATTTCCCGATTAACCATACATCGTCCAAGCACCCATGGTTTACACAGGCGGTGGAATATCTGGAGGGATTAAGTGACGGACAGCAGCCGGATAGCAGCGTTTGTCCGTATGTAGATTATTATAACTTTACAACAGATCAGTTAAGCAGTGTGTATTATAAAGCTGGCAGCAGCAATTGGTATTATGAAGGAAAATTCTGGAGTGAAATGCCCGATTTGAACCTTGACTGTGAAGCGGTGAGAGCTGAATTTGATGAGATTACATCCTTCTGGATGGATCTTGGGATAGATGGTTTTCGTATGGATGCTGCTAAAGAATATTTTTCAGATAATACCACTGAAAATGTGGAAGTCTTAAAATGGTTTAATGATATGGTAAAAGCAAAAGATGAGAATTCCTATATTGTGGCAGAGGTCTGGACGGATCGTGAGACATATGCAAAATATCTGGAAAGTGGAATTGATAGTGTATTCAATTTTGATTTTGGAGATGGCGATGGGATTATTGCCAATGCAGTAAAAGGAAGCTCAGAGTCTGGAGCAAAAGGATATGCCAATGTCTGCGGCAAAATGGATGAGCTTTTAAGCCAGTATAATGAAAATTATATCGATGCACCATTTTATACGAATCATGATATGGCAAGAGGTGCCGGATATTATAGCGGTGAGTATAAAGCTGCACAGATTAAGACTGCCGGAGCCATGAATCTTATGATGAGTGGTAATGTATTTCTTTATTATGGGGAAGAAATTGGTATGAAGGGCTCTGGAAAAGATGAAAATAAGCGTGCACCAATGCAGTGGTCCTCAGATGCATCTGCAGAGGGTATGTGTAAAGGACCGGACGGAATGGAAAGCATTAAGATGACAAATGGAAGCTTGGAAGACCAGCAGGATGACCCGGATTCCATTTATAATTATTTCAAGCAGGCAATCCGTCTGAGAAACCGTTATCCGGAAATCGCCCGTGGTATCGCTGCAAATGTAGAGAATCTTTCTGATAAGAATATAGCAGCAATTACCAAGACATATGATGGTAAAACCACATTACTGGTATTTAACCTTTCCCAGGAAACTCAGAAGGTTGACATTTCAGGTGTAGATTTAGGCGGAGAAGGTACTATCGGTGGAATGCTTCTTACCGGAGAAGATACAATTACGCTGGATAATAATGAACTGACACTGCCATCTTATTCCATGGCACTTATTACCGTAGAATAAAGCCGAAATGCATAAAAACGGAACAGAGTTATCGTGCCACCGGAATAAAAATGAAAAAATGAAAAAAGCAGGAAAATTGTCTTGACAACCCCTGCTTTTTCCGATAAAATAATCAGTGCTGTGAGTGCTTTACAGCACAAGCCCAGTTAGCTCAGTTGGTAGAGCAGAGGACTGAAAATCCTCGTGTCTCTGGTTCGATTCCGGAACTGGGCATTGCCGAAAGGCAATGAACTGCGGGTGTAGTTCAATGGTAGAACACCAGCCTTCCAAGCTGGATACGTGGGTTCGATTCCCATCACCCGCTTTGCAGAATACAATTGCATATGCGATAGTGGCGTAGTTGGTAACGCGCGACCTTGCCAAGGTCGAGACCGCGGGTTCGAGCCCCGTCTATCGCTCTTTCAAAAAGCAAGAAATTTATCTTGCTTTTTTTGACTTTACAGGAAATTGCTTTCCTGTAAAGTCAAAAACGCTCCGCGAGGATGCGCACTGCGGCGTATAAGGTAGATGTCGCAAGCGACCGCCGCAGGCGCGGGAATGTGCCAAGGCACATTCGATGTTCTATAAAAGTCTGATTTGGGAACATAAGAAATAAAAGAAAGCTAGTAAAGGAGTAGATTCATAGTATGGATAAAAAAGGTGTGGCAGAGTTAAAGAGACGTTTTACAAAAGAAAATTGTACCTTTACAAGATTATGTGGCTGTTATGTAGATGCCGGTAAGAATAAGGTCGTTGATTTAAGTGAGACATTTTTAAATCTGGAAGATGAAGAATTTTATAAATATTTAGAGATTGCCAAGAAAACCTTATCAGGAACTATTGGAAATAATCTTTTGGAATTGAATTTTCCACTGGATGAAGAAGCAGCAGGAGGAAGACAACAGTTTCTTTTAGGTTTAAGGGAAAGTAAATTAAAAAATCCTGAGTTACTGGAACGTTTTTATGATATGGTCATTGAAAGCTATGACTATGCAGGCAACTATCTGATTTTGCTGTTCCATGATGCTTATGATGTCATGACCAAGACCACGGATAATAATGCGTTGGATGAATCAGAAGAAGTGTTTGAATACCTTCTATGTGCAATCTGTCCGGTACAGTTATCCAAACCGGGACTGGGTTACAGAGAAGATGAAAACCGTATCGGACCAAGAATCCGTGACTGGGTGGTAAGCGTACCGGACAGCGGTTTCTTATTCCCGGCATTTACCGACCGCAGTACAGATATTCATTCCCTGATGTTCTATACTAAGGATACCAAGGCACCGCATGCGGAATTTATGGAGTTGGGATTAGGCTGTGGCGCAAGACGCACCGCAACGGAGCAGAAGATGACCTTCCATTCTATCGTCAAACAGGCATATGGCGATGATGTGGAAAAGAGCGGTGAAGTGCTGATGGAGATTCAGCAGAACTTAAATGATCTGGTAGAAGAGAAAGCAGAACTGGAAGAAGACCCGGTAATTCTGACACCGGAGCTTTTGACCAATGTTATGGAAGAAAGCGGCGTTGCACCGGAAAAGGCAGAAAAGATTGGAAAGACCTGCGCAGAGGAATTTGCAGAAGAAGCACCACTGGCAGAAAATGTAGTAGACAGCAAAGCACTGGCTGCCAATGAGCAGATTCAGAAGGAAAAGGAGCTGGTAGCCCAGGTTGAAGTGCTGCAGCAGCAGTTAAAAGAGAAACAGATCGAGGAAGAAGCAGACGAAGTAGTTAAGACCTATGATGTTGTGCTTCGTGTAAAACCGGAAAAAGTTTCACAGATTAAGTCCGAGGTTATCAACGGACAAAAATGTCTGGTAATTCCAATGGCAGAAGACGAACATGCCAATGTAAACGGAGTAAATACAACTGTATAATAAATAAGAATACCATCTTTACCGGCTGGTAGATTGAGCCGGTAAGGATGGTATTTGTATATAAAATCATTATGATGAAATACTTCTTTTGAATGTCAGATTAGTGCAGATTCCGGAGATAGGATGCAAAAAATCAGCAATCCACACAGCAGAAGAAATAGGAGAAGCTGGAAGAATCTGCCCCAGCGGAAGCTGCGATGGTTTAACTGGGTGCCGTCAATGAGAATGACATCATTGGCTTCGGCGAGGGCAATGGCACCGGGATAGAAAACGCTGTTGGTAATGACGATTGCTTCATCGCAATCGTAATAGGATTTGCCGGCAACGGCTTCCTGTACGGCACTGTTACCCACCTTTCCCTGATATAATTTGCACTGGACTGCATAGGTAGTCCGGTGTTTTTTTGCAATTAAATCCACACCAAAATCTCTGGAAGCTTTGGTGACAGTAACCTTTGAATATCCGTTGCGTTTTAAATATCCGGCAGCATATTCTTCAAATTCGTAGCCATTCATTTTGTCAAAATTGACACCAAAAAAGAAATGCCGCAGTCCATGGAATACGGCGAACGGAAGATGTATAATAAATCTTATGAAAAAGAAAAGTATTTTTCCAATCAGGCGAAACATAAAAGAATTCCTTTCCGTTCATAATAACGGATGCTATACTGTAATTGACCCGCTTGCATTCATTATAGCATAACATAGAGGTGATAGATTTGAAAGAAGAATTGATGGAATTAAGACAGAAGATGAAAGAATACGGCATGGCGGCATATCTCATTGTTTCCGATGATTTCCATGCATCAGAATATGTAGGAGAATATTTTAAATGCCGTGAATATATTTCCGGATTTAACGGTTCGGCAGGAACGCTGGTAATTACTGAAGATATGGCAGGACTCTGGACAGACGGAAGATATTTTATCCAGGCAGAAGAACAGCTTGCCGGCACCGGCATTACATTATTCCGGAGTGGACAGCCGGGGGTAGTGGATATTGGCACTTTTCTGGCAGAAAAAATGGAAGATGGCACCGTATTGGGGTTTGATGGAAGAACCGTAAGTACCGGCATGGCAAAGAGTTTAAAAGAAAAATTGCGGGAGAAAAAGATTACATTTGCTCCAGACCGTGATGTCGTAGGCGAAATCTGGGCGGATCGTCCGGCATTATCCTGTGATCCAATCTGGGAGCTTGGCGTGGAATATGCAGGTGAGAGCCGGAAAGATAAGGTGGCGGGGGTACGAAAAGCAATGGTGGATTGCAAGGCGGATTACTTTTTAATTCCGTCTTTGGATGAAATCGCATGGCTTTTTAATATCCGTGGAAATGATATTGCATACAATCCGGTGGCATTATCTTATGTGCTGATTGCACCGGATGAAATCCGCTGGTATGTAAATGAAATGAGTGTGCCGGCTGACTTAAAGGAAAGCCTTTCAACTGAAAAAATCGTTATTTACGGATATGAACAGATTTATACGGACGTAAAGAAAATTCCGGCAGACAAAAGCATTCTTATAGACGAGAGTATGACAAATTATGCACTGTATGATGCCATTCCAAAAGAGGCACATAAGGTAAAGAAGAACAGCCCGATTGAGCTTATGAAGGCAGTGAAAAATGCCACCGAAATGGAGCATGAGCGGCTGGCACATAAGAAGGATGGCATTGCTTTAACAAAACTTATCTACTGGTTAAAGCATGTGGAAGATAAGCGGCAGATAACGGAGCTTGCGGTATGTGATAAATTAGAAGAATTCCGGAGGCAGGGAGAAGGTTATCTGGGACAGAGTTTTGCACCAATTGCTGCATATGGTGCCCATGGAGCTATTGTGCATTATGAGCCGGATGAGAAGAGCAATATTCCACTGGATAACAAAAGCTTTCTGCTGCTGGATACTGGCGGACAGTATCTGGATGGCACAACGGATGTGACAAGAACCATTGCCCTTGGAGCATTAAGCTCAGAGGAGAAGAAGCATTATACTGCCGTATTACGAGGAAATCTGAATCTTTCGGATGCAAAATTTAAATATGGCTGTACGGGAGTCAATCTTGACTATCTGGCAAGGGAACCGTTGTGGCACATGGGGCTTGATTATAACCACGGAACAGGCCATGGCGTTGGCTATTTGTTAAATGTACATGAAGGACCGAATGCATTCCGTTACCGGGAACGGTATGGCACCGGAATTGTCATGGAAGAAGGTATGATTACTTCGGATGAACCGGGACTGTATCTGGAAGGAAAATACGGCATCCGCCTTGAGAACCTGCTGCTTTGTAAGAAAGCGGAGAAAACGGAATATGGACAGTTCATGGAATTTGAAACATTGACTGTTGCGCCATTTGATCTGGAGGCTATTGACTGGGAAGAATTAGACAGCCGGGAAAAGGCACTGCTTCGGAAGTATCAGCAGTATGTCTATGATACCATTGCAGACTTCCTTTCCGAAGAAGAAAAAACATGGCTGAAGGAGCAGATTCCGGCGTAGAGATATGGGTATTTATTGCACAGGGAGAACAAAGAATGTGCCTTGGCACATTCTCGCGCCTGCGGCGGTCGCTTGCGAAATCTACCTTATACGCCGCAGTGCGCATCCTCGTGGAGCGTTTTTTCCTTTACAGGAAAGCAATTTCCTGTAAAGTGAAAAAAGAGGCTTCATAAATCAAGCCCCTCTGTGTTTCCCGTAGTTTATTTCCCATAGTTTATTTATATGGAAGAATATCCTCGGTATAAGCCCGGAGAATTTCTCCGACACTCCATGCCTGGGCATAGCAGCCGCGGGAGGTGTGCGGTTCATCTCCGTCAAAGATTTCTGCAATAGAACCAATACAGCCGTGATAGAACTGCTCTCTGGTGGCATCTAACATGGCATCGGCCTGTTTGATGACTTCTTTGGAAGTTCCATAGACATGCACATAAGCAGTCAGAAAACCGCCTAAGAGGAAACCCCAGGAAGTACCCTGATGGTAAGCATGGTCACGTTTATCAAGACAGCCTTCATAGGTCGGATGGTATTCCTTATCATCAGGGCTTAAGGAACGAAGACCGGTTTTAGCATATAGTTTCTCGTAAACCTTATCTACAATCTCCTTTTCTTTGTCTGCATCTAACATGCGGTGTGGCAGGGAAACGGCATAAATCTGATTTGGACGAAGGGTGGCATCACCTTCCAGTCCGTCTACCACATCATAGAGACATCCATCTTTTTCATTCCAGAATTCTTTTGTGAAAGATTCCTTTGCATGCGCAGCAAGAGCTGCATAGTGGGAGCCGTCTTCTCCAAAACGCGTTGCCCATTCCTCCATCAGGCAGAGTGCATGATACCAGAGCGCATTGATTTCTACCGGCTTGCCGTGCCGTGGTGTAGCAACCCAGTCGCCCACACGGACATCCATCCAGGTTACCTGGTCGAGACCGCTTCCGGCATGGATAAGTCCATCTTCTTCCATATAGATGGAGAAATCTGTTCCGTGCTCATAAGCTGCAATAATTTCTTTTAATTTCGGATAAATGGTTTCCTGCACAAAAGCATAATCTTCCGGAGTGCCGGTATAATCGAGATATTTTCCAACTGCATAGAAATACCACATGGAAGCATCCGCAGTGTTATACAATGGGGCGCTTCCTTCATCCGGGAACATATTTGGTACCATGCCATGGTGGACATAGCGGGCAAATGTGGTCAGGATGTCTCTGGCATCCTGATAGCGCCCGGTAGACAGAGTTAAGCCGGTGAGGGCAATCATGGTATCCCGGCCCCAGTCGGTAAACCAAGGAAGTCCGGCAAGAACAGTCATCAGTCCGGTAGACTGCCGGTATGCAAGAAAATGGTCAGCGGCAATGGTCAGAGTCTCTGCCAGTTCATCATGGTAGCCAGCTTTTTTCTCTAACGCATTAAAACGTGCCATTTCTGCGGCAGCAGTGGCAAAAGCATCCTTTTCATAAGCATCTTCAATGGTGCAGACGATAGATATTTTCTTGCGGCATCCGGCGTCCAGCGGAAATTCAATCTGGTATGGCGTGTAGTTATCATCTAAAGCATCGGATTCTACATCCAGTTCTTTTTGTAACTGCATTCCGGTGGTATATTTTTCTTCACATGGAACAACGGTTCCGTCATCGGTAAAAAGACGGATGGTGACATCTTTATTCTGCTGCGGAACCAGTCTGATTTCCGGCTGCTCATAAGTAGTATCGAATTTTAAAGTGTCTACGGTAGAAGCATCATGGTGTACCCGGTAATTAAAGAGCGGAGTCAGCACCAGTGTAGCAGCCTCTCCATCATTCTGGATATCATAGGAAACTGCAATAGTATTCTTGCCGTGTTCAAAGGCGAGAGTCTTTGTCATGGTAAATTCCGGAGCTTTGGTGGTAAAATGTACCAGCCCGTCATAAGTAAAGGAATTAAGGTATTCAATACCTTCACGGTAAGCAGTGCTGCCATCACCGGCAAGATACTGTTCTACGGTAAAATCTATTTTCTCGGAAGAACGAATCAGACACTCGTTGATTTTGGAGAGAATGACGAAACGTTCTACCGGCGGGTGCAGGCTGGCAATCAGATAGCCATGGTGCTTTCTTGCATGAGCACCGGTTACAGAACTGCCGGCATAGCCGCCGATTCCATTGGTCAGAACCCATTCCTTCTGTACACCCACCGACATTGGGGTGAGGGCATCTTTATTTAAATGATATGCTTTCATAGAGATCTCCTTTATCGTGTAATCTGTCCGGGTGGCGGGGGAGAAAAAAACAGGAAAACAATTGTAAATGTCATTTCAGGCTTCGGCTATTTTTGATACAGAATGCTGCAGAACTAAGCTGCTTTGTTTTCTTTTGTTATTCAGCCGGTCTTTCCAATGTTTCACAGTATAGCGGCACGGTTCGCTGCAATGCGGATGCATGAGAAAGGCTGATAGGGACACTTGGAATTTCATCTAGCAACCGGCAATGCTGGCACAGGACGTGCCAGCAAGGTGCAATCTGAACATGGATGTGAATTTGCACCGGTTGCCAGATGAACGATTAGCCTTTTTGAAATTCTTGGTGCCCCTTGCAGGCTTTCTGTCGCATCCGCATGCAACGGACAGTACCGCTATCCGGTGAAAGCAACGGAAAGACAGCCTGCAATCAGAAAACAAAGGCAGCTAAGAACTGCTGCGCATTCTGTCTCCATAAAAAGGAGCAGAAGCTTGAAATAACATTGAAATATGTTTTCGTCTTATAGTTCTTTCCTCCACCCGGACTGTTTGCCTCTATTGTAACGAAATAAATCGAAAAAATCTACTGAAAAACACGGAAAAAACATAATTATTAAATAAATATAATCTACTGGATTAATCGCAGAAAAAGAGATATAATGAAAAAGAATCTGCATGAGAAGCAGCTGCAAAAAGAAAAATTGAGAGGTTTGAAGTATGAGTATTTTTGAAAACACAGTTTTAGTAGATAAGAAGGTGTCTGTTGTAAATGTAATCTTAAGGTATCTTTGTATCGCATTGGCGATTTTCTGTGTACTGGTTTCCATTATTGTGTATCCAGGAATTTTACTGGTTCCTGCAATTATCTTTGCAGTTTTCTGGTATCTTCTTAAAATTGCATCACAGATTGAATGGGAATATACCTATATTGAAGGAAGACTTAGCTTTGCACGCATCAAGGCAAAGAGAAAGAGAAAAAATGTTGCAAAGATTGAGATGGAAGAGGTTGTGCTGATTGCACCGTCAACTGCACATGAATTGTATAATTATCATAATAACAATCAGGTGAGCGTAAAGGATTGTTCTTCCAAGCAGTCGGGAGCGAAGACCTATGAAGTGATTTATAAGAACGGTAGCGGACTTGGAGATATTATCTTTGAGCCGGATGAAAATATGCTGGATATGATCTGCAACCGGAATGCAAAGAAAGTCATCAGATAGGAGAGGTGATTTTATGGCAGAGCAGGGAAATTGTGATACCTGTGTAAATTTTGTTTATGATGAAGATTACGAATATTATGTCTGTGATATGGATCTGGATGAAGATGATATGGTAAGATTTCTTACCGGCAACACCAATTCCTGCCCGTATTATCAGTTATATGATGAGTACAAGATTGTGCGTCATCAGATGTAAATTTTAAATAGGAACGGTTTTAAAGAGGTCTGCATTTTCTTCATAGACCTGATTGAGCCAGTCGCAAGCCTGACCAATGCCTTCGTCGGAATATTCGAAGGTGTTGGTCTTTTTTTTCTCATCCGGCGTGGCGGTAAAGCAATAAGGACCCGGCCACCAGGTGGCAAGCAGTGTGGTGGAGTCGTCTTCTACATGCTTCTCAATGCGGTAGCGCATGCCCAGATGGCTTCCGGTATACTGTGTTTTGTTATAAAAAGGAATGGAAAATAAATCTTTACGTTGTATCATAATTGCACCTGCTTTCGATTCTTTATTAAAAATAGCATGAAAAAAGTTGTCTGGCAAGGAAAAGGGATTAGATGATAATCCCTTTTTTTCTATATTCGGTTGGTGTGATTTTCAGATTTTTCTTAAATAATCTTATAAAATGTTCCGTTGTATCATAACCCACCTGGGAAGCAATATCTGCAACCGTAAGATTAGTATCAGAAAGAAGTACCTGGGCTTTTTCAATCCGGACCTGCTGTAACAGCTGGGTAAAGGTTTTCCCGGTAGTGCTTTTAAAAAGTCTTGAAACATGTTCAGGTGTATAGTGAAATTTTTCGGCAACCTGCTCTAATGTAACCGTTGCATAATTTTCCTGAATGAATTGAAGCAGGGCAAAACGCTGCACATCAGATTTACGGTTGAAAGTAGGAAGCTCGGAACTTTTTTCATAATTCCGGATTAAAAGACCAAAAGTTATCATCAGTGTGTAGGAAATCATCTGATCCCAGTAAAGGGAGCGGTTCAGAGATTCCCAGTACATCCAGAGAAAGCCAGAACGTATTTCATTATCATTGCCGGTGTGAAATACAATATAATCGTTGCCGTTTTCGGAATAGATATTATTTAAAAAGAAAGCGGACAGGATGTTTGGTGAATTTAAAAAATTGAAAAAGATATTATGTAAAGTGCTTTTTCGAATCAAAATATTTAAGATAACGCTGTTGTCATCGAAGACACTGACGGAATGTTTGATGCCGGGTGGAATAATACAAAGGTCTCCGGTGCGCAGTGTGAGCTGACTGTCACTGATTTTCTGGGAACAGCTTCCGTCATAGACATATAAGAGTTCAAAGAAAGTGTGGTCGTGAGTAAGTGCCGGAGAGTAACGGTTATGTCTGGTTACAGTAATAGAAACGTGGTTTCCTGCATCAAAAAAGAAATTATCTTCAAAGCGTGGAGGAATGGTTTCTTTGATTTCCGGAACCAGCAGATGCCGGCGCAGTACATCATCTATATTGATAGTACTTAAGAATTCCTGCAGGGAATACTCCTGCTGTTTGGCATAATAATATTTTTTGTAAAACTGCTCATCTTCATTCAATTTATATATTACTGTTCTTAACGCTTCATGATCCATAATGGAATCCTCCAATTCAAATATCAAAAATAGTCAATAACAACATAAAGAAAATGATATATCTATCAAAAAAAGTAAATAGAATTGGTTGTTACAAACAATTGGAAAACCACTTGAATAGATTATAATAGATTTAACAACAAAAGAAAAGTGATTTTCACAAAAACAATGATTACAGAGAAGGGGCATATGGATGAAGCAGGAAATCTTAGTAAAAGTAGAACATATGAATAAAAGATTTGGCTCTACCGTTGCATTAAAGGATGTTTCAATAGAGGTTTGTTCAGGCAGAGTTCTCGGACTTATTGGAGAGAATGGTTCTGGTAAATCAACAGTTACATCTATTATTGCAGGAATGCAGAACGCAGACAGCGGTACGATGACATATCATGACAAAGAATGGAAGCCGGAATCAATGCTGTATTCGTTGGAACATGGAATTGGAATGATTGTCCAGGAAACTGGAACAGTGCCGGGAATTACAGTAGCAGAGAATATATTCCTTGGCGAGACAAAATTTTTTAAGAGTTTTGGCGAAAAGCATAAATGGGGACCGGTTAAAAGGAAGCTGTTAAATCAGAAAGCACAGGAAGCCTTAGATGCAATCGGTGCCAGCCATATTCGAGCAGAACAGATGACAGCAAACCTTGATTTGCAGGAACGTAAGCTGATTGAGATAGCAAGAATTATGAATAAGCATCCGGAAGTGCTGGTAGTAGATGAGACTACAACTGCATTGTCACAGAAGGGAAGAGAGATTATCTACAATATTATGGAACAGATGAAAAAAGAAAACAAAGCGGTGGTTTTCATCTCCCATGATTTGGAAGAGATTATGGAAAAATGCGATGCATTGACGGTTCTTCGTGATGGAAATATTATAGTTACTTTTGATAAGAGCGAATTTGATGAAGACAAAATAAAATCAAGTATGATTGGAAGGCAGCTGGAAGGCGACTATTATCGAAGTGATTATGATGGAAGCTGCGAAGATGAAGTTGTCTTAGAAATGAAAGATGTAAATCTGACTGGCAAACTGATTGATTTTAATCTGCAATTGCATAAAGGAGAGATTCTTGGAATCGGCGGACTTTCGCACTGTGGAATGCATACACTTGGCAAAGTCATGTTTGGAAATAAAAAACCGGAGTCTGGTGAAATAAGAATCAAAGGAAAGAAATTGAAAAACGAAGCCGATGCAATGAAGCATATGGTTGGATATGTGGCAAAAGACAGAGACACTGAGTCGCTATGCCTGAATGCCAGCATCAAAGATAATATTGCTGTTGGCGGACTGGACCAGTTTACAACTGGTGGATTCCTGATTTTCCCGTGGAATGAAAAGAAATATGTTCAGAAACAGGTGGAAACATTAAGCATTAAATGTGCAGGAATAAATCAGTATGTTTCGGCATTATCCGGTGGAAATAAACAGAAGGTTGTATTTGGAAAATGGATTGGACGAGGCAGTGATGTATTGATTCTGGACTGCCCGACGCGAGGCGTTGATATTGGTGTGAAGCAGGCGATGTATCAATTGATGTACCAAATGAAAAAAGAAGGAAAATCAATTGTTATCATTTCAGAGGAATTAACAGAACTGATCGGTATGTCAGACCGTCTGATGATTATGAAGGATGGAAAGATTATGCATGAATTTCCAAGAAGTGAATCGCTTTCAGAAGCAGATGCGATTCAGTACATGATATAGGAGGCGGATGAAATGAAAACAAAGAATTTAAGAAAAAATGTTATGCTCCTTGCCCCTTTATTTGGTCTTGTGGCATTGCTGGTTGCTTTCTTTATCATTGGAACATCTAAAAATATAAATGTTGCATATGGAATGAAAAGTATTATCAACCAGTCAGTTGTGGTTGCAGTAGTAGCAACAGGTGCAATCTTTATTTATACCCTTGGTTCCTTTGATATCAGTCTTGGAGCATCTGTAGCAGTAAGCGCACTGGTAGGAGGGATTGTTTATAACAAAACAGAGAGCCTGGTAATAATGTTTGCAGCTTGCCTTGGAGTGGCGGTCTTTATAGGACTATTTAACTCAGTACTGGCATCTATTTTTAACCTCCCTGTTTTCGTAACAACGATTGCAATGCTAAGTGTATTGAATGCACTGGTACTGGTTCTGATTAAGATGAATGGAACAGGTTCTGAAATAAGAGTGCCAATGATGGCGGTCAGTAAGCTGAATACAACACAGTTTAAAATATTCGTATTAGCTGCATTTTTCTTAGTATGTTTACTGGTATTCTCTTTTACTAAAGTAGGAAGAATGCAGAAATTCCAGGGCGGAAATCCAATTTGTGCAAAATTAAGCGGTATTTCTGTAAAGAAAATGTCGATTATAGCATTTATCATGTCTGGAATAGGAGTTGGACTTGGCGCATGTCTTTCCATTGTCTATGCTCCGACTTTAACGAGAAATACTGCATCCAGTGTAGGAATGGATGTCATCATAGCGATTGTATTTGGTGGTATGCCGGTATCAGGTGGCGCAAGAAGTAAAATTTATGCAGCAGTAATCGGAGCTTTTTCCATGACATTGCTCAGTCAGATTATGGTGATGTTTAATCTGAATTCCGGAATTGGACAGATGGTAAAAGCAGCAATATTTATATTGGTAGTATTCCTGGCAACCAGTGACCAGAGAGGAAAGATGTTACCAAGATAATATCCATATGGTATTAAGTGATAGTCACTTTATACATAAACATGTAATGTACAGGAGGAAAGAAACATGAAAAAAATTCTAGCAATGTTGCTGGCAACGGTCATGGTAGTAGGATGCTTTACCGGATGCGGAAGCGACAAGAAGAATGACAGTTCTGAAGTAGTAAGTACAGAACAGTCAGGCAGCAAAGAAGAGACACCAGAACTTGATATGAGTGAAACCGTTAAAATGGGTATTCTTGTATCAGATGCAACAAGTGCAGAGGCGTTGGCATTCCGGACATACTATACAGAGTATATTCAGAAACAGTACAATGTTGAGCTTATTTATTCTGATGAATTAAAGGATGCAGCAGGGGAAACATCAGCAATTGATACTTTTATTACAAATAATTGTAAAGCAATTATTTCATTCTCATCCTTTGACCGTGCAGCACAGATTGAGCAGTGTGAAGCGGCAGGTGTGTATTATGCAGTTGCAACAGGAACTTTAACCGATGAAGAATATGAGACTTATAAGGGATATGAGCATTATGTAGGTGCAATCGGGCCATCTCTTGAAGTAGAATATCAGACTGGTTATGATATGGCAAATTACTATCTGGAGCAGGGCAAGAAAAACTTTGCTATCTTCGGTGGAGCAATTCCATATTATACAGATATGCATATTTATCGTGCAGCAGGTATGATTGCAGCTATGGTAGATGCAGGTGGAGCAGATGCTAATTACAAAGGTGCTACAGATGAAGCTGGAATTATTGGACAGATTTATGCAGATGGACAGATTGAAACCGGAGCAATTGGTGATGTAAATATCGTTGGTTATGTAGGTGGATATGACATGGATGATGCATGGTTTGGAAAATGTGCTCAGATGGCACAGACTCCTGACTTAGAGGTTATCTTAGCTGTTGGAAATGGTTCTGACTTCTTTGGAACAGCAATTGAAGGCACAGATGTTAAGATTGCCAGCGTAGATGCTTATGCAGAAAGCTATGGTACTGCAATGGATGGTGGAATGCTTGATTACCTTGCAGGTAAGTTCTCAGCAAGTATCGGACCTATCTTTATTGCAACTTATCGTGCAGTACTTGGAAGCCCGATCCGTACAGAAGATGGAAATGCTTTAGCTCTCAGCCAGGGTTACTGGGTTGCAACTTCACCAGAAGAGTTCTCTGAGTGCTATGCAGTAGACAGCTCTGTAGACAGCCCTGCATATACAAAAGGTATGTTAGATGGACTTCTTACAGCAGATTATGCATCATTTGAAAAATTTGTAAGTGCTTATGGATTTAAAGATATCCAGGAAGAAGCAAAATAAGTAACATATTAATAAAATTTTTGTTCTGCTCCGGAATTCTCCGGAGCAGAATTTAGAAAAGACATGAGGGAAAATAACATGAAAAGTAAAGGAAGAAATAGCATTTTAAAAAAGATAATTGGAACTTTGTGTATTCCGGTAGTGACACTGCTCGTAATGATACTCTTATGTCAGAGGAATGGTGTTGTATTTTTTGAATCAGAAGGAAACTGGATTTTGTTTTCCCGGGCAACAGCAACAGTAATGTTAACGACATTTGCTCTTTCATTGAATCTGAATTCCGGAAGATTTGATTTCTCAATCGGAGCAATTTCGTTATTGTCATCAGTAATCAGTGCATCAATTTGTTCATCCCATGGACTTTCAACACCATATATGCTCGTGATTTCTATTGTATCTGGAGCATTGCTTGGACTGATATCCGGAGCAATTTATGTAATTGTAAAATTACCACCGATTATTGTGTCACTGGGAGTAACACTGTTTTACGAAGGAATGGCATTCGCACTTACCGATGGTTATGGCGTGTCATTTGTAGCAAATAAAGAATTAACAAGTTTTCCAGGTGTTTTGAATTATGTACTTGTAATTGTAATTGGACTCGTTTTATTTATTGCGATTTTTGATTATACACAATTTGGTTATGAATATAAGTCACTATTATCCGGACAGAAGGTTTCTGTTAATACAGGAATTCATGAAGTATCCAATGCAGTAATCTGTTATACCATTGCAGGCGGCTTCATGGGTGTAGTTGGATTTATTAGTGCTTCAAATACAGGAAATATTCAGATGTCTTTAAACTTTGGCTCAATTGGAGTAATGTTTACAGCTTTCTTACCGATGTTTATCGGTGGATTTATCGGACGGTTCTGCAATGAAAAAATTGGTTATCTGTTAGGAGCAGTAACAACAGCATTCATATCATTGATGTATGCAAGATTAAATGTAGATGCATCCATTCAGCAGATTGTTACCGCAGTTATCCTGGTATTGTTCCTGATTTATCTGAATAACGAGAATAAGGTAATTGAGCTTGTAATGCTGAAGAAACAGTTGAAGAAAAAAAGACAAGAGGATAATTAGATGAAATATAAAGGAATCATTTTTGATTTGGACGGAGTAATCTGCTTTACCGATAAGTATCATTATCTGGCATGGAAGAGACTGGCAGATAAACTGGGAATATATTTTGATGAAACCATAAACAACCGGTTAAGAGGCGTAAGCCGGATGGAAAGCCTTGAGATTATTTTAGAGAAAAGTACAAAGAAATATTCCAAAGAAGAGAAAGAAGATTTCGCAGAGCAGAAAAATAAGATGTATGTGGAATTGCTGGAAGACATGACACCGGCTGATTTGCCAAAAGAAGTAAAAACAACCTTAGATGATTTAAGGAAACAGGGAGTTTTACTGGCAATTGGTTCATCCAGTAAAAATGCAAAGAGAATATTAAAACATTTAGGATTAGAAAATTATTTCGATGCCATCAGTGATGGAACGAATATTACAAAATCAAAACCTGATCCGGAGGTATTTTTGAAAGCAGCAGAATACCTGCAGTTAGAACCACAGGAGTGTCTTGTTGTAGAAGATGCGGTGGCAGGAATAAAAGCAGCTACAGCTGGAGGCTTTGATAGTGCAGGATTGGGTGAAGCGTCCGAATGTGAAATGACAACATATCCATTGAGCGGTTTTGCTGAACTGAGAAATATTAATTAAGAAAAGGAGCAGCCGTGGCTGCTCTTTTTGTGCCTTAAATGAAAGGAAAAAGAGATGAATTATAAAGAAAAACCATTTTATTTAGATGATGTAGACATTGCCTGGGTAGAAAATACGCTGGAAAATATGAGCCTGGAAGAAATGATAGGACAGTTGTTCTGCCCGATTGGATATTCAACGGATCCGGAGTATCTGAATATGTTATTACATTTCCATATCGGCGGATTATTTTTCCGGGATGGTGTGGCAGAAGAGATGCAAAGTACATTTACCTATGCGCAGGAGCACACAAAGATTCCGCTTCTGATTCCATCAAATTTAGAAGCGGGAGGAGATGGAGCGGCTACCAATGGAACTGCATATGGAAAACAGATGGCATGTGCAGCTGCAAATGATCCGGTATATGCATATCGTCTGGGAAAGATTGCCTGCTCAGAAGGAAGTGCATTAGGAATTAACTGGGCTTTTGCACCGGTAGTTGACATAGATAGAAATTATCATAATCCAATTACCAATGTCAGAACATATGGCGATGATCCGGAGAAGGTTTATGCCTATGCAAGGGAGTATCTTCGTGCAGCAGATGAATGCAATATGGCAGTCTCAATTAAGCATTTCCCGGGAGATGGTGTGGATGAAAGAGACCAGCATCTTTTGACATCGGTAAATAGTCTTAGCATGGAAGAATGGGATAAATCCTATGGAAGTATTTATCAGCGGCTGATTGACGATGGTGCCAAAACTGTTATGGCAGGGCATATTGCAATGCCAGCGTATCAGGAACATTTTAATCCACAGTTAAAGGGCAAGATTGTTCCGGCTTCTCTTTCCAGAGAGCTTTTGGTGAATTTGCTTCGGGACAAATTAGGATTTAACGGACTTGTCATTACAGATGCAACACCGATGGTCGGATTTACGGCAGCCGGTAAACGAAGTGAAACGGTACCAATGGCAATAGAAAATGGCTGTGACATGATTTTATTCAATAAAGATTTAAAAGAAGATTATCAGTTTATGCTAGATGGTTATAAGAATGGTCTGTTATCCCGTGAAAGATTACTGGATGCAAACAGACGCATACTGGCATTAAAGGCTTCTTTAAGATTACATGAAAAGAAGATAAAAAGACAGCTGGTTCCTGGAAAGGAAGCATTAAAAAACTTACGCACCACGGAGCATATACAGTGGGCAAAAGAGCTGGCAGACCAGTCTGTTACACTGGTGAAAGATATTGCAGAGAATCTTCCAATCAGTGCGAAGAAGACACCGCGTATTTTGCTGGAAATTTTAGGACATTTTCCGTCCAATGAAAGAGTAGTCGGAAAAGTAAAAGAAGAACTGGAAAAGAGAAATTTCCAGGTATTCCTCTATGAGAAGGAAGATTTCGAAAAGGGTGTCGATAATGTAACAGCTTTTAAAGATAAGTATGACATGGTAATTTACATCGGAAATGTGGAAAATGCCAGCAATCAGACCACCAACCGGTTAAACTGGTATACCTTCTGGGGACAGGGAAATAATGTTCCGTGGTTTGCAGAAGAAGTACCGGTAATTTTTATCAGTGTAGCCAATCCATATCATTTACTGGATGTGCCAATGATAAAAACGTATATTAACTGTTACTCCAATAATGATTATGTATTAGAGGCAGTAATAGCAAAGATTGCCGGAGAAAGCAGATTTAAAGGAGTAAGTCCGGTAGATCCATTCTGTGGACGAATCGAACTTTCCTACTAAAAGAATAACGAGACATAAGGGAGAACCGGTTATATGTATATCAGCAGATTAAGAGTAAATCATAAAAAAAATCCATTAGGTTTTAATTTGGCAAAAATCCATTTGTCCTGGGAAGTAAAGGATGTCTGTGGAAAATGGGCCGTGGAAACAAGAATTATAGTATCAGAGAGCAGCAATATGGAAAAGCTGGTATATGATTCCGGAGTACAGGAGAATTATCATGAGAACCAGATGCTGGTTTCCTTCGACTTAAAACCAAGAACCAGATATTACTGGCAGGTAGAAGTTAAAGATGACAAGGGAGACTGCGCAAAAAGTAATCCGGCATGGTTTGAAACGGGAAAACTGCAGGAAAGCTGGACCGCAAAATGGATTGGAACAGAAGAAAATGAAAAGAGAATGCCTCTTTTATATAAAGAGTTTGAATTAAAAGAGAAACCGGAGTCTGTCAGATGGCATGTATGTGGTCTGGGATTATATGAAGCATATGTCAATGAAAAGAAGGCGGGCAGAGAATTTCTTATGCCGGGTTATCATTGCTATGACAGCTTTTTAGAATATCAGACACTGGATGTTACAGAACTGTTATCTCAGGGAAAGAATAAAATTGCGGTTCTGTTAGGCGAAGGCTGGTATAAAGGAAGATTTGGATTTGATGGTGATTACAGAAATCTATATGGTAATCAGAAGAAGTGCATTGGAGAATTACATATACGATATGCCAATGGACAGGAAGAATGTATTGTAACAGACAGCAGCTGGAAGGCAGAAGAAAGCAGCATATGTGAAAATGGAATCTATGATGGAGAACATATTGATGAGACATTAGAACACAAAATGCTTTCCGTGGAGGAAATAGAAGAAACAAGACCACTTGTGGAACGATTTAATCCAAGAATTCATAAAGTAGAAGAATTTCAACCGGTATCAGTAAAACAGGAAGATGAAGCACTTTTGCTGGATTTTGGGGAAACAGTCACCGGTTGGGTAGAAATAACTGGTGCATTTGAAACAGGTCAGAAAGTTATGATGCAGTATGGAGAAGTTCTGCAAAAGGGCAGATTTTACAGGGATAATCTCCGTACTGCCAAAGCAGAATTTACATATGTATCGAAGGGAAAAGGAGAAACCATACGTCCTCATTTTACCTATTATGGATTTCGCTATGTGAAAATAAAAGGTCTGAATCCGGAAAAAGAATATAAATTTATTGCTTATCGTATTATGTCTGATATTGAGAGAACCGGCTGGGTGGCAACAGATCATGATAAGGTAAATCATTTATTAGAAAATACACTGCGTTCCCAGAAATGTAATTTTCTGGATATTCCAACGGATTGTCCGCAGCGTGATGAACGAATGGGCTGGACAGGTGATGCGGGAATTTTTGCATCCACAGCATGTTTTCATATGGATAGCGGAAGTTTCTTTCATCACTATATGAAAAATATGCAGGCTGAGCAGGAAAAATGTAATGGAGCTATTCCGTTCTTTGTTCCAAGACCAAAGGTAAAAAAAGAAGAACATACGAATCCTTTCTATCTGGATTCCGGAGCGGCAGTATGGGGAGATGCAGCAACGCTGATTCCATGGAGACTCTATCAGTTTTATGGAGATAAGGCAATGTTAGAGGAACAGTATCCTGTTATGAAAGCCTGGGTGGATTACGAATATGAGAGAACAAAAGAGAATGAGATTCCGTATCTGTGGCAGAATGACAGGCAGCTGGGAGACTGGCTGGCATTAGACAATGGAAATATCAATAATCCGATTGGAAAGACAGACAGTGGCTTTATCGCATCCGTTTACCATTATTGGTCAACCAAAATGGTGAAAGAAGCGGCAGAAAGTCTAGGATTAGAGGAAAGTAAAGTATATGCAGAGAGAGAAAAAGAGATTCGGAATGCAATTTTAAATTATTACTTTCCAGATAAAAAGTTTTGCTTGGAATACACACAAACCGCTTGTGCACTTTTGCTTTATTTAAAACTTTATCCAGAGGGAGAAAGAGAAGTTATAACGGCAAAACTGGCAGAGTTACTTAAGAAAAATAATGGACATTTAAATACAGGTTTTGTTGGAACACCAATTCTGTGCATGGCTTTGTCAGAGAATGGACAAAATCAGCTTGCTTATGACCTGCTTTTAAACGAGGACTATCCAGGATGGCTGCATGAGGTGAACCTTGGTGCAACAACGGTATGGGAACGATGGAATTCATTGGAAGAGGATGGAAGTATCAGCGGAACCGGTATGAACAGCTTAAACCATTATGCATATGGAAGCATTGCAGAATGGATATACAGATACATGTGTGGTCTGAATCCGTCTATAGGAGAGGCGGTAAAGATGACCATATATCCGATGCCAGATCAAAGATTAAAAAAAGCAGAGGGAAGCTGGAGAAGTGTATTTGGTAAATATGTCTGTGCATGGAACTGGAAGAGTGAGCAGGAAGTAGTCTGTAACATAGAAGTTCCATTTAATGCAAATGCGAGATTTATTTTGCCGGATGGAACGGAAGAGATATTAGACTGCGGAAAATATGAAAAAATTTTAAACATACGTCCTTAGAGAAGGTGTAAATATGAAGAAAACAATAAAAAAAGAATTTCTATTTATGGCAATTGGTTTATTTCTGGTAATGGTAATTGGA
The DNA here is from genome assembly GCF_003461125.1 of Roseburia sp. AF22-2LB. NCBI lineage: Bacteria > Bacillati > Bacillota > Clostridia > Lachnospirales > Lachnospiraceae > Roseburia > Roseburia sp. AF22-2LB. The sequence goes on from NZ_QTWM01000003.1 coordinate 277,337, forward strand.
ATTACGGTAATTATCGGAGAGGTAACAAAAATTGAACAGGCAGAGCAGCTTGTTACGGATGGCTATATTTCCATGGAGAAATATTATGGAAGAGTGGAAAAGAAAATTGAAACCTGTCAGAAATATGCCAATATTTTAACCGCACTCAGTGATGAAGACATGCTGATTGCCGGGGATATCAGTGGAAATATGGAAACAGAGGAAGAAGCCATTGCCCAGTATCTCACGGAAATGGAAAAGCTGACCAAAGATATTTCAGAGCAGAGTTTAACCGACAGTTTTATGACTTACAGCAGTGTAAATAAAGAACTGATGGAGCAATTGAAAGAATGCAGACAGGCAAGAGATGATGGAGATATTGCAAAAGCAAAATCCATCATTGGAGGCAGTGCATTAGAAAAAATACAGGCGCGGGAGTCGGCATGCAATGATTTTCAGGAAAAGTTAGATGAGAATGTAAAACGCAGTTCACAGAATATGAAAGCCCGGACCCAAAAAACTTATCTTATCAGTGTAACAATCGGCATATGTTTTCTGATTATCTGCTTAGTTACATACATACTGGTGAATAAGGCGATTATTCAGCCACTCAAAAAAGCAAGTTTACAGTTAAACCAGATGGTAGAGGATATCCAGAATGGAAATGGAGATTTAAGCATCCGGATTCCGGTAAAAAGGATGGATGAGATAGGACAACTGGTTACAGGAGTAAATCTTTTTGTAGAAAAATTACAAAATATCATGAAGCAGTTAAAAGATGGTTCATCCGATATGGACGAAGTTGCAGATAAAATGAACAGGCAGGCTGGAAATATCGGAGAAGAGACCATGAATATGTCAGCTGTAATTGAAGAGTTATCTGCAGGAATCATGGAAATTAATGACCGTTCCGGACAGGTTAGTGAACGGGTTGGAAAAATAGTAGAAAATGTCAGAGATATATCAGAGGAAACCGGAAATGGAGTTCAATTCGTAGATGAAATGCGTGAACGGGCAGATTATATCGAGAAAAAAACAGCAGAAAGCAAAAAAGAAACCAATGATATGATTGGCAGTTTAGGACATAGCATTGCGGACAGCTTAAAAGGAAGCAAAAAAATCTATGAAATAGGAAATCTGACAGAACAGATTCTTGGAATTGCAGAACAGACTAATCTTTTGGCTTTGAATGCTGCAATAGAGGCTGCAAGAGTAGGAGAGGCGGGAAAAGGATTTGCAGTAGTAGCATCTGAAATCAGGGAACTGGCAGATAATAGCCGGGAGACGATGGGTGAGATACAGACAATTAATATGTCTGTGACCACAGCAGTCAGCACACTGATTGAACAGGTGGAAAAAATGATGGAGTTCTTAAATCAGAACATATTGCAGGATTATAACGGTTTTGAAATGATGGCTTCCCGCTACCGCCAGGATGCAGACTATATGGGAGATTTTTGCGGAACAATCAATCATAATGTGCAGGATATGTATCAGGCAATGGATGAAATGAAAGAAAACATGGATACCATAGCAACGTCTATCGATGAAAGCTCGGAAGGGTTACAGGTCTTCGCAGGAAGTGTCGAGGATTTGGCAAAAGCAGTAGAAGATATCAAAGAGCAGTCATATGTAAATCAGACCGTATCAAATGGACTTAAAGGAGAGACAGAAAGGTTTATTAATATATAGTGTTTATTAAAGAAGATATTTAATGGAGAGGGAAAATGCTTTTTTGTGGGAGAAAAAGGAAACATAAATTTCATATAGTACAGGCATTATTAGCGGTAACACTATTACTTCTGCTGTCTTTTGCACAGAATGCGAATGCAAAAGAGCAGGAAAATGGTGAAGAAATTTATGAAACAGAGATAGGTGAGTTAGAGCAGAGTACAGAAGAAACAGAGGACACAGAAGATGTAGATAATACAGAAGAAAACAAGATAGCCTTTTTTTCACAGACTTATGGAAGTGGCACGATTTCACTGGGCAGTTATAACGGTGGAGGAACAATTTCTTTGACAGAGGATGTGACAGCTTCAGGCATTTGTCAGTTAAATGGTGTTTTGAATATTGATTTGAATGGCCATAAGATGACGATGCAGAATAACGCAAGTTTTATGTTATGCAGCGATAATGCAGTACTCAATATCCGGGATTCTGCCGGTGGAGGTGTCATTTACGCATCCTGTCAGTTAATCTGGATCTATAGTGGCGGAACAGTAAATTTATATGGTGGAACATTGGAGGGGGAGAATATGACAAAGCTTCCACAGAGTGGTGGCTGCGTGAACTTATCCAGAAACAATATGGGAACACCGGTATTCCACATGTATGGTGGAGTTATACGTAATTTCCAGGCATCACAGTATGGCGGTGCAGTATATGTGGCAAGCACTTTCTCCGGGAAGAAACCGTCTTTTTATATGTATGGAGGTACAATTGAAAATTGTAATGCATCAGAAGGAGCTGCTGTTTATGTAGATGATTCCGGAGATGGACCAGGCTATTTCTATATGAAAGGTGGAACGAAGACAGAAGAGGGCGGTGAAAGCAAGGCTGTGATACATTGCGCAGCTTATAATGGAAATAAGACTAAGAATGCCATATATAATTATGGATATTTTGGAATAGAGGGTGTTATAGATATAGAAGGAATTGTATATCTGCACCAGAATAACTGGGCAAGCACGACGAAGCATTTTATTAAGGTTACAGACAGGCTTGTTGTAGTGGGAGATGGATATATAGATATTGATTCAGCATATCCCAACAGTAATGCAGTCTGTACCGGACATACAGTTATTGAAAATGCGACACAGACCGAAGGAATTTCGCAAAATCCAATCTCACAGGAAGAATTTTATACTTATTCCAGTTATTTTATTAATTCTACAAAAGGATTGATGATTTCGGCGGGATTTGACCCGGCGAAGAATGAAATGGCTGGAAAGGAATATCCGTCCAACTGGCCGTCTTATCAGGCAGATTTGTACAGCAGGAAGTATACCTATAAAGATGTAAAGGGACAGACCATGCTGATTCAGGCTTCTGATTCACCAGGAGACAAAAGACAGATGCAGAATTATAATTATCTGATTTATACAGAACGGGATAAATTAGAGGAAGATTATGCTGTGTACTATAGTATCAAAATATCAAAACGGGATATTGGAACGGATGACAGATTAAATGGGGCTGTATTTTCACTTAAGAAAAAGAATATAGCGGAAGACGGAACAGTGCGTTATGAAGATATCGGAATAAGTGGAACAACCGGTATGGAAGAAGATGGCGTGGCGGCCGGTGAAACTTATATTTATCTGGATGCTGAGAAAATGGGAAAGTTAATGGTAGATGATGGAACTTATGTTTTGACAGAGGATACTGCGCCGGATGGGTATGTGGCAAGAGGTGAATTAGCTGTTATTGAAATTAAACATAAGCTGGATGAAAGTACCGGAAAGACAGTATCAGTTGTAGAAGTGGTTGCCAATAACAAAGTGCTTGGAACGTCAGAACAGGTAGTGAATTCTACATATGGCGACAAAGGAATGCTGGTGAATAAAGAAATTGTGTTTACTTTGAAGAATTCTACGGAACTGTTAGAAGAAAATATAGATTATACCATTCAGGTGGATAAGTACCGTGACACAGAATACCAGCAGAGACTCTCAGGAGCGCATTTTGAATTATATACAGCAGAAGAACCGGTTACACTGGTGGCAAACGGAACAACAGATACAAATGGTACGGTAAAACTGCTGGATTTAAATGGCTCAGAATTTACCTGTTCAAAAGGAGCCCATTATAAATTAAAAGAAGCAGAAGCACCGGAAAACTTTTATCTGATGTCAGATGAGATAGATATCAGGATAAAAGAAGAAAATCAGGTATTTATCAATGACGTTTTATTGGAAGATGGAAATACACTTTCCGGGGCAGATGCAGGTGGCACAACAGAATATGGGGACTGGCGTGTGACAAGGCAGGAAGATGCCATAGTATTTTCTGTTTATGATGAGGAAAAACCACCGACATGGACTTTACAGGCAAGAAAATATGGAACAAAAGTAATTGATGCATTGGCTCTGTCTGGTGCAGAATTTACGTTATATCAGGTGGAATCATCCGGCGAAACGGAAATTATATCGCTTACAAGTTCGGATGGAACAGATGGACATGAAATCGGAGAATTAGAATTTACAGATACAAATGGAGAACCACTGCAGCTTGCATGTAATACAACCTATATTCTGCGGGAAACACATGCACCTGTGGGATATGAAATAATGGAAGATATTATCTTAAGTATAAATGAGGATGCTTCACAAATAGAAGTAACGCAGGGTGGGGCAGGTTATGGAGAGGCATCATATGATGCGGTAAATAAGGTATTAACACTTTCAATTATAGATAAAGCAGTATATCGTATGCCAGAAACAAAAAGTGGAGGGCTCTATCCGCTTGCGGTTATCGGTACACTTTTCATGAGTTTTTTTGCCGTACTAATGCTGGTGATTTCCCAACGCCAGCAAAAAGTATAGGTTCTTCACCAATCAGTAGTATAACTTAGTTTTTTTTAAATTCCCTAAAAATGTAAGAATGATTGACAGTGTTGATATAAACTGGACGATTGCAAGGCGGCCTGGAGCACCGCTTTGATAATTGTCTGAACAAGTAAAGGAGAGAGAATATGAAACAGAGAGTAAGAAGATGGAAGGCAATGATGATGGCAGTAATGCTGGTACTTAGTATAATTCTGCCGGCGAAAACGGTTAGGGCGGCAGATCTTGCCACTACGATTCAGGTAACCGGAATCGAGGAAGGATGTAATGTTTATGCATATGCAGTTGCAATTGATGCAGTAGATGCAAATGGAAATCATTACTGGAAATACAATCCGGAGGGAAATGTTGAGTCGAGAGTAAAAGATGGCAAAGTGGATACAGATGATCTGGTTTATTTTTATATGAATCTGAATTCAACAATGGGAGCTGATGACTGGGATTTACATGATGGAGAAGGAGATGCTGTTGTAGATAAGACTGTATTACACATGCAGTATAATGCTGCAGATGCTTCCTATAGTGTATCAAATGTAAAACCTGGTTTATATGTAATCGCTGCAAATAAACAGGTCAAAGAATATTCTTATAGTGGTAATGTGGTTGCGGTAAATTATCAGTACAGTGGTACTGGAATAGCATCTATTGCAGATGAAAACGGAGTGATTCATGTAGCAGCGAAGAAATCCAGCGATCCAACCATGAAGAAGGAAGTAATTGAAAATGGAAATGCATATAAATATGGGGATGCGAATATTGGAGACACAGTAGAATTTAAGATTACGATGACAATTCCGGATTATCAGGGATCCTGGTTATCTGATAAGTTACATTATAATATTAAGGATTCACTCACAGATGGACTGACTCTGGATGTAAGTTCTATTAAATTAGAAGGAACATCCATCAATGATTTATTTGTAACAAACAAGAAATGTACTTCAACCAATATTACAACCTCCACAAGTGGTTTTACATTAGATTTATATGGTGAGGATGTTTATCAGTATGCAGGAAATACGATTGCAATTACTTATCAGGCAAAAGTAAATGAGAAAGCAAAAGTAAACTTTGATTCAGATGAGAATAAAGCAACTTTAAAGTATTCTACGGTAGCATCCGGTACTGATATGAGTGATCCGATGCAGGATATCACACATCATTATACATTTGGATTTGATACTCTGGTAAATGGAACTGGTTCTGAGAAAACTACAGAGATTACCAAATATGGTGTAAAGACAACGACAGAACTTGATAATAAAGTAGCACTGGACGGTGCACAGTTCCAGTTATTTGATGCAAATGGAAAGCAGTTATATTTTACCAGTGATGGTGAATATACTACCGAGACAAGTGGAACATATGATTATATTGTATCAAAAAACAATGGTCAGCTGACAGCAACCGGTCTGGATGCAGGTACATATACTTTAAAAGAGTCCAAGGCACCATTGGGATATGCATTGGATAAGACTACTTATACGATTGTAATCACACCGACTTATAATGAACTGACAGGAGAATTAAAGAATTATACGGTAAGAGTAAATGGCGCAACTGGAAATTCTATTACTTTTACACATGAAAAGCTGGATAATGGAACAATAAATACAACAGACAATGCTGCAAATGCAGATACGTTTGGAATTAATAATACACCACTTATTACCTTACCGGAGACAGGTGGAGCAGGAATGATTGCACTGACTGTTGCAGCAGTTGTCTTAATGGCAGGATTTGGAACAATGTTTGTTTCATTGAGAAAAAGAAAACAGGTAAAATAATTAAGAGAGGGCAAAGTAGAATGAAAGAATCTGTACGTAAAACATTAATGTTTCTCATGGCAGTTGGCTTTTTGACAGGCTTTGCCCTGCTGCTTTATCCAATGTTTTCTAATATGTGGAACGAGTATAATAGCAAATTAAAGTTTGAAGAATATCAGTATGAAAATGCAGAAAAAGCGGAGGATACCAGTTTAGAAGAGGAGTGGGAGAAAGCAGCGGCATATAACGAGCGGTTGCAGCCAATTGTAATTCCTGATAGTTTCATTCAGGCAGAACAGGAGGAAGTAACACAGCAGGATAGTGAATATATGTCCTGCCTGAATCAGAATGGGGATGGTATGATGGGTTATCTGTCTATTCCGAAGATTGGCGAAATTATACCTGTATATCATACTTCCAGAGAAGAGGTATTACAAAAAGGAGCAGGACATATCCAGGGTTCATCGCTGCCAATCGGTGGAACTTCAACACATGCATCCATAGCAGCGCATCGGGGAATTCCAGGAATGTCCCTGTTTACAGACCTTGATTTACTGGAAGAAGGAGACCAGTTCTACTTATATATATTAGATGATATTCTGGCATACGAAGTAGATCAGATAGAAACTGTGATGCCGGAAGATACAGAGATTTTAAATGTAGAAGAAGGGAAGGATTATGTAACGCTGGTTACCTGTACGCCATATGGTGTAAATACGCAGCGTTTATTGGTGCGTGGACACAGAGTGCCTTATGTAGAGGAACAGGAGAAGGAGCAGGAAAGACAGGCAAAGAAAAGCATTCATACGAATTATCTGGCATGGATTTTTATTGGAATAATAGCTGCTATAGGCTCCATTGTAATATGCAGAAGTATCATCTGGATGATAAAGAAAAAAAGCAGCCATGGAACAAAAGGGAGAAAGCACAGGAATAAAATAGTTTGTAAAATACTATTCATAATGATATGTTTTGCTGGTCTGCAGCCAGAGAGTGTACGGGCAGAGGAGGATATTCCGGTATCGGAACCATGTTCTATTACTTTTGAAATTCCCAATGCATACCGTGCAACTTTAAAAGAGCAGAAGCTGGAGCTTAGGCTATATCGCATTGCAGATATTACAGAGACAGGGGAATACCGTGATTTAGAAAAATATTCCGGGTTAAATATACAGGAGTTATCCGTGGAATCATCCGCCCGTGAATATAAGAAAAAAGCAGAAGATGTGGCGGCATCTCTTGGGGTTACCGAATGGGATGAGAGTGCAAAGACAGAACCGGATGCAGAGATTGAACTGACAGATAATACAGGAAGCAAGGATGGAATGGAAGCCGGAGTATATTTAGTTTGCATGAAACCGCTTTATTTATCCGATGAAGTCTATCAGGCAGATCCGTATCTGATTACACTGCCTGGTTTTATGGAGAATATCGAAAAAACAGGTGATGGAAAGTATGTCTGGATGAAGGATGCGGTAGTGGATTTAAAGCTGGCAAGGAAGGCAGTTTCAAGACCTCAGGAACCGCAGGAAGAAAGGGAGGAACCTGTGACTCCACTGGAAACAAAGGAGATTAAGACAGGCGATGAGACGGAATGGCAGCAGACTTTCGTATTACTGGAAGCTTCTGGAAGCATATTGGCGGTATTGTTGTTTTTAGGAAAAGTTTCATTGAGGAGAAAACGGGATGAGAAAAGAACTTCTAGACGAATTGATGATAATATCGGAGGAAGAAAAGAAGTATAAATCAGGACAAAGTACGGTGGAACAAAGTCTGTATGCGAAAGATAACCTGACAGAGATTGACAGAAAAAGATTACTGCAGCGAGGAAAGCTGATTACGGTACGTCCACACAGCCGGTTTGTGGATTTCCCGGAGCATAGGCACAATTATGTGGAAATGATGTATGTGGTACAGGGCAGTATTACACATTATATAGAAGGAAAAGAACTGGTATTGCGTAAAGGAGATGTGCTGATGCTGAATCAGCATGTGTCACATGCAATAAAAAGGGCTGAGTATGAAGATATTGGAATTAATTTTATTGCATTACCGGAATTTTTTGAAGTTCCACTTACGATGCTGCATGAGAAAAATGTACTGGCTGATTTTGTAATTGGTGCAATGCGGCAGAAGAATCCAGTTTCCCATTATCTGCTATTTCGTTTAAAAGAAGATTTACAGGTGGAGAATCTGATGGAAAATATGATAGAATCCATGCTGCATACACATTGTAATGAAGATATTGCCAATCAGTATACCATGGGGCTTGTATTTTTATATCTGTTGAATCATCTGGAAAATTTGAGCCATAACTCATCCCTTGATTATAAGGAAACTGTTGTACAGGCGGTGATGGAATATATTAACAGTGATTGCCAGAATGCAAATCTGACTAAGATTGCGGAAGATACCCATCAGTCGATGACAGTATTGAGTAAATTGATGAAGCAGAAAACAGGATATACATTTCAGGAACTATTGCAGAGAAAACGGTTTCAAAAGGCAGTATATCTGTTAGTAGAGACTGAACTTACGGTGGAGGACATTGCACTGGAAGTTGGTTATGAAAACCAGAGCTATTTCTATCGGCAGTTTCAGAAACGCTATGGAATGACACCAAAAAAATATCGTGATTTACATAAGAAAGACGTGCATATAAGAATTTAAAACAAGGAAAATAAGGACAGTTTTTTGGTCTAATGAGAGGCTAACAAACTGTCCTTATTTTTGTTAGATTTAGATTAACGAACAGGAAGAAGGAGTGTGAAAATGAATACAAAATATTATCTTGCAGTGGACATTGGCGCATCCAGTGGCAGACACATGCTGGCACACTTAGAGGATGGAAAAATAGTTTTAGAAGAAATCTACCGCTTTTCCAATGAAATGATTGATCGGAAAGGTTATAAAGTGTGGAATGTCAGAAGACTGTTTCAGGAAATTCTTTCAGGAATGAAAAAGTGTGCGGAACTTGGAAAAATTCCATATAGCATGGGAATTGATACCTGGGCAGTGGATTATGTGCTTTTAGATGAAAATGACAGAAGAATTGGTGAAACAGTTGCTTACCGGGATAAGCGGACCTATGGAATGGATGAAGAGGTATACAAATTAATAACGGAAGAACAGTTATATTTGAGAACAGGAATCCAAAAACAGATTTTTAATACAATTTACCAGCTGATGGCATTAAAAAAGACAGAACCAGGCCAGTTAGAACGTGCAGAAACTTTTTTGATGGTTCCGGATTATTTTAATTTCCTGTTAACAGGCAGGAAAGTGCAGGAGTATACGAATGCAACTACAACACAGCTGGTAAATCCGGCAACAAAAGACTGGGATGATGAACTGCTTGAAAAGCTTGGAATAAAGCGGAATATCTTTCAAGAGATAAAAATGGCAGGCTGTGAAGTCGGAGAACTTGAACAGGAGATTCAAAAACAGGTGGGATTTAACTGCAAGGTGATTCTGCCACCGACACATGATACAGCATCAGCAGTTGTAGCAGTGCCGTCCCGGAAAGAAGAGACCTTATATATCAGTTCTGGTACATGGTCTTTGATGGGAACAGAACGGCTGCAGGCAGATTGCAGCAAAGAAAGTATGCTTCACAATTTTACCAACGAAGGCGGTTATGGATATCGTTATCGTTTCTTAAAAAATATCATGGGATTGTGGATGATACAGTCGGTTCGAAAAGAACTTGTTCCGGATATGAGTTTTGCGGAAATCTGTGAACTGGCAGAGAAAGAAAAAATAACCTCGCTGGTAGATGTAAATGATGAAAGATTTTTAGCACCGGAAAGTATGGTAGAGGAAGTAAGAAGTGCTTGCTGGGAGACGCTGCAGCAGGTTCCAAAGACAATCGGAGAAATAGCGGCTGTTATTTATAACAGTCTGGCAAATTGTTATGCCATGGCAGCAAAAGAGATAGAAATAATTACCGGACAGAAATATCAGGAACTCCATATTGTTGGAGGTGGTGCAAATGCAGATTTTCTGAACAAACTGACAGCAAAATATACCGGAAAAACAGTTCTGGCTGGACCGACAGAGGCAACGGCATTGGGAAATATTTCCGTACAGATGATTACAGCAGGAGAATTCGCTGATTTGAAAGAAGCGAGGGAGTGTATTTATCATTCCTTTGAAATTAAATTATATAAAGCATAGAGAAGGAGATTAGAAAGTATGACAAGTTACGAAATGGCAAAAGAAAAATATGCCGCATGGGGAGTAGATACGGAAAAGGCAATGGAGCAGTTAAAAAAGGTTCCGGTTTCCCTCCATTGCTGGCAGCTCGATGATGTAATGGGATTTGATAATGATGGTGCATTGACCGGTGGAATCCAGACAACAGGAAATTATCCGGGAAGAGCGAAGACACCAGAACAGCTTATGGCAGATATGGAAGAAGCAATGAAACTTATGCCGGGTACAGCAAAATTAAATATTCATGCGTCTTATGCTATTTTTGAAGAAGGCGAATTTGCAGACAGAGATGCTTTAGAGCCGAAGCATTTTGCAAAATGGGTTGCTTTTGCAAAAAAACATCATATGGGAATTGACTTTAATCCTACATTTTTCTCACATGAAAAAGTAAAGAATGGATTGACACTTTCCAGTCCCGATGAGGAAATCAGAAAATTCTGGATTGAACATGGAAAGGCATGTATCCGCATTTCGGAGTATTTCGCAAGAGAAACGGGAATGCCTTGCGTTATGAATATATGGACCGGAGATGGTTTTAAGGATGTGCCGGCAGACCGAATGGGACCACGCATGAGATATAAGGATTCCATAGAGCAGATATTATCAGAACCATATGACAAAAATCTCGTAAAACCATGCGTGGAATCGAAAGTCTTTGGCATCGGAGTAGAATCTTATACGGTAGGTTCTGCAGAATTTACGTTAAGCTTTGCTGCAATGCATGAGGGCTGTATGCCGCTTATGGATAATGGACATTATCATCCACAGGAATATGTTTCAGATAAAATACCTGCAATGTTGTGCTTTTATCCAGAATTTGCATTACATATTACAAGAGGAGTGCGCTGGGATTCCGACCATGTTCTTTTGCTGGATGATGAAACAAAGGAAATGGCAAAAGAGATTGTAAGAAATCAGGCACTGGACAGGGTGTATATGGCATTGGATTATTTTGATGCAAGCATTAATCGTGTTTCTGCACTTGCAACAGGATTCCGAAGCTGGCAGAAGGCTCTGCTTATGGCTTTATGTACTCCGAATGAACAGTTGAAGGAATTACAGGATACCAATCAGCTGGGCAGATTAATGGTAATGCAGGAGGCAGTAAAGATGCTTCCAATTGGAGAAGTCTGGGAAGAATATTGCAGACGGGAAGGTGTTACAGATGATGCACATTTCTATGATGCAATCGAAAAATATGAAAAAGAAGTATTGGTAAACCGTAACTAGAGAACATACAAACAATAATAGTTGAGAAAGAAAAATATCAGAAAGATATAATAAGAGGAAAAGAGAGAATGAAGTTTTTAGATGCAGAATTTGTACAGGGATTCATCCGTATGGCAAATGATGGCTGGGAACAGGGATGGCATGAAAGAAATGGCGGTAATTTATCGTATCGTGTAAAACCGGAAGAAGTAGAAATGGTAAAAGAAAATTTTAATAGTAAAGAATGGCAGCCAATCGGAACATCTGTGCCATATCTTGCAGGAGAATATTTTCTGGTAACTGGAAGCGGCAAGTATTTTCGCAATGTGATTTTGAAACCGGAAGATTCCATCTGCATGATAGAACTGGATGAAAAAGGAGAAAATTACCGTATTGTCTGGGGACTGGTAAATGGTGGAAGACCAACTTCTGAATTACCGAGTCATTTGATGAATCTGGAAGTAAAAAAGAAGAAAAATCCAAATTACCGGGTTGTATATCATGCACATACCACCAATATTATTGCCCTGACCTTTGTTCTGCCGCTGGAAGATAAAGTATTTACAAGAGAACTTTGGGAAATGGCAACAGAATGTCCGGTTGTATTCCCAGATGGAATTGGTGTTGTTCCGTGGATGGTGCCAGGCGGCAGAGAAATAGCTGTTGCTACCAGCAAATTGATGGAAAAATATGACTTGGCAATCTGGGCGCATCATGGTATGTTTGCGGCAGGAGAAGATTTTGATCTGACATTTGGACTTATGCACACAGCTGAAAAATCAGCAGAGATACTGGTGAAGATGTTATCTATGCAGAGTAAGAAACGTCAGACCATCCAGCCGGATGAATTCCGGCAGCTGGCAAAAGATTTTAAAGTAACATTGCCGGAAGAGTTTTTATATGAAAAATAGAAAGTAATCGTTTTTGCTGGAAAAGTATTCAAAACACAGGTCTGTTATGGCTTGCACATCCCTTCCCAAGATGATAGAATAAAGATGACATTAGAAACATAGTGTTGGGGCGATAAAGAGTAGATAGGGGAAAGAATGGAAAACAAATTCTGTTACCTGAAAGGGCTTGTGGATTGCAGTTCGGGACAGATTCAGGACTGCAATGTAAAGCATGTGTCCAGGTGTCCGCGGGAAGAAGACACGGATAAGAAGGAGAGCCGGCAGGCGTTCTGCTACTTAAAAGGACTGGTAGACTGTGCTCCGTGTGATGTGCAGGACTGCAATATTAAGAGAGTGCGTAGATGCCCGAGGGAAAACTAAGAATTGCTGCTGAAAACGGAAAATCTGTTTTCAGCAGTTTTTTACGAAAGAAGAGAACCTATTTGTATGCGAAAACAGGGGGCTATCATGAAACAGACCGAAAGACCAATTGCAGTATTTGATTCAGGTGTAGGTGGAATAAGTGTATTACGTGAACTGGTACGCCTGATGCCAAATGAAAATTATATATTTTTTGGAGATTCTAAAAATGCACCGTATGGTGGAAAGAGCTTAGAAGAGGTGCGGAAACTGACGGAATGTCATGTGAGACATCTTCTGTCGGAAGGAGCAAAAGCAGTAGTGATTGCCTGTAATACAGCAACCAGTGCAGATGTCTCGATTTTGAGAAAAGAATATCCGGATGTACCGGTGGTTGGAATTGAACCTGCATTAAAGCCTGCAGTACAGTTTATGGAGCATCCACGGGTACTTGTTATGGCAACGCCAATGACAATCCGGGAAGAAAAATTTCAACGGCTTATGGCACGGTATGAAAAGGATGCGGAGATTTATCCACTGGCATGTCCCGGAATTGTAGAATTTGTTGAGCGTGGAGAATTAAACAGTGCAGGATTGAAGGCATTTTTATACAGGCTGTTGAAACCATATTGTGAGGGAACAGTGGATGCAATCGTTTTGGGATGTACCCATTATCCTTTTGTAAAGGATGCAATAGCAGAAGTGATGGGAAATACGGTGGAATTTTTTGATGGAGGAGCTGGCGTGGCACGGGAGACCAGACGGCGGCTTATGGAAAAGGAATTATTGTATACCGGAGACGGAAAAGGCAGGGTAATATTTGAAAACAGCGCGGCAACACTGGAAAAGTTGCGATTGTGCGAAACATTACTTAATTCTAAATAAAATATAAACTAAATGGGAATATTTTTTTAGATTTTTTTAGAATCCTTTTCGAAAACTGACACACTTTAGACACATTTCATGGATATAATGAATCTATCAAATGAAGGAACGCAAAAATAAAAAAACAGATTTCCTTTCGTTTGAGAAAAAAGTGGCAATAATTTCCTTTTAATAGATGAAACATTTTCATAACTAAACTCCTCGAAAAAACAGTCCGGAAGGGCTGTTTTTTCATGCTAAAAAGAAGGACTGATTTCTAATTGTGAAAAAGTAACAAAAAAATCTGGAAAATATATAAATATTAAGTAACAAAAAAAGAAAAAATATATTGCTATTACCAACAAAAAGAGTTAACATAGTTCCGGGTTTAGGAGAATGTAAAAAGAAAAAACAAGAGAAGAAAGGAAAGAGGTCATATTATGGAATCTTATGAATTTCTGCTTTTTTTAGCAATTATTTTAATTTCAACAAAAGTATTAGGACTTTTCTCACGAAAAGTGCATATGCCGGCAGTAGTAGGAGCACTGGCAGCCGGTATTATTTTAGGACCATCTGTATTAAAACTTATCACACTGGATGGAACCAACGGAGTATACCTTGAAATTACAGCTGAAATCGGAGTTATTTTCCTGATGTTCTCCGCAGGACTGGAGACTGATTTGAAAGAAATCAAGGCAAATGCATTGGCATCCTTTATCGTTGCTTTAATCGGAGTTATTGTTCCTCTGATTGGTGGATTTTTAGGGTATGCATTGTATTTCCATACAGATTTTGCAGATTATCAGGAGGTATTGAAATCTGTCTTTATCGGAGTTGTGCTGACAGCAACATCTGTGAGTATTACAGTAGAAACATTGCGTGAACTGGGACGTTTAAAGGGAAGAGTCGGAACAACCATTCTTGGCGCAGCTGTTATTGACGATATTCTTGGAATTATTGTACTTACCATTGTAACGAGCTTAAAGGATACCAGCGTAAATCCGGTTACTGTTATGGTTAAGATCGTTCTTTACTTTATTGTAATCGGAATTTTATTCTTCCTGGTATCAAAATGCAAACCATTAATTGAAAGCGAAGGTCAGAAAAGACGTGTTACTGTATTTGCACTGGCATTCTGCTTCCTGTTATCCTATGTATCGGAAAAATTCTTCGGCATTGCAGATATTACAGGGGCATATTTTGCAGGACTGATGCTTTGCAGCATGAAGAATGGTGAATATGTAAAAGACAGAATCAACTTCCCGTCTTACTTATTCTTCTCACCGGTATTCTTCGCAAGTATCGGTATTAAGACATCCTTAGACGGAATGACAGGTTCTATGATAGGATTTACCATTATCCTTTTAGTTATTGCTTTACTGACCAAGGTGGTTGGATGCGGACTGGGCGCAAAGTTCTGCCGCTATACAAATAAAGAAGCATTACAGATTGGTGTCGGAATGATTTCCCGTGGTGAGGTTGCGTTAATTGTTGCCCAGAAGGGATATCAGTGCGGCATGTTAGATGATAGATTCTTCGCACCAATCGTACTGGTAGTAATCGTGACAACATTGATTACCCCGATTCTGCTGAAGCTGGTAATGAATGATAAACAGTCTGAACAGCCGGCAGCATAAAAGTCAGATAGCGCAGTAAAATAAAATCCTGCAGACCAAAAATAAATGTAAGTTTGTTACATTTGCGTCCGCAGGATTTTCTTGTAATTGCGCATAGCTATTGATTTTATTATTATTTGCAGCTTGCTATTTAGTATTTGCTATTTAGATAAACGTTTGTGTAGTCTGCCAAAGCAGGGATGCTTATCGGGGCTGTTAGTAGTATCTGGAATTTGTTCTTTATCTGGCAACGCTGGTACAGGGATGTACCAGCGAGGTGCATAGGAACAGGGATGTGACTTTGCACCGGTTGCCGGAACAGAGACAACGAAAAAACAAATTCCAGATACTACTTACACCCTGATACCGCATCCCGTTTTGGCAGACTACACAGACGCCATTCAAAAAGATAAATTATAAAATGTAAAGAACTATCGAAAGAAAAGAAAGAGGACAAAACGTGGAACAAAAGAAAACTCTTGGACAATTGTTTGTACCAATCTGCCTGGAAACATTATGTTATATGCTTTCCGGCATGGTGGATACACTGATGCTTTCATCTGTGGGAGATGCAGCAGTCGGTGCTGTTGGAACAGCCAATACCTATATAGGTATTTTTATCATTATGTTTTCTGTTATTTCAGCCGGAATGATTGCGGTTATGACGCAGTATATCGGTGCCGGAAGAGAGGGGATTGCATATCAGGCAAGACAGCTTGGCATGTTATTTAACGCTATTGTAGGAGCAATTCTTGCGGTATTTTTGTTCTTCCAGTCAGGAATGATATTATCAGCGGTTGGTGTGGCAGATTCTCTGATGGAGTATGCAGAAACATATCTTAGGATTGTAGGGGGCGGATGCATTTTAAACGCACTGATTCCAATTTTTTCCAGCTACTTAAGAGCGTTTGGATATACCAGACAGCCTCTTGTGGCAACGGTATCTGCCAACATTTTAAATCTTATCTTAAATGCAGTATTTCTTTTTGGGTTCCACTATGGAGTAGCAGGAGTTGCTGCAGCAACAGTAATTTCAAGGGTATTGAATCTTGGGCTGGTAATCTGCTTCGGACATTATTATATCCATGCGAAGGAGAAGAAGGAGAGGCTTAAGAACCGTGTAGTATTCGGACAGATTGTCAAGGTCGGACTGCCTTCTGCCATGGAAACAGCACTATATAATGTGGCAATGACTTTGATTATCCGTTTCTTAAATCAGATGGACGCCAATGGAATGAACGTAACAGCCCGTTCCTATGCTATGCAGATTACAAATTTTTCTTACTGCGTAGGTGCAGCGTTAGCCCAGGCAAATGCAATTATGGTCGGCTGGCGGATTGGTGCACAGGATTATGAAGCCTGCGATAAAGGAACCAGAAAAGCAGCAGTTGTAGGTGTAATTGTTGCGACGATACTGGAGAGCATCTTTGCGTTATCGTCCCACTGGCTGATACGGATGTTTACGGCTGATCCACAGATGGTATCTCTGGTTGGAAAGCTGCTGGCTATCGATATTATCCTTGAAATTGGACGGGTGACTAATCTGGTATACGGAAATGCTTTAAAGACCAGTGGCGATGCGGTATTTACTACAGTAATTGCTGCGATATTCATGTACCTGTGTGCGGTGGGGGGAACTTATTTCTTCGGAATTCATCTTGGATTGCTGGTTTGTGGAGCATATATCGGTATGGCAATGGATGAATGTGTCCGGGCAGTGGGAATGATTTTACGGTGGCGGAGCGGAAAATGGAAACAGAAGGTATTGATAAAAGAAAACGCCTAGTATAAAATAAGAGAAAAATTGAAAGTAAGGAGCGGAAGCATGGCGGATACTGAGATTAATCTGGCACAATTAAAAGAATATAAGACTGGTGAATACCAGTTAATCGATATCAGAAATGAGGATGCCTTCCGCTATGGAAGTATCAGGGGAGCAGTCAATCTGCCGGAGCAGGAGATTCTTTTGAGAAAAGAGGAACTATCGGCAGACAAGCGTCTGATACTATTTTGTGCCAAAGGAATCAACAGTATCGGAGTAGCGGAAAGACTAAGGGAAGAAGGTTTTGATGCAGTCAGCTTAGAGGGCGGCTATGGCGCATATCTGCTGGACAGTTTCCAGAAGAAAACATCAGAGAAAGAGAAACGCTGTCAGGAAATTGAGAAGAGCATCCGCAAGAAATTTCATAAAGCAATCTTTAGTAAATTCGCAAAAGCAATCAATGAATACGAACTGTTGCAGCCGGGAGACAAAGTGGCAGTATGTATTTCCGGTGGTAAAGACTCCATGCTGATGGCAAAGCTCTTTCAGGAATTGCAGCGGCATAATAAATTCCAATTTGAACTGGTATTCTTAGTGATGGATCCGGGATACAGTGAGATGAACCGTAAAGTGATTGAACGGAATGCAGAGCTGATGCAGATTCCGATTACGGTATTTGAAACACAGATTTTTGATGCGGTATATGAGATTGAAAATTCTCCGTGCTATCTGTGTGCGAGAATGCGCCGCGGTTATTTATATAGTAAAGCAAAGGAATTAGGCTGTAATAAGATTGCACTGGGACATCATTATGATGATGTCATTGAGACTATTTTAATGGGAATGCTCTATGGTGCACAGGTACAGACCATGATGCCGAAGCTTCACAGCACGAATTTTGAAGGAATGGAACTGATTCGTCCAATGTATTTGATCAGGGAGGATGACATTAAGCACTGGAGAGATTATAACGATTTGCATTTTATCCAGTGTGCCTGCCATTTTACCGATACCTGTACCACCTGTGACCCGGATGGACGTACCGTATCAAAACGGATGGAAATCAAACAGCTGATTGCCAGATTAAAAGAAGTGAATCCATATGTGGAAAATAATATCTTCCGCAGTGTGGAAAATGTAAATTTAAGTACCATTATCGCTTATAAGAAAGATGGGGTAAAACATTCCTTTTTAGAAACCTATGTGAATGGAGCGGATGAGTAACATGCAGAAAGTTTCCGATACGGAAGCTGTAGTTGTTAAAACAGAGACTTTCAAAAAAGTAAAGAACCCAAAAGGAGCATAAAACCATGGGGAAAGAAGTAAAGACCAATGCCATGCGGATTTTAGACCGGCATAAAGTGGCATATGAAATCTTAAATTACGAATGTGATGAATTTATTGACGGACTGCATACGGCAGAACTGACCGGAGCACCGGTGGAACAGACTTATAAGACACTGGTCATGCAGGGAAAAAGCAAGGCATATTATGTCTTTGTGGTACAGATTGCAGAAGAGGTGGATTTAAAGGCGGCAGCAAGAGCGGCCGGCGAGAAATCCGTAGAAATGATTCATGTAAAAGATATTACAAAGATTACCGGTTATGTAAGAGGCGGCTGCAGCCCCCTTGGAATGAAGAAACAGTTCCCGACCATTTTGGATAAAAGCATGGAACAGTTTGATAAAATCTATATCAGTGGCGGAAGAATCGGCACATCCATGGCGTTATCTCCGGCAGACTTAGCAGCAGTAACCGGAGCAGCCTATGCAGATATTACTGCAAAATAAAGGAAAGAAATGAAATAAAAAAACAAGTGGAAGGAGCGTATTTATTATGAAGGAAACATTAAAGAGAATCAAAGCAGATGTTATATTATCCGCTATTCTTTGTGTGGCACTGGGAGTTATTCTTATGATATGGCCTACGCAGGTAACAAAGGTACTTTGCTATATTTTGGCAGCTATTTTATGCGTGATGGGAATCGGACATATTATTTCTTATATGAGAAATAAACTGGAAAGCAGGCTGGGACTGGCAACCGGAATTGCACTGGTTATTTTGGGGGTATGGATTCTGGTACAGCCATTGAACTTTGCAAAGATATTCCCGGTAGTAATCGGAGTCGTATTGCTGATGCATGGTCTGGAAGACTTACGGATGACCATCGAAGCAAAGCAGAATGGTGACACAGCATGGGGAATCCTGCTTTTGATTACAATTCTTAATTTTGCATTCGGAATATTATTAATCTGGAAAGCCATCGAGATGGTACAGATTGCTATGGTAATCGTAGGAATTGCACTGATTTATGACGGACTGAGTGATTTGTTTGTAGTATATCGTGTGGCAGGTGCTGTCAAAGCGGCAAAACAGGCGGCAGAAGCCATTGATGTAGAAGCAGTAGAAGAAGATTCAGAAGAAAATGAATAATTTAGAAGCATAATCAGGAGGCGTATTATCAATGCGGCAGATGGAGTTTAAAATGGAGAGAACCGGGTTACTGGAAGTAGGAGATGTGTTACCGGTGACAGAGAGTAAGCTGCCGACTTCTTATTACTATACACTTGGAAATGCATTTGCAATGTCAGCAAATTATACCTTCCGGGAACGCCTGAAGTCTACCGAAGGGACGGTAGTGGATGTAAAGGAAACACCGAAGGGCTTTTTTGTGACGGTAGAATTTGATGAGTAAAAAAGTTGTAATCGCAGATAAAATGTTATAGAATAGGCGTGTGGGGTAACAAAAGACAAAGAGGAGCAATTTAGATGCGTTATCTACCAATAAAAAGGGTGGAAGCCGGAATGGCACTGGCTCAGGACATATTAGACGGTCAGGGAGTCATGCTTTTAGGCAGACATCAGATTTTGAATCAGGAACAGATAGAGAATCTGGATAAGATGGGTTATCCGGGTCTTTATATTGATGATAAGTTTTCCGAAGAAATAGAGATTGCCGAAGTAATTAAGCCGTCTATTCACTCAAAGAGCCTGGAAATAGTACATCATCTGTTTGTTGACCGCATGGAAGAGGAAGATGTCAGTGAACAGGAATGGCAGATCCGGGAAGCTGTCATGCAGGTGGTGGACAGTCTTCTGGAAAATGAAGAAGTAATGTATAACATGATGAGTCTTAAGAATTATGATGATTATACTTATTTTCATTCTGTAAATGTGGGAATTTTATCCGCAGTAATCGGAGCACATTATGGAATGAATGAGTATGAGCTCCGCATTCTTACTACGGCTGCATTACTTCACGATATCGGAAAGAAATTCTTAGAGATAGATATATTAAATGCACGTCGTGCACTGACCGAGGATGAAAGAAGAATCGTATTACAGCATCCGAAGTTAGGATATGAGTTCCTGAGGGATAATTTTGATTTCGCACCGGAAGTATATCTTGGTGTATTAGAACATCATGAATGCTATAATGGCGAAGGTTATCCGATGCGCAAATCCGGTGATGAAATCAGTATTTATGGAAGAATTATCAAGCTGGCAGATGTGTATGATGCCATGATTTCAAAACGGCCATACCGTGATCCGATGCCGCCGGCAGATGTCATTGAATATATAATGGCAATGAACGGTTCGGAGTTTGATCCGAAGCTGGTGGAAGTATTTTTACGCTGGGTGGCTGTCTATCCGGCAGGCTGTGAAGTGGAACTTTCTGATGGCAGAATGGCAGTAGTAAAGCATAATTATCAGGGATTTGTGCTTCGCCCCATTGTAAAAGTCTGTGATACAGGAGAAATCATAGACCTTAAGAATGATAAGGAAGCAAGAAGTATCACCATAGTGCGACTGGTCGTTTAGACGGCTGTTTGATAGGAAGATGAGAGGAAGTTATGACGAATCAGGGAAGGAACGCAATCGATACACTGCTTGCGGAGAGCCTAAAAGAGCTGACAATCAAGCAACCTATAGAAAAGATTACAATCAAGGAGATAACTGATAAAGCGGGAGTTATCCGTCCGACCTTTTATAATCATTTTCAGGATAAGTATGAACTGTTAGAGTGGATTATCCGGACTGAATTATTAGAGCCGGTAAAGCCGTTGATTCAGAATGGAATGATTGATCAGGCGTTAATTATTATATTTGCTGGTATTGAAAAAGAAAAAGATTTCTATACCAAAGCAAGCCGCCTAGAGGGACAGAATTCTTTTGAAGATATTGTAAAGGAATGTATTACGGGAACATTGATAGAAGTATTGGAAGAGAAGAATCTGGATAAGAAGATTCCATCGCCATGGCTTACAAAAGAGCGGATTGCCCGGTATCATGCCCAGTCCTTATGTTTTCTGGTAATTACCTGGATAAAAAGTGGAATGTCTATGCCGGCAAAAGAGATGTCGGATATTTATAATTATATGATTCGCAATTCTATCGCAGATATTACAGGCGATAATTAATATACAAATTGGCAGATATGTATAGCAACTGTTACAGATTCAACAATTTGTATATTGGATTGATACAGCCAAAAAAGATTGCATATGTTCGGATGCAGTCTTTTTTTTTATACTCTTACCTAGAAAAACATGAAAAAGAAAGAGATGGTAAAGAGATGATTAAATTTGGAAAGGGCGTCGTAAAGCACAGAGTCCTGATACTTATTATCAGTTTTGCTTTACTGATTCCAGCAGCATTTGGTTACTTTAACACAAGGGTTAACTATGATATCCTTTCCTATCTGCCAGATGAATTAGAGTCCATGAAAGGACAGGATATTCTGGTAGATGAGTTCGGTACAGGAGCATTTTCCCTATGTGTCATTGAAGGTATGGAAGATAAAGATATCTCCACCCTTCGGGAACAGATTGCAGATGTAGACCATGTTAAATCTGTTATATGGTATGATTCACTGGCAGACTTATCCGTACCAATGGACGTATTGCCGGATGAAATTTATGACATATTCAACAATGATGAATCGGACAGCACGCTGATGGCGGTTTTGTTTGATACTTCCATGTCAGCAGATGAGACAATGGATGCCATTGAAGAGATTCGTGGAATCACAACAAAACAGTGTTACTTAAGTGGTATGTCAGCAGTTGTAACAGACATTAAGGATCTGACCAACAAAGAGGTTCCGTTTTATGTATTGATTGCAGTATTGTTATCTGTTCTGGTACTTTCCCTGACAATGGATTCCGCAATCATTCCGTTGTTCTTCTTATTAAGTATCGGAATGGCAATCGTATATAATCTGGGAAGTAACGTAATAAAAGGGGAAATTTCCTATGTAACGCAGGCGTTGGCGGCAGTCTTACAGCTTGGTGTTACCATGGACTACTCCATTTTTCTGTGGCACAGTTATCAGGAGAATCAGGAACGGTTTCCGGGAGATAAGAATCGTGCCATGGCACATGCAATTTCAAATACCATTACTTCTGTAGTCGGAAGTTCCATTACTACAGTAGCCGGATTTATTGCATTATGCTTCATGAGCTTTACCTTGGGACTTGACCTTGGTGTGGTAATGGCTAAGGGTGTTATCTTCGGTGTAATCGCCTGCGTAACCATTCTTCCATCCCTGATTCTGGTGTTTGACAAGGCAATTGAGAAAACGAAGCATCGTGTTATCTTACCGGACCTTGGAAATATTGCAAACTGGATTACCAGCCATCATTACATATTCATTATTTTATTCCTGGTAATCTTAGGGCCTGCAATCTGGGGTTATAACAATACGAACGTATATTATGATCTGGCTGGTACATTGCCGGATTCACTGGAAAGTATTGCAGCAAATAACAAGCTGGAAGAAAATTTTGATATGGGTGCTACCCACATTGTTTTAGTAGACAGCAGCTTAGAGCCAAAGACCATATCGAAGATGATTGATGAAATCGATGATGTGGATGGTGTAAAGGCAACACTTGGTCTGGATGCAATCGTCGGACCGGCAATTCCAAGAGATGTCATCCCGGATTCTATCCGTGGCGAGCTGGAAAATGAAAATTATGAACTGCTGCTGATTACTTCCGAGTATAAAGTAGCATCAGATGAAGTAAATGCACAGTGTGATGCCATCAGCGGCATTATTAAGAACTATGATGAAAATGGCATGTTAATTGGTGAAGCACCATGTACGCAGGATCTGATTACCACGACAGACCATGACTTCAAAGTCGTAAGTGCAGTATCTATCGGAGCAATTTTCGTAATCATCGCAGTTGTATTTAAATCTATATCACTGCCGATTATCCTGGTAGCTGCAATTTACTTTGCAATCTTTATCAACATGGGTATTCCGGCATACACCGGTACACAGCTTCCGTTTATCGCATCCATCGTAATCGGAACCATTCAGCTGGGTGCAACGGTTGACTATGCAATCCTGATGACCAATAAATATAAAAAAGCAAGATATAAGGGAGCCGAGAAGAAGGAAGCAATTACAAGTGCCTTGCAGAGCTCCATCCAGTCCATTATCGTATCCGCATTAAGTTTCTTCGCAGCAACCTTTGGTGTAGGACTTTATTCTGATATCGATATGATTAGTTCCTTATGTACATTGATGGCAAGAGGTGCACTGATTAGTATGTTGGTTGTAATCTTTGTACTACCTTCATTGTTTATGATATTTGATAAAGTAATCTGCGTAACCAGTGCTGGTTTCCGCAACAAGAACAAAACGGTATAGATTAAGAAGGAGGACATAACAATGAAATTTTCAGAATTAAAGAATAAATTCAAAAATAAATATGCGATTCGTGTAATCGCAGGTGTGCTGATGGTGGCAATGCTTGGAACCAGTTATGGCGTATGGCAGGTAAATGCAGCAAAGCCATCTACCGAAAGCGTATCAGAGGAGACTACTGAGAAAGAAGCTTCTACGGAGGATACAGATGCAGAAAATGCAGACGCAGAAGAAACCAAATCGGAATTAAAAGACCAGCTGGGAAATCTTCTGAATTCCGATAAGGAAACAGAAGAAACCGGAAAAGATGAAACAGTATATATGATTGCAGATGCAGATGGTACCGTAAATAAAACCATCGTAAGTGACTGGTTAAAGAATAAAGAGAATGCAGATACTTTGGAGGACGCATCTGATTTAAAGGATATCAAGAATGTAAAAGGCGATGAGACCTTCAAACAGGATGGAGATAAAGTAACCTGGGATGCACAGGGAAATGATATCTTCTATCAGGGTACTACGGATAAAGAAGCTCCGATTACCCAGAAAATTACTTACTATCTGGATGGAAAAGAAATTGCTCCAAAGGATTTAGCCGGAAAGAGCGGAAAAGTTACCATGCGTTTTGAATTTACCAATAATGAGAAGACAACAAAGACTATCGATGGCAAATCCACAGATGTCTATGTTCCGTTCTCTGTTGTAACCGGAATGGTATTAAATGATAACTTCACGAATGTAGAAGTTACCAATGGAAAAGTAATTTCTGATGGAAAAAACAATATTGTGGTAGGAATCACAATGCCAGGTTTAAAAGAAAGCCTTGGTATTGATGATGCTGACCTTGGTGATGATGTCCAGTTCCCGGATTATGTAGAAGTAACTGCAGATGTAGAAGATTTCTCACTGGACATGACAGTATCCATGGCATCCAGCAACCTTCTTTCTGAAATGAATGTAAATGGAGATATTGACTTATCTGTATTATCCGATACAATAGATGAGATGACTGATGCATCTGACCAGTTGGTAGATGGCAGCAGCGAGTTATCCGACGGACTGAAAACATTACAGAGCAGTCTTGGAGAATTTAAAGCTGGTGTTGGAACAGCACAGTCTGGTGTGAAAGATTATACTTCTGGTGCATCTGCAGTAGCAGATGGTGCAAATACCTTAAACTCCGGCATTGCAAAGCTTGCAGAAAGTGCTCCGGCACTGACAAGTGGTGTATCTGCATTAAAGACTGGTGTGCAGCAGGCAGGAGCCGGTGCAACACAGATTAATGGTGGAGTTGCCCAGCTGGTAGATGGAATCGGAACCTTGAAATCTACTGTAAATGGCAGTCTTGCAGGAATGGATGCTTATGCATCTTCAGCAGATGCACAGGCAGCATTTACTTCCGCATTGACTGATTATACCAGTGCAGCAGTAAATTATCTTGCAGTATTACAGCAGTTACAGACCCCGGGAAGTACATTAAACGGTGCCTATTCACAGGTAGTAGCAGCAACCGGTGGCGGATTACAGGCGGTTAATGCAGATGCTAATATTTATATGCTGGATGATACAACCAATGCAACACTTTTAGCAGTAACTACCCAGGCAGGCAGTGCGGTTGATTTCAATAGCTTAAGCACAGCTTATGCAGCCCAGTTACAGAATATTTCAGCAGTTGCAACCAAGCTTGGAACTACAGGTGGTGCACAGGCACTGGCTCAGGTACAGGCAGGACTTGCACAGTTTGATGATACACAGCTTGCAACCTTAAAGACTGGAGCAGCATCCTTAGATGCAGGCCTGAATGGTGACGATGGAATTGTAGCAGGTGTTAATACATTAGACAGCTCTGTAAATGGCGCACTTTCACAGGGAATTACAGATTTGACCAATGGTGCAAAACAGCTGGCAGACGGAGCAAATACCTTAGTTGCAAATAATGACAAACTGAATGCAGGAATGACTTCTTTGAAGAGTGCAACAGACCTTCTGATAAATGGTGTAGACCAGTTAGAGGATGGCTCTGAGACACTGGCAGATGGAATGGCACAGTTTGATGAGCAGGCAATTGAGAAACTTGCGGATGCTTACAACGGAGATTTGAAAGAGCTCTTGGATAAAGTAGATGCAGTGCTGGATGCCGGAAATGAATATAACACATTTACCAGAACAGCAGATGGTGTCAAAGGAAATGTAAAATTTATTTGGGAAACTGCTTCCATTAAGGCAGAGGATTAAGTATAATAATTTTAAGAGAAAGGAGGACGGAAGATGAACTGGATAGAAACATTAATAATTGTATGCGGACTTTCCATGGATGTATTTGCTTCAGTAGAATGTCAGGGAGCAATGTTAGCTAAGATTCGTACCAAACAGCTTGTGCTGGTGACATTACTGGTATCCGTATGGCAGGTAATTGTTTTATATCTTGGAAATCTTGGAGCCGACCTCCTGTGTAAATATGATATTAAAGAATCACAGGTTATATTAGGTGAAGTGATTTCAGTGGCAGTATTCCTGTGTCTGGGAATCCGGCTTTTGATTAAAGCCTGGAAGAATGACCGGATTGATGAACGCCGGGAAGAGAATCTTGGCGTACATAAATTCGTACGGATTTGTGCTGTAACATCATTTTATACATTCCTGACCGGTGCAGCATTTGGCTTTCTGGGAACAAGCCTACTGTCATTAATACTGGTTGGAATCATACTAACTGTTGTCTGTGTAGTCGGTGGTGCTTATGTTGGATATCATTTCGGCTATGAACAGAAGACAAAGGTATATCTGATTGGAGGAATTCTTCTTCTGATTGGCGGAGTAGATGTAATAATAAGGTTTATATTATAAATATAAGGGCGTGAAAATACCGCCGGCAACTGCGTTTGGGAGCGCAGCTGCCGGCGGTATTTGTAGTTTAAAGACGTTTTCGTTCCGAAGTTAAATCATGAGAATAGATGGATTCCCGACGAATAAGGGGACCGGTGTGAATAGCGTGGTTGGGATAGCCAAGATTAGTTAAATGTCTGTCAAAATTTGTAATATTTTCGGAAAGGGAAATGGATTGGTTGTGTAATACCATAGAAACAAGATAATAGGGAGCATGTGAATCATAGGGACCGAAGTCTCCGGATTCATCAATAAAAACGCTTAGAATTTTATTTGTCATAGATTTGTCCTTTGAATGATAGATATGTTGAAATAGTAATGGCGGGGAAATTCCCCGCCGCTCGGTGGACCAGGGTCGCTTGACCAGCCCAATTACTTTTTACTTATATGTTACCATCAGTCTATAAGATAATACATTATCTGTCAATTCTTTTTGAAAATTTTTATATAAATTTTATAGATAGGTGTGCTAAGGCAGAACAGAAAAGATTTTCCCCCTTGTTAAGTAGCAATGCCGGGGGGTATAATAGCCACAGTAGTGCAAATAAACAGACTTTCCGGTATTTGATATCGTAGCTGCATTGTCCATCGACTTCGAATGCATGATAAGGGCTGTTAGGGGCACTTAGAATTTTGCCTGCTTCCAGGCAACGCCGGCACAGGGAAGTGCCGGCGAGGCGCAATTGAACATGGATGTGAATTGGCGCCGGTTGCCGGAGTATACGATAGCTATGTCGAAATTCTTAGTGCCCCTTGCAGGCATTATGTTGCATTTGTAGTCGATGGATAATGCAGCGAGGCTATCAAAACAATGGAAAGGCGTTTTCGAGGAATGCTGGACAAGACAGCTTATAGGCAACCACAAGGAAAGGAGGCAGTGACCACAATGCTGAAACTTCGAATTGGACAACTACATCAGGACATTATTATGCAGCCGGGAGAAAGCATCGCACAGGCACTGCTTCGGAAAGATTATAAGGTTCCTATGGCATGTGGTGGAAACGGCACCTGTGGGAAATGTAAAGTAGAGATAGACGGTGCATGGGTGAATTCCTGTAAACTCTATCCGAAACCGGAAGAAGATATTATAATTTCCGCCTTTGGCTGGGGAGAGGGAAGAGAAGAATTAACCCAGATTGCAGGAGTAGAAAAAATAAATATAACAGAAGGCAGAGCACGGGAGGCAAAAGGACAAACGAGAAAAACTTTCCTTGCAGTAGATATCGGGACTACCACCATAGCTGCAGCGCTGGTAGAGAAGGAAACAGGAGCAGTGCTTGCTACAGCAGGCTGCGGCAACAGCCAGCGTATATTTGGACAGGATGTATTAAGCAGAATTAAGGCATCTGTAGCGGGAACGGGTGAAAAATTAAAGACATTAATCCGGCAGGATATTTTAAACCTGTCAGAAGAGATACAGAAGAAACAGAAAGACATTGTAATTGAGCATATTTATATTGCAGGAAATACCACCATGGAACATCTTTATATGGGAGATTCCTGTGAGGGACTTGGTAAGGCACCATTTACTCCGGTCAGTCTTGCAGAACGAAAGGACAGCCTTTCGAACATACCGGTGACGTTACTGCCTGGAATTTCAGCATTTGTGGGCGCAGATATTGCAGCTGGCATGCTGGCGTGTGGGATGGATGAAGAAGAAAGACCTTCCCTGCTTTTGGATTTGGGAACCAATGGAGAAATGGTGCTGGCATTAGAGGATAAGATGATTGCCACCTCTGCACCGGCAGGACCGGCATTAGAAGGTGGAAATATTTCATGCGGTGTTGCCAGTGTGACCGGAGCAATCAGCAAGGTGCGTGTCATTGGAGAGCGGGCAATTATTGGAACGATTGGAAACACACCGGCAACGGGAATCTGTGGAACCGGCGTGTTAGAGCTGGTGGCAGGACTTTATGAAAATCATATCATAGATGCATCCGGTCAGATGAAGGAAAAATACAGGGAAGAAGGGTTTCCGCTGGCACGGATGAAGGATGGAAAACAGATTACTTTTACCCAGCAGGATATCAGAGAGGTGCAGCTTGCCAAAGCGGCAATTCACAGCGGAATCGAATTACTGTTAGAGCAGGCAGGCATTTCCATGGGAGAGATAAAAAAAGTATATTTGTCAGGAGGCTTTGGGGTATATCTGGATGTGCATATAGCAGCAGGCATTGGACTGCTTCCGGCGGAATTAGAGAAGTGTACAAAAGCAGTCGGAAATACATCTCTGCAGGGCTGTATCGCCTATGGAAGTTCGGAAGAAAACAGGAGCCGCACGGAAGAAATGATAAGAAAATGCGAATCAATCAATCTTGCAGAACAGGCGGACTTTGAGGAACGATATGTTGCCAATATGAATTTCCCAGAATAGAAATAAAAGAGGAAGAAATCATGAAGAAAATATTACTCACGGCAGTAAATGCAAAGTATATTCATTCGAATCTTGCGGTTTACAGCCTGCGGGCATATGCCAGAGAATTAAAAGAAAATATAGTACTGGCAGAATACACCATTAATAACCGGACAGAATATATTTTAAGGGAGATTTATCTGAAAAAGCCGGATGTAATCTGCTTTTCCTGCTATATCTGGAATATTTCCATTATTTTAGAAGTGGCAGAGGAATTTCATAAACTTTGTCCCAAGGTTCCGATCTGGGTGGGAGGTCCGGAGGTTTCCTATGAAGTGGAGGCGTTCTTAAAAGAGCATCCGTTTATTACCGGTGTCATAATCGGCGAAGGGGAGAAAACTTTCTCGGAGCTTTGCAGGTATTATGTGAAGGGAGAAGGCAGTTTGGAGGAGATGAAGGGCATAGCCCTTTTTGATGGAGCTGGAAATGTGCAGATTCATGAGTCGCAGGAAATTCTTGATATGAATACGATTCCCTTCTGCTATGATTTGTCGGAGGATTTTTCCCACCGGATTATCTATTATGAATCCAGCAGGGGCTGTCCGTTCCGTTGCAGCTATTGCCTGTCCTCGGTAGAGAAGATACTTCGGTTCCGGGATGTGGAAATCGTAAAAAGAGAGTTACAGTTTTTCTTAGACCAGAAGGTAAAACAGGTTAAATTTGTTGACCGTACCTTTAATTGTGACAAAAAGCATGCCATGGCAATCTGGCAGTATATTTTAGAACATGATAATGGAATCACGAATTTTCATTTTGAAATTGCAGCGGATTTGCTGACAGATGAGGAAGCAGACTTAATTGCAAAGATGCGTCCGGGTCTGATACAGTTGGAAATCGGGGTTCAGTCCACCCATGATGAAACAATCCGGGAAATCCACCGTCATATGGATTTAAAAGATGTGCACCGGATGATGAAAAAAGTCCAGAAGGCAGGAAACATTCATCAGCATCTGGATTTAATCGCAGGGCTGCCTTTTGAAGATTATGAAACATTTACCCATTCCTTTGATGATATTTATGAATGGAAACCGGAGCAGCTGCAGCTTGGTTTCTTAAAGGTTTTAAAAGGCTCTTATATGTATGAACATGCAAAAGAGTATAAGGCAGTATACCAGGCAAAACCACCTTATGAGGTGCTTCGGACGAAGTGGCTTTCCTACGAAGATATCTGTAACATAAAGCTGGCAGAAGAAATGCTTGAGGTATATTATAACAGCACACAGTTTCCGGTGAGCATCCGGCTGCTAGAGACGATACACGAAAGTGCGTATCATATGTTTGAAAATCTGGGACATTTCTATGAGGAACATGGCTACCTTGCCATGAGCCATACCAGAATGCGGCGAAGCGAGATTCTCTTAGAATATGTAGAAAGCCTTGGGGTGGCTGACATGGAAGTGTTCTATCAGGCGGCAACTTATGATATTTACAGCAGGGAAAATGCCAAGAGCCGTCCGAAATGGGCAAAGGATTATGCGCAGTGGAAAGATGTGACAAGAGCATATTGCCCGAAGGGAAGCCTTGCGCATATCGAATGCTTTGACTATAGCTTCGAAGAAGATACATTTGGCAGAAAATGCGGACCATACTATCTGAAATTTGATTATGAAAACAGAAATCCGCTGACAAATCAGGCGGAAGTTACGATAATTCAGTGGGAGGGAGAGACAAAGTGACAAAAAGAACGGCAGAAATATTAAAAAGATTAGATGAAACCTATGGTACTGAATACATCTGTTATCTGAATCATGAGACACCATGGCAGCTTTTAATTGCAGTAATCTTAAGTGCACAGTGTACGGATGCCAGGGTAAATGTTGTGACAGAAACATTGTTTAAAAAATATGACACCTTGGAAAAATTTGCAAATGCAGATCTGACGGAATTAGAAGAGGACATCCGTTCCACCGGATTTTATCACAATAAGGCGAAGAATATCATATCCTGTGCGAGGACGCTGGTTCAGGAATATCATGGAGAAGTTCCGTCTACATTGGAAGAACTTACTTCCCTTGCAGGAGTTGGACGAAAGACTGCAAATGTCATCCGGGGAAATATTTACCATGACCCAAGTATCGTAGTAGATACCCATGTAAAACGTATTTCCAAACGCCTTGGATTTACAAAAGAGGATGATCCGGTAAAAGTAGAATATGATCTGATGAAAGTATTACCGAAGGATCACTGGATTTTATATAACATCCAGATTATAACATTCGGAAGAAATATCTGTTTTGCAAGAGGACCAAAGTGCAGCGAATGTTTCTTGCAGGATTTGTGTAAAGCAGAGGATAAGCGGAAATGATACTACAGGATTATACAGTAATTGACCTTGAAATGACGGGACTTCATCCGAAAAATGATGCCATCCTTGAGGTGGGAGCAGCAAAAATAAGAAATGGCGAAGTGACGGATACCATGGACATTTTTGTGAATCCCGGCAGGAAAATTACGCAGGAGATAACAGAACTTACCGGAATTACCGATGAGATGGTAAAGGAAGGCTTAAGTCCGGCAGCAGCATTTCATAAGACAGCAGAATTTATCGGAGATGATATTCTGGTGGGACACAATATCATATTTGACTACAGCTTCTTAAAGCAGCAGGCAGTCAATGAGAAAGTGCCGTTTGAAAAAAAAGCAGTAGATACGTTGAAAGCAGCACGCAAATGTATGCTGCGTCCGGAAAAAAAGTCTTTGGAATGTCTCTGCGATTACCTTGATATTGAGCGGGAGCGGGAGCACCGGGCAATCTATGATGCACTGGCAACCCATGAACTTTATCAGTATTTACAAAAGACATATGGAGAAACAAATCCGGAAGTATTTGAACCGAAAGATTTGATTTATAAAACAAAACGCCAGACTCCTGCAACGAAAATTCAAAAAATTCACTTGAAGGAACTGGCGGATTATCATAAAATAGAACTTGACATTGTCTGGGAACAACTGACCAGAAGCGAAGCATCGCGTCTTATGGATAAGTTGATTTCACAGTATGGAAGATGCACGAAAGATTAGGAAAGTTTTTCTTTGATACGTTTTCTGGAGCCTTCCGGCAGTGTGGCAAGCTTCTGATATACTTCGGTCAGTGAACTGCAGTCGTTTGTTTCTTTTAAAAGAGGAACTAACAACGTATAATTATCTGTAATATCGCTTCCGCAGCGGATGCCAAAGAGCAGAATATCGATGGCGGCTTTTGCTTCAGACTGGTCGCAGAGCAGTTTGCCAAGTTTTGCAATGGTACAGATTAAAGTATTATAATTTTCATCAAACTCGGTCAGAGCTGCAAGGCTGGCAGCACCGTAAGCTAATTTTAAATCGGTATTGGTTTTGCCATTCAGATTAACGATTTTTTTAGCAGACAGCTGACGAAGTGTTTCATAAAGGGTGAGGACATCTTCAGATGCCTGTGCCGGGGGAGTCAGCAGTTCTTCCGGAATAGTAATATAAGGAAGGTTGTCAAGACTGCGGCGGCGGGTGGCGTTGGCTTTATTTTCACGGGCCCAGAACTGCTCGGTAATTTCCTGTTCCTGTTTGGTAATCTGACGCTTTCTGGAGTTTAGAAAAACAACAAAAATGATAAAGCATATGAGTATGATAGGAAACATAGTTTGCTCCTTTCGAAAGTATAGTAGTATAAAAATAAATATGAGGTGAATGAAATGATTAATTTTAAAAATTCAAAAGGGAAAAAATATTTCGCAGGATTTATCGCAATTATTCTCGTTGCAGCAATGGTATTATCTCTTTGCATCACTATTTTTTCATAGAATTTTTTATGCATTCATCATGTCATAATATACAGAAATCGCGTATTTCTGTCAAATATATTAGTAGTTATGACGCTTGAAAATGCAAAGTTATATGATAAAATGAGTGTTAGCAAAACTTTCACAGTGTAATCTGGTGAATAAAAAGCTTTAAAATGTCTTGAGGGTTTAAGAGATTGAGAGGAAGAATATGAAAAAAATAAAATTAGTGCTTCCGATTCTGGGACTGGTACTCGCAGTAACAGCGGGTGTATCAGCAACCGCAATTGTGAAAGCGGATGAAAATGCAGAAGTGATTCCACAGAACGTATATATCGGGGATGTGTCTGTAGGCGGAATGAGTGAATCAGATGCAGAGGCAGCTGTAGAAGCAGCAGTATCTGCTTATGAGGATGCGACCTTTGAACTGTCCGCTGCAGAAAACAGTGTAAAGGCAAGCCCTTCTGATCTGGGATTGAGCTGGAGCAATAAGGATATCGTAAAAGAAGCAATGAATTATACCCGTACGGGAAATCTTCTGGAGCGTTACAAAGCGAAGAAAGATCTGGAAAAGGAAAATAAAGTATTTGATATTATATATACCGTAGATACAGACACCACAAAAAGTTTTCTGGAAAATCATGCCAAAGAGCTGAATCAGGAAGCGGTCAACAATGGCCTTACACGTGAGGATGGTGAATTTAAAATCATCGATGGCCAGGAAGGTATCGAAGTAGATGAGGATGCTTCTGTAGAAAGTTTACAGAAATATTTTACCGAAGAATGGAAGGGCGGAGATGCAACCATCAGTCTGGTAGCAAATGTGGTAGAGCCGGAAGGAACTGCAGAAGAACTTTCCAAGGTAAAGGATTTACTGGGCTCTTTCTCTACCGACTTCAGTGATTCTTCTGCCGGTCGTGTGGCAAATGTAAAAAATGCGGTAAGTAAAATCGATGGAACCGTACTTTACCCGGGAGAAGAATTTTCTGTGTATGAAGCTATTGCACCACTGGACGCTTCCGGTGGATATGAACTGGCAGGTGCATATGAGAATGGTACAACCGTAGAATCTTATGGTGGTGGGGTATGTCAGGTTTCCACAACGCTTTATAATGCGGTTATCCGTGCAGAACTGGATATTACCGAGCGTTATGCACATTCCATGCTGGTAACATATGTACAGCCATCTATGGATGCAGCGATTGCCAGCAATTTAAAGGATTTGAAATTTAAGAATAATCAGGAGGCTCCGATTTATATTGAAGGATACTGCAGCGGCGGTATTGTATATTTCAACGTATTTGGTCAGGAGACAAGACCGGCTGACCGTCAGGTAAGCTTTGTCAGTGAAACGGTCAGTGAAGAAGAGCCGACTATTCAGGTGCAGACTACCGAAGACCCGATTGGAACTGTAACCGTTCAGAAAGCACACATCGGTAAATCGGCAAAACTCTGGAAGATTGTTACCGTAGATGGCGTAGAAGAAAGCAGAGAGGTATTTAATACCAGTAAATATAAAGCAACACCTAGAATTATTTCTGTTGGTATGGGCTCTGATAATGAAGAGGCAATTGGAGCAATGAATGCAGCGATTGCAACGCAGGATGAAGCAATTATCCGTTCTGCAGCAGCAACCTGGTGCTCAGATGCGGTAGCAGCAAGGGCGGCAGAAGCTGCAGCACGGCAGCAGCAACAGGCGGTTTCCGGTGGAGTAGAGCCACCGGCTGATGCACCTGCCGCACCAACAACACCGACGACACCAACAACACCAACGACACCAACAACACCAACAACACCAACGACACCGGATACAGGAACCGGAGATGGAACTGCAGCCGCCCAGTAAAACGGTGAAAGATGATGCAGGCATGCGATTTTTATCGCCACCCGCGTAAATAAGAAGCAAGAAAGGCTGCCTCGGCTATGAGACAGCCTTATGCTGTAAAAATGGGAAGAAGAATCTATGAAGATAGGAAAAGTGCCGGAAAGCGTATTAAAACGCTCCGTAATCAGACAATTGCATACGAAGAGAAAGGAAGTTGTGTTAGGTGCAGGCGTGGGAGAAGACTGTGCTGCTCTTACCCTTGCCCCGGATGAGATGTTTGTAATGTCTACGGATCCGATTACAGGAACAATCCATGAAATCGGAAAGCTGGCAATTCTCATTACTACTAATGACCTGGCAAGTGCCGGAGCAGAACCAATTGGAGTTATGTTAACCATATTGCTGCCGGAGCACACGGAAGAAAGCCTTTTGAAACAACTGATGCAGGAGCTGGAAGAGGCTGCCGCGGCGGTGTCCGTTCAGATTATGGGCGGACATACCGAGATTACCAGGGTGGTAAATCAGCCACTGGTTACTGTATGCGGTGTAGGGAAGGTAAAGAAGAACGGACTCATTTCTACCGGAGGAGCAAAACCGGGCATGGACATCATTGCCACTAAGTGGATTGGCTTAGAGGGAACAGCTATTATTGCCCATGAAAAGGAAGAAGAACTCTGTACTCATTTTTCCAGGCATTTTGTAGAACAGGCACAGGCACTTGACCGGTATTTATCTGTAATGCCGGAGGCCGCCACCGCCGTGAAGTCTGGCGTGGGAGCAATGCATGATGTAACAGAGGGCGGAATATTTGGAGCACTCTGGGAGATGGCAGAAGCATCCGGCGTCGGACTGGAAATCGACTTAAAGA
Source organism: Roseburia sp. AF22-2LB (assembly GCF_003461125.1). Classification (NCBI taxonomy): domain Bacteria; kingdom Bacillati; phylum Bacillota; class Clostridia; order Lachnospirales; family Lachnospiraceae; genus Roseburia; species Roseburia sp. AF22-2LB. The sequence goes on from NZ_QTWM01000003.1 coordinate 312,965, forward strand.
AGATTCCGCTTCGGCAGGAGACAGTAGAAGTCTGTGAGTTTTTCCATATCAATCCCTATGAACTGATATCCAGCGGCTGTATGCTGATGGCAGCAGCTGATGGAAATGAGCTGATCAGAAGATTAAAGGAAAATGGTATTGAAGCAACGGTAATCGGAAAAGCAACTGCGGGAAATGACCGCGTGCTTATGAATGAGGACGAACGCAGATTTTTAGAACCACCGAAGACGGATGAATTATATAAAGTAATTCAGTAGTAAATCAGAAATCAATTGGAGGAATTGAAGCATGAGAGAGAAGATTTTAACCTTTATAGAGAAGAATAGCAGAATCGATTTAAAAGAGCTGGCTGTTGTATTAGGCGTAGAAGAAGCAGCCGTTATGAATGAATTAGAAGCAATGGAGAAAGAAAATATCATCTGTGGCTATCATACCTTGATTAACTGGGATAAAGCCGGCGTAGAAAAAGTATCCGCATTAATTGAAGTACGGGTTACTCCGCAGCGTGGTATGGGATTTGATAAAGTAGCAGAGCGTATTTATAATTATCCGGAAGTAAATTCTGTATATCTGATTTCAGGAAGCTTTGACCTTTTGGTGACCATCGAGGGAAAGAGCCTGCGTGAAGTATCCCAGTTCGTATCTGAGAAGCTTTCTGCACTGGATTCTGTATTAAGCACACAGACCAACTTTATCTTAAAGAAATACAAAGACCACGGAACCATTATGGCAGCAAAATCAAAAGATGAAAGGATACAGATGATACCATGAGAAATCCATTATCAAAAACAATCGTAACGATACAGCCATCTGGAATCCGGAAATTTTTTGATATTGTAAATGAGATGGAAGATGCTATTTCCTTAGGAGTAGGCGAGCCGGATTTTGATACTCCATGGCATATCCGGGATGAGGGAATTTATTCCTTAGAGAAGGGACGTACCTTTTATACTTCCAATGCCGGATTAAAAGAATTAAAAATAGAAATTGCAAAATACTTATTCCGTAATTATGACTTGCAGTATGATTATCAGCATGAAATTGTAGTAACCGTAGGCGGAAGTGAGGCGATTGATATTGCCATGCGTGCCATGCTTGATCCGGGCGATGAAGTATTAATCCCGATGCCAAGTTATGTATCATATCTGCCATGTGCCGTGCTTGCCAATGGTGTGCCGGTGCCGATTAATCTTAAGGCAGAAAACGATTTCCGTCTGACTGCAGAAGAATTAGAAGAGGCAATTACACCAAAGACCAAGCTTCTTGTCATGCCTTTCCCGAATAATCCTACCGGAGCAATCATGGAGAAGAAAGATTTAGAAGCAGTGGCAGAGGTAGTAAAGAAGCATGATCTCTTTGTCATCAGTGACGAGATTTATTCTGCACTGACTTATACCGAGAAGCATATTTCTATCGCATCCCTTCCGGGCATGAAGGAGCGTACCATTGTTATCAATGGATTTTCCAAATCCCATGCGATGACCGGATGGCGTCTGGGTTATGCCTGCGGACCGAGAATCATCTTAGACCAGATGTTAAAGATTCATCAGTATGCAATTATGTGTGCACCGACTACCTCACAGTATGCAGCAGTGGATGCACTCCGGGCAGGGGATGAAGATGTCCAGAGAATGCGGGAAGAATATAATGGCAGAAGAAGATATCTGATGCACCGTTTTGAAGAAATGGGCTTGGAGTGTTTTGAACCATATGGAGCCTTTTACTGTTTTCCATGTATCAAAGAATTTGGCATGACTTCTGAAGAATTTGCCACCAATCTCTTAAAGACAGAGAAGGTAGCGGTTGTTCCGGGAACTGCATTTGGTGACTGCGGAGAAGGATTTATCCGTATTTCCTATGCTTATTCCCTGGATAATCTGAAAGAGGCATTAGACCGTATGGAGCGTTACATAACAGGATTGCGAGGCGGGAACAATGGCGAAGCTTAATATTGTACTTTATGAGCCGGAGATTCCCTATAATACCGGAAATATCGGAAGAACCTGTGTAGCAACCGGAACCAGACTGCATCTGATTGAGCCGCTGGGCTTCCATCTGACGGAGAAAGCAATCAAGCGGGCAGGAATGGATTACTGGGACCAGCTGGATGTGACAAGATATGTCAATTATGAGGATTTCTTAGAGAAGAATCCGGGTGCAAAGATTTATATGGCAACCACCAAGGGACGCCATGTTTATACGGAAGTAAATTATGAGCCGGACTGTTATATTATGTTTGGAAAGGAAAGTGCGGGTATTCCGGAAGAAATTCTGATACAGCATCCGGATGAGTGTATCCGGATTCCTATGATCGGAGATACCCGTTCCTTAAATTTATCCAATTCAGCAGCAATCGTATTATATGAAGCACTGCGCCAGAACAATTTTGACCATATGCGGCTGGCGGGTGAACTGCACAGATTACATTGGTAGAAAGGTAAATTATGGGCATCATCAAAGCAAAAGATTTGGTACATGAATATATAAGACGTGATGAAGAAGGCAATGTGGAGTCTATCCAGACTGCCCTTGATAAAGTAAGCCTTGATGTAAAAAAGGGTGACTTTATCGCAGTATTAGGACACAACGGTTCTGGAAAATCTACCCTTGCCAAGCATATCAATGCAATTTTAGAGCCCACAGAGGGAAGCCTCTGGGTAGATGGATTTGATACCACAGATGAGAAGAACATCTGGGATATCAGACAGCGTGCCGGAATGGTATTCCAGAATCCGGACAATCAGATTATTGCAAGCGTGGTTGAAGAGGATGTCGGATTTGGACCGGAAAATATAGGTGTGCCGACAGATGAAATCTGGCAGCGCGTGGAAGAAAGCTTAAAAGCGGTCGGCATGTTAAAATACAGAGAGCATTCCCCAAATAAATTATCTGGCGGACAGAAGCAGCGTGTGGCTATTGCCGGGGTAATGGCGATGCAGCCGGAATGTATTGTTTTAGACGAGCCGACAGCCATGCTGGATCCGGTAGGAAGAAAAGAAGTATTAGAAGCTGTTCATGCACTGAACCGGGAAAAGGGTGTGACCATCATTCTGATTACACATTATATGGAAGAAGTGGTAGAGGCAGACCATGTCTATGTTATGGATGCCGGAAAAGTGGTTATGCAGGGAACGCCGCGCAGCATCTTTTCCCAGGTGGAACGATTGAAGGAATATCGTCTGGATGTGCCGCAGATTACATTATTAGCATATGAACTTAAGAAGGCGGGACTGGATATACCGGATGGAATCCTGACCAGAGAAGAACTGACGGAGGCGTTGGAAAAGCTATGTCAATCCTAATAAATGAATTAAATTATGTTTACAGCTCAGGCACTGCCTATGAGATACATGCCTTAAAGGATGTTAATCTGAAAATAGAAGATGGAGAATTTATCGGTATCATCGGACATACCGGTTCCGGTAAATCCACCCTGATTCAGCATTTGAACGGACTGGTAAGAGCAACCAGCGGTGGCATTTACTATAATGGTCAGGATATTTACGAAGAGGACTTTGATATGAAAGCCCTGCGTAGTAAAGTGGGACTTGTCTTTCAGTATCCGGAGCATCAGCTTTTTGAAACTACCATTTTTGATGATGTATCCTTTGGACCAAAGAACCAGGGACTGACCAAGGAAGAGGCAGGACTTCGGGCATTTGAAGCATTACGGAGCGTAGGACTTCCGGAAGAATTATATTATCAGTCACCCTTTGATTTGTCCGGTGGACAAAAAAGACGTGTTGCAATCGCAGGGGTGCTTGCCATGCGGCCGGAGGTGCTGATTTTAGATGAACCGACAGCGGGACTTGACCCGAAGGGCCGTGATGAAATCTTAGATTTGCTTGCAGCAATGCATAAAGAACGTGGAATTACCATCATTCTTGTTTCACACAGCATGGAAGATGTGGCTAAATATGTGGAAAGAATTATTGTAATGAATCAGGGACAGGTGATGTTTGATGATGTTCCAAAGAAAGTATTCCGCCACTATAAAGAACTGGAAGCAATCGGACTTGCGGCACCACAGGTAACTTATCTGATGCATGAATTGAAGGAAGAAGGTTTCCCGGTAAGCACAGATGCAACTACAGTAGACGAGGCACGGGATGAAATCCTGCGTGTGACAGCAAAGAGACAGGATGGAACAGTATGTTAAGAGATATTACATTAGGACAATATTATCCGGCAGATTCCGTTATTCATAAGCTGGATCCGAGGGTAAAATTATTTGGAACACTGATTTATATTATTTCCCTGTTTGTATTTAAGGGACTTCCGGCATTTATACTGGCAGCAATCTTTCTGGTAGTATTAATCAAGCTGTCAAAGGTGCCATTTTCCTATATGGTTAAAGGATTGAAAACAATTGTACTGATTATGTTATTTGCAGCGGTATTTAATTTGTTTTTGACACCGGGAACAAAGCTGGTTTCCTTCTGGATTTTTACCATTACTTATGAGGGATTGAAAAATGCTGTTGTCATGATGGTTCGTCTGATTTTCTTAATTATCGGAACCTCGCTGATGACACTTACCACAACACCAAACGAGTTGACAGATGGTCTGGAAAAAGCGTTATCTCCATTAAAATATATAAAAGTACCGGTGCATGAAATTGCAATGATGATGTCAATTGCACTTCGATTTATCCCGATTCTGATTGAAGAAACGGATAAAATCATGAAAGCACAGATGGCAAGAGGAGCAGATTTTGAACATGGAAATCTGATTCAGAAAGCCAGAAACATGGTTCCGCTTCTGGTGCCATTATTTGTATCTGCATTCCGCCGTGCTAATGATCTGGCAATGGCAATGGAAGCCCGCTGTTATCGTGGCGGGGAAGGCAGAACCAAGATGAAACCGCTTCATTACCAGAAACGTGACCGCATGGCATATCTGACTTTACTGGTCTATCTTGCAGCAGTCATTGGACTTCGTATCCTCTGGACTAACGTATTGTCCGGTATGGCAGCCGGCATACTTCCGGGAGCATTCCCATTATGAGTATAGAGATAAATCCAGCTGTGAACATAGAGAAAACAGAAGAACAGAAAGCACCATCTGCCTCAAACCGATTGAAACGGGTGAAATTAATTGTAGCCTATGATGGCACAAATTATCACGGCTGGCAGGTGCAGCCCAACGGAGAGACGATAGAGGGCGTATTAAACCGCACTTTAAGCAGTCTCTTAGGGGAAAAGATTGTTGTGACCGGAGCATCCCGGACGGATGCAGGCGTACATTCTATGGGGAATGTTGCAGTATTTGATACAAAAAGCCGCATTCCGGCAGAAAAGATTTCTTATGCCCTGAACCAGCGGCTTCCGGAGGACATTGTAGTACAGAAATCAGAGGAAGTACCTGCTGATTTTCATCCGAGACACTGTGACAGCCGGAAAACCTATGAATACCGGATTTTAAACCGGGAGTTTCCGCTTCCGATGTATCGGAATAACACATATTTCTGTTACCGCAAGCTGGATTTAGAGAAGATGCAGCAGGCGGCAGAATATTTAAAGGGAGAACATGATTTTAAAAGCTTCTGTGCTACAGCGGCAGTGGTTGAAACAACGGTTCGTACTATTTATGAGCTGACGGTAAGCAGGCAGGAGGATATCATTACAATCCGTGTTACCGGAAATGGATTTCTTTATAATATGGTCCGGATTATTGCCGGAACCCTGCTTCAGGCAGGCATGGGAATGATAGAGCCGGAAGAGATAAAAACAATTCTTGCGGCAAAGGAAAGAAGTACTGCAGGACCAACGGCACCGGCGCAGGGATTAACGATGATTGGAATCGAATATTTATGATAATTAGATAAATGGTATATGGCGAATGTTGTGGTAAATATTTGTATAGAATTTACTTGACACACGAGGGGTCGTGTACTATAATATCTAAGTCTGACATAGTACAAGAATGTCAATCCAAAGCCCCGGAGCGACATTTCAACTATAGAAACAATAGTGTGGAACGCAAAGCGGACTGCGTCCGGACATTACGCAGAATGTATATGTTCCTTATAATTTCAAGGAGGTAAACCAATGAAAACTTTTATGGCTAGTCCAGCAACCATTGAGAGAAAATGGTATGTAGTAGACGCTGATGGAAAGACATTAGGACGTTTAGCATCAGAAGTTGCTAAAGTATTAAGAGGAAAGAATAAACCAACATTTACACCACATATCGATACAGGTGATTATGTAATCGTTGTAAATGCAGAGAAGATTAAAGTAACAGGTAAGAAATTAGACCAGAAGATTTATTACCATCATTCCGATTATGTAGGCGGTATGAAAGAGACTACATTAAAGGAAATGTTAGCAAAGCATCCAGAAAGAGTTATTGAGTTCGCTGTTAAGGGAATGCTTCCAAAGGGACCTTTAGGAAGAGAAATGTATACTAAATTATTTGTATACGCAGGACCAGACCACAAGCATGAAGCTCAGAAACCAGAAGCTTTAACATTTTAATAGGAGGTAAAAAACATTGGCTAATACAAAGTATTACGGAACAGGAAGAAGAAAATCCTCTGTTGCCAGAGTATATTTAGTACCAGGAACAGGTAAGATTACAGTAAATAAAAGAGATATCGATGAATATTTCGGATTAGAGACTTTAAAAGTTATCGTTCGTCAGCCATTAACAGTTACTGAGACAGCCGACAAGTTTGACGTATTAGTAAACGTAAAAGGTGGCGGATACACAGGACAGGCTGGAGCAATCCGTCATGGTATTGCAAGAGCATTACTTACCGTTGATGCAGATTACAGACCAGTTCTGAAATCTAACGGATTCTTAACAAGAGACCCACGTATGAAAGAAAGAAAGAAATACGGTCTCAAAGCTGCACGTCGTGCACCACAGTTCAGCAAACGTTAGTCGTTTCCGAATTATATTCAAAACATTCAAACAATATTCCCGGAAGCTTTGGGCTTCCGGGATTTTCATCTAAGTACCAGGTCAGGTACACATTTTCCAATATATAGAAATAGTCTTATAAATAGCATTATTTTAACAGAAATCAAGATTATATAATTTCAGATTACTGTTACAATTTAATGATAAGCATTATCATAATCAGAATATGATTACATTTACAAGCTGCTACTGGCGACTATTGCAGCACAAAATGAGAGATTCGAGAAAAGTGCTGTAGAAAAGAAGGCATAGTTACAGCACAGGATGAGAGATTTAGGGAAAGAGCTGTAGAGGAGAAGACATAGTTACAGCACAGGATGAGCGATTCAGGGAAAGAGCTGTAGACGGGAAGATATAGTTACAGCCGAAAATGAGAGATTCGAGAAAAAAGCTGTAGAAAAGGGTGAAAAGTTACAGCACAGGATGAGAGATTCGTGAAAAAAGCTGTAGAAAAGATGGCACAGTTACAGCACAAAATGAACATTTCGGGAAAAAGGATGTAGAAAGGGGCGAAAAGTTGCAGCTGAAAATGAGAGGGGAGAAAAAACAACTGTAATAGAATGGAAAAGTAGAGTTATTTATTGCAATTAATAAGAAGTGGAGGAAATGCATGAAGGGGTTAAGAAAATTATTGATAGAGGAATACTTGAGATTGGAGAAGATTGCTGGAAAGCTGAGAAAAGAATTGGCAGATATGCCAGAGGGAACGCTCAGGGTATCAAAATCTCATAATTATACTCAGTTTTATCATGTGAAAAAAGAGAATGATATGAAATGCCAAAAATTTCTTCAAAAATCCGAGATGGATTTAGTGAGAAAATTAGCTCAAAAATCATATGATGAAAAAGTATTGAGAATAGCAGAAAAACGGCTGCAACAAATGAAATCGCTGGTTGGGACATATCATGATAATGAAATTGAAGAAGTATATAAGAAGGAGCATCCTGCCCGAAAAGCATTCGTGATTCCGGTGGAACCAACAGAGGAGCAATTGGAAATGGAATGGTATAGGAGAGAATACAAGGGAAAAGAATTTCAGGAGGGAGTGCCGGTTATTATTACGGAAAAAGGGGAACGTGTGAGATCAAAAACAGAAAAAATGCTGGCAGACTTCTTTTATAGAAAAGAAATCTTATATAGATATGAAAAACCATTATATTTAAAAGGATATGGGATTGTTTATCCGGATTTTACATTCTTTTCCAGAAAAAAGCGAAAAGAAATTTATTGGGAACATGAGGGCATGATGGATAACCCTGAATATGCAAGAGCAGCAATAAGAAAGATTGAATCTTATGAAAAGAACGGAATATATCCGGGTGAAAATTTGATACTTACATTTGAAACTCAACAGAATGTGCTGGATTTTAAAATTATAGAAGAGATGATAGACAGATATTTACAATAGATATATAAACAAGCAGGGCGCTTTTAAAGCTCCCTGCCAGCCAATAGCCCGGGCATTAGACCAATAGCCCGAGCATTCAGCCAATAGCCCGGGAATTCAGTCAATAGTCCAGCACTTAGCCGAAGCCCGATCATTCAGACAAATAGACCGGGCATTAGACAATTTCTCTGGAAAATACCCGGAATATCTTCCGGTTATTTCAGAAAGAACCGGATAAGCCTGTCATGAAGAGAAGTATATGGCTGGTATCTCATAGGCAGATCAATCCAGGTTTTTTTATCAACGATGCTTTTATAATGGGAAAAGGTATCAAATCCGGTTTTGCCATGATAAGAGCCCATGCCACTTTCGCCGAAGCCGCCAAAGCCCATTTCTGTTGTGGCAAGATGGATAATGGTATCGTTGATACAGCCACCACCGAAACCAGTATGGGAAATGACTTCATCTGCAGTCTTTTTGCTTGAAGTAAAGATATAGAGAGCAAGAGGATGAGCCATGGAATTAATTTTGTCGGTAGCTTCGCTCATGCGTGAAAAAGTTAATACAGGCATAACCGGACCGAAGATTTCTTCTGACATGACGGCATCTTCAAAAGTGACATGATCCATGACGGTTGGCTCAATCTGCAGCGTTTCTTCGTTGGAATTACCGCCATAAATTACTTTTGAAGAATCAATCAACCTATTGATGCGATGAAAATGCTTTTCGTTGATGATTTTGCCATAATCGGAATTATCAAGAGGAGATTCCCCATATTGCCGGATGATTTCTTTTTTTATTTCTAAGAGCAAAGCATCTTTGATCTGCTCATCGCAATATACATAATCCGGTGCCACACAGGTCTGGCCGCAGTTGAGATATTTCCCAAATACGATTCGTCTGGCGGCTAATTTCAGGTTGGCATCTGCTGCAACGATGCAGGGACTTTTTCCACCAAGCTCAAGTGTTACCGGAGTAAGGTGGGAAGCTGCATGCTCTAAGACAGTTTTGCCGACCGCCTGACTTCCGGTAAAGAATATATAGTCAAAGTGCGACTGCAAAAGAGCCGTATTTTCTGCTCGGCCACCGGTTACAACTGCTACATATTTCTCTTCAAAACATTCTTTTATCAGAGATGTGATGATGGCACTTGTGTTAGGCGAGTAGGCGCTTGGCTTTAAAATGACAGTATTTCCTGCGGCAATTGCATCGATTAATGGGTCAATGGTTAACAGGAAAGGATAATTCCAGGGGCTCATAATCAGTACAACACCATATGGAGACGGTTTTTTGTAGCTTCTGGAATGAAATTGTGCAAGGGGCGTATGAACGGTTTTTTCACTGGCAAATTTTCTGGTGTGCTTTATCATATAGGTAAGTTCGCTTAAAGCCAGTCCGGCTTCGCACATATAGCTTTCGTGGGCTGATTTTCCAAGGTCAGCCTTAAGCGCTGCTAAAATTTCATTTTCATGGTTTGAAATAGTATTTTTCAGCTTTTTTAAAGCGGCAATCCGGTAAGCAACTGATAATGTTTCACCGGTTTTAAAATAATTGCGCTGCGTAGAAACAAGTTCTGTTATTTCAGCTTCAGTCATTATTTTTCCTCCTCTGGCATAAGCATATAATAGTATTTTTCGAGCTCTTTTGCATTCATCAGAACTGGAACCGGATAAAGCGGGTTTGCTTCTTTATCGGCATATCTGGAAAGCTCCGGAATATCTTCTTTTTGAATCTCGGAAAAAGTATCACCAATCTGGAAATATTTTTTCATGTCTTTGATGGCAGAGATAAATTTATCAGCAGCTACTTCATAATCATCGGATTCGTCAGCAATACCTGCATAAACAGCAAGTTGGTAGAGCTTTTTGTAAATGGTAGAACCATAATCTTCTAATACCATCGGAAGTATTGTCGCATTGGCAAGTCCGTGTGGAATATTATATTTGCCGCCAAGGGAGTGGGCTACGGCATGGACATAGCCGACATAGGATTTGGTAAAAGCACATCCGGCAAAGAAAGAGGCTTTCAACATTTCTTTTCTTGCTTCTATATTCTGACCGTCGTCATATGCTTTGTAGATATTGTCAAAAATTAATTTAGTTGCTTTTTTAGCATATTTTCTGGTATGCCTTGTAGTAGAACCGCCAATATAAGCTTCTACGGCGTGGGTTAAGGCATCCATACCGGTGGTGGCGGTAAGAGATGGCGGAAGACTTATGGTTACTTTCGGGTCTAATACAGCATATGCAGGAATTAAAGGAAAATCGTTGATGGCATATTTATGTCTTGTTTGGGCATCTGTGATAACAGCAGCGAGAGTGGTTTCGCTTCCGGTTCCTGCAGTTGTCGGAATCGCAACCAATAAAGGCAGTTTTTTATGCACTTTTAAGATACCTTTCATTTTGGATAAAGACTGCTTAGGTTTTGCAATTCTTGCACCGACGGCCTTGGCACAGTCGATACTGGAGCCACCACCAAAACCAATGATAGCATCACAATGTTTTTCAAGATAAAGCACTCTTGCTTCTTCTACATTTGTTGTAGTTGGATTAGCGACCGTCTTATCATAGATAAAATAATGGATGTTATGGTGGTCAAAATGCATAAGCATCCGGTCTAAAAGACCAAATTTGCGGATACCGGCATCTGTAATGATTAATATAGTATCAATGCCTTTTTCTTCAAAAAGCCCGGTCAGTTTGGAAGTGCTGTAAAAAACTTCCGGATGTCTGTAAGGCAAAAAAGGGATTGCAATTTTAAAACATTTCTGAAAAATTCTGCAATATGCAGCTTTACATTTATTCATGATCATCATTCCTTTCTAATTCATTACAATATTGTTCTAAGTTTGCGGAAATTGTTTTTAATGCAGAATAAAAAACAGCCCGGGTTTCATCGGAAAGATCTGAGCCGCCAAAAGATACCGCATTGTTGATTGCGGCATTTACTTTTTGGGCATAAGCAATCCCTTTGGGTGTCAGGATGACCTTGGCGCGGTATTTCCGCTTGTCGGACGTATCTTCTGCGTTGACATATTCTACCAGCCCCTGTTCTAGGAGGTCGGCAAGTGCCCTGGAAATACCAGCCTTGTTTTCTTTGGCGAGAACACAGATTTCAGCGGCAGTAAGACCTTCCGGAGAATTGTTTAGAAAATTCATGCATGTAACATGAGTGCCCTTAAGACCAATTTTGTTCATCTCATATTTCTTTATTTTTACAATGTTTTTGTAAATCGATGCAATATTGGTGGTAAAGGTTTCGAATCGTTCAATCATAGCTGCCTCCATAAAGCTACGGAAAAGAGTATTATTTTCCGTTATTTACATAAGAAAAGATGTTGCATACTCAACATATAAAAGCATAACAGTTAAAAGTTGAATAGTCAACATCTTTGTACATATATAGAATAAAAAAGTATTGGAAGCGGACTAATTTAATATAGAAAGAATAAATCTCCGGCTTCAGTCGTAGTTTACAGAAACCACACATCCGGATTGGTGGAAGAGATGCAGACAGCTCCGGCATTCAGCATGGAGACAACGTCTTCTTTATCGGAAATGAGTCCGCCGGTAATAACAGGGACTTTGGAAATCCGGCATATGCGGGATACAACCTTAGGCATCAGTGCCGGCAGGATTTCGATGTAATCCGGTTTAACAGAGCGAAGCTGCTTTTCGATGCTGCTGTAAGCCATGGAATCGATGACAAAGAAACGCAGAATCGTGGAAAGTTCTAATTCCCTGGCTCGTTTAATAAGGGCTGGTTTGGTAGTGATAATACCGTCAGCCCGGGTAAATTTCTGAATGAAATCCACGGCAATCTCTTTCCCGGAAAGACCATTAATTAAATCAATGTGTACCATAGCGGTTTTTCCGGCAGATTTCACTTTGTCTACAATATCTGAAATATTGCAGATATCTCCAAACAGAATAAAAATAACCTGGCTGTCACAGGTCAGACATTTTTCTAATCCTGTCATATCTTTAATCGCCGCAATAATCGGTGAATTATCCATAGCGTCTCTACAGTTGGAAAGCATAATATAACCGCTTTTCTGAATCTTTGTAACTATTATACCTGTATTTGAAAAAAATGATAAAGAGAAATGAAAAGAAATATGTTATAATTTAAAGACAAATACATTGCAAAGAGAAAGAGGAAACAAATGGATTTTAATGCAGTTTATCATCAGGCGAGTGACAATTATTGTTATCCGTTGAATGAAGATGAGTTAATTATTAATATTAAGACGGGATATGATGTGCAATCGGTATCCATCATATCAGGAGACCCATTTGCTGCCGGTATCTTAGGTGGCGGAGAGCATTGGGATGGAACGGAAGAAGCAATCATTTATAAGAAGCGTCTGAAAAATCAGATTTGGTGGACAACAACCATCCGACCGGAGTATAAACGTCTGAAATATTATTTTAAGTTACAGACAGAAAATGAAAGCTGGTTCTATTTTGAGGATGGATTTGTCAGTGATGAGCAGATGCATCTGGAAGGCAGAAGCCGCCAGTGTTTTGTATTTCCGTGGATGAATCCGTGCGATGTGCCGCGTACACCTGCATGGGTAAACGATACTGTGTGGTATCAGATTTTCCCGGACCGTTTCTGTAACGGCGACCATTCCATTGACCCGGAGGATGTAGTGCCGTGGCGTGAGCATGGCAGAGTGAAAAATGAGGAATGCTTTGGCGGAGATCTGGCTGGAATCACAAGTAAGCTGGATTACCTGCAGAATCTTGGAATCAATGGATTATACCTGACACCAATCAATGAGTCACCATCCAACCATAAGTATGATACGACGGATTATACAAAGATAGACCCACGGTTCGGAGATGAAGAGACATTGATTCATCTGGTGGAAGAAGCACATAAACGTGGCATCCGTGTAATGTTAGATGGCGTGTTTAATCATTGCGGATATTATTTTGCACCGTGGCAGGATGTCCTTGAAAAAGGACCGGAATCAGAATATTATGACTGGTTTATGATCAATGAATGGCCATTTGACCGGAAAGGAAAAGCTGCAAAGAAAAAACAGATTTATACCTTTGCCTTTTATGATGGAATGCCGAAAATCAATACCAATAATCCGGAGGTCAGAAAATATTTTGTCGATATCTGTGCAAACTGGGTGGAGCATTATGGTATTGACGGAATCCGTCTGGATGTGGCAAATGAGGTATCTCATCGATTCTGTAAGGAGCTGCATGCCAGAGTAAAGGAAATTAACCCGGACATTTATATTTTAGGAGAAATCTGGCACAATGCACTTCCGTGGCTTCGCGGGGATGAATTTGATGCAGTTATGAACTATCCACTGGGACAAAGTATTAAGGATTTTTGGATAGATAAAAGCTTGACCAATGAGGATTTTGAGTATACGATTAATCGCTGCTATACAAGCTATATGCAGCAGACTAATGATGTGCTTTTCAATCTTTTGGATTCGCATGATACAAAGCGGCTTCGCTCGGATGTGAAAAATCTGGATGAGTATTTTGCACAGATTGCAGTATTATTTGCAATGCCGGGCAGTCCTTGCATTTATTACGGAACGGAAATTGCAATGGAGGGAAGCTATGATCCAGATTGCAGACGTTGTATGCCTTGGAAGGATATTGAGGCTGGAAAATATGCTGAGCGCAGCAAAATTATTGCAACATTGATTCATCTGCGCAGACAGGAACCTCTTTTAAAAAGCCGCAATTTCCATTTCCCAAATGATTATGCCAAGTACAAGCGTGTTATCCAGTTCCGGAAAGTGGATTTTCCGGATTGTTATGTGGAGGTAATCATCAACTGCTGTGAAGAAGATGTTGAAGTGGAACAGCAGGGAGAAATCCTGCTTGCCCGCCACTACATTGATTCCACACTTTTGTCAAATGGTGTGCTGATAAGAAGAATAAGAAAGTAGGTGTAGTAAAATGAATGAAGATGAAAAGGGATTTGAAATGATTGGACAGAAATTAATACAATCAGAAATAGGGAGTTAAATTATAGCTCCAAGGTAAATGAAAAATAGAACAATGAATGCAATAACAATCCCAATAACAATCCATGTCCAGTGAAAATGCATGTTTTGTGGTTCTCTATCAGCTTCATTGGCATAGAGTGGGTTATATGGCATCGTTCTATGTTGCATAGACTGATTTGGTGTGGAGACACTATTAGCAGGAGTATTAGTATTTCTGTTAGGAGAAAGCAACTGATGTTTTAGGGCAAGAGGGTCACTCTGGTTTAATAATCGCTGATAAAAGGACTGAATCCACAGAGTATCATCTGAGGTAGCGAGCGAACCAGGAGATGTATTGATATCATGGCTGAGCTGATTTCTGAGATAGAGCAGATATTTCAGCTTTTTTAAATCAGAATTCCAGTTGGGAATCATTCTTGCAACTGAAAAGGGAGTATGCTCCATATCTTCAATATAATATTTAATACCACTTTTATAGTTTTTCTCCCGCTCTTTCTGATACAGATCATCACAAAAGTTGGCTGACTTTTTGTACGCTTCATAAAATTCATTATCGGTTGGTGTCATTTTTTACTCCCCCTATTATTTCTTTGCAATGCGGTCGGCCTCTGTAATCGGACGGAGAACACGGCATGGATTGCCGGCGGCAACGACATTGGAAGGAATGTCCTTTGTGACGACGCTTCCGGCACCGATAATGGTATTTCCACCAATGGTGACACCTGGAAGAATGGTGACATCACCGCCCAACCAGACGTTATCGCCAATAGTAATCGGAAGCGCCTTTTCCAGCCCAAGATTGCGCTCTTCGGCAATGGTAGCATGAACGGCTGTATACATGCCGCAGTTTGGACCGATAAAACAGTGGCTGCCAAGAGTGATTGGAGCACAGTCCATCAGATAGGCATTGTGATTGATAAAGCAATCAGAGCCAATGTTACAGTTATAACCATAATCGGTATAAAATGGGGAGAGAATGGTAACACGTTCACCCATTTTTGGAAGCAGTTTTTTAAGAATATCTTCCCGCAGCTCCTTTTCCTTTGGTGCAGTATGGTTGAAAGTGAAATATAAATCTTCGGCTTTCTCACGTTTTTCTGATAATTCCTGATCATAATTGGCATCATACCAAAGTCCCAGCTTCATTTTTTCTGATTCTGTCATAGGAAACCTCCTGATTCGTTACAAATAGAAATTGTATAAAATAAATTGAAAATCATATTACAAAAACCACACATCCGGATTCGTAGATGAGATGCAGACTGCTCCGGCATTCAGCATGGAAACTACATCTTCTTTATCGGAAATGAGTCCGCCGGTAATAACCGGAACTTTTGAAAGCCGGCATATGCGGGATACAACCTTAGGCATCAGTGCCGGCAGGATTTCAATGTAATCCGGTTTTACAGAACGAAGCTGCTTTTCAATGCTGTCATAAGCCATGGAATCAATGACGAAGAATCGCAGAATCGTGGAAAGCTCTAATTCTCTGGCTCGTTTGATAAGAACTGGTTTTGTGGTGATAATTCCGTCGGCGTGGGTGTATTTGCGGATGAAATCCACAGCAATCTCTTTTCCGGACAGACCATTGATTAAATCGATATGTACCATAGCCGTTTTCCCTGCAGCTTTGACCTTATCTACAATATCTGCAATATTGCAGATGTCTCCAAACAGGATAAAAATAACCTGGCTGTCGCAGGTGAGACATTTTTCTAATCCTGCCATATCCTTGATGGCTGCAATAATCGGAGAATTATCCATAGCATCTTTACAATTTGAAAGCATAGTAAAACCGCCTTTCTACGCATCGTATTTTCGTATTTATAAATATTATACCGTCATTTCCGGAAATGATAAAGGAAAACTATAAAATCATAAAGAAAAACAAACAGATACGCCAGCATCTGACCCCTCAATCAGATACTGGCGCACCAAAACAGTTATTCCCCTGGAATAAATATTTATCAGAATGATGTGAATCATTTGATAACAATGAGATTATAATTTTGCAGGAACATTTTTTGTGGCAACAATATCCACGCCGGTGCCTGCAACGTCCTGAACCAGAATATCTCCGATAGAGACCGGTGCAGGAACAGTGATGCCACAGAGAGCATTGATAATTGCAAAAATCTTTTCTTTTGGGATATCCTCTTTGGTTTTGCAGGACACCATCGGAATCGTGCCACCGGATACCCGGACGGTAGAAGTTACAATTCTGGTTGGATGGGTAACTTCCTTACGGGCATAAGCATCGCCGCGTTTGCAGGTGTTGCCGGTAACATCAAGAATTTCTGTATTTTCCATGGTTACGGTAATGGAGCAGCCTAAAGGGCAGCCGATACAGGTTAATTCACGTTTTTCCATCCTCTTACGCCTCCTCTATACAAATGGTAATCTGCTCTAAACCAGGGCAGTTGGTAAGTTGTTCTCTGGTAAGGACAACGGATTCCATCTCGCCCGGAGCCATAACCGGACGTTTCCGGAAGCTGATACGTTCTTTGCCGAAGTAAGTGGCAATTCCGCAGTTTTTATAAATTTGTCCCACGCGGAACCGGACAGTAACTTTGTCTGCCATAGCCTCCGGCCGGATGTATTTTGGAACGGTATAGCGGACGCCACCGGTTGGAATAATTTCGACAGATGGCTGGCTGCATTCGGAAACGGATGCATCGGAATGCTGGCTGTTGGTATTACATGCATCAGCAGTGTTGCCGGATAAAATATAATGTGCAGCATTCGCTCCGGCGATACCGGCTTCTTCAGAAACATAATCCACCAGGTCATGGACATGCAGGACATTTCCACAGGCAAAAACACCGGAAATACTGGTTTCTAAGCTGTCATTTACAACAGGACCGGAGGTGACCGGATTTAAAGTGACACCGGCACTGCGGCTTAATTCATTTTCCGGAATCAGACCACAGGATAAGAGGAGCGTATCGCAGGAATAATATTCTTCTGTACCGGCAATTGGCCTTCCATCGGAGCCGACTTCTGCAATGGTAACACCGGTGACACGTTCTTTTCCTTCAATATCAATAACGGTATGGCTTAATTTCAACGGAATATCAAAGTCATTCAGACATTGAACAATATTACGCTTGAGACCACCGGAATAAGGCATCAGTTCTGCTACGACTTTTACTTTGGCACCCTCTAAGGTCATGCGGCGTGCCATAATCAGACCGATATCACCGGAGCCTAAGATAACGACTTCTCTGCCCGGCATATAGCCTTCCATATTGACAAGACGCTGTGCCGTTCCGGCGGAGTAGATACCTGCCGGACGATAGCCCGGAATATTAAGGGCACCACGGCTCCGCTCCCTGCAGCCCATGGCAAGGATAATTGCTTTTGCCTGAATCTCAAACATGCCATCTTTCCGGTTCATGGCAGTTATTTTTTTCTTATGGGAGATATCCATTACCATAGTGTTTAATTTGTAAGAGATGCCAAGAGCGAGTACTTTTTCAATAAAGCGGGAAGCATATTCCGGCCCGGTCAGCTCTTCCTTAAAGGTATGAAGTCCGAACCCGTTGTGGATACACTGGTTTAAAATGCCGCCAAGCTCTTTGTCACGTTCAATAATCAGAATATCATTTATTCCATTTTCTTTTGCGGATACAGCGGCTGCAAGTCCTGCAGGACCGCCACCAACGATTACTAAATCATATGATTTCATGGCATTTCCTCCTGAATCTCTTTGTTATATCCATAGACAAACTGCGATGAGCCACCACATTTGCTGATGTCCGTCATTTCCATAGGAACTTCTCTGGAAAGAATTTCCATGGTACGCGGGGAACAAAAGCCTGCCTGACAGCGTCCCATGCCTGCTCTGGTACGACGCTTGATGGCATCTAAAGAGCGGGCACCCAGCGGGCGGTGAATAGCATCGAGAATTTCTCCTTCTGAAATCATTTCGCAGCGGCAGATAATGTTTCCATAGGCAGGCTGCTTTTTGATCAGTTCATTTCTTTCTTCTAAGGAAAGCTCTTCTGGTCTTAAAATTCCTTTGCGGGTGGCAATGAAATTTTCTTTTTCGGTTAAATGCATCTTATCCTGCACCAGTCTGGCCATCATGACGCCAATGGCTGGTGCAGAGGAAAGTCCTGGAGATTCGATACCAGCGGCATCAAAAAAGCCGGGAGCATCAGCTGCTTCGCCGATGATAAA
Organism: Roseburia sp. AF22-2LB; assembly: GCF_003461125.1. NCBI lineage: Bacteria > Bacillati > Bacillota > Clostridia > Lachnospirales > Lachnospiraceae > Roseburia > Roseburia sp. AF22-2LB. Next base: position 331,450 of record NZ_QTWM01000003.1, read on the forward strand.
GTCGCCATTATCTTCATGGGCACGTAGTCCTGCAAAAGAAGTAATGACCTGACGCATCGGAAGATTCTTAACGCTGTGGGAGGCTTTTTCGGAAAGAGAAGCAAGTCCTTCTCTGGTGGTATTGCTGCCTTCTTTGTTATCGGTATCCTCTGCGGTCGGACCAACGAGAAGATTGCCGTGAACCGTAGGAGTAACCAGGACACCTTTTCCCATTTTACCCGGTAGCTGGAAAATCGTATGGGATACATGAGTTCCGGCAGATTTATCAAGAAGCTGGTATTCGCCTTTCCGGGCGGTAATGTGAAGTTTTTTGCTGCTTACCATATTGTGAAAAACATCTGCATATACACCGGCAGCGTTGATAACAGTTTTTGCGGTGATATTCTGCTTATCAGTGGAAATCAGGTATCCATCTTCTAGGCTGGTGATAGAAGTTACAGTAGTATTTAAAAAGAATTCAACGCCATTTGCAACGGCATTTTCTGCGAAGGCAATTGTCATATGAAACGGACAGACGATACCACCTGTGGGCGCGTAGAGAGCACTTGTGACATGAGCGTCTAAATTTGGCTCCATGGTGAGTAAGGCTTCGCGGTCAAGAATGCGTAAGCCTTTGACCCCGTTTTCTTTCCCCTGTTCCAAAAGACGTTCCAATTCGCTGGCATCCTGTTCATCGGTGCAGACCACCAGAGAACCGTTTCGTACAAAAGGAATGTCCAGATCCTTAGAGAGAGTATCCATCATGGCATTTCCTTCTACATTAAGCTTTGCTTTCAGTGTGCCCGGTTTTGCGTCAAATCCGGCGTGGATAATGGCACTGTTGGCTTTGGAGGTTCCGCAGCAGACATCCTCTTCCCGTTCAATGACACAGATGCCTGCCTGATAGCGGGATAACTCTCTGGCAATGGCACAGCCGGTGACTCCGGCACCAATAATTGCAATATCGTACATAAATGACTCCTTTCTGCTGGCAACAAAAAAGGCAAGATAAATAAAAGCGATGCTCTCGCTCTTCTTTACCTTGCTCTCGTCTCTTGGTAATTCAATCTTTATTTATACATATTATAACATGAATTGGAATGGGTGACAATTCCTTTTTTACAGTAAAATGAAAAACATAATTTAGGCGGGTGACGAGAAATGTCAGAAAATTTAAAAAACAGGTATCACAAAGTTTTGCCCTATGCTATACTAGAACTATGGGAAAAACAGAGCATCAGAAACTGAAAATATTATATATATTAGAACTGCTGTATGAACAGACGGATGAGAAGCATGCTGTCAGGATGAGGGATATTATAGCATATCTGAATCAGAAAGGTATTTCGGCAGAACGCAAAAGTATTTATCGGGATTTGGAGATGCTGCAGGACTTTGGTGTGGATATTTTAAGGGAACAGGAGTACCGAGGCGGATATTATATCGGAAGCCGTGATTTTGAACTGGCAGAATTGAAACTTTTGGTGGATGCGGTGCAGTCATCGAAGTTCATTACACAGAAGAAATCAAGAGAGCTGATACATAAGTTGGAGAAGCTGGTCAGCGTCTATGAGGCAAAACAGCTTCAGCGTCAGGTGGTGGTAACCAACCGGAATAAGACCATTAATGAGAATATTTATTATAACATTGATATGATTTACAATGGAATTTCCGGAGATGTAAAAATCCGTTTCCAGTATTTTTCGTGGAATATCGAAAAAGAAATGGAGCTTCGACGGGACGGAGCATTTTACGAGGTGAGTCCGCTGGTGCTTTCCTGGGATGATGAGAATTATTATCTTATAGCATATGATGAGGAAGATAGGATTATCAAGCATTTCCGCGTGGATAAGATGCTTAAGATTTCACTGACCAGAAAGAAACGGGAAGGTCTTAAGCAGTTTGAAACCTTTGATATTGCATCTTATTCAAAGAAAACTTTTGGTATGTTTGCTGGTGAGGAAGAAACGGTGACACTGCTTTGTGAAAATGATATGATTGGCGTGGTGATTGACCGGTTTGGGCAGGAAGTAAATGTCAGAAAAGCAGATGATATGCATTTTAGAGCAAGACTTCATGTGGCAGTCAGCGGACAGTTTTACGGCTGGCTTTGTGGTCTTGGAGAAAAGGTTGAGATTATTGAGCCGGCAGAGATGAGAGAAAACTATGTGACATATCTTCAGAGGATACAGAATAAATACAGTTAGCAGGTGATGGGAAGAATGGAGACAGAAGTTAAGTATTGTAAGATGTGCAGAAAGGAATTGCCGCCTTTGTCAGACAGGGAATACTGTTATGCCTGTGAGGAACTGCTTCTTTTTGATAAAGTGCGGGAATTTGTACGAAACAATGATGTAAATGAATATCAGGTGGCAGAGTATTTTGATATTCCGGTACGGATGGTAAAGCAGTGGATTAAAGAGGGAAGAATTGAATATAAAGAAAAGGATAAAGCAGGTATTATGTCGAATTATTGTTCCCGGTGCGGACAGCCGGTTTCCTTTGGAACACTTTGTCCACAGTGCCTGCGTCTTTTAAATGGAGAAAAGGCCAGAATGATTGGTTTCTCAAAACCGGAAGAAGGGGAAGAGGGCGAGATGCGTTTCTTAGACGGAGAAAGAAAGTAAGCAGTACTGCTTTGATTTTTGGTTATATTTGTAAAACAGAAACAGCCTGTGATTTTCATGATTTATCATGAAAATCACAGGCTGTTTTTAAAATAAAGTCTATTTCTGCTTTCTGATTTCAGTTGCTGCTTTAATAAAGCCTTTGAATAAAGGATGTGGACGGTTTGGTCTGGATTTTAATTCTGGATGGGCCTGGGTTGCAACGAACCAAGGGTGTCCAGGAATTTCTACCATTTCTACGATACGTCCATCTGGAGAAAGACCACACAGCTTCATACCGTTTTCGGTAAGAATGTTACGGTAATCATTGTTCACTTCGTATCTGTGACGATGTCTTTCGTGGATGGTTTCTTCTCCGTAAACCTGATAAGCAAGGGAATCAGTATCCAGAACACATGGGTAAGAACCGAGACGTAAGGTTCCACCGATGTCTTCAATGCCATCCTGATCCGGCATCAGAGCAATGACAGGATGTGTGGTATTCGGGTCCAATTCGATGCTGTGCGCGTCATTGAGTCTGCAGACGTGTCTTGCATATTCAATGATAGCAACCTGCATACCAAGACAGAGACCAAGGTATGGAATTTTATGTTCTCTTGCATATTTTGCAGCAGTAATCATTCCTTCTACACCACGGTCACCGAAACCACCCGGTACAATAATTCCGTCAGAATTACCAAGAATTTCTTCTGCATTTTCATCATTTAATAATTCGGAATCTACCCAGTTTAAATTAACGGTTGCACGCTCGGCAATTCCACCATGTTTTAATGCTTCTACAACAGAGATATAAGCATCATGAAGCTGTGTATATTTTCCAACTAAGGAGATATTTACTTCCTGAATCGGATTGCGTAATGCTTCAACCATATCGGTCCAGTCTTTTAAATCCGGCTCCGGACATGGAAGATGAAGAGAATCACAGGCAACCTTTGCCAGATTTTCTTTTTCCATGGCAAGTGGTGCTTCGTAGAGATATTCTACGTCCAGATTCTGCAGCACATGGTCATTTGGCACATTACAGAATAAAGCAATTTTATCTTTTAAGCCCTGGTCTAAAGGATGCTCGGAACGGCATACGATAATATCCGGCTGGATACCCATTCCCTGTAATTCCTTTACACTGGACTGTGTCGGTTTGGTCTTTAATTCACCGGATGCCTTGATATAAGGAATCAGTGTTACATGAATCAGAATTGCATTTTCATGTCCGACTTCATGCTGGAACTGTCTGATAGACTCTAAGAAAGGCTGGCTTTCAATATCTCCAACAGTACCGCCTACTTCAATGATGGCAATATGGGTATCATTGGAAGTAAAGTTACGGTAGAATCGGCTCTTGATTTCATTGGTAATATGTGGAATTACCTGAACAGTACCTCCACCAAAGTCTCCACGGCGTTCTTTCTGAAGTACAGACCAGTAAACCTTTCCGGTAGTAACGTTAGAATTCTTGGTAAGACTTTCATCAATGAAACGTTCATAATGGCCTAAATCCAGGTCGGTTTCTGCTCCATCATCGGTAACGAAAACTTCACCGTGCTGGATTGGGTTCATGGTACCCGGGTCAATATTGATATACGGGTCAAATTTCTGCATAGTAACCTTGTAGCCTCTGGCTTTTAACAGACGACCAAGTGATGCAGCAGTAATGCCTTTTCCGAGACCGGAAACAACTCCACCGGTGACAAAGACGTATTTTACAGGCATGGTAGTTCCTCCTTAAATGTGTGTATATGGTTAAAACTTAGATAGACCGACAGTGAATGCGCCGTCGGTCTCATTTTTTCTCAAACTTAGTCTATTATACAACGACAGTAAAAATAAATCCACAAAAATTTATAAAATATTTAGAAAAGAAAGGAAAACTTAACAGAGTTATTATTGATTTATCCGGGCAGATTACATATAATAAGAACTATATTTTGGGAGAGTTTCGAGAATCATATACGGAGGATACAATGGATAACCTGTTTAATAATGGAAATAATAATCAGAATGGTGGAAATAATAACCAGAATAATGGGAATAATAATCAGAACGGCGATAAAAAGGGCGGTAATGGCCAGATGATACTGGCATTTGTTATCATTACTCTTGTGACGCTGTTCTTTATGAGTCTTTTAAACCGTTGCAGTGCAGATATGACTTCCCAGCGGATTACCTATACGGAATTTGTCCAGATGGTAAAGGATGACAAGGTAGAAAAGGTCGAAGTAGGTGCAAACCAGTATAATATCACACCAAAGTCAGATGATAAGACGTTAGTAAAGATGACCTATTATACCGGATTTATTAAAGATGAAAATTTATTAGACCTCTTAAATAAACACAATGTAGAAATTGACGGATATATTCCGAATAATACATCGACATGGGTATTTAATATTTTAAGTATTGTATTGCCTTTGATTATTATCTGGATTATTTTTGGCGCAGTCATGAAGAAGGCCGGCGGCGGAATGATGGGAGTCGGCAAGAGCAATGCCAAAGTATATGTAGAAAAGACAACCGGTGTAACCTTTAAGGATGTTGCCGGACAGGATGAAGCAAAAGAATCTTTACAGGAAGTGGTAGATTTCCTGCATAATCCGAAAAAATACCGTGAAATCGGAGCAAAACTTCCGAAGGGAGCATTGCTTGTAGGACCTCCTGGAACCGGTAAAACGCTGCTTGCCAAGGCAGTTGCCGGAGAAGCAAATGTTCCGTTCTTCTCACTGGCCGGTTCTGACTTTGTAGAGATGTTTGTAGGTGTCGGTGCATCCCGCGTAAGAGATTTGTTTAAGGATGCCCAGAAACAGGCACCATGTATCATATTTATTGATGAGATTGATGCCATCGGCAAGAGCCGTGACAGCAGATTCGGCGGTGGAAATGACGAGCGTGAGCAGACCTTAAACCAGCTGCTGGCAGAGATGGATGGATTTGATACTTCAAAGGGACTTTTGGTTCTGGCAGCAACAAACCGTCCGGAAGTACTGGATAAAGCGTTACTTCGCCCAGGCCGGTTTGACCGTAGAATTATTGTAGACAAACCGGATTTGAAGGGTCGTCTTGAGACGCTGAAGGTACACTCCAAAGATGTGCATATGGATGAATCCGTAGATTTGGAAGCAATTGCTCTGGCAAGTGCAGGACTGGTTGGATCCGATCTTGCAAATATGATTAATGAAGCTGCTATTAATGCAGTAAAACATAACCGTAAATTTGTAAATCAGAGTGATTTGTTTGAAGCCTTTGAAATCGTGGCAGTTGGTGGAAAAGAGAAGAAAGACCGTGCCATGAGTAATCATGAGAAGAAGATTGTTTCTTATCATGAAGTAGGTCATGCAATGGTTACTGCATTACAGAAGAATACAGAACCGGTACAGAAAATTACTATCGTACCAAGAACCATGGGGGCATTGGGATACACCTTGCAGACACCGGAAGAAGAGAAATTTCTTGAGACCAAGGATGAATTAATTGCCAAGATAACGACTTATATGGCAGGCCGTGCAGCAGAAGAACTGGTATTCCATTCTGCAACCAGTGGAGCAGCAAATGATATTGAAAATGCGACCAAGATTGCAAGGGCAATGATTACACAGTTTGGTATGTCAGATAAATTTGGCATGATGAGTTTGGCTTCTGTAGATAATGCATATCTGGATGGTGCAGCACATTTGAATTGCGGCGATGAGACAGCGGCACAGATTGATGAAGAAGTCCGTACCATGATTCATAACTGCTATCAGGAGGCATATCAGCTCTTAGAAGAGAATCGCGAGGTATTAGACCATATTGCGGATTATTTATATGAACATGAAACCATTACGGGTAAAGAATTTATGAAGATATTCCGTGAGTTAAAAGGGCTGCCGGATCCGGATGAGGAAAAGAAGGAAGAAGACCAAAAAGAAGAGAACGGGAATGACGTTTAATATTAAAGAAGAATTAAAGAAGCTTCCGAATCAGCCGGGGGTCTATATCATGCATGATGCCAGTGATGCCATTATCTATGTAGGTAAGGCAGTAAGCCTTCGAAACCGGGTACGTCAGTATTTTCAGGCGTGTCATGACGAAGGAATCAAGAAAGACCAGATGGTAAAGAAGATTACCCGGTTTGAATATATTATCACTGATTCGGAATTAGAAGCACTGGTATTAGAATGCAATTTAATAAAAGAGTACAGACCGAAGTATAATACCATGCTCCGGGATGATAAGACTTATCCCTATATAAAGGTGACTCTGGGGGAAGAATTTCCCAGGGTTCTCTTTTGCCGTCAGCTGAAAAAAGACAAATCCAGATATTTTGGTCCATATACCAGTGCCGGTGCGGTGAAAGATACGATAGATTTGTTGAAAAAAATTTATCATTTAAGAACCTGCAACCGGGTATTGCCAAGAGATATTGGAAAAGAACGTCCGTGCCTTAATTACCATATTCATCAGTGTCAGGCACCCTGTCAGGGTTATATTTCCAAAGAGGAGTACCGGGAGAAAATCAATCAGGCAGTAGATTTCTTAAATGGCAATTATCAGCCGGTTTTAAAAGAATTAGAAGAGCGTATGATGCAGGCATCGGAAAATATGGATTTTGAGCGGGCAATTGAGTACCGGGAACTTTTAAACAGTGTAAAACAGGTGGCACAGAAGCAGAAAATCACCAGTTCCGATGGAGAAGATAAAGATATAATAGCTCTTGCAGCCGATGACCGGGATGCAGTAGTCCAGGTATTCTTTATCCGGAGCGGAAGGCTTATAGGAAGAGAACATTTTTATGTAACTATTGCCAATGAAGACAGTAAGGAACAGATACTGGCAACATTTTTAAAGCAGTTCTATTCCGGAACACCATATATCCCAAAGGAAATCATGCTGCAATATGCAGTTGAGGATGCGGCAGTTATTGAAGACTGGCTGACTAAGAAGCGTGGTCAGAAGGTAGTACTCCGGGTACCACAGAAAGGAATGAAGGAAAAACTGGTAGAGCTGGCAGAGAAAAATGCCGCACTGGTATTGTCCCAGGACAGGGAAAAACTAAAGCGTGAAGAAGGCAGGACAATCGGTGCAATGAAAGAAATTGCATCCTGGCTGGATTTAGAAAAGTTAGAACGCGTGGAAGCCTATGATATTTCCAATATCAATGGATTTGAAACGGTAGGTTCCATGGTGGTTTATGAAAAGGGAAAACCACAGCGCAGTGATTACCGGAAATTTAAGTTAAGAACTATCACGGGACCGGATGATTATGCATCCATGCACGAGGTTCTGACCCGCAGATTTACCCATGGACAGGAAGAAAGGAAAATTTTACAAAAAAAAGGGCTGGATGACCAATATGGGGGATTTACAAAGTTCCCGGATTTGATTATGATGGATGGTGGAAGAGGTCAGGTAAATATTGCTCTTCAGGTGCTGGATGAACTGCATCTTTCCATACCGGTCTGTGGAATGGTAAAAGATGATCATCACAGGACGAGAGGATTATATTATCAGAATATAGAGATACCGATAGACACTTCCGGTGAAGGATTTCATTTGATTACAAGAATACAGGATGAAGCACATCGGTTTGCTATAGAATATCATCGTTCTTTACGAAGTAAGGAACAGGTGCATTCTGTGCTGGATGATATCCCGGGAATCGGGCCGGCACGAAGAAAGGCGCTGATGAGAAGGTTCCAGTCCTTAGACGCAATTCGCAGTGCATCCATAGAAGAATTGTCTGGGACAGAAGCGATGAACGAAAAAGCAGCGGAAGAAGTATTCCGCTTTTTCCACAGGGGAGAGGAAAAATAAAAAGAAAAAGGAGAATCACTATGACCAAAGAAGAAAAATTCAAAAACAAAAGTATCAAGAAAAAAGTTAATGATGCATTTAACATGATATTCAGGCTGTATTTTGCAACAGTAGCACTAGCCAGTCTGGGATTGATTCTGCTGGCAGTGGTGCCGGATGCGTTCCGTATTCCGGTTCTGGTTATCTGCATTGTGATTATGCTGACAATTGTAGTAGTAAGTGTTACTTTAACCGGCCGGGAATCCAAGTGGTTAATTTATTATATTGTAAAACCAATCCGGGAATTAGAAGATGTAGCAGAGCATCTTTCCCATGGAGAATTGCATGAGAAAGTAACTTATCAGTCTGAAGATGAAATCGGAGAACTGGCAAACCGGTTCCGTAATATGGAAGATACTTTACAGAAAATTGTTGGCGATTTACAGAATATTTTAAAAGAATTTGCACAGGGTAATTATACCGTACGTTCTTCATGCAAAGAAGCATATGTGGGAGAATTTGAAACGGTGATGGAAGAGCTGGTAAGCACCATCCAGAACGTAAGCAGTACATTATGCCTGATTAAGGAATCTTCTAATCAGGTAGCCGCCGGTTCTGAACAGCTTGCAATCAGCTCCCAGGATCTGGCAAAGGGTGCAACAGACCAGTCTATTGCAGTAGATAATCTGGTGGAGAATGTTTCAAAGGTTACAGAACAGGTTGTTGCAAACAGCAAGTCAACAGATATTGTACATGACCGTGCAAAGAGCGTAGGAATGGAAGCAAATGTCAGCCAGAACAAGATGCGGGAACTTATGGAGGCAATGGAACGTATCTCGACAACATCCAAAGAGCTGGAAAGAGTTATTACTGAAATTGATGGTATTGCAAGCCAGACCAACCTTCTTTCCCTGAATGCATCCATTGAGGCTGCAAGAGCCGGAGAAGCAGGAAAGGGATTTGCAGTTGTTGCGGAGCAGATTCGTATGCTGGCTGAAAGCAGTGCAGAATCTGCAGAGACATCCAAGCATTTACTGGAGACAAACCAGGTAGAAGTAGAACATGGAAACGAAGTAACACAGCAGACATCGGAATCATTAAATAAGGTTATTACAGAACTGGATGCTATTATTACAGAAGTTGCTAATATCAGAATTGCATCTGACCGCCAGGCAGTGTCAGTAAAAGAAATTGAAGATGGTGTAAAACAGATTGATGATGTTATTCAGACCAATTCTGCAGCATCCCAGGAAGCATCAGCAACCAGTGAAGAATTGTCTGCAGAGGCAACTTCTTTAGATGAACTGGTAGAACGTTTCAAATTATTAGAACAGTAAAGAATTATAAAAATACAGGGGTGAAGATAAGGAAGGAGTCATGCCATGGAAGGTGTAGGAATTGAGAAAATTGTAAAAAAACTGCAGTTAAAGAAATATATTGAGGATATGGAATTAAAGGGACACCGCATCAGACTTGCGGATGTAAACCGTCCGGCGTTACAGCTGAGCGGATATTTTGAACATTTCGAGCAGTCCCGTGTACAGATTATCGGTATGGTAGAATATACATACCTGCAGCATTTGAATGATTCAGAAAAGGACAGCATTTACAGCCGGTTCTTAAAATATGATATACCATGTGTTATTTTCTGCAGGGATTTACAGCCGGATGACCTGTTCTTACAGAGGGCAAAGGAAAATAATGTTCCGGTATTCGGAACAGGCAGAAGCACATCAGAATTCATGGCGGAGCTGATTTATCTTTTGAGTGAAGAGCTTGCCCCGTGTATTACCATCCATGGTGTGCTGGTAGACGTTTACGGTGAGGGACTTCTGATTACCGGTGAAAGCGGAATCGGTAAGAGTGAAGCAGCACTGGAACTGATTAAGCGGGGACATCGTCTGGTAACAGATGATGTGGTAGAAATCCGTAAAATCAATGAGCATACCTTAACCGGCACATCACCGGATATCACCAGATACTTCATTGAGTTAAGAGGTATTGGAATCATTGATGTAAAGACTTTGTTCGGTGTTGAGTGTGTAAAAGAGAAACAGAATATCGACCTTGTAATTAAACTGGAAGACTGGAAGAAAGATAATGAGTATGACCGCCTTGGCCTTGAGGAAGAATATACAGAGTTACTTGGAAATAAAGTAGTATGTCATTCCCTTCCAATCCGTCCAGGCCGAAATCTGGCAGTTATCTGCGAGGCTGCAGCCGTTAACCATAGACAGAAGAAGATGGGTTACAATGCAGCTCAGGAATTGTATCGTCGTGTACAGGCAAATCTGAACAAGAAGGACGACGAGGAAGAAGAGTAAAAGGAGATTCATTCATATGGAACGAGAAGTAGCATGGAATCATTACAGTGAAGAAGAGAAGAAGAAAGTTTTTGAATTTGCAGAAGAGTATCGTAAATTTATATCAGCATGTAAGACAGAAAGAGAATGTGTACGCACTTTTGTAGAGCGGGCAGAGGCAGCAGGATATCTTGATATAAAGAAAGTGATTGCAGAAGGAATAAAACTGGAATCCGGTGCAAGAGTGTATGCAGATAATAATGGAAAAGCACTTGCTATGTTCATTGTAGGAAAGAAACCAATGGAAGAGGGCATGCGGATTCTCGGCGCACATGTGGATTCTCCGAGAATGGATTTAAAACAGAATCCATTCTATGAAGATACCGGGCTTGCTATGTTAGATACCCATTATTATGGTGGTGTGAAGAAATACCAGTGGGTAACACTTCCGCTGGCATTGCATGGTGTAGTGGCAAAGAAAGACGGAAGTGTAGTAGAGGTAAATATTGGAGATAAGCCGGGAGATCCGGTATTTGGTGTCAGTGATTTACTGATTCATCTTGCCGGTGAGCAGATGGAAAAGAAAGCAGCAAAGGTTATTGAAGGAGAAAACTTAGACCTTCTGATTGGAAGTATTCCGCTTGCAGGTGAAGAAAAAGAAAATGCCAAGGATACGGTAAAAGAAAATATCCTTGGAATCTTAAAAGAGGAATATGAAATTGAGGAAGAAGATTTCCTGTCCGCAGAGATTGAAGTGGTACCAGCCGGAGAAGCAAGAGATTATGGACTTGACCGGAGCATGATTATGGGGTACGGACATGATGACAGAGTCTGTGCGTATCCATCCTTTGAGGCAATGCTGGCAAAAAATGAAACACCGGAATATACCAGTGTATGTCTCCTGGTAGATAAAGAAGAAATCGGCAGCGTGGGAGCAACCGGGATGCAGTCGAGATTTTTTGAAAATATGACAGCAGAAGTGATGGCAGCAGCAGGACAGTATACAGAACTTGCACTGCGTCGTGCATTGCAGAATTCCCATGTATTATCCTCTGATGTCAGTGCGGCATTTGACCCCAATTATCCGTCCGTTATGGATAAGAAAAATGCAGCATATTTTGGAAAAGGAATGGTATTTAATAAATATACCGGTTCCAGAGGAAAGTCAGGTTCTAATGATGCCAGTGCAGAATATGTTGGAAAATTGCGTGCAGTGATGGACGATGGTAATGTATTTTATCAGACTGCAGAATTAGGTAAAGTAGACCAGGGTGGCGGCGGAACCATCGCGTATATTCTGGCAAATTATGGAATGCAGGTAATTGACAGTGGTGTGGCAGTTTTAAATATGCATGCACCATGGGAGATTATCAGTAAAGCAGATTTATATGAAGCATATAAAGGATATGTAGCATTTTTGGCTTCATAGAGAAATAAAAAATGGGAGAAGCAAATTGTGAGAGAAGACTGGATAGAAGCCATTAAGACAATTGTAGATGAAAGCAGAATACGCTTGCAGGAGCCGATGAGCCGTCATACCACATTCCGGATTGGGGGCATGGCAGAGATTTTTCTGATGCCGACCATAAAAGAGGCAGTGGATGTTATCACATTGTGCAGAGCAAAGAAGATTCCGTATACGATTATAGGAAACGGAAGCAATCTTCTGGTGGGCGATAAGGGAATTCCCGGAGTGGTCATTGAATTTGGCGCAAATGCTTCTTCCATTGAAGTAAAGGAAAATATGATCCGTGCTGAAGCGGGAGCATTGCTTTCGAAGGTTGCGCACAAGGCACTGGAAGCATCCTTAGGCGGCATGGAATTTGCAGCAGGAATTCCGGGAAGCATCGGAGGTGCAGTTGTGATGAACGCCGGTGCTTATGGCGGAGAGATGAAGGATATTTTAGTATCTGCGGATCTTTTGACCAAAGATGGTGAAGTGGTAGAAGTTCCGGTAGAAGAGATTTCCTTAAGTTACAGACACAGCCGTGTTATGGAGACCGGGGAAGTAGTGCTGGGTGTAACGTTAAAATTAGTATCCGGAGAAAAAGAGAAAATTGAAGCTGTCATGCAGGAACTCCGCCAGAAACGGCAGGAGAAGCAGCCGTTGGAATTCCCAAGTGCAGGAAGTACCTTTAAGCGGCCGGAAGGCTATTTTGCCGGAAAGCTGATTATGGATGCCGGGTTAAGAGGCTATCGTGTGGGAGATGCCCAGGTATCTGAGAAACATTGCGGCTTTGTTATAAACCGTGGGCAGGCAACTGCAGCAGAAGTGGAAGAGCTGATGCGCAGGGTGCAGGAAAAAGTAGAACAGGAGTTTCAGGTAAGACTGGAGCCGGAAGTAAGAAGGTTAGGAGAATTTTCATGAAACTGGTAATTCTGACAGGAATGTCCGGGGCGGGAAAGAGTACAGCACTTAAGATGATGGAGGATATCGGATTTTATTGTGTCGATAATCTGCCGATTCCGCTGATTGAAAAGTTTATAGAGTTGGCAGATTTAAGAAATACCGAGCTTCAGAAGGTTGCTGTGGGTGTGGATATCCGAAGCGGACAGGCATTGGAAGATTTGCAGGATATTCTTGACCACCTGAGAGGTGAAGGAAAAGAATTTGATGTACTGTTTTTGGATGCAGAGGATGGTGTGCTGGTAAAACGTTATAAAGAAACCAGAAGAAGTCATCCACTGGCAGGAAGCGATCGTGTCGATAAAGGCATCGAAGAAGAAAGAAGAAGATTGGAATTCTTAAAGAAACAGGCAAATTACATTATAGATACCAGTCATCTTCTGACCAGAGAATTAAAAACAGAATTAAATAAAATATTTGTAGAGAATCAGGAGTTTAAGAATTTATTTATCACAATTTTATCCTTTGGATTCAAGTATGGAATTCCGGCAGATGCAGATCTGGTGTTTGATGTACGTTTTCTGCCAAATCCGTATTATGTGGAAGGCTTACGCCAAAAGAATGGCAATGATAAAGAAATTCAGGATTTTGTGATGCAATATAAGGAAGCCCACGTATTTCTGGATAAATTAGAAGATATGATAAAATTCCTGATACCGAATTACATAACAGAGGGGAAGAGCCAGCTGGTAATTGCCATTGGCTGTACCGGAGGCAAGCATCGTTCCGTAACCCTTGCCAATGAATTGTTTAAACGGTTGGAGAAACAGAAACAGTTTGGAATTAAGATAGAGCATCGTGACATTGAAAAGGATACGATGCGGCACTAGATGGAGATATGAGATGTCTTTTTCGGGAGAAGTAAAGGCGGAACTGGAGAAGCATATAAGTAAAAGCAGACACTGCCAGTTAGCAGAACTTGCAGCAATTATAAGTTTTTCCGGAAGAATGATATTGACGGGAGCAGATCCCAGATTGGAAATTGCAACAGAACATGCCGGATTGGCAAAAAAGTGCTATACGCTTTTGAAGCGGGCATTTGACATCAGTGCAGAGTTATCTGAACAGAATCCGGGTGTGTTATATATAGAAGAACAGGATGCCATGCGCAGGGTATTAATGGCACTTAAATTTTTGGAAGAGGACGGTTCACTGCATCCGTTCCGACAGGCAGTAAATGGAATGTTGCTGCAGAAGTCCTGCTGTAGAAGGACGTTTGTAAGAGGAGCATTTCTGGCTTCGGGTTCCATGAGTGACCCGCATAAATCCTATCATTTTGAAATTGTATGTGCAACGCCACAACAGGCAGAACAGCTCAGGACGGTAATCAGTGACTTTGGCATGGATGCGAAAGTGGTGGAACGTAAGAAGCACCATGTGGTATACTTAAAAGAAGGTGCACAGATTGTGGATATGTTAAATATCATGGAAGCACATGTGGCACTGATGAACCTTGAAAATGTACGCATTTTGAAAGAGATGCGTAACAGTGTAAACCGGCAGGTAAATTGTGAAACTGCCAATATTAATAAGACAGTGAATGCTGCAGTAAAGCAGATTGAAGATATTAAGTTTATCCAGGAAAAGGGACGACTGCAGGAATTGCCGGATAATCTTTACGAGATGGCACAGGTACGTTTGGAGCACCCGGAAGCGCCTCTTAAGGAACTGGGGGCATACTTAAATCCACCGGTGGGAAAATCCGGTGTGAATCACAGGTTAAGAAAGATAAGTGAAATTGCTGAAAACATGAGAGTATGAAAAGGATGAGGAGGAATACATATGATGAAGAAAGAGGTGACCATTAAATTTGTCAATGGTGTCGAAGCAAGTCCCATTGCATTGCTTGTTCAGACTGCAAATCGTTTTTCCAGCAGTATTTATATTGAATCCGGAGATAAAAAAGTAAATGTGAAGAGCATTATGGGTATGATGTCACTGGCAATGAATTATGAGGATATGGTAACAGTTGTTACTGAGGGTGAGGACGAGAAGGAAGCCTTGGATACATTGGAACAGTTCCTGTCTGAGGGCTAGAAGGAAAAGAGAGGTTATGTAAAAAATGAAAAAGAAATTACTTTTTATATTTAATCCACATTCCGGCAAGGGACTGATTAAGAATAAACTGTTAGAAATTGTAGACATTATGGTAAAGGCAGATTATGAAGTAACCATATATCCGACACAGAGCAAAGGGGATGCGCAGAACCATGTCAGAGAAGAAGCGAAGAATTATGATCTGATTGTCTGTAGTGGTGGAGACGGTACTTTGGATGAAGCAGTCAGCGGAATGATGGAAAGTGAAGAAAAGACACTGCTTGGCTATATTCCGGCAGGAAGTACCAACGACTTTGCCAATTCTTTAAGAATACCTAAAAGCATGCTAAAGGCAGCAAATGTAGCGGTAAAGGGAAGACGGTTTCCGGTAGATATAGGATATTTTAATGGAGATTCATTCGTATATGTGGCAGCATTTGGACTGTTTACTGCAGTATCTTATCAGACCAGCCAGCAGTTAAAGAATGTATTAGGACACGCAGCTTATATTTTAGAAGGAATGAAACAGCTTTTAGACATTCCGGTCTATAAGATGCGGGTAGAATATGATGATGAGGTATTAGAGGACGAATTTATCTATGGTATGATTACCAATTCTATTTCTGTGGGGGGATTTAAGAACCTGACAGGTAAAAATGTACTCCTGGATGACGGTGTTTTTGAGGTGACACTGATTAAAGCACCGAAGAATCCACTGGAGTTAAATGAGATTATTGCAGCATTAACCAGCCGCAAGGATGATACCGACCTGGTATACTCATTTAAGAGCAGCAATATTAAGTTTTATCCGGAAGAAATTATTCCATGGACTTTAGATGGTGAGTTTGGGGGAGACCATAAGGAAGTGGAAATAAGAAATATGCACCAGGCTTTGGAGATTATGGTCAAGAATAAAGAAACATCTGTAAAATGATTGTTATATTTTTAACTTTATTTTTGGGAAAAGCCATGGTACAATGAAAAAAAACAATGGAGGAATCAAAATGTTAGTATCAGCAACAGAAATGTTAAAAAAAGCAAAAGCTGGTCATTATGCAGTAGGCCAGTTCAATATCAACAACCTTGAGTGGACAAAATCAATACTGTTAACTGCAGAAGAATTAAAATCCCCTGTAATTCTTGGTGTATCTGAAGGTGCAGGAAAATATATGACAGGTTTTAAGACCGTTGCAGCTATGGTAAAAGCTATGGATGAAGAACTTGGAATCACAGTTCCTGTAGCACTTCACTTAGATCATGGAACATATGAAGGATGTTATAAATGTATCAAAGCTGGATTTACATCTATCATGTTTGATGGTTCTCATTATCCATTTGAAGAGAACCTTGCTAAGTCTACAGAGCTTGTAAATGTAGCTCATCAGCTTGGACTTTCTATCGAGTGTGAGGTTGGTTCCATCGGTGGAGAAGAAGACGGAGTAGTTGGAATGGGCGAGTGCGCAGATCCTAACGAGTGTAAGACAATCGCTGATCTTGGTGTAGATATGCTTGCAGCAGGTATCGGTAATATCCACGGAAAATATCCGGCAAACTGGAAAGGACTTTCCTTCGAGACTCTGGACGCTATCCAGCAGAAGACAGGAACTATGCCATTAGTACTTCACGGTGGTACAGGAATTCCTGCAGATATGATTAAGAAAGCTATCTCTCTTGGCGTATCTAAGATTAATGTAAATACAGAGTGTCAGTTATCTTTCGCAGATGCTACACGTAAATATATTGAAGCTGGTAAGGACTTAGAGGGCAAAGGATTTGACCCACGTAAATTATTAGCTCCAGGTGCAGAAGCAATCAAAGCTACTGTAAAAGAAAAAATGGAATTATTTGGTTCTGTTGGAAAAGCAGAATAAGAATGATTTTTATAAGGGCCGCCCATTAGAGGGTGCAAGTAAGGGATTTTTATCCTTTGAAAAATTGGCATAGTTTCGGAGAAATCCGGCTATGCCATTTTTTTCTTTTGCTTGCAGGAAGATTAACTGCACCAATGCAGTTGTAGATAATTTGGATTTCCTGCTGTCTGCGACCATCCATTTTCTCTGCTTTGAATACAATAATCTTGTCATCGAATTCTCGTATAATCTCAGCATTTAATTCTGTAAATTCAGCATATTTCTTTACTAATGATAAGAAGTACTGTGCATTGAGGTTTTCTTCCTTAGCCTTTGATAAGAATAATTTCAGTTCAGAGACTCTTTATATTCTTTCTTGCCTGAAATGCTGGAAACCACGGAATGTGTACATTAAAAAGTACAGAAGAGGGCACGGAAAAAGTAGTTGCAGATGAGAATGGGTATGCAGTACCGCCTGGCAGCAACTGATTTCGAAACCGGCGATTGATAAAATCGACAAAAAATGTATATTATTTTGCACAAATTTGTAGAATGTATCAAAAATAAAAAAAATATAAACTTTGACTTGATTTTTTAGAAAGTTTCATGTATTTTAGATATAGCAGATGAAATGTGCGTGACGAACAAGGGTGTTCCAAAGGAATTGGAATGCCCTTTTTTCTATATCTGGGGAATTACCGGAGGAGAGAAGTCATACATTGATTGCAGAAAATAAAAATCATATTTCTCAGGGGATTTATGGTGAGAGGCAGAAAGGATGTATAGTATGAGTGAGACAGAATATTTCAATGTAGCAGATATTTTCGGCGAGAACGTATTCAATGATGCAGTAATGCAGGAACGTCTTCCGAAAAAGACCTACAAAAAGTTAAGAGAAGTAATCGAAGAGGGAAAAGAATTAGACCTTGAGACAGCAGACGTAGTGGCACATGAGATGAAAGAGTGGGCAATCGAAAAAGGAGCTACCCATTATACACACTGGTTCCAGCCATTAACAGGGGTAACTGCTGAGAAACATGATTCCTTTATTACAGCACCAATGCCAAACGGTAAAGTTTTGATGAGCTTTTCAGGTAAGGAATTAATCAAAGGTGAGCCGGATGCATCTTCTTTTCCATCCGGTGGATTAAGAGCAACCTTTGAGGCAAGAGGATATACAGCATGGGATTGTACTTCACCGGCATTCGTAAGACAGGATGCAGCAGGAGCAACTCTTTGCATTCCTACCGCTTTCTGCTCTTACACAGGAGAAGCATTAGACCAGAAGACACCGTTACTTCGTTCCATGGAAGCAATTAATACCCAGTCTCTCCGGCTTTTAAGATTATTTGGAAATACAACATCTAAGAAAGTAACTCCTTCCGTTGGACCGGAGCAGGAATATTTCATCGTAGACAGAGAAAAATATTTAAAGAGAAAAGATTTAATCTTTACCGGACGTACCTTATTTGGAGCAATGCCTCCAAAAGGACAGGAAATGGATGACCATTACTTCGGAATCATCCGTGAGAGAATTGCAGCATACATGAGAGATGTAAATAAAGAATTATGGAAACTTGGTGTATCTGCAAAGACACAGCATAACGAAGTTGCTCCTGCACAGCATGAGTTAGCTCCAATCTACTCCGAAGCAAACGTAGCAGTAGACCACAACCAGTTAGTAATGGAAACCTTAAAGAAGGTTGCCGGTCGTCATGGCTTACAGTGTCTGCTTCATGAGAAGCCATTTGCAGGTGTCAATGGTTCTGGAAAACATAACAACTGGTCTATCACAACAGATGATGGAATTAACTTATTAGAGCCGGGCAAAACACCTCATGAGAACGTACAGTTCTTATTAGTGCTTACCTGTATCTTAAAAGCAGTAGATAAACATGCAGATCTGCTTCGTGAATCTGCAGCGGACGTTGGAAACGACCACAGATTAGGAGCAAACGAGGCACCGCCAGCAATCGTTTCTATCTATCTTGGAGAACAGTTACAGGATGTATTATCACAGCTTATCTGCACCGGAGAAGCTACACACAGTTTAGCTGGTTCTAAATTAGAGACTGGTGTTAAGACATTGCCTGACTTCATGAAAGATGCAACAGACCGTAACAGAACTTCACCGTTTGCATTTACCGGAAACAAATTCGAGTTCCGTATGGTTGGTTCCCAGGATTCCATCGCACAGCCAAACGTTGTATTGAATACAATCGTAGCAGAAGCATTTTCTGAGGCGTGTGATGAACTGGAAAAAGCAGACGATTTTGATATGGCAGTACATGATCTGATTAAGAAATATGCAACTGAGCATCAGAGAATCGTATTCAACGGAAACGGATATTCTGATGAATGGGTAGAGGAAGCAGAGCGTCGTGGACTTCCAAACATCAAGTCCATGGTAGATGCAATCCCGGCACTGAATACAGAAAAAGCAGTTTCTTTATTCGAGCGTTTTGGTGTATTTACCAAAGCGGAGCTGGATTCCCGTGTAGAAATCGAATATGAGACCTACGCAAAAGAGATTAACATCGAAGCAAAAGCTATGATTGATATTGCAGGAAAACAGATTATCCCGGCAGTTATCAAATATACAACAGAGCTTGCAACTTCTGCAGCAGCTGTAAAATCTGTATGTGATGCAGACATCAGTGTTCAGACAGAATTACTGGCAGAAGTATCTGACCTCTTATCTGAGACCAAGGTTGCTTTGGCAAAACTGGAAGAAGTAACAGAAAAAGGTGGAACAATGGAAGAGGGAAGAGATCAGGCTGTATATTACAGAGATGTTGTAAAAACAACAATGGATGCATTAAGAGCTCCGGTTGACAAGTTAGAGATGCTTGTTGACAAAGATATATGGCCAATGCCATCTTATGGAGATTTAATCTTCGAAGTATAAAAAAGAACTTTAATTGCAGGGCATTCTCCTTAGAACAGACGGAAAAAGAGGCATAAAAGGGAGGATGCCAGGCAACTTAAGTTACCTGGCAGATTATGAAAAAGAATATTTAAAGTTATGTTTTTCTTTTGCTTATGACTATACTATATCAGCCTAATTTGAAAAAAGCGTGTTGATAAAGTGAATCATCTTTGAATGCCAGGTGAATAAATTGTGAACAATAATAAGAAGGAGGACGAGATGATATGAAAAAGCTGGAAATTATTATTAAACCGGAAAAGCTTGAAGACTTGAAAGCAGTCTTAGAAAGCAGTGAAGTCAATGGTTTAAACATTGTAAATAGCATGGGATATGGTAATCAGAAGGGTATTATCAAGAATTACCGTGGAGCATCTTATAATGTTACATTACTTCCGAAAATCAAAGTAGAGACCGTTGTCTCAGATGAAGTTGCGCCAGGATTAATTGATAAGGTAGTAGATGAGATTAATACCGGTAACTTTGGTGATGGTAAAATCTTTGTGTATGATGTAGAAGATGCCGTTCGTATCCGTACCGGTGAACATGGTGACAAAGCATTATAAAAGATGCAAAGAGGAGTAAGGCGCAGATAGGAAACTGTCTTGTGGATATTGAAAAATGAATATCGCAAATAAATATTATCGAAGGAGATAAGCAGACAAGGAGAGAGCCTTGTTTGATATCTCTATTTTTTTTACTTTAATATTTATTTTGGTAAAGGAGGAAATGATTATGGATATGAGTGTTTGGTTCCTGATGGGAGCAGCGTTAGTATTTTTTATGCAATGTGGATTTGCAATGGTAGAGGCTGGTTTTACCAGATCAAAAAATACAGGTAATATTACAATGAAGAACCTGATGGACTTCTGTATTGGTACCGTTGCATTTTATTTATTAGGATATAATATTCTTTGTGGTGATGGAAAATTTGTAGGATGGGGCTTAAACCCATTGAAGAATTTTGGAACAACAGACTGGTCCAATTTCGTATTTAACCTGGTATTCTGTGCAACAGCTGCAACAATTGTATCTGGAGCAATGGCAGAGCGTACCAAATTCATTACATATTGTATTTACAGTTTTGTAATCAGCCTGATTGTATATCCGGTAGAAGCACACTGGGTATGGGGCGGAACTCCATGGCTTACAGACCTTGGATTTACAGATTTCGCAGGTTCTGCATGTATTCATATGGTAGGTGGAATTACCGCATTTATCGGAGCCGCTTTATTAGGACCTCGTATTGGTAAATATGACAAAGATGGTAAATCAAGACCTATTATGGGCCACAACATTTTGATTGGTGCTTTGGGAGTATTTATTCTCTGGTTTGGCTGGTATGGATTTAATGGTGCAGCAGCAACTGATACCTTACAGCTTTCACAGATTTTTGCAACAACAACCATTGCACCGGCAGCAGCAACTGTTACAGCAATGATTTATACCTGGATTAAGAATGGTAAACCGGATGTGTCCATGTCTTTAAATGGTTCCCTGGCAGGTCTGGTAGCAATTACAGCAGGATGTGCAAATGTTGATGCAGTAGGTGCATTCGTTATCGGTGGTTTAGCTGGTATCCTTTGTACCATGTCAGTATACTTTGTAGAAGACAAATTAAAAGTAGATGACCCGGTTGGCGCTGTATCCGTACACGGTGCCTGTGGTCTTTTTGGAACATTGATGGTAGGTCTCTTCGATTATACAGATGGCCTCTTCTATGGTGGCGGAGTTCATCATCTGGCTATTCAGGCACTTGGTGTCGTATGTATCGCAGGCTGGGTAATTGTAACCATGAGCATTGTATTTATCGTATTAAAGAAGACAATTGGTCTTAGAGTATCAAAAGAAGAAGAGTTAGAAGGTCTGGATTCTACTGAGCATGGCTTAGAGTCAGCTTACCCGGATTTTGTAACAAGAGAACTTCACTAATCATGTACTAATCTAATTGTGATTAGGTTAGTAATTATCTAATCCCCTTAGTAGTATATACATCAACAACGAAAGTCCTGGCGTATGTCAGGGCTTTTGTTGTTGTCTGTGCCCGGTATCAGATAGAAAAAATAGAAGCTGCCTTTGGCAGCTTCTATAGGTGTCTGATTATAGAATAATGATTTGGTTAATTCGTAGTGTTTCCATCAGAGCCGGTACCGGAACTTCCACCGCCGGTTCCTGTACCACCACCGGTTCCTGTGCCACTGCCGGTTCCTGTGCCACTGCCGGTTCCTGCACCACCACTGGTTCCTGTACTGCCGCCGGTTCCTGTGCCACCACCGGTTCCTGTATCACCACCGGTATTTGTACTGCTTCCGGTTCCGGTATTACCATGATCTGGTGTAGTATTATCCCCACCACCGGTAAGACTTCCACTGGTTGGATTAGAAGTATCTGTTGTATTAGTAGATGGTGTGGAAGGCTGTGTAACGGAACTTGAAGTGTGTACGTTACAGGTGCTGTTGGATAATTCATCTGTCATAAGATATGGAGAATCATCCGTACCTTCAGAACCGCCAACGATATAGATACCAGTCTGTCTTGTTTCGTTCGGACAATATTCATTTGCAAGCATTCCGGAGGAAGTACAGATTGTTGCGCTGACATGATGGTCACATACTTCTGTTGGAACTGTGCCGGTTGCAAAATATTCTGTTTCAACCATGCTGCCACGCGGATCACAGTCACATAAACCTTCTACGGCAAGTTTTCCGGATTTCTTACATACGACAGCAGAAGTGATTCCGCTTGGCATAGTAAAGTCTTTATATTCCAGATTTTCATGAACACGGGACATAACTGCTTTCCAGATTAACTTTGGATATCTGGTGCTGGAAAGTTCGCTGTTATCATCATATCCGCCCCATACACCACAGGTATAATATGGTGTGTATCCTACGAAAAGAGCATCGCGGTCAGAGGTTGTAGTACCTGTTTTACCGGCAATCGGCATAGAACCGAAGTTAACGATTGTACCGGTACCGGAGGTAACAACATCTTCCATGGCATTGGTTAAGAGCCATGCAGTGGTGTCCTTTAATACAGTATGGGTCTGCGGAGTATTGTCAATTAAAACATTTCCGTCATGGTCTAAAATCTTGGTATAGAATCTTGGTTTGGTATAAGTACCGCCATTTGCAACGGTCGCATAGGCGGCAGTTAATTCTAAGTTGGTAACACCTTTATAGATACCTCCAAGGCAGAGAGCCTGATTATTATCGTGTTCAGCATCTAAGGTGGTAAATCCGAAGCTCTGCAAGTAACTGTAACCTAAATCGGTACTGATATCAGTGAGGGTCTTAACGGTTACAATATTGATGGAGTGGCAGATTGCTTCTCTTAAAGTAGTAAATCCACGATACTGGCCATCGTAGTTACGAAGAGAACGTCCATTGGTATAAGAATAAGGAGCATCATCTTCTACAGAAGCTAAGGTCATTCCACCACTGTCAAGAGCAGGTGCATAAGCAGCTAAAATCTTGAAGGTGGAACCCGGCTGTCTGGTGGTATCAGAAGCCCGGTTTAAGGTTTTGTTTGCGGTTTTATCACCACGGCCACCAACTAATGCTTTCACTTCACCGGTAGCCTGATCCATCAGCGTAAGGGAAGCCTGTGGCTGAATCGTAAAGGTAACGGATTCGCCGCTGCCCCGGATGGTATCTCCCTCTTCCATAATATCTGCTTTATACTGGTCAATGGCAGCCTGGGCATCTTCTTTGGAACTGAAGTTGATGTTGTAGCTGTTATTACCGGTTTTTTCACGATAGTAGGTGAGCATGGTCTGTTCACTGTAATTCTGCAGTGTACCATCGGCTTTCTGGATGGAAAGACGATAGGAGAAAGAATATTCCACCTGACCGTTGTAGTTATCTAAGTTATTGACTTCCTCATCACAAATCTGCTGGAGATTAGCATTCTGGGTGGAGTAAATGGTAAGACCACCACCATAGAGTGCATTGAAAGCCTGTGTCTCGGTATAACCTAATTCATTGATTAAGTCATCCATTACTTGGTCGGTAAGGGTATCCACAAAGTAGGAGTTGACATTTGCAGTAGAAGAAGTGCTGTTATCTACAATCTGAATACGGTCGTAGACATTATCTGCTAATGCTTCGTCGTGTTCTTCCTGCGAAATATAACCTTGGTCTAACATATTGTCTAAGACATCTTTACGACGGGATGCGTTGTTGTCCGGGTTAGTAATCGGATTATACTTTGTCGGACTCTTGGTAATCGCTGCAATTACTGCACACTCAGAAAGTGTTAAGTCAGATACATCTTTGTTAAAATATCGTTTGGATGCAGCCTGGACACCAAGGGTATTCTGACCAAGGTTAATGGTGTTTAAGTAATTTTCCAGAATCCAGTTCTTGGATTCTCTTTTTTCAAGCTGTACAGCCAGATACTGTTCCTGTATTTTACGCTCAAACTTGTCAGCCATACTGTCTTCGCTTGTCCAATCGGTGAAGACGTTGTTTTTCAGAAGCTGCTGTGTAATTGTGCTGGCTCCCTGATTAAAATGAAAACCGGATGCAATGCCTTTGAAGCCGGCACGGATGATTCCTTTGATATCAATTCCGTTGTGATCGTAAAAACGTTCATCTTCGATGGCTACGAATGCATGCTGAAGATTAATCGGCATCTTATCAATGGTTACCGGGTCACGATTTGTACCGGAAGTAACCAGAGTGGCAATTTCATTACCCTCATCGTCAAGAACGGTAGAGAGCTGTCCGGTAGGACTTGCATCAATATCATCTATATCTGGTGCAGAATCAATGATTCCTTTGAAGATTCCGATTCCTGCACAAATACCAACGACAGCTGCTAAGAAAAAGCAGATCAGTAGAGTCTTGCAGAAAATTACGGAAAACTTCTTACGGACCATAGTACCTTTGGAAGTGAGCTCTTTTTCCTTCCTGGCGGTACTCTTCTTTCCATAATTCATAATGTGCCTCCTTTGGATTAATAACATTATTTTCTTATTATAGCAAAAAGATACCATATAATAAAGAAAAAAGTAAAAACGCAAGGTTTTGATAAGAAATTCTTAAGGTTTCCTTGCAGGAAAAATGGAAATCATGCTACAATAAGGAAACGAAAAAAGAGGCAGGAGCAATGCAATATGTCAGAAGTTTCAAACGGAAAAGTAATATATGAAGGCGGCAGTGGTGAGATTGAAGAGAAAAAATCGCGGTTTATTGCAAATATTGCACCAGTTACCACAGAAGAGGAAGCGGTAGCATATATCAATACTATGAAGAAAAAATACTGGGATGCAAGACATAACTGCTCCGCATTTATAATAGGAAGAAATCAGGAGCTGACCCGCTGCTCGGATGACGGAGAACCTTCCGGCACAGCAGGCCGTCCGATGTTAGACGTACTTTTACGGGAGGGCATCCGGGATGTAGTGGTAGTAGTAACCCGGTATTTTGGTGGAACACTTCTGGGAACCGGTGGACTGGTGCGTGCTTATCAGGGTGCTGTACAGGAGGGCTTAAAGAATTGTACCATCATTGAAAAGAGACCGGGAAAGCGTCTTAAGATAAGTACGGATTATACAGGACTTGGCAAGATACAGTATCTTCTGGCAGAACAGGGCGTTACGATTATGGATATCGAATATGCAGAAGGTGTGGAACTGGATGCAGCAGTACCGTTAGAACAGTGTCTGGAATTAGAAAAGAAACTTACGGATTCCACCAGTGGAAAGGCAAAGCTGATGTGGGAAGAGACCATTGAATTTGCAGATTTGAACGGTACAATCAAAGTTTTTTGATGACCTGTAAAAACTTTTTGCAAAAAATCGAAAAAAAATCGAAAAAGTGCTTGACGAATGGAATGTTTTCATGTAGAATACCCATTGTTGACACAACAAAGGGCTATCGCCAAACGGTAAGGCAACGGACTCTGACTCCGTCATTTCAAGGTTCGAATCCTTGTAGCCCTGCTCATGAAAACACCACAGCAGCGTGGTGTTTTTTTACTTTACAGGAAATTGCTTTCCTGTAAAGTAAAAAAACGATCCGCGAGGATGCGCGCTGCGGCGTATAAGGTAGATGCCGCAAGCGGCCGCCGCAGGCACGAGAATGTGCCCGGGCACATTCTTTTTAATAGCCAGGCATTTACAAGGAGGACACATCTATGTATTCCATGAAAAGCAGAGTAAGATATAGTGAAGCAGACAGCGGACAGAAGATGACATTTCAGGCATTGACTAATTATCTGCAGGATTGTTGTATATTCCAGTCAGAGGATCTTGGAATTGGCGTGGACTATTTGAAGGAGCATGCACAGGCATGGTTTTTGGCATCCTGGCAGATTGTGGTAGAACGGCTGCCGGTTCTTGGAGAAAAAATAACAGTAAAGACCTGGCCATATAACTTTAAAGGTTTTTATGGTTATCGTAATTTTACCATAGAGGATGCTGAGGGAAAAATCTGTGCTTATGCGGATTCCCAGTGGATTTTTATGGATTTAAAGAGGGAAAGACCGGCACGGATTTCTGATAAGATGTTAGAAGAATATCAGATGGAAGAGCCTTTCAAAATGGACTATGCGGACAGAAAGATAAAACTTCCGGAGAAAATGCAGGAAAAGGAAAGCTTTCAGATTCGCCCGGAGCAGATTGATACCAATCATCATGTAAATAATGAACAGTATATTGCCATGGCAAAGAATTATCTGCCTGAGAATTTTAATATCCATAAAATGCGGGCAGAATACCGGAAAGCAGCAGTATTAGGAGACAAGGTATTCCCATTTGTATATGCAGATGATAAAATGTATCTGGTATCACTGGCGGATGAAGAGCAGAAACCATATGCCATTGTAGAATTTGAACAATAGAAAGCAGGAAAATATGAATCTTGGAGAAAAACAGGAACTAACAGCAGTAAAGAAAGTTGAATTTGGAATGTATCTGGCAGAAAATCCGGAGGATGAGACCAGAGTGCTTTTGCCGGCAAAACAGGTGCCGGAGGGACTTTGCATTGGAGATAAAGTAGAAATCTTTTTATACCGGGATTCCAAAGACCGTCTGATTGCAACCACCCATGAACCGAAATTGGTACTGGGAAAGCTTGCAGTGCTTCCGGTATTGGAAGTTGGTAAAATAGGAGCATTTTTAGACTGGGGACTGGAAAAGGATTTATTCCTTCCCTATAAGGAGATGACCCGCAGGGTAAATGCCGGGGATGAAGTCATGGTAACTTTATATATTGATAAGAGCCGCAGACTCTGCGCCAGCATGAAGAATCTTTATGACCTTTTAAGCAAAGATTCTCCATATAAAGCCGGGGATGAAGTAGAAGCAAGAATCTATGAATTCAGTGATAATTTTGGAACCTTTGCAGCGGTGGATGATAAATATTCTGCAATGATTTCCAAGCATGAGGACAGCAGCCATCTTCGGATAGGGGATGTAATTGCTGCCAGAGTAGTCAATGTAAAACCGGATGGCAAGCTGGATATTACCCTTCGGGAAAAAGCTTACCTTCAGATGGACAGCGATGCACAGAAGGTAATGGAAGTGATAGATTCCTATGCCGGCGTACTGCCATTTACAGAAAAGGCATCACCGGAAGTAATCATGAGGGAAACCGGACTCAGCAAGGCAGCATTCAAGCGTGCTGTAGGCAGACTCTATAAGGAGAGAAAGATAACTCTCAGCGAGCATGCAATCCGTAAAAACAGTTAATTTACGCGAGCAGCCAGAAAAACTGCATGTTTGCATGCAGATTTGGCGAGCACCGCGAATAGTTATTATTTAAATAAAGAAAGAAGGAACGAGACATGAAGAAAGTAATCGCAACAGAAAAAGCACCGGCAGCAATCGGACCATATTCACAGGCAATTGAAGTAAATGGAATGGTATATACTTCTGGTATTATTCCCGTTGTACCGGCAACCGGCGAGATTCCGGAAGGCTCTGTAGCACAGGCAAAACAGGCACTGACCAATCTTTCCAATCTTTTAGAAGCAGCAGGCACAAATATGGACAAAGTGGTTAAGACGACGGTGTTCATCAAAGAGATGAATGATTTCGCAGCAATTAATGAGGTTTATAAGACATTCTTTACCACCGATTTCCCGGCAAGAAGCTGCGTAGAAGTAGCACGTCTGCCAAAAGACGTTATGCTTGAAATCGAAGCAATCGCAATGAAATAGGACAAGGAAACATAGAAAAAGACCGGAAATCTTAAAGTCTCCCTGAAGGAAGAAAAAGGTTCCGGTCTTTTGCGTTGCAATGTATTGTCTTGCAAAACCATACAGTGGATTTAAACGGAGACATCAAAGTTCCCGCCAACAGCAGGATTTACAGACAATTCCATGGCACGAATCAGGCTGTCACTCATACTCTGACTGACATCCAGCTGGTTACTCAGCATTGCAACTCCAATCGCTTCGCTGGTTGGAGTAGAGGCACTGTTGAGTGCGCTTAAAGCAGTATTGTTTAATGCTGCAATATCCATATCAGTCACATCCTTTCTGCTTTGATATGTACTTTCATTATGGCATGGCAGATTAGAAAAAGCAAGGAAACATTCATATATTTTGGAAAAGGTGGTATACTTATCCTACTGAAGAAATGGAGGAGCCACAACATGTATGATGTGATTATAATAGGAAGCGGTCCTGCAGGGCTGTCGGCGGCAATTTATGCAGGAAGAGCAAAATTTGATACACTTATAATAGAAGAAAAGCCAATGAGCGGAGGTCAGATTGTCAATACCAGTGAAGTGGACAACTATCCGGGACTGCCAGGAGTGGGGGGATTTGAACTGGCACAGAAGATGCGGGAGCATGCCCAAAAGAGCGGCGTGACTTTTGTAAAAGAACAGGTCGTATCGGTAGAAGATAAGCAGGAAAAGAAGCTAGTAACAA
This sequence comes from Roseburia sp. AF22-2LB, assembly GCF_003461125.1. Lineage (NCBI taxonomy): Bacteria > Bacillati > Bacillota > Clostridia > Lachnospirales > Lachnospiraceae > Roseburia > Roseburia sp. AF22-2LB. Next base: position 360,228 of record NZ_QTWM01000003.1, read on the forward strand.
CCAATCAGAACCAGTACGAAGCAAAAGCAGTAATCATTGCATCAGGAGCATCTTACAGGAAGCTTGGGGTACCGGGGGAGGAAAGACTTACCGGTATGGGAGTTTCATATTGTGCTACCTGCGATGGAGCATTTTTCCGGAATCGGACTGTTGCGGTGGCAGGCGGTGGTGATGTCGCGTTAGAGGATGCACTCTTTTTGGCAAGAGGTTGTGAAAAAGTATACCTCATTCACCGGAGAGACAGTTTCCGTGGCGCAAAAGTGTTAGCGGAGCAGGTGCAGACAAATGAAAAAATTGAAATTTTATATGATACCGTAGTAGAGGAAATCTGCGGTGAAGGAATGGTAGAGAAAATCAAAATATTAAATAAGAAGACACAGGAAGAAAAAATGCTTCCGGTAAATGGCATTTTTGTTGCTGTGGGAATGGTGCCGAATACCGTAAAAGTAATACCGCATCTGGCATTGGATGATACAGGATATATCAAAGCCGGAGAGGATGGAAGGAGCAGTGTGCCTGGCATATATGCAGTGGGGGATGTCAGAACCAAGCAGCTGCGCCAGGTCGTAACGGCAGTAGCAGATGGCGCCAATGCCATTGCTTCTATGGAAAGTGATGGAATGATTTCGTAAAAGAAAGGAAAGAATGTTGTAAAAAAAGCGGGAATTTTAGGTTGACATGACAGGTTAGCTGCGCTATAATGACTCTGTAATAAATGTAATAAATTTGTAACAAATCGTTAGGTTTGGAGGTTTTTATGTATAAGAAAGCGTTAAGATTAACAGCCTGCGGACTCGCAAGCGCATTATTAGTCACTGGAAGCAATGCAACAACATATGCAGCACCAGTCGCAGGTGTTACTTCAGCAATGGAAGTGGGGGCTTCCAATGACACATTAGTAGCAGGTTTTTCTCTGACATTCAGCAATTATATGGCAAGCAGTGAACTTGTAGCAAAGGCGAATGTGGCAACTGCACAGAATAATGACACACCTGTTGTTACAGAAGGGGATGCAGCACAGCAGGATACAGCAGAAGAGGCACAGCCGGCAGAAGAAGATCCGTTCGCAAATGTGGCAATTGCACAGGTTGATAACTATGTAAATATCAGAAGCGAAGCATCAGAAGACAGTGAGGTGCTTGGTAAGCTTTATAATAATTCAGCAGCAACCGTCCAGCAGACCGTAGATGGATGGTATCAGATTACTTCTGGTACCGTTACCGGTTATGTTAAGAGTGAATATGTAGTAGTCGGCAACGAAGAACTGGCCCGTTCCGTCGGACGTCGTGTAGCAACTGTAAATGAAGATGCAGTTACTTTATTTGTGAGAACAGAGCCTTCTACCGATTCTAAGAAACTTGGAATGGTTGCAGGACTGGATGATTTGACAGTTACAGATGAGTCTGTAGATGGATGGGTAAAAGTTTCCATCGAAGAGGGCGAGGGATATGTATCCGCTGATTATGTAACATTATCTACTGAATTCGTTCAGGCAGAATCCAAAGAAGAAGAAGCCGCAAGACTTGCAAAAGAAGAGGCTGAAAGAAAAGCAGCAGAAGAAGCCGCAAAGAAAGCAGCAGAAAAATCTTCTAAGAGCAGCAGCTCATCCTCCAGTACATCTGGTGGTACATCTACATACAATGCACCATCCGGATCTGATGGAGCAGCAGTTGCAAACTTCGCAAGCCAGTTCGTTGGTAATCCATATGTAGCAGGTGGAACAAGCTTAACAAACGGAGCAGACTGTTCCGGATTTGTAATGAGTGTGTATGCACAGTTTGGAGTATCATTACCGCATTCTTCAGGAGCAATGAGAGGCTGCGGATATGAAGTTGGTACAGACCAGATGCAGCCGGGCGATATCGTATGCTACAGTGGACATGTTGCAATTTATGTTGGTAACAACACAATCGTACATGCCAGCACACCGTCATCAGGAATCAAATTTACATCACCGATTGACTATAAGCCAGTTCTTTCTGTAAGACGTATTTTCTAGGATGTCCGGATTTGATTTACGCGAGTAGCGAGAAAAATCGCATGCTTGCATGCAGATTTGGCGAGCGCCGCGATAACTCGAGAAACTCGCAAAGCGTGTTTCTTGTAGTTTATGGTAAAATTAAGGATGAAATAATATTGAAAAGGATAAACAGGGACTGTTGCGGTTGCAACAGTCCTTTTTTTACTTTACAGGAAATTGCTTTCCTGTAAAGTAAAAAACGTTCCGCGAGGATGCACACTGCAGGTAGACATTTGGAAAAAAGCAGATATAAAAATTTGATACGTTATTAAAAGATATTCTATTTTTATCTGGAAAAACTGCAATTATAATAAAATCAGCCAATAAAGTGGCGGAGGCGCATTATTATAGAATGAAAGGAAAGGCAGGTTACCACAGATGGAATATACAGCATCAGAACAAAGATATGAAACCATGAAATACAGAAGAGTAGGAAAGAGCGGATTGTTGTTTCCAATATTGTCCCTTGGTTTCTGGCATAATTTTGGAACCAATGATAATTATGAGAACATGAAAGCAATGTGTTTTACGGCATTTGACCATGGAGTCACACAGTTTGACCTGGCAAATAATTATGGCCCGGAATATGGCAGTGCAGAGAGTAATCTTGGCAGAATCATGCGGGAAGAATTGCATGCCTACCGCGATGAATTATTGATTACAACGAAAGCAGGTTATGATATGTGGCCGGGACCTTATGGGGACCATGGCAGCAGGAAGTATCTGATTGCGAGCTTAGACCAGAGCTTAAAACGTATGGGACTTGAATACGTGGACATTTTTTATCATCACAGAATGGATCTGGATACGCCATTGGAAGAAACCATGCTGGCATTAGACCAGATTGTAAGAAGCGGAAAAGCATTATATGTAGGAATATCCAATTATGATGGCGTGCATATGAAACAGGCAGCTGAAATCTTGGAAGATTTAAAGTGTCCGTTTGTGATAAACCAGAACCGCTACAATATCTTTGACCGTACGGTAGAGAATAATGGCTTGCTAGAAGCTGCAAAAGAGAAGGGGAAAGGTGTGATCGCATTTTCTCCACTTGCACAGGGAATGCTGACAGATAAGTATATCGATGGAATTCCGGAGGACAGCCGGATTAAAAGAGATGGCAGATTCCTTCATGCATCCGACCTTACGGAAACAAGAATGCAGCAGATTAAGAGCCTGAATGAAATTGCAAAGCGCCGTGGACAGACACTGGCACAGATGGCATTAAGCTGGATATTAAAGGATGAGACGGTAGCAAGTGTTCTGATTGGCGCATCCCGTCCGCAGCAGATATTAGATAATTTAAAGATTGTAGATGCACCGGCATTTACCACGGAAGAGTTAGAAGAAATCGAAGCTGTCTGCAGAGCCTGAAGCCTGGACGCAGATGCAGTTTTGGAAAAAAGAATGGAAGGAATTGTTCATACAATTTCCCAATCAAAATAGTTATGTGAACGAATATGATATTATGTAAATATACATATGGGGAAGAGGTGCTATTTTGAAAAGTGGAAAAGAAATTCATTTGACGGAAAAGAAGTGTAAATTGCAATCAGACAATTTTACACTTCTTTTTTGAAAATATACAATATGCACAAAAAAGAAAAGAACGTCGAAAAAAAGTGCTGGAAATTATAAAAAAGTCCAAAAAGTTATCCACATCGAAAAATGTGGAAATATCGAAAAAAAGGAGTTATACACCAAGTTATACACATTATCCACAGAAAAAAGGAGAAAAATATAGGTTTACATAGCAAAAAATAAGAACAGATGTTTTGTGAACAAATGATAAAGTTGATAACTTTTTAAAAAAATATACAAAATCTATTGACATTGCAATATTGAAAAAATCATATAAAATTGTCTGAAAATGTCAGTTTATTTACAAAGGTGTAAAAAGGCGATCGGAGAAAATAATTACAGAAAATTTGCACAATGGTTGAAAAAAACAGGAGCTTTTGCTATACTACTTGCATAAAAGCGCATGGAAATGCACAGAATAAGACAGGTGTAAGATGTTAAAGAAAATCGATATACTGGGAATAGAAGTAGACAATTATACAGTCCGTGAAGCAATGATGCAGGTGGAAAACTATCTGGATAACACGGTAATGAATACCATAGAGACCATAGATATGAAGATGTTAGAACTGGCAGGACGGGATGAAACGGTACGGGCGTGCATTGAACAGCTGGATCTTGCGGTAATCGGAGAGAAGGAGATTCTGATTGCGGCAGATGTTCATTCCAGCCAGCGAATCAGTGAGACAATCAATCATGATTTTTTCAGGGAATTCATCAAGCGGATTATCCGTAACCATAAGAGAGTATTTTTATTGGCGGAAACCATTGCTCAGGAAGAACAGCTGGAGCATTTCCTTGTAGGAAAATACGAACAGATTGAGGTGGCGGGTCATTGTGCGATTGAGGAAAAGTCCAATGACTTTGAAAGTGTGGTAAATGAGATTAACAGTGCCAGTGCAGATGTTATTTTTTCCATTCTGCCGTCTCCGTTACAGGAACAGTTTTTGACAGAAAATAAAAGCAAACTGGATGCTAAAATATGGTATGGGTTGAGCAGTGATTATGCACCGCGTTCCCGTATCAGCAGAATATCCCAGATAGCGGGCAGATTGATTCATAAGAAGAAACTGCAGAGCAAATTACACAAATATAATAAAGATTAAAGGAAACGGATGGTTATGGGTCTGGGATATAAAAGACCGGCCATAGTGGATTATTTGTGTATGACAGCAGGAACCTGCCTTATGGGTATAGCAATTCAGTCCATCTATGACCCGGTAGGAATGGTTGTTGGTGGATTTAGCGGAGTTGCAATTCTTATCAGACAACTGACAGTAAAATGGATTCCCGGAGGAATTCCGTTATGGTTTACGAACCTGGCGTTGAATCTTCCGGTTTTTTTATGCGCATGGAGAAGAAAAGGAAAGAAATTTTTGTGGCGGGCATTATATGGAATGGTAATGCTGTCTTTCTGGCTTCTGGTACTGCCTCACTGGAATATAGCACAGGATGATTATATGCTGGCAGCTATTTATGGCGGATGCATCTCCGGAGCGGGAATCGGTCTGGTTCTGGTGACGAAGTCCTCTACCGGAGGGACGGATATGGTAGCCACTTTATTACAGCGTTTTCTTAAACAATATACCATTGCACAGATTATGCTGGTGTTAGATGGTATCATTGTGTTAAGCGGAATGTTTTTCTTTGGAGTAAAGCCGGCGTTATATGCTGTGGTGGCAATTTTTATAACAACGGAAGTATCGGATGCAATTATGGAAGGTATCAAATATTCCAAGGCGGCGTATATCATTACGGAAGATGCCACTGAAGTGGCAGATGCACTGATGCACCGGATGAACCGCGGTGTTACGGCGATTCATGCAAAGGGAATGTATTCCGGAAATGAGAAGGACATACTCTTTTGTGCAGTGTCGAAAAAGGAAATTGTAGAGTTAAAAGAGATAGTAATGGAACTTGACCCGAATGCTTTTGTAATTGTGACGGATGCCCGGGAAGTGCTGGGAGAAGGTTTTTTGGAATATTAGCATAAAAATATTCACATTTCCTCTTTATTTTTTTGACGTTTTGCATTAAAATAAGATTCAAAGAGTTTTATCTTTCACAAAAGGATGCGGATTTTTTGTGAAAGTTGTCCAGTAACTGGGGCGATATTGATAAGAGAAGGAGAAAAAAGTATGATTTCAAATCAGATACTTCAAAACACAATTGACGGTTTGAAAGGGATTACACGAGTGGATATGTGCATTATCGATACTGAGGGGAAAGTATTGGCAACCACATTTCCGGATGCAGATAATTATATCAATCCTGCATTGGCATTTGTAGAATCTCCAGCAGACAGTCAGGTGATTCAGGGATGCCAGTTCTTTAAAGTTTTTGATGATCATCAGATAGAATATGTTTTACTGGCAAATGGTGACAGTGATGATGTGTATATGGTGGGAAAAATTGCCGGTTTCCAGATTCAGAATCTTCTGGTAGCATATAAGGAGCGGTTTGATAAGGACAACTTTATCAAGAATCTGCTGCTGGATAATCTTCTTTTAGTAGATATTTATAACCGTGCGAAGAAGCTTCATATTGAGACGGAAGTACGCCGCGTGGTATATGTTGTAGAAACCAACCGGGAAAAGGACGGAAATGAACTGGAAAAAGTACGCAGTATCTTTGGTGGCAAGTCCAAGGATTTTGTGACAGCGGTAGATGAGAAAAATATCATTGTGGTAAAAGAACTTGCAGAAAATGAGACCTATGAGGATTTGGAGAAAACGGCAGAAGTTATCTTAAATCTGTTCAAGGCAGATGAAGACTGCGAGGCTTATATCGCATATGGTACCGTAGTAAATGAGATTAAGGAAGTATCCCGTTCTTATAAAGAAGCCCGAATGGCATTGGATGTAGGAAAGATATTCTTTGAAGAGAAGAATATTATTGCGTATTCTGCACTGGGAATTGGACGTCTGATTTATCAGCTCCCGATTCCACTTTGCAAAATGTTTATCAAAGAGATTTTCGATGGAAAATCTCCGGATGATTTTGATGAAGAAACACTTACTACCATCAATAAATTCTTTGAAAACAGCCTGAACGTTTCAGAAACATCCAGACAGTTATACATACACAGAAATACACTGGTATACCGTCTGGATAAACTGCAGAAAAGCACAGGCTTAGACCTTCGGGTATTTGAAGATGCCATTACATTTAAAATTGCGTTAATGGTAGTAAAATACATGAAATATATGGAGACATTGGATTACTAAGCAGTAGTTTTAGGAGGAACACATGATTAAGCTTGAACATGTAAGCAAGTCATATTCGGCAGGAATACCGGCATTAAATGATATCAGTCTTAATATAGAAGAAGGGGAATTTGTTTTTATCGTTGGAAACAGTGGCTCCGGAAAGTCAACACTGATTAAATTATTGTTAAAAGAATTAGAGCCGACCAAAGGGGTTATTACGATTAACAACCGTAATTTAAATGCAATCCGGAGAAAACAGATACCGAAATATCGTCGTAATGTAGGTGTTGTGTTCCAGGATTTCCGCCTTTTAAAAGACAGAAATGTATATGAGAATGTAGCATTTGCCCAGAAGGTAATAGGTACTCCGGCAAGGCTCATAAGAAGCAGTGTACCGACCATGTTATCTATGGTAGGGCTGGCTGCCAAATATAAATCTTATCCAAAACAGTTGTCCGGTGGAGAACAGCAGAGGGTTGCCATTGCAAGAGCACTGGTAAATCAGCCGAAGATTCTTCTGGCAGATGAGCCGACCGGTAATCTTGATAACCATAATGCATGGGAAATCATGAAGCTCTTAGAGGAGATTAACCAGAAGGGAACGACAGTAGTCGTTGTTACACATAATCTTGAGATTGTCAAGGCAATGAAGAAACGTGTAATCACAATGAAGAAAGGCGTCATTATCAGTGACGAGAAAGGTGATTGCAGCGATGAGGATTAGTTCGTTTTTCTATTCAATAAAACAGGGTATCAAGAATATCTGGCGTAACAAAATGTTTTCAGTAGCATCTATTGCGACCATGTGTGCCTGTATCTTTTTGTTTGGACTTTTCTATTCGATTGTAGAAAACTTCCAGTCAATGGTAAAAGAGGCAGAGGAAGGCGTTGCAGTATCTGTTTTCTTTAATGAGGGAATCTCGCAGGAACAGATAGATGAGATTGGTAATAAAATTAGTAAGCGTGTGGAAGTTGCCAGCTATGAATTTATTTCCGCAGATGAAGCGTGGGAAAGGTGTAAAGAGACATATTTTGGTGGTTCAGAAGAAGCTGCAGAGGGATTTGCGGAGAATCCACTTGCTAATTCTGCCAGTTATGAAATTTATATGAAAGATGTTTCCATGCAGGATGCACTGGTTACATATTTAGAGTCCTTAGATGGCGTAAGGGAAGTGCATCATTCTGCAGTGGTGGCAAATACATTGTCTGATTTTAATAAACTGATTGCGTATGTTTCCGGAGGCATTATCTTAATCCTGCTTGCGGTTGCTATCTTCTTAATCAGTAATACCGTTACAGTTGGCATCTCGGTACGAAGAGAAGAGATTGCGATTATGAAGCTGATTGGAGCTACGGATTCTTTTGTGCGGGCACCATTTGTAGTAGAGGGTGTGCTGATTGGACTTCTGGGTTCTGCATTGCCACTGATTCTGCTTTACTTCATGTATGGCAAGATTATAGTATATGTAGCGGACAAATTCAGCTTTTTAGATAATATTATGAATTTTATTCCGGTTGCAGAACTGTTTCACAGTCTGGTTCCAATTTCACTGCTGTTGGGCGTGGGAATTGGATTTGTTGGCAGCCGGCTGACTATTAAGAAGCATTTGAAAGTATAAGGACAAAGGGTATCGCCTGTGTACTGGTGCAGTCACGGGGATACCCTGTTTTGAATATATAAAAGGTGATGAGAATAAGATGAAGATACGAAGAAAAGTAACAACCGCAATACTGACAGCTGTGATGTTACTTTCTCCGGTGATGGAGATATCTGCCAGCAGCCTGTCTGATGCACAGAAGGAAAAAGAAAATTTAGAGAAGCAGTTAGAGGAGGCCCAAAGTGTCATTGATGGGCTGAAAGATTCCAAGGCTGATATTCAGACGAAGGTAAAGGAATTAGATCAGCAGCTTACAAGCATTTCTCTTGAAATTACCAATACACAGGCACAGTTAGAGGAAAAGAGTGCCGAGATTACAGACACCCAGAGCGAATTAGAGGATGCCCAGGCGGATGTGGCAAGCCAGGCAGAAGCTATGAGCAAAAGGATTCAGTTCATGTATGAAAATAGTGGAAAAATGTCATATCTGGAAGCATTTTTTCAATCCGGCAGTATGGCAGAATTTTTGAATCAGGCAGAATATATCCGGCAGATTTCAGAATATGATAGAGATATGCTGCAGCAGTACAATAACAGTGTACAGACCGTGGCAGATGCCAAGGAACAGTTAGAACAGGAATATACAGAGCTGGAAGAATTGAAGGCACAGGTAGAATCCCAGCAGCAGACCGTGCAGGCTCTGATGGATGCCAAGGAAGACGAACTGGATAAGGTAAAGAGTGACATTACGGTGGCACAGTCGGATGCAGATGCAGTACAGGCAGAGATTGATGCACAGAATGAAATTATTGCGCAGATTCAGGCAGAGGAAGCCAGAAAAAAAGCGGAAGAAGAGAAACGAAGACAGGAAGCAGAGGAAAATGGAACTACTCCGGATACGACTCCCGGAGATGTATACAGTGGCGGGGCTTTTGTATGGCCGTGTCCGAGCAGTACCAGGGTAACCAGTGATTACGGAACGCGATTATCTCCGACCCAGGGAGCATCCTCTAATCATAAGGGACTGGATATTGGGGCAAGCTATGGTGCGAGTATTGTGGCGGCGGCAGATGGAACGGTTTCCTATGCAGGCTATAATAATGGAATGGGCAACTATGTAATGATCAGCCACGGCAGCGGGCTATATACAGTATATGGGCATGCTTCGGCACTTTTGGTATCCACCGGTGATAAAGTCACGGCGGGACAGACGATAGCCCAGGTAGGAAGTACCGGTATATCTACTGGAAATCATTTACATTTTGGCGTATCCTTAAATGGAAGCTATGTAAGCCCATGGAATTATCTGAGTAAATAGTAAAAGAGGAAGAAAGATGGACGAAATAAGGGAAGAGACAAATTCAGCAGAAGCAATCAGGCAGGAAATAAAGGAAAAGAAAAGAACTTACTGGCGTGGTGCGATTACCGGTGCTGCTTCGGTCATGGCGGTATTGCTGATTGTATTATTGATTGGTATTTACAGTGGTGCTGTGGTAATTGGTGGAAAAGGCGTAACAGGAGGCAGCCAGACGGTAACAGCATCAGATGGTGATCTGCTTTCAAAGGATGTCATCAATAAGCTTGATAATCTGGCAGACCAGATTAATGCAGATTATTATGAAGATGTGGATCAGGAAGACTTGATTAACGGAATGTATAAAGGCTTGTTTGAGGGGATCGGAGACCCGTACAGTGAGTATTATACCCCGGAAGAATATGAAGATATCATGATATCCACCCATGCAAATTATTATGGAATCGGAGCAGGACTTACCCAGGATAAGAATACCATGGAAGTATCCGTTACCCATATTTATGATAATTCTCCGGCACAGGAAGCAGGATTAAAAGAAGGCGATAAGATAGTCAAGGTAGATGATATTGAAGCCACTTCTATGGAATTGTCGGAACTGGTAACCAACATCCGTGGCGAAGAGGGAACCACCGTTCATCTGGTAATTGAAAGAGAAGGGGAATCAGAAAATCTGGAATTTGATGTGTCCCGTGCCAAAGTAGATATTCCAACAGTAGCTTATAAAATGTTAGAAAACAATATCGGATATATACAGGTATCTGAATTTGCAGAGAATACACCAACCCAGTTTTCGGATGCAATTACAGATTTACAGGGTCAGGGTATGGAGAAGCTGGTTATTGATTTACGTGATAATGGCGGCGGAATGGTAGTATCCTGTCAGCAGATGTTGGATATGATTCTTCCGGAAGGAACTGTTGTTTATACGGAAGATAAATATGGCAACCGTCAGGATTATACTTCTGATGCAGAGCATTATCTTGATATGCCGATTGCAGTATTAGTCAATGGCAATTCCGCCAGTGCATCCGAGATATTTGCAGGAGCCATCCGGGATTTTGATTATGGAACACTGATTGGAACCACAACCTTTGGAAAAGGCATTGTGCAGAATATCATGCAGTTAAAGGACGGCAGTGCCATTAAGCTTACGGTAGCAAAATATTATACACCAAACGGTGATAACATCCATGGAACCGGAATTACACCGGATGTTGAAATTGAATATGAGTACACCGGAGATACCGAGGGTACTTATGATGAGATTCAGGATAATCAGATATTAAAAGCCATTGAAGTATTGAACGGAGAAGAATAATGAAGATGAATAACGAAGAGAAGAAAAAACTTATCATTCGCTATGTGGTGGCAGTAATTCTTTTGGTAGTTACCATTCTCGTACTTAAGGGGATGTATCAGGATGCGGAAGAGCATGACAATGCACAGAATACAGAAATTACAACAGAGATAAATCATGAGTGAATTAAATGAAAAGATTCGCCAGCAGTTAATGGAATGGGCAGAACCGGATTTTGGCACCTTTTCCGCCGGATTGATTCCGGGGGAAAAACATGTGCTTGGAGTAAGGTTGCCCTTACTTCGTTCTTATGCAAAAGAATTAGCAAAAGGAGACTGGCAGACTTACCTTTCACAGGCATCGGATGATTCCATGGAAGAGACCATGTTGCAGGGCATGACCTTAGGCTATGTGAAAAGTGATTTCACAGGAATCCGTCCGTATCTTGATGCCTTTCTTCCAAAAATTAAGAACTGGTCGGTATGTGACAGCACCTGTGCAAGTTTAAAAATTGCCAGAAAAGAGCCGGAGGCAGTTTTAGAATATTTACTGCCTTATCTTCGCAGTGATGAAGAATTTTTCATCCGGTTTGGCGTTGTGATGTTATTAGATCATTTTATTACGGAAGACTATATCGACCTTGTCTTAGAAGAGATGGATAAGATTCATCAGGATGCCTATTATGTGAAAATGGCAGTAGCCTGGAATTTGTCCGTGTGTTTTGTGAAGTTCCGGGATAAAACACTTTCCTATCTCAGGACAAATCATCTGGATGACTGGACTTACAATAAGACGATACAGAAAATCAGGGAATCCTATCGCGTGACCAAAGAGGATAAGGAAATGCTCTTAAAAATGAAACGGAAAGCAGAAAAATAGACTTTTCAACCAATATTAAGGAAAATATAATTGATTCGAAGCCGGGAAACCACTATAATGTTTATAGTGGTTTTTCTTACTTTACAGGAAATTGCTTTCCTGCAAAGAAAAAACGCTCCGCGGGGATGCGCACTGCGGCGTATAAGGTAGATGTCGCAAGCGACCGCGCAGGCGCGAGAATGTGCCAAGGCACATTCTTTGTTATACAGAAAATCATAAGAATATAAGAAAGTTGGTGATACTGTGGTTGAATTGGACGCATACCGATACAAATTGGGAACCTATAAGGCTCCACTACAGGAAGTGAGGGATTCACTTTGACTTAGCAGATAAGTCAAAAAAAATCGAAGAATTGGAACGGGAGATGGAAGCACCAGATTTCTGGAATGATGCAGAAGTGTCCCAGCAGAAGATGAAAGAGTTAAAAAGCTATAAGGATGACGTGGCAGTCTGTGCACAGCTGGAAGAGAAACTTTCTGACATTGAAACACTGATTGCGATGGGAGATGAAGAGAATGATGTTTCCCTGATTCCGGAGATTGAAGAAGAGATAAAGGAATACGAAGAAGCGTTTGAAAAGATTCGGATCAAAACCCTGTTATCCGGAGAATATGATAAAGACAATGCAATTGTATCCTTGCATGCAGGAGCAGGCGGAACAGAATCCTGTGACTGGGCATCCATGCTATACCGCATGTATACAAGATGGGCATCCGATAAAGGATTTGCCATTGAAGTACTGGATTCCTTAGATGGAGATGAAGCAGGAATCAAATCCATTACCTTTCAGGTAAACGGAGAAAATGCTTACGGTTATCTGAAATCAGAAAAAGGCGTACACCGTCTGGTGCGGATTTCACCGTTTAATGCGGCAGGAAAGCGTCAGACCTCCTTTGTATCATGTGATGTGATGCCGGATATTGAAGAAGACATTGATATTGAAGTAAAGGATGAAGATATAAGGATTGATACCTACCGTTCCAGCGGAGCCGGTGGACAGCATATCAATAAGACATCTTCAGCAATCCGGATTACCCATTTTCCGACGGGAATTGTAGTAACCTGCCAGAATGAGCGTTCCCAGCACATGAATAAAGACAAGGCAATGCAGATGTTAAAATCCAAGCTGTATTTATTGAAACAGCAGGAAAATGCAGATAAAGCAGCAGATATCCGTGGTGAAGTCACAGAAATTGGCTGGGGAAATCAGATACGCTCCTACGTATTGCAGCCGTATACTATGGTAAAGGATACCAGAACCGGCGTAGAGACGGGAAATACAGATGCAGTATTAGATGGAGATATTGATATTTTCATCAATGGATATTTAAAGTGGCTGTCACTGGGTTGTCCGGAGAAGATGGGAGAGTAAGATGGAAAAAGTAATCATACCACTGGTCATTATTCTTGTCATTGTGGGAGTGATAGCAGGCGTTGTTTTCTATGTGAAAAATAAAGTAAGGAAATTCTCACAGGATCTCTTTGGAACAGATTCTTTAGTGGAAGGCTGGAAGAAACAGGAAGAGGAACTGTCTGTGACACCATGTTCCGTATCCGGAATGACAAGATTATTAGAACCACAGATACAGCGGGATTTCCCGGAATTTAACTGGGTGCAGTTTAAAAATAAGGCAGAAGATGCATTGAAATTGTCATTGATGGCAATTTCCGCACATAGTATAGGAAGGGCAGAGAGCCTGTCGGAAGCACTTAAAGAAGAAGTGGCAGCAAGAATTGAGCAGAATCAGACAGCAGGTGTAAATGAGGTATATGAACGTATCCGTGTTCATCAGACTGAGATTGCCAGATATGAAAAACAAAAGGGTAAATGCATTATTACACTACAGAGTGCAGTGGAGCATATTCACTATAAAGAAAAAGACGGAAAACTGATTTCCGGTAAAAAAGATTTGTTAGAACAGACCAAGTACAACATGGAACTGATGTATATCCAGGATGAGAGCAAAGTCAGTGCTGATAAAGGGGTAGGACTTACCTGCCCGCACTGCGGTGCTCCGGTTACATCCCTTGGAGCGAAATACTGTGAGTTCTGTGGCAGTGAAGTAATACCAATCAATATGCAGGTTTGGTCTCTGCAGCATTTTTACGAAGTTACATACCAAAAGGTGTAATGAAAATATATAACATAAGAAAACAGGAGGTTTGTTATGGGTTTAATTAAAGCAGTAGCACAGGCAGTTGGAGGAAGTTTTGCAGATCAGTGGTTAGAGGTAATCGAGCCGGATGATATGGGAGATCAGACCGTCTTTACCAGAGGTGTGTTGATTCGCCGTGGACAGAATACAAAGGGAACGGATGATACCGTATCTAATGGTTCCATCATCCATGTATATGATAATCAGTTTATGATGTTAGTAGATGGTGGAAAAATCGTAGACTATACTGCAGAACCGGGATATTACAAAGTAGATAATTCTTCTTTGCCATCCCTGTTTAACGGGCAGTTAAAGGATACTTTAAAAGATTCCTTCGCACGTATCAAGTTTGGTGGTCAGACACCGGATAAACAGAAGGTATTCTTCATAAACCTTCAGGAAATCAAGGGAATCAAATTCGGAACAAGAAATCCGATTAACTATTTTGATAATTTCTACAATGCAGAATTGTTCCTGCGTGCACACGGAACTTATTCCATTAAGATTGTAGACCCGATTCGTTTCTATGCAGAAGCAATTCCAAGAAACAAAGACAGGGTAGAAATCACAGATATCAATGAACAGTATATCTCTGAATTCTTAGAAGCATTACAGACATCCATCAATCAGTTATCTGCAGATGGTGTCCGCATTTCCTATGTATCATCCAAGGGACGCGAGCTGAGTAAATACATGTCAGAAACTCTTGATGAGGAATGGAACCAGATGCGTGGTATGGAGATTCAGGCAGTAGGTATTGCAAGCATCTCTTACGACGAGGAATCCACTAACCTTATCAATCTGCGCAACAAAGGTGCAATGATGGGTAGTGACCCGAATGTAATGCGTGGTATTGCTGTTGGAAATATTACGGAAGGTATCCGTGATGCAGGTTCTAATGCAGCAGGTGCAATGACCGGATTTATGGGTGTTGGAATGGGAATGAATGCATTCAACAGCAGCATGGACAGCTTAAATCAGATGACTGCAGGCATGCAGCAGAATCAGCAGATGAATAATGGAGCACAGATGGCAGGCGGAGTAGCAGGCGTGCAGCAGGCAGCACCGGCTCAACAGGCAGCTCCGGCACAGCAGGCAGCAGCACCGGCAGGCAATGAGTGGACCTGTGAATGCGGAACAACAAATACCGGAAAATTCTGCTGTAACTGTGGAAAACCGGCTCCTGCACCGGCAGTAAAGTCAGACTGGACCTGTGAGTGTGGAGCAGTAAATACCGGAAAATTCTGTACTAACTGCGGAAAACCGGCTCCGGCAGCAGACTGGACCTGCGAATGTGGAACAGTAAATACCGGAAAATTCTGCAGCAATTGTGGAAAACAGAGACCATAAGGGAGGAAGGAGCATTGCATGTCAGTAATTAGTTTTAAGTGCCCGAATTGTGATGGCGAACTGATTTTTGACCCTGCTTCCGGAGCATATAAATGCGAATATTGTGGTTCAAAATTTACACAGGAAGAACTGGATGCCATGAAGCCGGCGGAGGAAAAGGAAAAGCCTGCCGGCAGCATGGATGGAAGTCAGGCTTCTGAGAATACAGACGGAACACAGGAAGAGAAGAAGACAGAGGAAGAAGCAGTCATTTATACCTGCCCAAGCTGTGGCGCACAGATTGTAACAGATGCAACCACGGCGGCAACCTTCTGCTATTATTGCCACAATCCGGTAGTGCTTTCCGGAAGATTATCTGGAAACTATATGCCGAATAAGGTAATTCCGTTTGCAATTGACCGTAAAGAAGCAGAAAAACGTTTTATGGAATATGTAGGCAGGAAAAAGTTTGTTCCAAAGGCATTTTTCAATAAGAAACAAATTGATAAATTATCTGGTGTATACTTCCCATTCTGGATTTATGATACCAGGATGAATGGTAATCTTTCGGCAGAGGCAACCCGTGTCCGGGTATGGCGTTCCGGGGATGAAGAATATACCGAGACTAAATTCTATGAAGTAGAACGTGGCGGAGATGTATCTCTTTCCAATCTGGAGCTGAATGCGTTACAGAAAGCCAACAAAGAGCTGGTAGAGGGTGTACTGCCATATCAGTTTGACAAGATGAAGGATTTCTCCATGGGGTATCTTTCCGGCTTCCAGGCAGAGAAGCGTGATATTGAAAAAGAAGGCGTAGCAGAGGAAGCTAGACGAGAGACAAAGGATTATGCAACCAGGCTCTTGCGGGAAAGTGTATCCGGCTATGACGGTGTGAAGGTACATAACTGCGGATTTTCTAATGGCAGTGAGAACTGGAATTATGTGCTTCTTCCAATCTGGACCATCACCTATCGCGCCAATAATGGCAAGATGTATTACTATTCCATGAATGGTCAGACTGGAAAAGTATGTGGAGAACTTCCGGTAGATTATAAGAAGCTGACTCTGGTTAGTGGAATCATATCAGCAGCAGTGCTGGTACTTGGATTGTTAGGAGGGCTGCTGATATGGTAAAGAAAAAGATAATTGTACCGTTACTGCTTTTATGCAGTATGTTATTTGTTGTTCCTGTTATGGCATCAGAGCCAAAGGCAGACTTCGTCTATGATGACGCAGAGCTTTTTACCCAGAGTGAAGCAGATTCCATCAGTGAAAAAATCGGCGATTTTTCCAGTGAGACCGGCTGGGAAATCTATGCATTTACCACAGAGGATGCGCAGGGGTATACTTCCCAGGAGTATGGAGAGAATACCTTTGACCAGTATGCCACCGGCATGGATGGCGTTGCTTTTGTCATTGACATGGATAACCGTGAAATCGCAGTGGTTCATTTTGGAGAAGCAAACCGTTATTATACGGATGAAAGAGTAGAAAGTATTCTGGATGAAGGCTTCAATTATATGGGAGATGCAGAGTATGCAGATGCCATGGAGGCAATGATTGATGAGGCAGAATATTATTATGGACAGGGCGTGCCAACCGGTCAGTATAATTACGATGAAGAAACCGGGGAGTATGATTACTACGAGAAAAATACGCTGACCTGGTTTGAAATTCTGATTACCTTACTGGTGGCATTAGGTATCGGTGGTGCATTCTGTGGAATCACAATTGGTAAATATCGCCTGCATTTTGATAAGTACAAATATGATTACCACAAGAACAGCCATGTAAATCTTACAAACCGTACTGACCGCTTTGTAAATCAGGTAGTAACCCATCGTCATATCCAGAGGGAATCTTCTGGTGGAGGCGGAAGTAGTTCCGGCAGAACAACAGTACATACCGGAGCAGGAGGACGAAGCACCGGAGGCGGAAGCCGTAAATTCTAAGAGCTTTCGGATAAGGAAAGCAAATATAAAAATTCGTCAATTTACCCATATGGAATCCGAAAAAGGTTCCATATGGGTACTTTTGTATAAAAAAGAGAAATTTACTTGTAATGGCTGTGTATATGTGCTATCATCTTTCTGGTGAGAACAGTTGTATTTGTACCACAAACAGTCGGAGGGGAATATGGCAGAGAATACGAAGTATTTTGTGTTGAAAGAGAAGGCTGTACCGGAGGTATTGCTGAAAGTAGTGGAAGCGAAACGTCTTTTAGAATCCGGACGCGTAACATCTGTACAGGAAGCAGCCGAGCAGGTAGATATCAGCCGGAGTTCATTTTATAAGTATAAAGATGATATTTTTCCATTTCACGACAATGCGAAGGGGAGAACAATTACGATGGTAATCCAGCTGGATGATACGCCGGGATTATTATCAACCGTTTTGAATATTGTGGCAGAGTTTCATGCCAACATATTAACTATCCACCAGTCTATACCGGTAAACGGGATTGCATCCCTGACACTGAGTATTGATATTCTGCCGGAGACAGGAGATTTGTCACAGATGGTAGATAAGATTGAAGGACAGGATGGAATACATTATCTGAAAATATTAGCCAGGGAGTGAAACAACAATGAAAGCAGCAGTAATGGGATATGGAACAATTGGTTCCGGAGTAGTAGAAGTATTAAACATTAATCATGACAGCATTGCAAAACGTGCAGGCGAAGCAATCGAAGTAAAATATGTTTTGGATTTACGGGATTTCCCGGGAGACCCGATTCAGGATAAAATCGTGCATGATTACAAAGTAATTGCAGAAGACCCTGAAATTGGCATGGTAGTTGAGACAATGGGCGGTGTAGAACCGGCATATACTTTTGTCCGTGCCATGTTAGAGGCAGGAAAGCATGTAACAACTTCAAATAAGGCATTAGTAGCAGAGAAAGGTGCAGAACTGATTGCACTTGCCAAAGAGAAAAATGTGAATTTCCTGTTTGAAGCCAGCGTAGGAGGCGGTATCCCGATTATCCGCCCGTTAAATTCCTGCCTGACTGCCGATGTAATTGAAGAGATTACCGGTATTTTAAATGGAACGACCAACTATATGCTTACCAAGATGAGCGTAGAGGGTTCTGAATTTGCAGATGTATTAAAGGATGCACAGGATAAAGGATATGCAGAGAAAGATCCGACTGCCGATGTAGAAGGCTTTGATGCATGCCGTAAGATTGCAATCTTAACTTCTTTAGTATGCGGACAACAGGTAGACTTCAATGACATTCATACGGAAGGAATTACCAAAATCAGTGCAACAGATATCAAATATGCAAAAGCAATGGGTAAAGCCATTAAATTACTGGCAACCAGCCGTAAAGTAGGAGAAAGCTATTGTGCAATGGTATCTCCATGTATGCTTCCACAGGAGCATCCACTGTATCCGGTGAATGATGTATTTAATGCAATTTTTGTACATGGTAATGTATTAGGAGATGCAATGTTCTACGGAAGTGGAGCAGGAAAACTTCCAACCGCCAGTGCTGTTGTGGCTGATATGGTTGAAATTGCAAAATTCAAAGACACCAACCTTCCAATGGAATGGAGACCGGAGAAATTAGAGCTTGCAGATTATAAGATGGTAACCAACCGTTTCTTTGTCCGTACCAAAGCAGACGAAGCAGCAGTAAAGAATGCATTCGGAGCAGTTGAGTTCGTTGCAGCAGAAGGTGTAAACGGAGAACTTGGATTTGTAACAGAAGAAATGACAGAAGCAGCATATGAAGAGAAAGCAGCAAAACTTGCTGATATTCTTCAGATGATTCGTGTAAAATAGTTGCGAAAAACCCTTCTGGAAATTATAATTGTACTAAGGGTATAAATATAATTTCAGGAGGGTATTTTTATGTCAAAATTTATTATGGCGTTAGACGCCGGAACCACCAGCAACCGGTGTATTCTCTTTAATGAAGCCGGTGAAATCTGCAGTATGGCACAAAAAGAATTCCGTCAGATGTTTCCGAATCCAGGATGGGTAGAACATGATGCCAATGAGATATGGTCGACGCAGCTTGGGGTAGCAGTAGAGGCAATGTCTAAGATTGGTGCTACGGCAGCAGATATTGCAGCCATTGGAATCACCAACCAGAGAGAGACGGCAATTGTATGGAACAAAGAGACCGGAGAGCCAGTTTATAATGCGATAGTCTGGCAGTGCCGCCGGACCGCTGATATTGCAGATGCGTTAAAGAAAAAGGGGTTGGAAGATTCCTATCGTAAGAAAACAGGATTGATTATTGATGCCTATTTTTCGGCAACGAAAATCAAGTGGATTTTAGATAATGTGAAGGGTGCAAGAAAATTAGCGGAAGAAGGAAAGCTGCTCTTTGGAACGGTAGAGACCTGGCTGATCTGGAAACTGACGAAAGGGGAAGCACATGTAACCGATTATTCCAATGCGTCAAGAACCATGCTTTTTAATATAAACACATTAACCTGGGATAAAGATATTCTGGCAGAGCTTGATATTCCGGAGAGCATGCTGCCAAAGCCGATGCCGTCAAGCTGTGTATATGGTTATACAGACCCGGCATATTTTGGAAGTGCGATACCGATTGCCGGTGCAGCAGGAGACCAGCAGGCAGCTTTATTCGGACAGACCTGCTTTTCCGAAGGAGAAGCGAAGAATACATATGGTACAGGCTGTTTCCTGTTGATGAATACAGGAGAACGTCCGGTATTTTCAGAAAACGGACTGGTCACCACCATTGCCTGGGGGCTGGATGGCAAAGTAAATTATGCACTGGAAGGCTCTATCTTTGTGGCAGGTGCGGCAATCCAGTGGCTGCGTGATGGTATGCGTCTCATTGACTCCGCATCGGATTCAGAGTATATGGCGACCAAAGTAAAAGGAACACATGGCTGTTATGTGGTTCCGGCATTTACCGGACTGGGTGCTCCGTACTGGGATCAGTATGCAAGAGGAACAATTGTAGGAATTACCAGAGGAACCAACAAGAATCATATCATCCGGGCAACTCTGGAATCTATTGCTTATCAGGTGGAAGGAGTTATCTCTGCCATGGAAGCGGATGCTGGAATTGAAATCCGTTCCTTAAATGTAGATGGCGGAGCCAGTGCCAATAATTTCCTGATGCAGTTCCAGTCAGACATGATACAGGCGCCGGTCAATCGTCCGGCATGTGTAGAGACAACAGCAAAAGGTGCGGCGTATCTGGCAGGACTTGCAGTAGGCTACTGGAAGACCAAAGAAGATGTGATAAAGAACCAGCAGATAGAGCGGGTATTCCATCCACAGATGGAAGAAGAAGAGAGACAGAAGAAATTAAAAGGCTGGAAGAAGGCAGTAAAATATGCCTTCGGATGGGCAAAAGATACAGAAGAAGAGGAAGAGGCGTAAGCCACTTCCTCTTCTTCACTTTACAGGAAATTGCTTTCCTGTAAAGTAAAAAACGCTCCGCGAGGATGCGCACTGCGGCGTATAAGGTAGATGTCGCAAGCGACCGCCGCAGGCGCGAGAATGTGCCAAGGCACATTCTTTTTTCTCGTTAAGCGTTTGAAAAAGCTGCTGGTGGCAGCTCCTTATAGGTTTCGATATATGATATATTATGATATATGCGTCAGCGGCATAAAATCAATCTGAAAGAATAGAAGAGCTGCATTTTTCACAATGAAATTTATAATAATAATAGCCAGTGCAATCCAAAGAAATGCTTCCCGGAAATGCATGCCAATACGAAGCCTTCCCTTAGAGAGCCGTTCAATGGTCTGGGAAATCATAAACCAGGTGCAGAGCACAAAGGCATATGGCACAAAGGGATGATAAACCAGTGAGTGCAGGAAATCCCCATGCAGTAAAAAAGCTACGGCTCTGGTGCCACCGCAGCCAGGACAGTAAAGTCCGGTCAGGCTGTGAAGCACACAGGGGAAAAGATATTTTGAAAGCTGGATATTTGTTGCTTTTATAAAAAGCACCAGCAGAAGAAGTGTGCCTATGATGCACCAGCCGGTGATATATAATCCGTTGTCCATAGCAGTGGACGTTTTTTTCTTTTCCATATAAACCCTCGCAAATCAGTATTCAAACAAAATATAGAATCTGTTGGTAGTATACAATTGTCATAAGGGAAAGTCAAAGTTATTGTGTTTCACCCAAGATATGTGTATAATAAAAAGAGGCACTTTTTTCAGACTTTGGAAGGAGGAGTGGTTTATGCAGATTGATGGATGGAATCCGAAAGATATAGGATATGATACCGGGTACAATCATACATATGGGGTCGGAACTGACGCAGATGCGAAGAGTACCGGGGTGGCAGAGGGCAGCAAAGGCGAATGCCAGACCTGTAAGAACCGGAAATATCAGGATGGTTCCAACGAGAATGTTTCTTTTAAATCAGCTTCCCACATCTCTCCGGAGGCGGCGGGAATCCGTGTGGCAGCCCATGAGGCAGAACATGTTTCCAATGCTTATGCCAAAGCAGCAGAAGGAAATGGTCAGGTGGTATCTGCAAGCGTAACACTTCGTACCGGCGTATGCCCGGAGTGCGGAAGAGTATATGTGGCAGGCGGAGAGACCAATACCACCATTAAGTATCCGAATGAAACAAATCCTTATCAGCAGGAGCGGAAGAGCCAGGATGCGGCAGATCTGACCGGAGCCAGAATCGACACAAGAAAATAAAAACAGGAGCTTGAGATAGATGAAAAGAAAATCAGCAGAAATAAAACGTATTGCAAGAGAAAATCTTACCGGACATTATGGATTGCCAATGGGAGCCATGGTAGTATCGCAGTTAATCGTAACTTTGCCGACCATGTTCTTTTCCTGGAATTTGACACCGTATTCCGGAAAAATGGAGTGGGCAATTTATTATGTGGCAGCATTTGTACTGGCATTGCTGGGGGTTGTTTTAAATATAGGAATTCTCCAGATTGCCCTGCGAATGGGAAGAAAGCAGCCATATAAGTTTACCGATATGTTCTATGGATTCAATCATCATCCGGATAAATACATTCTGGCATATCTTTTATTTATGGTTGTGGTATTAATTCCGATGCTTCCGGCAATCGCAGTCTCTGTTGGAATGTATGTAACTGCCATTTCCGGCAGCATGAAAATCACAGAGGGGATTTTTATTGGCTATGTAGTAGCTATGTGTGTACTTGGAATTGGAGGAGAAGTGATCGCATTTATTCTTTCCTTAAAATATTCCATGCTGTTTTTGATATTGCTTGAGGATAATACCAAGGGAATCCGGCAGGCAATGAGGGAAAGTAAAGCACTGATGCAGGGCAACAAGGGAAGATACTTCTATATCATGTTAAGCTTCCTTGGCTGGTCTTTCCTTGGCCTCCTTTCATTTGGAATTGGCTTCCTGTGGATTGGACCATACTATACGCAGACACAGGTGACATTCTATCGTGACATTACAGGAGAATTAGACCGGACAGAAAACCAGACAGACCCATACGGAACAAAACAGCAGAATCCGCAGTACAGTACGTGGAGTGCTTCGGTATAAAAATAAGAAAAGAAAAATGCCGGGAAATCAGAATTGGTTTCCTGGCATTTTTCTTTTGCATATATTTACTGGTACATTTGATTCATTTCATTAAACTGCCGCATCAGTTCGTTATAATCAGCGGTATTTCCATTGGACATCTGGTTGATGAAATCGGCGTTGGTAAACATCATGACAATGACGAAAGTATAAAGTGCAATAGTAAGTACAAGACCGATAATTCCAAGGACGATACCGATTTTGCCGGTGGTGGAAAAAGTCATCTCGCCGCCACGGGAAAGAAGTCCTAAAATAATGGCAAGTGCCCCACAAGGCAGTGCTGCATACAGGCAGCAGAAAGTTACAATGGAGACAATGCCAAGAGCAATGGATGCGGTGGCAAGTCCGGTGGAACGTTTGTCCATGTAATTACGTTGTGGTGCCTGGTTCATATTATATGAATAATTGGGATTTGGTTGATAGCCGTTTGGCTGCTGTTGAAAATCCATAAAAAACCTCCTCAAATCGTGAATAAATCCAGTATACCATTTTCTGCCGGAAAAAACAATAAAAGCCAAAATCTTCCCTTTTGCAGAAATGCCTGATGTGCTATAATGAGCGCAAACGCATCAACAGGAAAGGAAATACAAGATGGACATAACAGCAAAAATTGCCGAAGAACTTGGAATCAGAAAAAATCAGGCACAGGCAGCAATTCAGTTAATTGATGAAGGAAATACCATTCCTTTTATTGCCCGGTATCGAAAAGAAGCAACCGGCGCATTAAATGATGAAATATTACGTAACTTATTTGACCGGCTGACTTATCTTAGAAACTTGGAAGAGAAGAAAGAACAGGTCATTGCCAGCATTGAAGAACAGGGCAAGCTGACGGACGAACTGCGGAAACAGATAGAAGAAGCACAGACACTGGTAGTCGTAGATGATTTGTACCGTCCATACCGACCGAAGCGCAGAACCAGAGCAACCATCGCCAAAGAGAAGGGCTTAGAGCCGCTGGCAAATGTAATCAGTCTTCAGATGCTTAAGACTCCAATCTTAGAAGAAGCAGCAAAATATATCAACGAAGAAAAAGAAGTTCATACTGCAGAGGAAGCGTTAGAAGGTGCTAAGGATATTATTGCAGAGCATATTTCCGATGAAGCAGATTATCGTATCCGCATCCGTGACCTTACCGTAAAACATGGTCGGATTGTATCTGCTGCCAAAGATCCGGAAACAGAATCTGTTTATGAAATGTATTATGATTTTGATGAGCCGATTGCAAAAATGGCAGGACATCGTACGCTGGCATTGAATCGTGGAGAGGCAGAGAAAATACTGACAGTAAAAGTAGAAGTGCCGGAAGAACAGATTATTCCGTATTTACAGAAAAAGGTAATAACCAAAGATAATGCCATAACCAGACCTGTTTTGGAAGAAGTAATCGAAGACAGCTATAAGCGTCTGATTGCACCGGCAATCGAGCGTGAGATTCGAAGTGACCTTACGGAAAAGGCAGAAGACGGAGCAATCAAAGTTTTCGGAAAAAACTTAGAGCAGCTTCTGATGCAGCCGCCAATTGCAGGACAGGTTGTGCTTGGCTGGGATCCGGCATTCCGTACCGGATGTAAGCTTGCAGTGGTAGATCCGACCGGAAAAGTATTGGATACGACAGTCATTTACCCGACAGCGCCACAGAATAAGGTAGAGGAAGCAAAAGTAGTATTAAAGAAACTGATTTCCAAGTATCATATTACACTGATTTCTCTTGGAAATGGAACAGCATCCCGTGAGTCGGAGCAGATTATTGTAGATTTATTAAAAGAGATTCCGGTAAAAGTACAGTATATTATTGTAAATGAAGCAGGTGCTTCCGTATATTCTGCAAGTAAACTTGCAACAGAGGAATTCCCAAACTTTGATGTGGGACAAAGAAGTGCCACTTCCATGGCAAGACGGTTGCAGGATCCGCTGGCAGAGCTGGTTAAAATTGATCCGAAATCCATCGGGGTTGGTCAGTATCAGCATGACATGAACCAGAAAAAATTAAGTGAAGCCTTAGGCGGCGTGGTAGAAGACTGCGTAAATAAAGTTGGTGTAGATTTAAACACCGCATCTGTATCCCTGTTGGAATACATTTCCGGTATCAGCAAAGTGATTGCGAAAAATATTGTGGCATACCGGGAAGAAAATGGAAAATTTGCATCCAGAAGCCAGCTTTTGAAAGTGGCAAAATTAGGACCGAAGGCATATGAACAGTGTGCCGGTTTTCTTCGTATTACCGGTGGAAAGAATCCGTTGGATGCAACCGGCGTGCATCCGGAAAGTTATGAAGCAACCAGAAAGCTTTTGGAAAAATTAGGATATTCAGAAGAAGAGATAACTGGTGGCGGATTAACCGGGATTTCAAAGAAGATTTCAGATTATAAGAAACTGGCAGCAGAATTGGAAGTAGGAGAACTTACTTTACGGGATATTGTAAAGGAACTGGAAAAGCCGGCAAGAGATCCGAGGGAAGATATGCCAAAGCCGATTCTGCGGAGTGACGTACTGGAAATGAAGGATTTGACCCCGGGAATGGTATTAAAAGGAACCGTCCGTAATGTCATTGACTTCGGTGCCTTTGTGGACATCGGAGTACATCAGGATGGACTGGTACACATTTCCCAGATGAGCGAACGCTATATCAAACATCCGCTGGAAGTGGTCAGTGTGGGAGATATTGTAGAAGTAAAAGTAATGAGCGTAGACCTTAAGAAACAGAGAATCCAGCTTACTATGAAACTGTAAATAAAAGGTAACAGATAAAATTGGGTATTGACAAGGAAAAAGTGAAGCTCTACAATAGACCCATAGTAATTGAATAGGAAGTCTTCGGGGCAGGGTGATATGCGAAGCATAGATTCCCGACCGACGGTGATTGTGCATGACACATTAGTCCGTGAACTGCAGTATTGCAGTTGATTTGGTGAAAATCCAAAACCGACAGTATAGTCTGGATGGGAGAAGATAAGTGACCATTAAGGTGATTATTTTGCGTGCCCCGGATAGTTTTATCCGGGGCTTTTATGGTACACCAATACTCCGGACATCCCTTGCAAGAGCTAAAAGTAAAGAAAAAAGGAGTAAAAGAAATGAGTACAAACAGTGTAACAACAAACAGCAACGTAAAAACAGGTGTAAATGCAAGATATCTGACGATGACAGCAATGCTTTCGGCCATTGCGTTCATCCTGATGTTCCTTGATTTTGCAGTTCCGTTTATGCCAAACTTCATCAAACTGGATATTTCAGAACTTCCGGCATTGATTGGAGCATTTTCCATGGGACCGGTCAGCGGAATTGTAATCTGCCTGATTAAAAATCTGATTCATCTGACTATTACAACCACAAGTGGTGTTGGAGAACTGTCCAATTTCATTCTTGGAGTAGCGTTCGTGCTTCCGGCAGGACTGATTTACAAATTTAAGAAGAACCGCAAAGGTGCATTAATCGGTTCTTTAGCAGGAGCACTTTTCATGGCAGTATTCAGTGTGGTATCAAACTATTTCCTGGTATATCCGTTCTATACAGCATTTATGCCGGAAGATGCCATTATTGGTGCTTACAATGCAATCGCTTCTGCAGTAGGCGGACATATGGATAATTTATTGGAGTGTCTGGTAGTATTTAATATGCCATTCACCTTCTTAAAAGGTATGATTAGTGTTGGAATTACATTTTTGATTTATAAACATATTTCACCAATCATCAAAGGAACCAACAGCCGTAAGAATTAGACGTCCCTTTTTTGCCCGACACAAAATTGATAAAGAGTTTGTCTATTCCCGAAAATAATGCTATACTTCAATCAGAAAAGTAAGCAGGAGGAAAGACAATGCCAATTGAATTTGATGTAAAAATAACAGCGAACGATATGTACCGGTTTAATATGTATCATATATATACCAGTTTTACCGGAATCTTTTCCATCTTGGCAGCGGTGCTTGGATTTGTAGCCGCAGTGGGAACCTATGGAAAGGTAGATACCATGTATACGGTGCTTTACATCATATTTGGCATTGTCTTTCTTTTTTATTTTCCATTAACCTTGAAAATGCGGGCGGCAAGACAGATTTCCATGTCAGAGGCACTGAAAAGTACGCTGCATTATATGTTGGATGATGAAGGTGTCCATGTATCTCTGGGAGAAGAAAATGCCCTGCTGGAGTGGAAACAGATTTATAAAATGGTGTCAACAAAGCATAATGTTCTGATTTACAGCAGCCGCGTAAATGCATATATCCTGCCGATGGAAATTGTAGGCGGACAGTATGCAGCGTTGAAGAAACTGGCAGATAAGAATTTGAAGAAGCACCAGAATTGTATGAAGAAGAGATAGGAAGAAAAGTATATGGTATATGAAACATTTTCGGCAGAAGAAACAGAAAAGTTAGGCGAACAGATTGGACGGGAAGCAAAGCCGGGAGAAGTGTATACATTAATCGGAGATTTGGGAGTAGGAAAAACCGTTTTTACCCAGGGAATAGCCAAGGGTTTGGAGATAACAGAACCTATCTGCAGTCCGACTTTTACTATTGTGCAAGAGTATGAAGAAGGAAGAATGCCATTTTATCATTTTGATGTATACCGGATTGCGGATATTGAGGAAATGGATGAAATCGGCTATGAGGACTATTTTTATGGAAATGGTCTGACCATGATAGAATGGGCAAATCTGATTGAAGAAATTTTACCGGATCATTACCGGCAGATAACAATAGAGAAAGATTTGGAAAAAGGATTTGATTATCGCAGGATAACAATAGAAGAGGTGGAACGATGAAAATATTGGGATTGGACAGCTCCGGACTGGTAGCCAGCGTAGCAGTAGTAGAAGATGATGTGCTGTTGGGAGAATTTACTGTAAATTATAAGAAAACACATTCACAGACCTTGCTGCCAATGTTAGATGAACTTGCGAAGATGATAGAACTGGATTTGGATACATTAGATGCCATTGCAATTGCAGCGGGCCCGGGCTCATTTACCGGACTTCGGATTGGCTCTGCAACAGCAAAAGGATTGGGACTTGCACTGGATAAGCCGCTGATTTCCGTACCGACCGTGGATGCATTGGCATACAACCTCTATGGGCATAGAGATATTATCTGTCCATTAATGGATGCCAGAAGAAACCAGACCTATACCGGTTTATATCAGTTTGAAGACGAAAAAATGCAGGTATTGTGCCCACAGTGCGTTGTGGGAATTGATGAGATTGTAGCAAAGATAAATGAAAACAATGCTCCGGTTGTATTTTTGGGAGATGGTGTCCCTGTATTTACCACTTATATAGAAGAAAACTGTAAAGTGCCATATTCCTTTGCACCGGCACATGTGAATAAGCAGCGTGCAGCAGCTGTTGCAGCTTTAGGAGAAGAATATTACAAAGCAGGTAAATTAGAATCTGCAGAAGAACACAAACCGGAATATCTGCGCCTTTCCCAGGCAGAACGCGAGAGGATGGAACAGCATGGAAATTCGTAGAATGTCAGAGGCAGATGTTTTTGATGTAGCGGCCATAGAGGCAAAAGTCTTTTCGCAGCCATGGAGTGGGCAGGGATTTCGCGATGCTCTTGCCATGAACCATGTGATTTTTCTGGTGGCAGAAGAAGCGGGTTCCATCTTAGGATATTGTGGAATGTATATGGCATTAGATGAAGGCGAGATTACCAATGTGGCAGTAAGTGAGGCCTGCAGAAACAGAGGTTATGGGGAACAACTGGTAACAGAACTAATGCAGCAGGGTAGAAAACATGGTATTAGCCGGTATGTTTTAGAGGTAAGGGTATCCAATGAGCCTGCCATTCGCCTGTATCAGAAACTTGGATTCTCTGTACTTGGAACTCGAAAGAATTTTTATGAAAAGCCCTCAGAGGATGCATATATCATGAGCAGGGTCCAGTAATTTCCGCTGCAAATTTATTGGAATGGTTCTATAATGAAAGAGAACCACAAGATAAGAGACGGAGGATGCGAAATGGTTTGCAATTGTTGTGGAAAAGAAATCGAAGAACGAAAACAGGATTATATTTATATAGAAAAAGAATGGAATTATTTTTCTACGAAGGATGGTGTGAAAAGCAAACTGCGTGTATGCGAGTCCTGCTTTGATGAATGGACAAAACAGTTTGTGATACCGCCTTTAATGGAAGAAGTAACAGAAATTGTATAGAGAGCTGAGGAAATAGAATGTTAGATGTCTGTTTATTAGGAACCGGTGGAATGATGCCATTGCCATATCGCTGGCTGACTTCACTGATGACAAGATATAATGGCAGCAGTCTGATGGTTGACTGTGGCGAAGGCACCCAGATTGCAGTAAAAGAAAAAGGCTGGAGCTTCAAGCCGGTGGATATTATGTGCTTTACACATTACCATGCGGACCATATCAGCGGACTGCCTGGAATTCTTCTTACCATGGGAAATGCGGAACGAACGGAGCCGCTGACGATGATTGGACCAAAGGGGCTGGAACGTGTGGTAAATGCACTGCGTGTGATTGCACCGGAACTGCCTTTTGAGATTAAATTTATAGAACTGACGGAACCGGAAGAGACTATAGAATTAAAGGGATATACGATCCATGCTTTCCGGGTGAACCATAATGTTACCTGCTACGGCTATACCTTGGAGATTTCAAGGGCTGGAAGATTTTCAGTGGAACATGCATTAGAACGGCAGATACCGCAGAAATACTGGAGCCGCCTGCAAAAAGGTGAAATTATTGAAGAAGAGGACAAGACCTATCTGCCGGAAATGGTATTAGGCCCGCCAAGAAAAGGCATCAAGCTGACATATTGTACTGATACCCGCCCGACGGAGAGCATTGCAAAAAATGCCAAAGATTCCGATTTATTTATCTGTGAAGGTATGTATGCAGAAAAAGAGAAACTTGCAAAAGCGAAACAATATAAACATATGACTTTTTATGAAGCAGCACATCTTGCCAAGGATGCCGGGGTGAAAGAAATGTGGCTTACCCACTTCAGCCCGTCCCTTGTAAGGGGCGAAGACTATATGGATGCTGTAAGGAAGATATATCCGAATGCATATTTAGGCAAAGATGGAAAGAGTGTTACACTGGATTTTGAGGAGGCGTAAACATGAAGAAACGTACAGCAGGCATAATTAAGACAGTTATTATAGGTGTGATTTGCATTGGAATTGTGGTCGGATTTTATTATTATCTGACAAACCGCTCACCAAGAAGTGTGGAAACAACAGGAGAAACAGATGAGATAACCTCTGTTTTAAGTAAAAATTTAGAGAAGGATTATCCGGCGTCACCTCGTGCTGTAATCAAATATTATAATAGGATTCTGCTCTGCCTTTATAATGAAACTTATGATGATGAGCAGTACCAGAAGCTGTTGGAGAAGATGCGTGCACTGATGGATGAAGAGTTATTGGAAAACAATCCGCAGGATACATTTTCAACCCAGATGCAGAATGACATTGCGGCTTATAAAGCAGAAAGTAAGATTATAGCAACAGCATCTGTCTGCGATACAGATGAAGTGGCTTATAAGAAAGTAGAGGGAAGTGATTGTGCCTATGTGACGGCATCTTATTTCCTTCGCTCTACCAAGGCATATAACCGGGCTAACCAGGAATATGTGCTGCGTAAGGATGAGAATGGGGACTGGAAAATATTAGGATTTGTGGCACTGGAAGGAGACAATGGTGATGCAGAAAAATAAAGGAGATATTGCAATTCTTGCAATAGAAAGTTCCTGCGATGAGACTGCGGCAGCAGTTGTAGTAAATGGAAGGGATGTAAGATCGAATATCATTTCATCCCAGATTGCATTACATACCTTATATGGAGGTGTGGTTCCGGAAATTGCATCCCGTAAACATATTGAGAAAATTAATCAGGTAATAACAGAAGCGATGCAGGAAGCGCAGGCAGACTGGGCAGATATAGACGCAATCGGTGTAACTTATGGACCGGGATTAGTGGGTGCCCTCCTGGTTGGTGTGGCAGAAGCGAAAGCAATCAGTTATGCAAGAAATATTCCACTGGTAGGTGTGCATCATATTGAGGGACACATCAGCGCAAATTATATTGAAAATAAAGAGTTAGAGCCACCATTTTTATGTCTTGTGGTATCCGGCGGTCATACACATCTGGTAAAAGTACTGGATTATGGAAAATATGAGATACTTGGAAGAACCAGGGATGATGCAGCAGGTGAAGCCTTTGATAAAGTGGCGAGAGCAATCGGATTAGGCTATCCGGGTGGACCAAAGATTGAAAAAGTAGCACATGAAGGAAATCCTCATGCTGTGGAATTCCCAAGACCGAAGATTGCAGATGGGGAGTATGACTTCAGCTTCAGTGGTTTAAAGTCTGCTGTTTTAAACCATCTGAACAGCTGTAAAATGAAAGGTATTGAGATTGTGCAGGCAGATATTGCAGCATCTTTCCAGAAAGCGGTTATTGATGTGCTGGTGGGAAATGCCATGCATGCCATTGAAAAATATCAGATTGATAAATTTGCTATTGCGGGAGGAGTGGCTTCTAATGGAACCTTAAGAGGAGCAATGGAAGAAGAGTGCCGGAAGAGAAATGTGGCATTTTATCATCCGTCGCCGATTCTCTGTACCGATAATGCAGCAATGATAGGTGCAGCAGCATATTATGATTACCGGGCGGGAATCCGTTCCGGACTTGATTTGAATGCAGTACCAAACTTAAAATTAGGAGAACGTTAATGGCAAAGTATACAGCAATCGTGCTTTCTGCGGGAAAAGGAAGCCGCATGGGAAGCTCTGTCCATAAGCAGTATCTGCTTCTTTGTGGGAGGCCGGTGATTTATTATACCCTTAAGGCATTTGAAGAAAGCCCGGTAGATGAAATCGTACTGGTAACCGGTGAAGGAGAAGAGGAATACTGCCGGAAAGAAATTGTAGAAAAATATAAATTGCATAAAGTAACGAAGATAGTAAAGGGTGGTAAGGAACGTTACCACTCTGTTTTTCAGGGCTTAAGTGCGTGTGAACATACGGATTATGTACTGATTCATGATGGGGCACGCCCGTTTATAGGGCAGGAAGTCATCCGACATACAATGGATGAAGTGCAGAAAAAACATGCATGTATTGCAGCTGTGCCGGTGAAGGATACCATAAAAAAGGTAGATGAAAATGGAAAAGTAGAGGATACCCCACCAAGAAAAAACCTTTATACGGTACAGACACCGCAGGCATTTTCCTATTCCCTGATTTATGATTCTTATCAGAAGATGATAGCGGATGGAAGAGAAGATGTTACAGATGATGCAATGGTAGTGGAGGCGTATGGAAAAGTTCCGGTATATGTAATAGATGGTAGCTATCGCAACTTTAAGATTACAACACCGG